>CAYNYF010000147.1:0-1575 GCA_964401385.1 uncultured Planctomycetaceae bacterium | reverse complement strand
ATCTTCCACAAGCTGAAGATGGACCGCAAACAGGCCATGGAGAAGTACTGCGCGGTGGTGGACGCCGCCCTCGCCGCCGGCGTCCGGCCGCGGTGCCACCTGGAGGACGTGACGCGGGCGGACATTGACGGGTTCGTCCTGCCCTTCGTCGAGCGGCTCCTGGAGATGTCCGAGCAGGTGCCCGAGCCGCTGAAGGCCAAGGTGCGCCTGTGCGACACGATGGGCTTCGGCATCAGCTACCCCGGCGTGTCGCTGCCGCGGAGCATTCCCAAGCTGATCTACAAGCTCAACCGGGAGCTGGGCATGCCCAGCAGCCGGCTGGAGTGGCACGGACACAACGACTTCCACAAGGTATTGATCAACGGGGCGACGGCTTGGCTGTACGGCTGCGACGCCCTGAACGCCACTCTGTTCGGCTACGGCGAGCGGACGGGCAACCCGCCGCTGGAGGGCGCGGTCTTCGAATACATTGCCCTGAAGGGCGATCTGTGCGGCATCGACACCACGGTCATTACCGAGCTGGCCGAGTACATGCGCTCGATCGGCTTTCCCATTCCGGACAACTATCCATTCGTGGGCAAGCACTTCAACACCACCCGGGCCGGCATCCACGCCGGCGGGCTGCGCCAGGACGAGCGGATCTACAACATCTTCGACACCGCCAAGCTCCTGGGCCGCCCGCCCCGAGTCGCCATCACCGACAAGAGCGGAACCGACGGCGTGGTGGTGTGGGTCAACGAGTACCTCGGCCTGACCGACGAGCAGCGCGTCAACAAAATGAAGATCCACAAGCTCGCCCGCTGGGTGCTGGACCAGTACGAGAAGGCCGGCCGGCTCACCGCCATCAGCGACGAGGAGATGGAAGCCAAGACCAGGGAGCTGCTGCCCGAACTGTGGACCAAATACAAGAGCGGGCAAGGGAAAGAATAACCGGCAGTCGCGGTGAAGACGAACATCAACTCACGGACGGCGCGGGGGGCGCGACCGGCGGGCGATCCGGTGGGCGCCGGCCCCCTGGACGCCATCTTCAACCCGCGCAGCGTGGCCGTGCTGGGCGTCACGCCGACGCCCGGAACCGTGCCCTACGACATCTTCCGCAACATCCTCTCCAGCGGCTACAAGGGAGTGATCTATCCGGTCGCCCCGGGCAAGCGCTCCATCAGCGCCGTGCGGGCTAGGCGGTACGTGACCGACATCGACGACCAGGTCGATCTGGCGGTGATCGTCTTCCCCGCCGTCGTCTGCGACAAGGCGCTGATCCAGTGCGGGCAGAAGGGCGTCAAGGCGGCGATCGTCATCTCCGCCGGCTTCCGCGAGATCGGCCCGGCCGGGCTGGCGCGCGAGCAGCGCATCAAGGAAATCTGCCGGGACTACGGCATTTTGCTGGTCGGGCCCAACTGCCTGGGCGTGATCAACACCGATTCCAGTGTGGCCCTGAACGCCTCGTTTGCCAGAAAGATGCCCGCGGCCGGGCGGATTGCGTTCCTGAGCCAGTCCGGCGCGCTGTGCACGGCCGTGCTGGACTACGCCCAGGGAAAGAAGATCGGGTTCTCCAAGTTCGTCAGCTTCGGCAAC
>CAYNYF010000146.1:0-2125 GCA_964401385.1 uncultured Planctomycetaceae bacterium | reverse complement strand
ACTTGCATGGGTTAGCCACGCCGCCAGCGTTCGTTCTGAGCCAGGATCAAACCCTCCGCTTGATTATCGTTCGGCCCCGACGGCGTTACCCGCCGGGGTTCCCGTTCAAGGAGAAGGGGATACTGGCCAACCGAGCCTTTCGGCCCGGTCCGATCTTCCTGCCGCACCTTGCGGACGGCAAGGAAGGCTAAACCCAAAATCCTTGTTGCTTCCAATGGAAGCCACCACGCGGATCCTGAGTCGGTCTTGCTCGATAGCAAGACCAAGGTTGTTCACCGCTGCGACCGCGACCGTGATCGTCGCGGGCGTGCGGTCACAACCTCATGACGGCTGCACTGTTCACTTGTCAAAGAGCCGCGCCCTGGCGGGCCTCATCGCCCACAAGGTCTGATTTGCCGGCCGACATAAAGGGAAGCCGCACCCACCGAATTGTATCGGTCGGCTGCGCTCTTGCCCTAAGCTGGACTTCCCGACACGCCTAGCGTAGCAACCGGCGCCGCGGAAAGCCAGAAAACGCCCGGACAACCTTCACTTATAAGAACGGCCATGCTGCTCGACCGATCCTTTCCATGTAGTCTACCGGTTCGATTTTTGTTCGTCAAGGAACCCATAAAAAAAATCTTGCCCTCCGGCCCGGCCGGCGGCGAGGCGCCATTTCAGGGGGGTCGCCGCTTTCCTTCCCGGCCGGGGCGCGGTAAGGTAAATCCCGGTTGCAGCACAAACTGCATTCTTTCGAACCGGGAGAGACGACGTGGCCAAGACAGCAAGATTCGGGATTATCGGCAGCGCAGGCCTGATCGGAACCTATCACGCCGAGGTCCTCGGCAAACGTGATGGGCCATATGAGCTTACGGCTGTGTGCGACATCAACGAACCGCGGCTGAAGGCCCAGAGCGAGAAACTGGGCCTTCCGGGCACCACGGCCGCGGCCGAGATGGTCGCCCGCGACGACGTCGACGCGGTCATTGTGGCCACGCCCCATCCGCTGCATGCCGAGCACGTGATCGCCGCCGTTGAGGCCGGCAAGGACGTTCTGACTGAAAAGCCGCTGGCGGCCACGCCCGCCGACGCGCGCAAGATGGTCAAGGCCATCAACCGCACTCGGCGGATCGGCGGCATCCACTATCAGCAGCGGTCCAACCCCACGTTCGTCAAGGCCAAGGAGATGATCCAGTCCGGCGAGCTGGGAAAGGTCCTGTGCATCCGCCTGACCGGCTCGTACTACAAGAGCGACTATTACTACAGCCTCGGCGGCTGGCGCGGCACCTGGCGCGACGAGGGGGGAGGGGTGCTTATCAACCAGGCCCCCCACGAGATCGACCTGCTGTGCTATCTGGCGGCCGAGGACAAACCCGCCGAGCTGACCGGGGCATGGAGCAACATCTATCACGTCAACAGCCAGGTCGAAGACATTGCCGCGGCCGCGGGGGTATTCCCCAACGGCGTGAATTTCACTCTCCACGTTAGCGTCGCCGCCCACGGGGACGCCGGGCGATTCGAGATCTTCGGAACGGCCGGGGCGGTCACCATCGTCAACGGCAAGTTCACCCGGTACATCCGCTACGAGCAAGACCTGGTGGACTTCGCCCGCGGCTACGCCGGCCCGAACCCTTACGCCGGCCCGGAGCTCCACGAGCAGCCGCTGCCGGAAGCCGGCGAGCACGATCCCTCGGCCATTCACAAGTGCTTCGCCGAGGCCGTGCTCACGCGCAAGCGAAAGAAGGTCCTGGTCCCGGCGGCCCAGGGGCTGTGGTCGCAGGAGACGATCAACGCCATTTTGCTGTCGGGCTACCTGGGAAAGAAGGTGAAACTGCCCGTCAGCGCCGCCCGGTATGAAAGGATGCTGGCCGATCTGATTGCGAAGGCCCCGGCCGTGGAGCGCGGCCGAGCCCAAGCGGAGGAGGGAATGCCCGCGATCCTGTAGCGGCGCGCGGGCGCATGCTCCAGGACATCAGGCCGGGCCGGCACACACGCCTGAGCGCAAACGCGGTGGGGGGCGTGGGTGGATGCGGCGGGCAAGGGGGCAGGGACGGCCGCCGGAACCGCCGCGGCCGACGGTCACTCCGCCCACGAGTGGTGTAACTAATTGTGTGTAAGTTCGTGTTCGGGCGTTCGTGTCATCCGG
>CAYNYF010000145.1:0-2341 GCA_964401385.1 uncultured Planctomycetaceae bacterium | reverse complement strand
ACCAACATGCAGGCCAAGGCGTGCGAGTCGGTGGGGATCGCCTACGAGCTGCTGAATCTGCCGGCAGAGATGAGCCAGGACGACCTGCTGGGCAAGATCGGCCAGCTCAACGCCGACGAGAAGGTCACCGGCATGATCCTCCAGATGCCCGTGCCGGCCCAGATCGACGCCCGCAAGGTGCAGGTGGCGATCGCCCCGGCCAAGGACGTCGAGGGCATGCACCCGGAGAACATGGGGCGGCTCTTCTACGGCGGCGGCGTGGTCGCCTCGTGCACGCCGATGGCCGCGGTCGAGCTGCTCAAGCGCGCCTGCCCCGACCTGGCCGGCAAGGAAACCGTCGTCGTCGGCCACAGCGAGATCGTGGGCAAGCCCATCGCCATGATCCTGCTGCAATCGCTGAACGAATCGCCCACCGTCAGCGTCTGTCACGTCGCCACCAAGGACCTCGCCGCCCACACCCGCAGCGCCGAAGTGCTGATCGTCGCCACCGGCGTCTCCCAGGCCCGCTGGCTTTCCTACAGCCGGCGGAAGAAGGCCGGCGAAGAGGTCAAGCTGCCGGACCTTTCCCCGCTGATCAAGGCCGACATGCTCAAGGCGGGCGCGATCGTCATCGACGTGGCCATCAACCGCATTCCCAAGGGCTTCGACGAGGCCGGCGAGCCGCTGAAGAACGAAAAGGGCAAGCGGGCGATGAAGACCGTCGGCGACGTGGACTTCGAGGCGGCCAAGGAGAAGGTCGCCGCCATCACGCCCGTCCCCGGCGGCGTCGGGCCGGTGACCGTGGCCATGCTGCTGGCCAACACCGTCGCCTGCGCAAAGGCGCTGGCGTAGGCCCGCCGGCCGCGCTTCCGCCGGCAAAGCAGGGGGGAGATACAGCAGCGCCTTGGATTTCACGGCCCTTGGTGTATGCTCGTCCTCGCGCAGCGGCGGCGCTGCGGCCTCTCCATCTGAAAGGCAGGCGGAATGTCCAGCAACGGCACCTTGAACGTTCGTGACTTCGGCGCGGCCGGCGACGGGGCGGCAGACGATACGGCCGCGATTCAAAAGGCCATCGACGCCGCGGCCGGCAGCCGCGCCACCGTGCTCCTGCCGGCCGGGTCTTACCGCGTGGCCACGCTGAAGCTCCACTCCTACACCGGCCTGGCGGCTGAGCCCGCCTGGAGCTACCGCGACTTCGGCGGCGCCATCCTCCGCCTCGCCGACGCCGACGCGGACTGCATGCTGAACCTGACCGGCGCCGTCGGCGTCACCATCAACGGCCTCTGCCTGGACGGGGGAAGGCTGCCCGGTAAGACCCACGGCGTCCTGTTCGACAAGGACGACTACGGCAACGAGGAGGACGCCCCCCGCATCGAGCGCTGCCGCGTCAGCCACTTCAGCGGCGACGGCGTCCGGCTGGGGCGGATCTGGTGCTTCTCCGTCCGCCACTGCATGCTCAGCCACAACGCCGGCTCGGCCCTGTACGTCCGCGGCTGGGACGGCTTCATCCTGGACAACTGGCTCAGCGGCAACGGCGGCGCCGGCTACCACGCCCCGGAGGAAAACTCCTCGGTGACGATGACCGCCAACCGCATCGAGTGGAACCGCCTCGGGGGGATCGTCATCTCCGGCGGCAGCCACTACAACATCACCGGCAACTACATCGACCGCTCCGGCGGGCCCGGCATTCGCCTGGGGCTGCGCGAGGGGCACCCCTGCCAGCACATGGCCGTCACCGGCAACGTCATCTACCGCAGCGGCAAGCCCGACTGGCGACCGCTGGGCGAGTACGAAAGCGCCCACGTCTGGTTCGAGGCCGCCCGCGGGCTCACCTTCACCGGCAACGCCATGACCGTCGGCCGGGACGACCGCGGCCAGGGGCAGTTCTCGCCGCGCTACGGCATCGTCTACGGCCGGCTGGAAAACAGCATCATCAAGAACAACGTCCTGCACGAAGGGGCGCTGGAGCGGCTCCTGGTCGACCTGGGCGGGCACGGCCAGAACGTCATCGTCGCCGACAACCTCGGCAGCCTCTTCGTCCCACCGAAGTAGGCGATGCTACCCCATTTTCGCGGCCGGATTCGTGCGCCACGCCGCGCAGCAACCCACCTTTTCGCCAGCGCGCATTCCTAGGCTCGGTTGCGCAGCAACCCACCTTTGCCCTGACCGCCCGGCAATCCTTGGCGCCCAGGCGAGAAAGGATCGCCCCCATGCCACAAACGCGACCCAAAAAAGTACCCGACCCCTTTGTTTCCTTTAGTAGCCTGCGACCATCGCCGCCACGCCGATCACAGCACCCACAACCAAGTTGATGGTCTTGACGACAAGGAATCCGCGCCGGGAATCTGCCAGCATCGGCAGC
>CAYNYF010000144.1:0-2570 GCA_964401385.1 uncultured Planctomycetaceae bacterium | reverse complement strand
CCGACGAAGTTGAACAGCCAATCGCCGGAGGAGCCCCCGTAGCTGAAGAAGCTGTAATCTTGCACCCGCTCCCTGGGGAAGGTGTTGACGTGTCCGTCCAGGTAGCTGAGGGCGACCTCGCCGGCGTGGCGGAAGCCGATGTAGCCCTCGAACCAGCCCCAGCCTGGATTCATGTTGTAATCGCCGGCGGCGTTGTCGTGCCACCCGTACTGGTCCGCGAAGTCCACGTTGCTCGTATCGCCGGAGAATACCACGCCGGAGGGGTTGCTGACCCAGTCGGGGGACGGCATGTATACGCTGCGCCAGTGACGACCGACCCCGGCGCACATGTATCCGAAGTACCGTGCCTCTCCGCCGCTGTCGACGTCCCAGCCGGGGGGCTGTCCCGTTCCAGTATAATCATTGAACAGCCTGTTCCATCCCCGGTTGACGCGGACGGCGATGTTGGTCCAGTAGCAGGCGTGGTACTTGTCGAGCATGTGCTCGGCGTAGACGGCGTCCAGGTCGGCCGCGGGGCAGACGTAAACGCCCGGGAACTCGCCCTCGTCGAGGTTCCGCAGGTCACCCGGGCCCCCGGGGCCGGCGGTGACGCCGCTGAGGAACCCCGACAGCCCGCCCAGGGCCCACCGCGGCCAGGCGGCGAGCGGCTGGTTGTCGATCCAGAGCTGTCCGTAATAGGAGTAGTTCAGCGGGTACGTCCGCATCTGGGTGGTGTACTGGTGCATGCCGCCCATGATGACCTTCTGGTTGTTCAGGCACTTCAGCGTCCGCGCCCGTTCCTTGACCTTGCCTAGGGTCGGCAGCAGCATGCTGATCAGCAGGGCGATGATGGAGATCACCACCAGCAGCTCAACCAGTGTGAAGGCCGAGGCCCTCGCATACTTGGCGCGCCTGAGAAGAGATTTATCTGCTCGCATGGTCCAGGCTCCCTTCATTAGACTTGCTCGACGATTGACATGATACTCGCGGCCGTCGCTCTATCAAAAAGCGTTTACGACATTTCAGGGCGGAGACGATAGATCGACGCCTTCGGCGCCCGCGGCACGGAAGCCAACGGCGGCGCGCAGGTTAGATATGCCCTACCCGCCGGCGGCGTTCGTTTCATCCCAGTCGCCCTTGCATACCCGCGGTGCTATTCCCTCTCCCCGTGCTTGGGCGGTAAGATGGTCTCGTGATGGCCGCGCGTCTCCGGCGTGCAGCCGTCGTCGCCGACGGGGTTGAACAGCCAGTCGCCGGTGGTCTCATGCCCGGCGTGGGCGAAGTAGCTGTAGTCTTCCAACCGCTCCTTGGGGAACGTCCCGACGTGTCCGTCCAGGTAGCTGAGGGCGACCTCGCCGGCGTGGCGGAAGCCGATGTAGCCCTCGAACCAGCCCCAGCCTGGATTCATGTTGTAATCGCCGGCGGCGTTGTCGTGCCACCCGTACTGGTCCGCGAAGTCCACGTTGCTCGTATCGCCGGAGAATACCACGCCGGAGGGGTTGCTGACATAGTCGGGGGACGGCATGTATACGCTGCGCCAGTGACGATTGACCCCGGCGCACATGTGTCCGAAGTAGCGTGCCTCCCCGCCGCTGTGCTCGTCATTGCCGGGCGGGATGCCCGTCGTCCCGATAGGCCAACCGTGGAACAGGATCTTCCATCCCCGGTTGACGCGGACGGCGATGTTGGTCCAGTAGCAGGCGTGGTACTTGTCGAGCATGTGCTCGGCGTAGACGGCGTCCAGGTCGGCCGCGGGGCAGACGTAAACGCCCGGGAACTCGCCCTCGTCGAGGTTCCGCAGGTCACCCGGGCCCCCGGGGCCGGCGGTGATGCTGCTGACGAACCCCGACAGCCCGCCCAGGGCCCACCGCGGCCAGGCGGCGACCGACACGTTGTTGATCCAGAGCTGTCCGTACCAGGAGTAGTTCAGCGGGTACGTCCGCATCTGGGTGGTGTACTGGTGCATGGCGCCCATGATGACCTTCTGGTTGTTCATGCACTTCAGCGTCCGCGCCCGTTCCTTGACCTTGCCCAGGGTCGGCAGCAGCATGCTGATTAGCAGGGCGATGATGGAGATCACCACCAGCAGCTCAACCAGGGTGAAGGCCGAGGCCCTCGCATGCTTCGCGCGTCTGAGAAGAGATTCGTCTGCTCGCATGGCCCACGCTCCCTTCAATCGATTTGACCGCTACTTTATATGATATCCCCGGCCATCGTTTTGTCAAAGAGGGTTTTCGGGGATTTCAGGGCGGAGACGATAGATCGACGCCTTCGGCGCCCGCGGCACGGAAGCCAACGGCGGCGCGCAGGTTAGATATGCCCTACCCGCCGGCGGCGTTCGTTCCATCCCAGTCGCCCTTGCATACCCGCGGTGCTATTCCCTCTCCCCGTGCTTGGGGGGGAAGATGTTCTCGTGATGGCCGCGCGTGGCCATGGTGCAGCCGTCGTCGCCGACGAAGTTGAACAGCCAATCGCCGGAGGAGCCCCCGTAGTCGAAGAAGCTGTAATCTTGCATCCGCTCCCTGGGGAAGGTCCCGACGTGTCCGTCCAGGTAGCTGAGGGCGACCTCGCCGGCGTGGCGGAAGCCGATG
>CAYNYF010000143.1:0-2959 GCA_964401385.1 uncultured Planctomycetaceae bacterium | reverse complement strand
CACTCCGTGCCGGGACCGGGCGGCCGGTAGGGTGGCTGCTTGCAGCCACCTGTCACGCAATGACACATCGCGCAGCCGTTGCCGGCGGTCAGACAATTTGCGTGCGTGCAAGCACGCACCCTACGCGCTCCGTGCCGGCGCCGGGCGGCCGGTAGGGTGGCTGCTTGCAGCCACCTGTCATGCAATGACACATCGCGCAGCCGTTGCGGGTGATCAGACAATTCGCGTGCGTGCAAGCACGCACCCTACGCGCTGAAACGGAGGTAACAGGTGCGTGCAAGCACGCACCCTACGCACTGGCTCGCAAGCGCCGGTAGGCGGCAGTTTGAGATGAACAGCAACCCGGGCGGGTCCAAGGGTCGGCCCGCTTGCTGCGCGCGCGGAACCCGCCAGCAGCCTACCCGATCGACAGCCAAACCGGGCTGGACCAGGCTTGGGCGCCCGAGCGGCACGTGAGGCGGACGTAGTAGTAGGCGAGCCCGCCAGGGTCCTTCGAGGCCAGGGCGGAATCGGCCAGGTCGTCGGCGTCCGTGAAGTCGAAGGCCATCTTCCAGGAGAGCCCCTGCTGCGTGTGAATCGCCTGCCCGTTGCGAATGATTTCCACGGAGGCGATGTCGCCAGCGGCCGCGGCCGTGACGCTGATGCATCGCGGCGCCTTGGAGTCCGTCCACTCAATGCTTTGCCCCGGCCGGGCGCCCGCGACGTCGGCTTCCAGGTAGATCCGCTCGCCGCTGGCGGCGTAGCAGTTCCGGCCGCGGATGCCGCCGAAGACGGCCTCGCGCGTCAGTTCCCGGGCGCGAACGGCCGTCATGCCGGGCGGGCGGTTGATGTGTCCGGGGTTTCCGCGGTCGTGCCCGGCGGGCAAGGTCGTGTGCGTGTCCGTGCCGCCGATAAAGCCCAGTCGCAGCCCCCGCCCCAGCAGGTCGACGGCATAGCTGGGCCCGGGGTGGATCTCGTGCAGGCCGTTGGGGTTGCCGCGGTACTCGCTGGTGCCCCACTTGGAGTGGATCTCGATGACGGGCATCCATTCCGGGCCGGGGTAGATGTCGTCGCTGATCTCGCCGTGCTTGCCGGTTCGCGTGGTGTGGTGGGGCACGACGAAGAACTCCTCGGGGAGGAGGTTGGCGGACATCTTCTCGCACAGGGTGCCGACGTTCCCCTGGTCGTACTCGTCGACGAAGATGTCCGGCCAGCGGAGCATGTAGACGTTGTTGTCGCCGCCGGCGCCGCCTTTCAGCGACGCCTCGTAGGCCGGCAGCGTGGCGAAGACGCCGGGCTCGTCGAACAGCTCGGAGGTGGCTGCCTGCTGGCGCCACTTGCCGAGGCTGCCGCGGCCGTTGGAGACGTGGTCGGCGGCGGAGACCCACTCCAGCCCGCTGAGCCACTTGCCGGCGACGTAGCAGAACTCCACCGACCGGCAGCGGTCCGGGTGGCAATCGCTCAAGACGGTGTGCACGTGGGGGTCGCCCCAGTAGATGCGCGACGCGGGCCCGCTGGTGCATCGGGTGGGGTTGCTGTGGGAGGCCCGGCCGTCGCAGTCGGCCTGGAAGCGATACAGCCCCTCGGCGGCGATGACAACGCCGGCGACGTGGGCCACGGCCGGGAGGCCCCTCACGAAGGGCACTTCGATTTCGCCCGCCCCGGCCAGCGGGCCGCGAAGCTTCACCGCGCCGTCGAACTCCGTCGACGGATAGCCCAGCTCGTCCAGCACCGCGACCTTCACCGTGAACGGCTCGCCCGGAACGGTAATCGTCGGCACCACCAGCGAGACCGCGGCCGCCTTGCCGCCGGGTGCTTCCAGGGCAAGTACTCTCCGGGCCAGATGAGGCGGATAAATAATCTTGGCCATTGGTCCTGTTCTCGTCCGCGCGGCAGCCCGCCGGCCGGCGGATCAGTTCAAGAAGGCGGCGGTCAGCGGGCGCATGCCGCCGGGCTTACAGCTTCCACGCCTTGGCGAAGGCCTTGAAGGAGCGGTCGTATGTCTTCTCCGCCGCCGGCGGGAAGCAGCAGCCGGGAAGCTGCTTGCTCGCCAGGTGGTAGGCGATGCACTCGCAGCACACGCCCCTCCGGTCGCAGGAGCTATAGGTGCAGCCGCAATCCTCGAGGTTGTTCTCCTGCTTGCAGTCCATCACGAAACTCCTTCCACCCGCGTGTTGATTCTCGCTCAGCCGCGTCCGGCCCGGGCGAGCATCGCCAACTGCTCGCGCCGCATCAGCCACAGCAGCTCCGGCGGGTCGGACGATTCGGCCGGGGGGATCTCCACGCAGGCCGCCCCGGCCTTGGACAGCGACAGCCCGGCCTGGCGCGTCCCGGTCACCAGTTGGGCGATGCACGCCTCCAGCGAGGGCGTGTGCCCGACCAGGCCGACGGCCGAAGTGCCCGCCGCGGCCAGCTCTGCCAGCCGCTGCCGCAGGGCCTTGGTGTTGCAGGGAGGGGCGAGGAACTCCGCCGCTTCGATCGCCGCGTTGCCGTGAAGCTCCGCGACCGCCCCGGCCGTCTGGGCGGCCCGCACCAGCGGGCTGGTCAGGATGACTTCCAGCTTCACGCCCAGCGCCTTGAGCGCCTCGGCCGTCGCCCGGACCTGGCCGAAGCCTTCTTCGGTGAGCTTCCTGTCGGCGTCGGCGCCCGCCCGGGCCGGCTCGGCCGAGCCGTGTCGTATGAATATCGCCTGCATCGTTCGCCTCCAAGGCCTTCACGCAGGGCTCGGAGCATCACACGCAGCAAGCCGGATATTTTACCGGTCGCCTGCGCCCGCGCCTAGAAAGCTTGCCTGCCATGTGGATGCGCCGGCCGGAAAAACGTTGAACTTCGACCGGCGGGATGCTATGAAGAAGTGGCAGCAAAGCCGCCGCGGACCCCGGTAGTCGCGCGATCGCCGAGGGTTGCGGCCGGCCGGCTGTAACGGCGGGGGCGTGGCGCAGTTGGGAGCGCGTCTGCATGGCATGCAGAAGGTCAGGGG
>CAYNYF010000142.1:0-2963 GCA_964401385.1 uncultured Planctomycetaceae bacterium | reverse complement strand
TCCGGGTTCCCAGCGATGAATCGCTGGGCTATTGTCACGCCGACCCTACGGGTCGAAGTGGCCGCTTGCCGTCTACCCCTGCTTCGTGCCCCGCCCGGCCGGGTCCTGCCGGTAGAAGGCCTTCAACTGCTCGTAGAGCTCCGGGTGCTTGCGCCGCAGGGCGAGAGACTTCTCGAAGAAAGTCTCGGTCGCTACCGCGAAGAACTCGGCCGGGTTGGTCGCGCCGTACTCGTCCAGGATCGTCCGGCGGTGCCGCTCCAGGTCCCGGATCAACTGCTTGTACTCCCCGCCGAGGACGCGTGCCCAGGCGACGTACATGGATCGCCGCGGCAGCAGCGGCGCCCCGTCGTGTGCCCCGTCCTCGCTGTCGAGCTGATGGGCGAACTCGTGCAGGACGACGTTGTGCCCGTCGTGGGCGTCGGCCGCTCCCTTCCGCACGTCGTCCCACGACAGCACCACCGGCCCGCGATACCACGACTCGCCGAGGCGGGATTCGGGCCCCTCCAGGACGATCCCGCCCGAGAGCCGCCGGGCGCCCTGGGCGACGTAGTGATGGGGATAGACCAGGATGGTCTTCATCTTGGGGTAGTAATCGCTCGCCCGGTGCAGCAGCAGGATGCAGGCCTGGCCGGCGATGGACACGCGAATTTCGTCGCTCATGTGAAGCCCGGCGCAGCCCTCGAACCGCTTCTCCTGGAGGAATACCTGGATGTGCCCCTGGAGTTCCCTCTGTTCGTCCGGCGTGAGCGCGCGGTAGCAGGGGAGGTTGCGTTCGAGGATCGCCAGCCACTCCGGCGGGAACGGCCGGTCGCGAAGCCGCTGTCTTCTTCTCCGCTTGAAGCCGAACATGGAGAGAGTGTACAGGAAATCGCCCCGGCCGGGGCGTCTCAGGGCTATTCCTACTTCCCCAATTCGCGCGAGCGCTCGGCGGCGCGGCGGACGCCCGCGACCAGGGCCTCCTTGACGCCGCCGGCCGTCATCGACTCGATAGCGGCCTGGGTGGTGCCGCCGGGGCTGGTGACCCTCGCCCGCAGCACCTGGGGGGCCTCGCCGGACTTTCCCAGCAGCTCGCCGGCCCCACGGCAGGTCTCGACGGCCAGTTGCAGGGCGACGTCCTGGGGGAGCCCCTCGGCGGCGCCGGCCGCGGCCATGGCCTCGATCAGGTAGAAGAAGTACGCCGGCCCGGAGCCGCTGACGGCCGTCACCGCGTCGATCATCGGCTCTTCCACGCGGACGGTCCCGCCGCAGGCGGCGAAGAGCCGCTCGGCCCAGGCCAGGTCGGCGTCGGTGGCGCCGGGGCCCTTGCACAAGGCGCTGATGCCCGCGCCCACGAGCATGGGCGTGTTCGGCATCACCCGCACGATCCGCCCGCGCTGATGCAGCTTCTCGAAAATGAATTCCGTGCGGATGCCGGCGGCGATGCTGATCACGGTCGCGGCGGGCGAGACGGCCTCGGCGATGCCGTCCAGCATTTCGGCCATCATCTGGGGCTTGACCGCCAGCAGCAGCCGCGGGCAGCCGGCCGGGGCGGCGTTGTCGGCCATCGTGGTCACGCCCAGGTCGCGCGTGAAGAACTGGCGGCGGTCGAAGACAGGGTCGGAAGCGACCACGGCGTTGTGGTCGATCACGTTGGCTGCAATCGCCCCCCGCAGAAGGGCCTCTGCCATGTTGCCCGCGCCGATGACGCCCAGTTGGTAGTCTGTCATTTCGGACTATTCGTCGATGATTTCCAGAAGTCGTTCGGTCAGTTCGAGGTGGCGCTGCTCGTCCCGGGCGAGCCGCTGGAATTGCTCGCGCGGTTCGGCATCTTCGGCCGACCGGGCGAGCAGGTCGTACTCGCCCGCGGCCGAGCGCACCTTGGCGAGAATCGCCGAAAAACGCTCGCGAAGCATCGCTCGCTCAGGCACGGAGGCCCTCCCGGCCAGCGAGAAGCTGCACGATCGCCGCATGTGATTGGGTGTCGTGCTTCATCGCCTCCAGAATCGTGTGGACCTCGGCGCGCTGTTCTTCGTCCAGACAATTCACGCGTTGCAGATCTGCGGAAGCGGCGTCGATCTCGGACAGAAGCGACGTTTCGAGGTTCGCTGCCTGGCGCAACTGGCCGGGCGTCTGGCTATGTACCGAAGACACGGCCGAGGCTCCCAAGGCTTTGTGGTCCCAATACGATCATGCTCGCGCGCATCGGGAAAACTTGCAAGCGCAAAGCGGGCGGATTGGCGGAAATTCACCGCCCGCCGGCTGCCGGCCGGGGGTAGCCGGGCCACCACCGCGGACCCGAAGATCCCATCCGCCCCGCCCGCCGCTGGCCCAGCGATTCCGCAACTCAGATTCTCTTGACTGGTAAACTGCTGTAAGCCGGGCCGGCCAGCGACCAAGTCAGGGCGCCCGGCCGACCGCCCCGGAACGGGCTCCGCCAGAGCTCCATCTCGCCGACGTCTGCTCCTCCCCTCGCTGAACCCCTCTGCCCAGGGGAACCGGAGTGGTGTAACTAATTGTGTGTAACTTGGTAGTAATCGTGGGCTGTTGAAAGCTGTTGATTGTGTTGGCAGTTTGATGGGCGTCCAAGCGGGCGAGCAGATGGGCGTGACAGGGCGCGAAAAGTTGGGTACGTACTCCTGCTTCACCGTCAAGCAAAGATAGGAGTCACGTACCCATCAACACGGACGTAGCTGTAGCACCGAACCGGCGAGCTCGGCAAGAAATCTTTTGGAGCTGGATCGACGGGAGGGTGCGGCAACTGGATGATCGCCAACCCGTACATCGCCGGGGATCCGGTCCGTCCGGAGATCTGCGCGCTGAACCTGGTCAACGGCACCGACTGGGCCGACAACTACGGCTACGGCGCCGGCGGCGCGCCGGTCCCTGAGCCGGCCACGCTGCTGGTGCTGGCCGCGGGCGCGGCGGCGGCGATTTGCCGCAGACGCCGAAGCTGAGCGGCGACTGATTCACCGGGCAACAACGGG
>CAYNYF010000141.1:0-3027 GCA_964401385.1 uncultured Planctomycetaceae bacterium | reverse complement strand
TACCTGACCCCTTTGTCCCCGGGAACCTCCCCCCATCCGTCCTATCGGCGCACTTTCCGTCCCCGGGACCCAGACGCCCACAACCCCAAGCACAGCAAAACAAGCGTGCTCGGCTCGGGGACAATGGTGATCATCGTGCTCGCGCCTCCCCCCCCGCGGCCTCTCATTTCATACTCACCCGGCCCGACGGGATTGCCGTCCGTGTCCGTCTGGTCCCAGACGAACTGGCTCTCAAGGACCTCCCCGGGATCGAAGACAACGAGCGGGCGGTTCCACTTGTGCCACCCCCCTGTCGAGTCCCAGATCAATCCCCCATCCCTGAGGACGTGCAGGTACAGTATGGGTTCGCTGGTGAATTCAAGAGTGATGACCGAACTCGTGTTGTTCACACCCCAGTACTCCACGTGGACCTGCTCCCCTAGGGCGTACTCGGCCTTGTCGCTGGCGATGTACCAATCGGCCCGGAGCGGCACCAGCGTCCCGAAGTCCCCGGGAGGGAAGATGTCCGCCTTGGCGCCCGGGACGCCCACACCCATGCCGACACACCAGGCGCACAGGACAAGCAGCGTGGCCACCCGGCTCGACAGGCCTGTCGTTCTGACTTGCGGCTTCATTGCCAATCTCCCCATCTTGGGCGGCCTGGCCTCTCGCCGCGGGGGCGGAAGCCGGCGGGCTCCGTTACTCGGCCGCTGGTGACATTGCTGCGAGTTCCCCGGTACAAGCTGAACCCACACCCCGTCCCAGCGATCCTTCCGTGCCGCGATCTTGCGCTCTTGAAGGTACACGCATCCCCCCGCCGGTGTCAAGGGGAGAATGGGCCAAGATGGAAAAATGTAGAAATCTACCCGAGCAGCCCGGACCGGATGCCCTACTTCCGCTTGCGGGGCATGGGGTCCTGTCCAAACCGGGCTCGGTCGCCAGGGGAGCTTGCCGCCGGATCAGGGCGAGACCAGAATCTTCTCGACCTTTCCGACGAGTTCCTTCACGTGCTGGGCGGAGCCGTTGAAGGCGGCCCACTCCTCGGCCGTCAGGTCCAGCTCGACGACCTTCTCGACCCCGCCGGTCCCCAGCAGGCAGGGCACGCCCACGAAGAACCCGCCGACGTTGTACTGGCGATTGCAGTAGGCCGAGCACGGCAGCACGCGCTTGCGGTCGCGGAGGACGGCCTCGGTCATCTGCACCGCCGCGGCCGACGGGGCGTAGTAGGCGCTGCCGGTCTTCAGCAGCGAGACGATCTCGCCGCCGCCGGCGCGGGTGCGGGCGACGATGTCGGCGATCGTCTGCTTGGGCAGCAGTTGGCCGACGGGCACGCCGGCGACGGTGGTGTACCGCGGCAGCGGGACCATGTCGTCGCCGTGGCCGCCCAGCAGCATGGTCTGGACGTCGGCCACGGAGCAGCCGACGGCCTCGGCCAGAAAGGCGCGGAAGCGGGCGGTGTCGAGGATGCCGGCCTGGCCGACGACGCGCTCGGCCGGAAAGCCGCTGACCTTCCAGGCGACGTACGCCATCGCGTCCAGCGGGTTGGAAACGACGATCAGGACGGCGTCGGGGCTGCCCGGGGCGACCTTCTCGGCCACATCGCGGACGATCTTGGTGTTGGCGGCGAGCAGCTCGTCCCGGCTCATGCCCGGCTTTCGCGGCAGGCCCGAGGTGATGATCACCACGTCGGCCCCGGCCGTGTCGGCGTAGTCATTGGTGCCGACGATCCGGGCGTCGAAGCCCTCGATCGGCGATGCCTGGAACAGGTCCAGGGCCTTGCCCTGCGGCATTCCCTCGATGATGTCCAGCAGAACGATGTCACCGAGGGCCTTCGCCGCCGCCCAGTGGGCGCAGGTGGCGCCGACGTTGCCGGCGCCGATGATGCTGATTTTCTTTCTGGCCATCTTCGCTCTCGCTCCTTTGCCGGCCGGCAAGGCGGCTCCATCGGCCCCGCTGCGGCCGGGGGTCGGCTAGCTGCGCAGCTCCGCCTCGCGGCGGAAGAATTCCTGGGCCAGTTTCGGGGTGATCTGGTCCTGCTTGACCGCCCCAATGAACGCGGCCAGGGCCTCCGCCTGAAGCGCCGACAGCGCCTTTCCCTTCTCGGGCGAGGACGTCGCCGGCTCGCCGGCCCAGTGCTCGGGGTAGTCGGCGTACCACCAGAAGCCGTTGAAGCCGGCCTTGACGTGATCCATCCGCCCCTGGCGGACGCCGGAGCGGCCGCCGGTGGCCTGCATCTTCACCAGCTCCGGGCGATGGTGCATCATGATGGAGGTTTCCGACTCGCCGGCGTGCCCGCCGCCGTCGGTTTCCAGGATCGCCTTCCACTTATCTCGCTGCCGGTCGGTCATGCCCTTGCCGTAGCTGAAGGCGTAGAGCTGGTAGGGCTTGTGCTCGTGCAGTTGGCACTGGCAGAGGAAATTGGCCAGGTGGTTGTTCCCGCCGTGGGCGATGTAGGTGATGATCTTGGTCAGGCCGTTGCGGGCGATCTCGTCGTAGACCGTCAGCATCAGCTCCACCAGCATCTTCGGCGGCAGGGTGATGGTGCCGGGAAAGCACTTGGCCTCGTAGATCTGGGCGAACATCCACGGCGGAAAGACGATCGCCGGCTCCTGCCGGGCGGCTTCGACGGCGATGCGATGGCCGTTGATCATGTCCGTGCCCAGCGGCATGTGAGGCCCGTGCCGCTCCAGGCAGCCCAGGGCGATCACGCAGACCCGACCGCACTCGCCCGAGGCCGCGGCGAATTCGTCACTGGTGAGTTCTTCCCACTGCATCGTCCATCTCCTCGAGAGTTGCCGAAAGCGCCGCCAGGCTGGGCATTCTTTGTCGGGCGGCGGGATTTGTCAAAGGCAAAACCGCCGCGGGAGGACGGCGCGGCCGGCCGGACGGACGCGGGCTGCACCTGAAGGCCGTCGCGGCGGCGGCGGGGAAAATCGCTTGAAAAGGTCTCCGCCCGGAAGCAAGATGATATCCGCCGGGCGGCGTAGCTCAGTTGGCAGAGCAAGGGATTCATAAGCCCTGGGTCACTGGTTCGAGTCCAGTCGCCGC
>CAYNYF010000140.1:0-3092 GCA_964401385.1 uncultured Planctomycetaceae bacterium | reverse complement strand
GGGTCGAAGACCTTCTCCGCCACCACCTGCCAGACGCCGTTCGCGTCGAGCTTGCGAAAAAAGCAGGAGCGGTAGCCCTCGTGGCAGGCAGCCACCTGCTGGAGAACCTCCACCACCAGCGTGTCCATGTCGCAGTCGACGTAGATGCCGCGGACCTCTTGTGTGTGGCCGCTGGCCTCGCCCTTCAGCCAGAGCTTGCCGCGGCTGCGGGACCAGAAGTGCGTCTTGCCGGTCCGGACCGTTCGGGCGAGGGCCTCGGCGTTCATCCACGCCATCATCAGCACCTGCTTGGTCTCGGCGTCCACGACGATGGCGGGGATCAGCCCCTGGTCGTTGTACTTCAAGCCGCCAATGGATTCTTCGAGTCTGCCCACGTCTATCTCCGCAAGCCTTGTGGGATCTGCAAAGTGGAATCATGCTACCGGGCATGAGGTCGCCTCGGCAAGCAGCTTTTCGCCCCTGCCGGCGGCGGGCGCGGCCTATCCCGCGGCGATCAGGTCGACCCGCCCGCCGTAGGCCTTGATCATCTCGGCTCGGACCACTTGGTGCTCGGGGGCCGACAGGTCCGGGTCGGCCTTGCGGCAAAAGCAACCGTGGCAGCGCGGACGCCCAATTGGTATGCTTATGCTGATCATCGGGTATTTGCCGTTTGCCTTGGGCCGCTTGCCAGAGACCCAAGGAATTGCGGCGAGGCAGTGTGATGCCGAAAGACAAAGACATATTTGATAAGGTGCGCCTGCCTCCTGCGCTGGACGAGCTCCTTCGGCGGACCAATCCCTGGTGGGAGGGCAGGCCGGGGCGTGTTCTGCCGCCTTACAGGCGATGGGCCTTTCAGGTGCTGAAAAAGAAGCTCGCCAGCGGACTGGCGCCCGTGGTGGTTGTTCGGGGGCCGCGGCAGGTCGGCAAGACAACGCTGCAGGAGCAGTTGATAGAGGAGCTTCTGACGAAGGGCGGCGTCGCCGCGTCTCGAATCGTGAGGGTGCAGTTTGACGAAATCCCTTCGCTCCGCGCGCTGTCCGAACCCGTTCTCGCCATCGCGCGGTGGTTCGAAGACCGCGTTCTGGGCAGGAGTTTCAACGAGGCCGCGCATGCTGGTCAGCCGGCCTATGTCCTGTTGGATGAAGTTCAGAACATCCGTGACTGGGCGCCGCAGGTGAAGTCGCTGGTTGATCACAACACCGTGAAAGTCGTAATCACCGGAAGCTCTTCGCTTCGCATCGAAGCCGGTCGGGACAGCCTGGCTGGTCGCATAACCACGGCCGACCTGGGGACGCTGCTGCTGCGCGAGATCGCCGGGTTACGGTACCGCGAACACCTGGAGTCATTCTTGCCGCCCAATGGCCTGGAGGCGCTCACGCGCCAGGAGTTCTGGCAGGAGCTGTCGGCGATTGGGCAGCAAAAAAGAGAAGTCCGCGACCTCGCGTTTGAGGCGTTTTCTGACCGGGGCGGATATCCCATGGCTCAGGCCAATCCGGAGGTGCCCTGGGAAGAGGTCGCTGATCAATTGAACGAGACGGTCATTCAACGCGCGATTCAGCATGACCTCCGAATGGGCAGCAGGGGCCTCAAGAGGGACCAGGACTTGCTCGAGGAGGTGTTTCGACTGGCATGCAGATATGCCGGGCAGGCCCCGGGCGGTGCAGTCTTCGTGCAGGAGACCCGTCAGGCATTGCAGGCGGATGTCTCGTGGCGTCGAATCCTCAATTACCTGAAGTTCCTCGACGGTGCGATGCTGATCAAGCTCATCCGCCCGCTTGAGATACGCATAAAGCGCCGAAGAGGAAACAACAAGATGTGCCTGTGCGACCATGCCCTAAGGGCGAGCTGGCTGGAAGAGAAGATCCCGTTGACGGCAACAGCTCTATCCCAGCAGCCGGAGCTTGGCGACTTGGCCGGGCATATTGCCGAGAGTGTCGTTGGGTACTGGCTGGCCGGGTTGCCACACCTCAACGTCGCCCATTTTCCGGAACGCCCGCTCGAGCCGGAAGTGGACTTCGTCCTCACCATCGGGGAAAAGCGGATACCATTGGAGGTGAAGTACCGCCAGCGAATAGATGTTCATCGAGACACGCTCGGACTGCGCTCGTTTATCGAGAAGACCGTTTACAGGGCGCCATTCGGCGTACTCGTGACAATGCATGACGGTCAAGAGGTGGCGGATCCACGTATCGTCACGATATCGCTACCTTCGCTTCTGCTGATGCGGTAGGACATCCCCTATATAGGCTGGCCGGTGTTCGCAGGTCGCGGCCGAAGCCCTGTTCACCCCGCGGCGATCAGGTCGACCCGCCCGCCGTAGGCCTTGATCATCTCGGCTCGGACCACTTGGTGCTCGGGGGCCGACAGGTCCGGGTCGGCCTCGACCATGGCGAAGGCGTCGGCCCGGGCCGTTCGCAGCAGGGCGTAGTCCTGGATGAGGTTGCCGATTCTCAGCTCCGGCAGGCCGTGCTGGCGGGTGCCGAAGAACTCCCCGGGCCCGCGCAGCCGCAGGTCGGCCTCGGCGATCTTGAAGCCGTCGTCGGTTTCGCCGAGCACGCGCAGTCGCTCGGCGGCGATGGGGTTCCTGGCGGCGGCGAGGAAGATGCAGACGGCGTCGGCCTTACCGCGTCCGATCCGCCCGCGGAGCTGGTGGAGCTGGGCCAGGCCGAAGCGATCGGCGTGGGCGACGACCATGACGTTGGCGTTGGGCACGTCCAGGCCGACCTCCACCACCGTGCTGGCGGCCAGCACGCGGACCTCGCCGGCGGCAAAGCGCCCCATCACGTCCTGCTGCTGACGGGTCGGCATCTGCCCGTGGATCAGTCCGACGGCGTGCTCCGGAAACGCCCGCCGGCTCAGTTCCTCGTAGGCGTCCTGGGCGGCCGTGAGCTGCTGCTTGCCCGTCGCCGCCACCAGCGGGTAGACGAAATACGCCTGCTGCCCGGCGGCCAGCCGCTCGCGGACAAACTCGATGACTTCCGGCAGCTCGCCGGCGTCCAGGCAGCGGGTCTCGGTCCGCCCGCGGCCGGGCGGCAGCTCGTCGATGACCGACACGTCCAGGTCGCCGAAGACCGTCAGCGCCAGCGTCCGGGGGATGGGCGTGGCCGTCATGA
>CAYNYF010000139.1:0-3197 GCA_964401385.1 uncultured Planctomycetaceae bacterium | reverse complement strand
TGGAATTCCTGCCCGCCTCTGCCAGGCGGGCGGTGTTATCGGACGTTCAAATCCGCAAGACATGGCGGCCCAGGGACTTGTGGAATTCGCAACCTTTGCGAAACTTTGCCAATCTTTGCGAATCTTTGCGAATCGTTGCGAATCGTTGCGAATCTTTGCGAATCTTTGCGAATCGTTGCGAATCTTTGCGAATCTTTGCGAATCTTTGCGTTCCTGCCCGCCCACCGCCGACAGGCCTACCCGGTGGCGGCAGGCAAGGAGGCGGGCCCGCCCCGCCGACGACGCCCGGCCCGCTTCACGGCCGGGATCGTCCGGCCAGGGCGTCCATGATCCGCCCGCGCCAGCGGTCCATCTGGTCGGGGTCTTTGGCCTCGTTGTAGGAGGTGTAGGGCGTCTTGGCCCGGGCGGCGACGGCCTCGGCGCCGATCTTTTCCAGCAGCACCCTGGCGGCGGGGTCCTTGGCGGCGAGGACGCGGCAGGCCTCCATCCACCGCCGGTCGTCCAGGCCTTCGCGCAGCCCCACCAGCGACGGGGCGAAGACCGTCCCGAAGGGCGTGTACCAGCCGCTGCCCCAGTTAACGGCCGAGGAGGTATCAAAGCGGCTCATGAAGTTGTACGCCCACACCAGCGCCCCTCGGCTGCCATAGCCGCCGAAGTAGAAGCCGAAGCTGTACCGCGTCCGGTGGGGCGGGGCCTGGTCGTCGCAGTTGGCGTACTGCCAGAAGTCCACGCCCGCCGCCCGCAGCCGTTCGGACAGGTCCGGCACCTGCCAGGCGCGGTTTGTGCAGAAGATGTCCACGTCGCCGAGAAAGACCAGGCACGGCGGGACGGTGTGGGCCTCCAGGGCGGTTCGGACCTCGCCCGAGCCCTGGCGGATCAGTGCGCAGCAATCGCGGAAGTGGTCGCGGATCCACGGCCCGGTGCCGATCACCTTGTGGAAGGGATTCACGCCCGGCCTGGTCCGGGTCCACTTTCCGGGCTCGTCGAAGGGCTGGAGGATGAGTTTCGGCCAGCCGGCGGCCTTGGCGTGCTCGGCCGTCTGGCGGACGAAATCGACGTACAGCTCGCGCAGCTCCGGAATGACCTTCTCCGGCTTGGCGTTGGTCTTGCGGAGGAACTGGCGGCGAAGCTCGCCGCGATCGCCTTCCCGGGCGCGGTACAGGTCGCGCTCGAGGTTGAGCGTGTCGGGAAAGCCCTTGGGGTCGCCGCCGAAGAACCACACCACGTGGGTGAGCCCCAGCCGGCGGGCGTTGATCATCCAGTCGTCCATGTAGGTCCAGTCGAGCAGCAGCCGCCCGTTGCGGACCCGCATCTGCGGCTGGGTGCCGGCGAACCAGATGTCCATGCCGTTGTGATTGTGGGCGACGAGCGTGCGGACCTCCTGGAGTGTCGGCAGCCCGGCCGTGCAGTTGCTCAGCGAAAGCCCCGCCTCGGTGACGGTGGGCAGCATCACCGGCAAAACCTCCACCTGAATGGGCAGCTCCGCGGCGGGGGGGGCTTCGCCGGCGACCTCGCCCGAGATTCGAACCGTGCCCGTGTACTTGCCCGGGCGGCTGGCGTCGCCGAGCGTGCGGACGGTGATCCAGAACAACTGCGAACGACCGGCGGGGACGTCCACCGGGTAGGCCGGCCACAGCCTCTGGGGATACAGACGGTACTTGCCGGAGTCGGTGGTGGCCGAGTAGTCGACGGTTGCCTGCACGGCCGAGTACTCCGCCGTCCGCAGGTCGAGCGCGCAGGCCAGCGTCCCGGCCGAGCCGGCGAGCGGGCTGACGGTGTAGGTGACGTTTCGCAGCGCCCGGCCGTTGGCGTAGACGGCGAAGGCGGCCGGCTCGTACTCGTTGCGGGCCATGCGGACCTTCACGGCCGCAAAGGCCTCGCCCGGCTGGGGGGCGGAGTTCGGCCACAGCGGCCAGACCCAGCTTCGCACGTACGGGACGATCTGCCGGCCCTTCATCGCCGGCGGGATCGTCGGCTGCTGCCGCGGGCCGCCGTCGGCCCGCCGGCGCTTCTCGGCCTGGGCGCGGGCGATCCACGCGCGGGTCTGGCGGAAGTACCTCTCGGCCGCGCCCTCGCCCGCGGCCGTCACCTGGATGGACCGCACGGGCAGGTCGCGGTCCGCGCGGATCGCCAGCTCGGTTACGCCGCCGGGGGCGTTCTTGCGGCAGATCAGGTCCCAGGAGACGGGCACGTCGGCCGTCTTCCACTTTCCGTCGCCCGTGCCGCCGAAGCGGTGAACCTCGCTCAGGCCCCAGTATCTGCCGACGCCGGCGTGGGCGTAAAAGATCGCCGGGCGGTCGGAGGTGTCCTTGTAGGTGACCTTCAGCACGTAGACCGTCCCCTCGGGCGGGCGGAAGGTCTTTCCCCACCAGATGGGCACGGTAATCACGGCCGTGCGACCCGCGCGGGCCGAGCGGTGCGCCTGGCCGGCCTCTTCCTCCGCCGTCCACGCCGCGCCGCTCAGACCGTCGATCTCAGCGAGCCTCCAGAGCGGCAACTCCTCCGCCGCCAGCCAGCCCGGACACAGCAACCCCGCCGCCAGCAGCCACGCCAACTTCGCCATCCGCATGTCTCTCCACTCGCGCGGTCGCGCGTCGGGCTGTCCTGAGATTGTCGCCTTGTCGAGGTCATTGCCAGGCAACAGCCTCGAGGTTTGCGCCGCCGCACATAGACTAGCGACGCGCCCTTGCGCCCGCAATGGTGGTGCGCCCGCCCGGGCCCGCTGGGATACGTGGATCAAGGCTATCAGCCCGACGTCGCCGTGGCGCTCGGCCGGGTCCCATCGACCGGTCGCCGATCCTGGCCGGCCGAATGTGGCCTCCCCGGTCGATACAGACTACACTGGCGGTGCGTGTAAGGGCATGGCAGCACCGTCAGGCGGCCGGCGGCACGCCGCGCGACGTCGGACGGCGCCGGACGAGAGCGGGCCGGTGGCGGAATTGGCAGACGCTGGGGACTTAAAATCGAAAATCCTGGCGTGTGCCGTTTTGTGTCAACGGGCGCGGTGGCGAGAAAAGGCCCGTGAGCACGGGGCGAAATCGACCTTCGCCGAAAACCGCTCTGAGTCAGCGCGCGCCGTTGCGTGGGTAGCGCGCTACCCAAATTGTGGCCAAGTGCCACAGCCGGGGGCGGCCGTACCGCGCTTACCGCAGGAAGCGGGTGGCGACCGACGCAGGCTGTCAGAGCACGGCGCCAGG
>CAYNYF010000138.1:0-3386 GCA_964401385.1 uncultured Planctomycetaceae bacterium | reverse complement strand
GCCCGGGCAACCACGCCCGGCCCGCCTCCGGCACGCCTACCCGGTGGCGGCAGGCAAGCCTACCCGGTGGCGGCAGGCAACACAGGGTGGCATGCTTCTGCTGCAGAAGCATGGCACCAACGGGCAACACGCAACACAGGGTGGCATGCTTCTGGCTGCCCACCAGCTGGTAGGCGGGCAGCAGAGGCATGGCACCAACCCGGCGGAGCGTTTTGAAATCCCGGCCGGGGGGGACTATAATCCGCGCTCTTGCCGGCGGGGTCGCTGCCAGCAGCAGCGGGCCAGTGCCCGCGGACAACCGTCTTGCCGTTGGAGAGATGCGAACATGAAATTCCAAGCGGTCAAAGGCACCCGGGACTTCTATCCCGAGGAGATGGCCCTGCGAAACTGGCTGACGGAGGCCTGGCGGCGGGTGTCGCTCCGTAACGGCTTCGTCGAGATCGATGGGCCGGTGCTGGAGCAGCTCGACCTGTTCCGCGTCAAGAGCGGGCAGGAGATCGTCTCGCAACTCTTCAGCTTCACCGACCGCGGCGGGCGCGAGCTGGCCATGCGCCCGGAGATCACGCCGACGCTGGCGCGAATGGTCAACGCCCGGATCAACTCGCTGCCGCGGCCGATCAAGTGGTTCTGCATCCCGCGGCTGTGGCGGGCGGAGAACCCGCAGCGAGGCCGCCTGCGCGAGTTCTTCCAGTGGAACGTGGACATCGTCGGCTCCGACGACGTGCTGGCCGACGCCGATTGCATCTTCACGGCCGTGGACTTCCTCCGCGAGGTGGGGCTGGGGCCCAAAGACGTGGTGGTTCGCATCGGCTCGCGGACCCTGACGACGGCGGCGCTGCGGCGGGTCGGCGTGGGCGACGCCCAGATGGAGGCGGCCCTGGCGGCCCTGGACAAGCGCCCGCGGGTCAAGCCCGAGGCGTTCGCCGAGATGGCCACGGCCGCGGGCGTCCCGGCCGATCGACTCGACGAGATCCGCCGCTTCCAGGACGCCCCGGACCTCCCGGCCGCGGCCGAGGCCCTCCGCGGCGAGCCGCAGACGGCCGAGGAGATCCAGCGGATCGAGAGCCTCATGACCATGCTGCAAAACATGGGCGCCGCGGAGTACTGCCGGCTGGACATGCGCATGGTCCGCGGGCTGGCCTACTACACCGGCATCGTCTATGAGGTGTGGGACGCCGAGGACGCCCTGCGGGCGGTGGCCGGGGGAGGGCGGTACGACAACCTGCTGGAGGTCCTGGGCGGGCCCAAGATCGGGGCGACCGGCTTCGGCATGGGCGATGCCGTCCTGAGCATCCTCCTGGAAGAAAAGGGCAAGCTGCCGGACGTATCGGCCCGGCTGGACTGCTTCGTCGTCGACGGAGTTGGGCAGCGCTTCTTTGAGAGTGTGCATCAGTATACAGGCAAACTCCGGGAGCTGGGCTTCAAGACGGACTACTCCTTCAAGCAGACCAGTCTTGGCAGGCAGCTTAAGGAGGCAAACAGGCGTGGAGCGCGGTTTGCGGTTATCGTGCTTGAGGGCCCGAAGATAGGTGTGAAAGACCTTGAAACCGGCGAGCAGACGGACGTGCCGGCCGGGGAGTTCCTCGCCGAGCCGGGAAAGTATCTCAAGTGAGCGATGGAGCGACTGGCGGAACATGACGTGACGCTTTCGGACGGGCCCGTGGGGCTGCGGCCGATGACCGAGCTGGACGGCCGGGCGGCGCCAAGGGCCGGTGGGAGTGCGACATGATCCTGACCAGGCAATCCTGGGAAGAAATGCAGCAGAAGCGGTAGGGGGCCCATGGCCCGCAGAAGCGTACATTACGAGGCCGCCTTCGAGAGCTACCTTCAGGCCAAGGGCTGGCCGTACGTCGTCGTGGATGAGGCGAAGAAGGCCATCTTCGCCGACGTCTCCATCAAGAGCTTCGACTTCCTGGTGTATTCCAACACCGGGGCGAACCTGCTGGTGGACGTCAAGGGCCGGAAATTCCCCGACACCAGCAAGTCCTCGGCGCGGCAGCCGGCTCGCCGGTGGGAGAACTGGGTCACGCGGGACGACATCGAGTCGCTGCTGGAGTGGGAGAACATCTTCGGGGCGGACTTCCTGGGCGTGCTGGTGTTCGCATACTGGCTTCAGGGCCCGCCGGGGTCGGCCCCGTTCGAGGACGTTCATTTTTTCCGGAAGCGGCACTATGCCTTTATGGGCATCGCCATGAGCGAGTACGCGGCCGCGGCGCGCCCGCGCAGCGCCAAGTGGCGGACGCTGTCCATGCCCGCCGGCGAGTTCACCCGCCGCGTGCGCGACGTGAGCCACTTTCTGCACGCGCCGGCGGCGCTTGCAACCGACAAGGCGAAAGGTATAATCTAAGGTATGAAACGAAAAGCCACCCTTTGGATGATGGCAGTCGCGGCCTGGGCGTCGCGCGCCCTGGCCGCCGATGGTCACGAGGCGCCCAAGCTCGAGGACAAGACCAATTTGATCGTCATCCTCATCACCGGCCTGGGAGTCGTGGCCATGGCCGCCATCGCGTTCAAAAACGCCAAAAGGACGCACCTGGATTGATGACCTGTAGACGTGCTCATACTTCCATGAAAGGGCGATTGGACAGCAACGCACGTTGTAGGCCACCCCGGCCCGCCCGCTTGGCGGCCGCGGGGCCTTCAGGAGAAACCACATGAAACACGCGATCATCGTGGCCTTGGTGTGCTTGAATGCCGCCCTGCTGGTGGCGCTGGCATTCGGCGCGGGCGCCAAGCCCGCACACGCCCAGGCCGTCGGCGGCAGGACCGATTACGGCGTCCTCAGCGCCCAGATTTCCAGGAGCAACGACGCGCTGTTCCTCCTCGACACCGCCAGCCGGCAGTTGGTGGTGATCACGTTCGACCAGCAGAAAGAGCGCATGCGCGTCGTCGCCAAGCGCGACCTGGGCGTCGACTTCCAGCGAAAGAGCCGCTGACGGACCCCGAGGAGATGCCATGAAAGACCCGAAAAACCTGACCATCTCGCTGCTATGCGTCTCGGCCGCCATCCTGGCCACCGCGCTGCTCCTGGCCCACGTGACGGCGGACTCCGCCCGGGCCGATGTTCCCGTCCGCGTCGGCGACTACATCATGGTGACCGCCTCGGCCTCGACCACAGTCGATCTGCTGTACGTCATCGACATGGCCGTCAACAAAATCAACGTCTATTCGTACATCGACGGCCGAAAGGAACTGAAGCTGTGGGATCAGGGCAACCTGCAACTGATCTTCCGGCCGGCCACGCCCTGAACAGACAGACCGGCAGGCGCTACAAACCGGCAGCGGCTGCCGCGCCCGGGCTGGCAGCATGCCGGCCACGCCAGCCCCAGACCGCCCGAAGCGACGCAGCCGCCCCTTCTGGGGTGCGAAGCGCCACATAACATATA
>CAYNYF010000137.1:0-4382 GCA_964401385.1 uncultured Planctomycetaceae bacterium | reverse complement strand
CCCGTATCAACCGTCCCTACGCGACTGACGCTTCGTCGGCCCATTGCACCCAGCGATGAATCGCTGGGCTACTCTCATCGCGACCCTGCGGGTCGCCGGGCTACTCTCATTACGACCCCGCCGGTCGCACGTCAAAATGCTCGTGCCGGTGCCGTCCCAGCAGTCACTTGGCCGCGAACTCCGCGAAGGAGCCGCCGAAGATGGCGCGGACGTCGCGGGTGACTTCCGCCTCGGTCGGCCGCCAGCCGGCCGCGAAGAGAGCGACGTACTTTTCCACGAGCACGTCGGCGACGATCTTGCGCGTGTGCGACCACTTATAGATGAGCTGGTCGAGAACGCGGGCGTCGGAGTGCTGGCAGGTAAAGGCGGTGCCGAGAAGCTCCAGGCGCTGGCGGGTGATCTCGGCCATGATGGAGGGGTTGTTGCAGAACCACCAGCAGCCGAAGACGTGCAGGTTGCCGAACTTCCGCCCCAGCACGCACAGCTCGTGCTGGTTGACGCGCGAGAGCATCGTCACCAGGAACTTCCCCCGCGGGTAGTTCTGGCAGAGGCCCATCACGGCCGTCACGTCGGCAACGCCGACGCCGTCGCCGCCGTCGCCCAGGCCGGGATTAACGACCTTGCGGACGCCGATCATCATCGCAAACGGCAGGCCGAGTTCCATCGCGGCCGGCATGATCGCCTTGTCGATGATCTGCGTGCGGGCGGAATCGTCAGGGTAAGTGAACTCCGGGCCCAGCGAGGCGGCGAAGTAGGCCGGCTTGAGCCGCTTGGACCAGTCCAGCAGGAATCGCCGAACCTCGTCGAATGTCTTGGGCGTCGGGCGGGCCTGAACCTCGTAGCCGGCGGCCTTCATCACCTCGACGGCGGATGTCCAGTCCACCAGCAGCGGGTCGATCCGCAGGGCCGGCTTGAGACGCTCCGGGCACGGCAGGTTCCGCTCCCAGCGGGCGACCTCGGCGGCCGTGAAGGGATTGTTGGTCATCACCGCGTAATCGATCTTGGCCAGCTCCAGCACCTTCGGCAGGTATTGCTCTATCTTTTGTTCCGAGAACCACTTGCGAATGCCTGCCAGGTCCCGCCGGCCGACGTCCAGGCCGAGTAAGTTGAAGGTGGTGATCGCCCCGCGGGCGGCCTCCGACAGCGCACCGTGCTTGAGGAAGAGGTGCTCCCAGACCAGGTCGGCCTGGGCGGGCTTGTCCAGCGACCAGAACTTTTCGTACGTCAGCTCGCGCGGCGCGACGGTGAACAGCTCGGCCACGAGGTAGTGGTAGGTCAGGATCTCATCGGCCCCCCACAGCAGCAGGTCGCCGTGAGACGGCGGGAACAGGTGCGTGTGGATGTCGGTGACGGCGGTCTTCTCGACCGCCTTCCGCACGGCCGCGGTCAGGGCATCGACTGTTTGCAGCATGGCTGGCCTCGCTGTCTAGTGCACCGTCACGATTGAATCTGTGGGCGGCAGAGACTCTCGTCAGATCGACACAGAGGCGCAGAGGAACGGAGATACAGCATGGGTTTTCTTAACTCTGACTCTCTGTGTCTCTGTGTCGCACGCTTTCATTGCCGGCACGCTGTCACGCGTGAATCATAACCGCCGCGAACCGCCGCCTACAAGTAACGTCCGCCGGCGGGCCGGGCGTTGCCAGCGCCGCTGCGGCGTTGTAGGCTCTTGCCCGCTGTCGCATTCAGCAGAGAGGAAGAGGACGCATGAAGCTGACGAGAGATTGGCAACTCCGGATTGACGCCTGGTGCGAGGCGATCCGCCAGCGGATCGTCCGCCGGCTGGTCGAGCTGCCGGCCGAGCTGGCGAAAGCTAACGATCTGTTATCGCCGCGGCAGGCGGCGCGGCTTTCCTTCCGTCCGATCCGCCCCGGGCAGAGCTGGGGGCGGGAGTGGGAATACGGCTGGTTCCGCTGCACGGCCAAGGTTCCGCCGGCGGCCAGGGGCAAGGCCATCGTGCTGTCCGGCCGGCTGGGCGATCAGTCCAACGAGTCGGTTCTCTTCATCAACGGCCGGGCGGCCGGCGGGCTGGACCGGTGGCACAGGCACGTCGACCTGGCGCCGCACGCCCGCGGCGGCAAGCCGCTGAAAATCCTAATCGAAAGCTACGCCGGTCACCGCCGGCCGAGCGTGTATTTCCAGTTCGTCCGCCCCGGCCAGCCGCTCATGCCCCCGGCGACGCCGCGGCGGCAGCCTTTCGGCGGGCTGTGGCTGGGCGAATGGGACGAGCAGGCCTACCAGCTCTGGATCGACGCGGACACCCTCCGCCGGCTGATCAAGTCCGTCCCGCCCGACTCGCTCCGCCAGCACAAGCTCCAGCAGGCGATGATGGCCGCGAGCTGCGCCCTGGACCCCGAAGCCCCGCAGGAGCAGTTCGCCCGGGCCGTGCCGCAGGCGCGGAAGCTGCTGGCGCCGCTGCTGGCCGCCCGCAACGGCTCGACCATGCCGGAGATGTTCTGCTTCGGCCACTCGCACATCGACGTGGCCTGGCTGTGGCCGCTGGCGCAGACCTACCGCAAGAGCGCCCACACCTTCTCCTCGATGCTGGCCCTGATGGACCGCTACAAGGAGTTCCGCTTCCTCCAGAGCCAGGCGCAGTTGTACGAGTTCCTCCGCGCCGACTACCCGGAGATCTACGCCCGCATAAAGCGCGCCGCCCGGCGCGGGCAGTGGATCGCCGGCGGGGCCATGTGGATCGAGGCTGACATGAACGTCTCCGGCGGCGAGGCCCTGATCCGCCAGTTCCTCTACGGCAAACGGTTCTTCCAGGACGAGTTCGGCGTGGACTGCGACGTGTGCTGGCTGCCGGACGCCTTCGGCTACAACGGCAACCTGCCGCAGATCCTCCGCGGCTGCGGGGTGAAGTACTTCTCCACGCAGAAGATCTTCTGGAACTACCACGGCGGGACGACCTTCCCGTACGAGACGTTCACGTGGGAGGGCATCGACGGCTCGACCGTGCTGTCGCACATGCACCGCAACTACAACGCCGAGACTCACCCGGAGGCCGTCGCCGACCGCTGGCGGCTGTGCGTCCAGAAGGACGGGGCCGAGAAGTTCCTGTATCCCTTCGGCTGGGGCGACGGCGGCGGCGGGCCCACGCGCGACCACCTGGAATACGTCCGCCGCGAAGCGGACCTGGAGGGCGTTCCGCGGATGCGGATCGCCTCGCCGCGGGAGTTCTTCGCCGAGCTGGAAAAAGCCGGCGAGCCGAAGGACCGCTACGTTGGCGAGCTGTACCTGGAGGTCCACCGCGGCACCTACACCACGCAGGCCAAAACCAAGCGCGGCAACCGCAAGAGCGAGCTTGCCCTCCGCGAGGCGGAGGCGTGGTCGGCCATTGCGGCCGCGATGCGCGGGCGGAAATACCCGGCCGGGCGGTTGGAGCGGGCGTGGAAGAAAGTCCTGCTGAATCAGTTCCACGACATCCTGCCGGGCTCGTCCATCGGCCGCGTGTACGACGAGGCCGAGGCCCTGCACGAGCAGGTGCTCGCCGAGGCCGGGCGGATCGCCGCCGACGCCCGGCAGTCGCTCTCGGGCGGAAAGGCCGGCTGGACCGTCTGGAATTCGCTGTCCTGGACCCGCGACGCGGTGGTCGAGCTGCCGGCGGGCGGGCAGGCGGTCGATTCCGACGGCAACGAGCTGCTCGCCCAGAGCATCGGCAAGGGCCGCATGCTGGTGGCCGTGCCGGACGTGCCCGCCTGCGGGGCCAGGGGCGTCGCCCTCCGCCGCGGCCGGCCGAAGCGGCCCGCCGGCGGCGCAGAGGCGAGGCAGAGTCGGCGCGGCGTGGTCATGGAAAACGAGCGGCTCCGCCTGCGGATCAACAATCGAGGCGAGATCGCCGAATGGCTGGACCTGTCGGCCGGGCGGCAGCTCGTGCCGCGCGGGGCCGCGATGAACCGGCTGGAGCTGTATCGCGACAACCCGGCCGCCTGGGACGCCTGGGACATCGACATCTCCTACAAGTCCGCCCCGGTTGCCGTCGGGCCGGCCGAGAGCGTGAAGGTGATCTCCGCCGGACCGCTCGAGGCCCGCGCCGCCGTCCGGCGGAAGCTGGGTAATTCCCAACTGTACCAGGAAATCGTCCTTCGAGCGGGGGCGCGGCGGGTGGAGTTCGAAACTGAAGTGGACTGGCGCGAGACGCACCGGCTGCTGAAGGTAGCCTTCCCGGCCGAGCTGACGGCGGCGACGCTGCGCGGCGAAATTCAGTTCGGCCACGTGGTCCGGCCGACGCACCGCAACAATGAGTTCGAGCGGCAGCGGTTCGAGTGGCCGGCGCAGAAATGGGCGGCCCTGAGCGAGGGCGGCTACGGCATCGCCCTGCTGAACGACTGCAAGTACGGCTACGACTTCCTGGACGGCGTGCTGCGGCTGACGCTGCT
>CAYNYF010000136.1:0-4700 GCA_964401385.1 uncultured Planctomycetaceae bacterium | reverse complement strand
GGTCGTTCTTGCTTTGACTATGACCTCTATAACGGCAAAATCGCCTTCCCCGGCCAGGACATCGAGAAGCACGGCATCCAGGGCGCGCCCCGCTATGCACCGGGGCACGGCTGGGAAAGCGGATCTAGCGGGAAGTACCAGCTCGCACCCGGTAGCCCTGGGCGCGACGCCGGCATTCGGATCCCCAACTTCAATGACGGATTCACGGGCAAGGCTCCTGACATCGGAGCCCACGAGGCCGGATCACCGCTCATGACATTCGGCGTATTGGCCAAGACGGCTCGCGGGGACGACAAGACGGGAAATCAAGACTCCGCCCCCTCAGAGCCATCCCAATCGAAGGACAAGTCCCCCGCCAAGATTGATCAAGGCAATGCCATGCCTGAGGCCGGAGATGAGGCCGAGGGCGACAAGACCCGGGCAAAAGAACGCCCGGCCAAAGGCGAACTTGATTTGACGGAGTATCAATTGGAGCTGGTCATTTCCGAGGACTTCTCCAAAGACGTCAAAGTGTTGCCCGAGAAGCAGCTTCTCGATGGAAAGAAACGCGCCGCGCTCCCAAAAGGCGCAGCGTGGGTCCTCGAGGGGGTCGGACACGCGCGTCAGGAAAACGGCAGGCTGATTATCTCCAATCACCACGAGAAGCAGGCCAAGAGTTCTCATATGGTGCTCTGGAACAACCGGGAGGTCCCCGCGGATTTCCTGCTCGAGTTTGAGATGTCCCCAAAGGATTCGAAGAGGGGCCTGGCCATCATCTTCTTCTCCGCCAGGGGAAGGGACGGAAAGGACATCTTCGCCCTCAACAAGGCCCGCCGCGAGGGCGACTTCCGCCGCTACCACAGCGGTGACATCAACTGCTACCACGTCTCGTACTGGGCCGTGGAGCCCAACACTCTGAAGCCCCGCGGGTTCTCGAATCTCCGCAAGAACCGCGGATTCAAGAAGGTTGCCAGCGGCAAGGATCTCATCTCCGATCAGGGAGCGGGCCCGCACCGCGTTCGGTTGCTGAAGGTGGACGGGACGATCACGCTCGAGACGCGCGGCAAGATCGCGCTCACCTGGCAGGACGATGGGAAAGAGCATGGCGCCGTCCTCGGGAGCGGGAAGATCGGTCTGCGGACGATGTCCCATACCGGCGAGGTGGCCTACGACAGCTTCAAGGTCTGGAAGGTGTTGCCGAAGCGCTGATTCCGAGCCGGCGACAGTGAGCGTAGCTGCAGCTTGGTCGGCCACCTCCGTCTTCTCGGCTGATAGACCCAATCCGGGCTTCGAGCGGCCTGTTTCGCGTCCGGCTGCATCGGCATATCGTTGAAATATGCCTGCTTCGCCGTCCTTGCCGGCCCCGAAAGCCGCTCGCTCTCGGCTTACGGAGCGATCTATCAGACAGGGTCCAGCTCTTCGAGGATCTTCCAGCACAGCCAGATCGACCTGGGCACGTGGAAGCAGCCCTTCCATTTTCCGCCCTTCAGGTCCAGCAGCACGTCGCCGGCGCGGTTGAGGTAGCCGAACCACTCTCCGTGCTCGCCGTCGTGGAAGTGCCCCCAGGCGTAGTCGTGGAGCCGTTCGAACCAGCGGGCGAACTCCGCCCTTCGCGTGTGCTTGTACGCCAGCAGCACCGCGACCATCGCCTCGCCGTGGACCCACCAGAGTTTCTGGTCCCACTCCAACTGCTCCGGCGGCTTGCCGCGGGCGTCCATGAAGTAGAACAGCCCGCCGTGCTCGCCGTCCCAGCCGAACTGGAGCACGTTGGGCATGGCCTCAACGGCCGCGGCGACCACGTCCGGCCGCTCCCAGGCCGCGCCGCCCTCGATCAGGAACCACAGGCACTCCAGGGCGTGCCCGGGCGTGATGAGCCGGCCGGCGAACGTGTCCGGGTGCGACCCGTCCGGGCGGACGTGCTCGAAGACGAGCCCTTCGCCGCGGTCCACGAACAGGCGGAGAATCCTTTCGGCGCTGGTAAGGCCGCTGCGGCGGAAGGCCGGATCGTCGATGGTCGCCGCCAGCTCCAGCGACAGGTTGACGTTGATCATGTCGTAGACCATCGACTCCATCGGCCGGGCGCCGCCGATGTAGCGCGACTGCGGGTCCGGCTTGCTCCCCATCCACGCCTGGATGTTGCGGTAGGTCTGCATCGCCAGCTCCCGCGCCCAATCGGCGCCGGCCGCGGCGGCGTACTCGGCCAGACCCATCGCGCAGAAGCAGTCGCTGAAGATGCACGGCCGGGTCAGGGGCCGGCCGGCGCGATCGAGGGAGAAATAGAATCTCCCGGCCTCGTCGCGCCCGTGATCGCGGAGGAATTCGGCCCCGATCCGGGCCGCCTCCAGCCAGGTCGCCTCCGGCCGGACGCATCGGTACATCTTCGCCAGCGTCCACACCTGCCGGCCCTGAAGCCACAGGAACTTGTCGGTGTCGTAGACCCGCCCCGCGCGGTCCAGGCAGGTCAGGTAGCCGCCGTGTTCGCGGTCGAGCGAGTGGTCCAGCCAGAAGCGCAGCACGTCCTCGAGAAGCATTGTCTGATAGAAGTCGGCGTGTCGGGCAGTGTCCATGTCGGCGTCCCGGTTTCGCGCGAGCGTCGTTGCGGGGATGCTATCCCGCCCGGCCGGGGGAGGTCAAGGCCGCCGGCCCCTGGCTTATCCCCAGTTTTCCGAACCGCCCTGGGAGCTGACAACTGCGTGGTTGGCAAGAGCCCCAGCGGGGCGTCTTTGTTAGCCCCGTGCCAGAGCACCGGGGGAATCGGCGGACGAAGCAAGGCAGCCCCGTCTGGGCGTCTTGAGGGGGTGGGCAGCTAAGACGCCCCTACGGGGCTCCAGGGCGGCCAAGCCCTCCACCTCCCAGGGCTCGCGGCATGGGCAGAGAAAGGCGCCGCGGCCGAGGCGCGCCGGGCGTTGGCCGCGGGAGGCTGACCATGCCGCTCATTCACTCCAGCAGCTCCGAACGGCGTGTCGTGGCGCGCCGGAGCTGGCGCTTGAGGGACGCGATTGCGCTTGCGGCGCAGCGGGCGATAGCCTCCTTTGCCTCAGATGTAAGTCCGTGTTTGGTTGTGAGCCCACAGACGAACTGGACCTTCCACGTTCTCCCTGTAAATGAGAAGGAGTCCCATCCATCCCGAGACACAACTCCGATGCGCAAGCCAAGCTGCTTTGCGTCCACTTCCCGGATGTGACGGTCTTTGCCGGTGTAACAAAAGCTCTCCGGCGTGTTGGCTCTGAGGACAATACTGGCCTCACCGGGCTGCCCGTCAGGCAATTCAGGCTCCCATTTCGTCGGAAGGACGAAGTCGCTGGCGGGACAGTGTGCCGCCGGCGCCAGCGAATCCAATTGCCTAGCTAGCAGTTTTACCACTGCTTCCCGATTTGGCTGCTGCTCTTCTTGTAGGGCGTTGAGTCGGTAGGCTGCAGACTCGACTCGTCGAATTTGCAGAGGATTTGGATAAGGTGCCCTGTTCTTCATGGCTGTTCCACTCGCGATTTGCTTCGAAGTCGCATTCCATGGCGCAAGGGTAGCGTGTGCACGTGTTCCGACGGATTCCCAGCCTGTGCCACTCATCGTGCAACCTAGTTCTTGACAAGGCGTTTTGCGATCATGATGCAGTTGCAGTCGATGCATTCATCCCAGTTCCCCGACAGGAAATCCCGCGGGAATCGGAGTGCAGCGCCGTTCACAAGAAAAGGGCGCTTAATTGGGCAAGGCTCAGGCCTGTACCGGGCTTCAGCCTCTTGGTGCCCCGGTTTCGTCTTCCCAGGGGATGGGGAGCGCAACCACAGCTTGTGAGTCATGCCCGCCTCGATCGCACGTCTGTATCCAGCCTCGGCAAGCACGGCACCGACGATGTTGCCCGCAATTCGGATCGCTTGATCCCTCCCGACTCCGAGGATTCTTTGCACGCAGTCTGCTTGCTTCCTGCCCTCTCCTTGCCTCTCGACTACTTCGCGCAATGCATTCCTAACCGCATCGCATGTCTGCGCGTCAGCGTTGACGAGTATCTTCGTGGCGAGGAAGGTGTTCTCTGCTTCCCAAGCCGCGGCCAAGTCTGTGCCTTTCCCCACAGTGTCCTTTAAGCACCGGTCCGGCGCCGCTGTCAGGCAGCACCTGATCCCGGTCCATCTGACAGCAAACCCAACATAACAGTACCGAGCCGCATCGGCCAGCAAGCCGTGCCACCCCCCCCCCAGCTCGGCTTTCATGCGGAGCCTAGGCGTAGCTGCTGCTGGCGGAGATGCCCAGTTTCTTTCGCCGGGCGGCGCGGTCCTTTGCGGCCGCGGCCTCGTAGCCGCTGGCGCGGAAGGCCTTCAGCGGGTCGGGCGGCACGCCCAGCTTGCGGCGGACCTGCCGCAGCAGGTCGGTCACGTCGGTCTGGAAGGCGGCCCGGAGGACCTCCTCGGCCGCGACGGTGTCTTCGTGGGCCTGGGCGGCGGCCAGCGCCGCCCGGTCCACGCACAGCGCCTTGGCGAACAGCTCCTGCACGCGGCAGACCGTCTGGATCGTCGCCTGCACCTTCGGCTTGATGTTGTGCGACTGGTCGATCACGTAGGCGATGTCCAGGCCCCGGTGCGTTTCGTGCTCGTAGGCGGCGATCTCGTTGAAGATGCGGAAGGCCTGGTAGGGGTCGATGCTGGCGATGGTCAGGTCGTCGTCGGCGTACTTGCGGTCGTTGAAGTGAAACCCCCCCAGCATCCGCTCGTCGATCAGCCAGGCGACGA
>CAYNYF010000135.1:0-5186 GCA_964401385.1 uncultured Planctomycetaceae bacterium | reverse complement strand
GCGATCACAGTGCGGCCAGGCGCCGGGCCCTCTCCTGGGTCAGCAGGGCCGAGATGAGCGAGTCCAGCTCCCCGGCGAGGATGTTCTCGAGGTTGAAGTTGGCGCCTTCCTGGCCGGCGGCCTTGAGGCGGTGGTCGGTGCAGCGGTTCTGGGGAAAGTTGTAGGTGCGGATCCGCTGGGAGCGGTCGCCGGAGCCGACCATGGACTTCCTGGCGGCGGCCTCTTCGGCCGCCTGCCGGGCGCGGAAGTGATCGTACACGCGCGAGGCCAGGATGCGCCGCGCCTTGGCCCGGTTCTTGTGCTGGCTCTTCTCGTCGCGCATGGAGACGGTGATGCCGGTGGCGACGTGCTCCAGCCGCACGGCCGAGGAGACCTTGTTGACGTTCTGCCCGCCGGGACCGCCGGCGCGGCTGACGTGCTCGAGCACGTCCTTGTCCCAGTCGATCTCGACGTCGACGTCCTCCGGCTCCGGCAGCACGGCCACGGTTGCCGCCGAGGTGTGAATCCGGCCCTGGGCCTCGGTCCTGGGCACGCGCTGCACGCGGTGGACGCCGGCCTCGTGGGAAAGGTACTGATACACCCCCTCGCCGGTGACGTTGACGATCACCTCGCGCAGCCCGCCCAGGTCGGTCGGGCTCATGGAGAGGGTCTCGACCTTCCAGCCGCGGTGCTCGGCGTAGCGGGTGTACATGGTCAGCAGGTCGGCGGCGAACAGGGCGGCCTCATCGCCGCCGGTGCCGGCGCGGATCTCCAGCAGCACCGAGCCGACGTCGGCCTCCTCGGACATGACCAGCAGGGACTGAATCTCGTCCACCAGCTTCTCGGCCTGGGCGGTCAGCTCGTCGATCTCTTCGGCCGCCAGCTCCCTCAGGGCCGGCTCGGATTGCGGGTCGTCGGCGAGAGCCTGGGCCTGCTGGATCTTCTCGGCCAGCTCGGTGTATCTCCGGTACGGCCCGACGATGCGCCCCAGGCGGGCCTGCTCCTTGGCCGCCGCCACGATCCGGGTCGCGTCGGACGCCACCGCCGGGTCGTTCATCTGGGAGGTGAGCTGGTCGAAGCGCTCGGCCGCCGCGTCCAGCTTGGCCGCCAGGTTGGGTTGGAAATTTGGCATGATGCCCACGACGGCAAGCAGAGACGCCGGCGCGCGCCTGGGCCCGCCGGCGCCGGTGTTGCCCGGATGGCTACTTCGCGGCGGGCTTCTTGAAGTATTCCCCGCCGTACTTGCGCTGGAACTTCTCCACCCGGCCGGCGGTGTCCACGAACTTCTGCTTGCCCGTGTAGAACGGGTGGCAGGCCGAGCAGATCTCCACGCGAATGTCCTGGCACAGCGTCGAGCCCGTGAGGAAGCTGTTGCCGCAGGCGCAAGTGACCCTCACTGCCTTGTATTCCGGATGCGTCTTCTTTTTCATTTACCTGTGCCTTTCCGGCCGGTCCCGGCCGGCAACGCAGAACGGATAGTGTACACGGACAGCGTCGGCTGCATCAAGGGGTATTCTCGCGGGCACTAGCGGACCAGGTCGGTAATAACGCGAACCATCTCCGGCATTCTGTCGGCGACCAGGGCCAGCGGGGTCACCAGCATGCCGGCGGCCAGCAGCAGGAAGGTCGCCGCCATCGGCGTCGGGCCGCTGGGCACCAGGTCCAACTGCTTGCCGAAGTGGCCCTCGAATTCGCGCTGGAAGCTGCGGACGTCTTCGCCCTCGGCGGCGATGGTGATGTTCTTCAACAGCGGCATGGAGCTGAACCGCAGCGTCACGTCTCGCCCCGTCAGCAGCAGTCGCCGGCCGCGACGGGAGAACGACTCGCCCATCGCCTGCAGCGTCCGCTCCACCGCGCGGAGCGAATCCGGCAGGCCGATGTTGTAGATCACCCAACTGCCCGATCGGCCCGGGGCCAGCAGCAGCGCGGTTCCCACAACCGCCACCGCCACCGCCGCCACCGCCCAGAACGACGTGCCCAGGTAGTCCAGCACCGGCACGCAGAACGTCGGCAGGAAAGCCGCGATCAGCAGGATGAAGTCCGTCCGCCCGCGCAGCAACTGCGGGCTCCGCTGGCTGTTCAGCAGCCCCAGCAGGAGGAAGTACACCGCCGCCGGCACGACGACCGCGGCCACGCGAAGCGGAACGTCCAATTGTTCGATACCCAGCATCACACAGGCGTCCCGTGCCCCATCCAACACCACATTCTACCGCAAATCCTGCGGCTCCGCAACCCTCCGATACCCTAATGCGTGCATGACGTCAAGTACTTCCGTCCAGGTGGGGAAGGGGCGGTTGTTGACGCGTTTGTACTTTTCGACGGCCATGAGGAACTCGAACTGCTCGTCGGTCATCTCGCCTTCTTCCGCGGCGCGGCGCTGAACGCTGCGCCGTCGCCCGGGCCCCCGGCGGCGGTCCAGCCCCAGTCGCCGGTCGACCACGCTGCGCCGCCGGTCCTTGCCCGCGCGCCGCTCCGGACCGGCGCGGCTGTCGGCGGCGAGATCCTCACTCGAGCCCCGGCTGTCGGGGGCTTCCGCGCCTTTGCCCTTCTCGGTCATGTCCTAGCTCCTGTGCCTGGAAAGTTACGGCCATACATTTATCGGCGTACTCCCGGGCAAAGTGAAGCATTTAGGCCGTCGGTTCGATGGGTCGGCGGCGGAAAGCATCGGCGATGCTTCGGCACTCGCCGCCGGCCTTCCTCCCCCGCCCGGGCGGCGGCGCGGATATACTTCCCGCTACTGCTGTTCGTCATCCCGGTCCAGCTCGAAGCCCTGGTCGGCGCCGAATTCGTCGTCGTCATCGTTGAGGTTGTCATCCTTCACGACCAGCTCGTTCATTTCCTCGAGGCCGGCGATGTAGGCCCTGGCCTCGTCCAGCAGCGACTCCGGCACCAGGACGGGTACGCCCCGGGTGACGTCGCCGGGGCTCTGGGCGGAGCCGGGCTCGTACTCCTCGTCGATGATGGCGGGGACGTCGTGGTCTTCCAGCAGTTGCCGGTACTTCTCGGCCTCTTCGAGGCACCGGCCGTATACGACGGGAATGTAATCCCCCATTTCTTCCGGGTCGATGTCGTCAAATGCGCGATCTTTCCCGCCCATCACATAGCCCTTGCCGTCGGTTCCTGGCAGTCTCGCTGTCTGGCCAATTCAGCTTAATTCTATCGGCCGCTCGCCGGGATATTTCAAGGCCAAATCCGGCCTCCGGGGGTGAAAAATCCGGGGATTGAATTGGCCCTCCACCGGCATACACTTATAGTAGGACCGACTTGCCAAACGTGCCGCGTTCTGGGAAAGGTGGGTGCCATGACGGGAACAAGACATCATGTGTTGCTGTGGCTTCTGGTTACGTCGCTGCTGCCGCTGGGCTGCATGAGAAATCCCGCCACCGGCAAGAGGGTGTTCATCGCGATCTCCCAGGAGCAGGAGATCGCCCTGGGCGTGGAGGCGGCCCCGCAGTTCGAGGCGGAGTTCGGGGGCAAGGTCGCCAACGACAGCCTTCAGGCCTACGTCCGGCAGGTCGGGCAGTCCGTGGCCGACGTGGCTGAGCGGAAGATGCCGTACGAGTTCGGGCTGCTTGACTCGGACGTGCCGAACGCCTTTGCCCTGCCCGGGGGGAAGGTGTACATCACGTCCGGGCTCATGGCCGCAATGACCAGCGAGCGCGAACTGGCGGCCGTGCTGGGCCACGAGGTCGGCCACGTCGCCGCTCAGCACAACGTCCAGGGCCTCCAGCGGCAGTTGGGCGCCCAGGTGCTCGCCGAGCTGGCGGCCAAGGCCCTCGGCGGCAAGAGCGGGCAGGCCGCCGAGGTCGCCGCCAAGATCGTCGGCGGCGTCATCAATCTCCGCTACAGCCGCCAGGATGAATATCAAGCCGACGATCTCGGCATCCGATACATGACTAAAGCCGGCCACAGCCCCTGGGGCATGGTGGAGCTGCTGACCACGCTGGAGACAATGTCCGGCGACTCCGGCGGGACGCCGGAGCTGCTCCGCACCCATCCGCTCACCCACAAGCGGATCGAACGGGCCCGGAGCAAGGTCCAGGACGAGCATGGAGAATTCAAGCCCTCGGCATCCGACCCGCACGTCGATCGCTTTCTGAAGATGCGGAAGCTGCTGACCCCGGCGCGGCCGTAGGCCCCGGCCGCGGCGATTGCCTTCCGGCCAGGCCGGCGGCGACTGCAAGGGGCGCGGCGGCGCGGGTTGGTGCGGGCGAGATCGGGAGCTGGTTATGAAGGTCGTGCTGATTGCTTTTGCCGCGACGCCCCTGGCGCTGGCTGGCTGCTCGCCCACCAACGAGGAGCTGGTCACGCCCGAGCGCCTCGACTGCGGGCTGGTGATCGTCCTGCCCGGCATCGAGGGCGAGGGGCCGCTCAGTTACGGCGTTCGCGACGGGCTGGTCCGGGCGGGCGTGGACTCGGCCGTGCCCATCTACCGCTGGGGCCGGCCGGTGCCCATCGCCGGACCGCTCTTGAACCAGATGGACGTCCTCGGCAATCGCCTCGCCGGCACCCGCATCGCCCAGATGATCGTGGACTACCAGAACGCTCACCCCGACCGCCCGGTGTACCTGATCGGGCACAGCGGCGGCGGCGGAGTGGCCGTCTTCACCGCCGAGGCCATGCCCGCCGGACGAGCCGTCGAGGGGCTCATCCTGCTGTCGGCCAGCATCTCCAAGACCTACAACCTCAGCAAGGCCCTGTCCCGCTGCCACAAGGGGATCGTGAATTTCTACTCGGAGGCCGACGTCGCCCTGCTGGGCATCGGCACCACCGTGGTCGGCAACGTCGACGGCATTCGCGGGCCCTCGGCGGGGCTGGTCGGCTTCGACAGCACCCCTGCCGGGCTGTATCAGATCGGCTGGCGGGAGGAGATGGGCTCGGCCGGCAACTACGGCGGGCACATGGACAGCGCCGGCTCGGCCTTCGTGGCCAAGTACGTCGCCCCCTGGGTGATGGCCTCGTCCTGGCCCGCGGGCGGCTGAGGCGAGCATAACGATCTCTGAACAGTGGACCTGCGCACCTCCCTGCCCACCTCCCTGCCCACCTCCGGAAGGCAGGCGGGCGGAAGGCAGGCGGGCCTGTCCGCGGTCTGTACGCATCCCAACGAATGAGTCCACGAATTACACGAATTGGCACGAATTGCACAAATTACAGCAATTTAAGAATGACATGTCGCATATCCACAGGACTGAAACCAGCCTTGGGCA
>CAYNYF010000134.1:0-5199 GCA_964401385.1 uncultured Planctomycetaceae bacterium | reverse complement strand
CTGAGCAGCCTCTCGGCCGTCGAGGGCAGCGCCATCCACATGACCGGGGCGGACCTGGAGAACACCAGCACCGATCCGCTCGCCCTGGCGGGGCTAGGCAACCTGGAGCTGATCTTCGAAGGCGGCGCCCAGGCCATCGACGCCCTTGAAGCGGCCGGCGAGGACATGGGCGCGGTGACGGCCGGCTGGACCGACAACTTCGCCCTCTTCAGACTGACGCTGGGCGGCGCCGACGCCGGCCGGATTCGCCTCGTGGACAACTCCGACAATCAGCCCGCCTGGGAGGGCGCCGAGGCGGTGTACGTCGACGGCCTCACCCTCAATCCCGGGGCCACGATCGACCTGAACGGCCTGAAGCTGTACTACCTCAACGACGGCCCGCCCAAGCAGTTCTTCTGCGGCGACGTCAACCTGGACGGCGCCGTCAACGGCGGGGACTACAGCCTCTGGGCCGACCACTACCTGCTGGGCGGGATGAGCTGGGGCGAGGGCGACCTCAACGGCGACGGCATCGTCGATGGCGGCGACTTCACCCTCTGGGCCGACGACTACGGCTCGGCGACCGTCGCGGCCATTCCCGAACCCGCTGCGCTGGCGCTGCTGGCCATCGGAGCAGTGGCGCTGATTCGCCGCCGCCGCGGGTGAGCAGGGACCGGACGTCTGCATGGTCTTGACGGTCTCGCCCGGGCAAGTCTACAATTGACCCGCCATAACACCGTGCGCCCATGCGCCGGTGCTCGTGTAGGGAGACGATCGTGAGCGACCTTAACGGAGTTGCCAAGCTCGCCTTGGCCGCGGCCCTGCTGGCGGGGACGACACTCCTCGGCTGCGGGAACGAAGCCGGCGGCGTCTTCGGGACGCCCACCACCGGCCCGGGGGCCGTCAAGGTGCCCCACCCGCTGGAGGTGCTGCTGCCGAAGGCCGTCCGCATTCATCCCTTCACCGGCACGCGCGTCTTCAGCGAGGCCGGCGGCATCACCGGCATCGACCTGCGGATCGAGGCCATCGACGGCTACGGCGACGCCAGCAAGGCCTTCGGCCGGTTTCGCTTCGAGTTGTTTCGCCACCAGCCCAACAACCCGGACGAAAAGGGCGCCCGCGTGGCCCTCTGGAACGTCGCCGTCGAAGACGTCAAGGACAACCGCAGCCACTGGAACAGCATCACCCGGACCTACCAGTTCAAGCTGGGCTGGGGCGAATCCATCCCCATCGGGAGCAAGTTCGTCCTGCTGGCCGTGTTCGAGAGCCGCTTCACGCCCAGGATGTTCGACCAGCGCGTCTTCGTGGCCGGGCAGTAGCGCCCGCCGGCGACCGTCAACCCTCAACTGTCAGCCTGACAAGCAAGCCGTGGCGCCCGTGGCACGCGGCCCAACGGCAGAATTGACGGGGCCGGCGGGACGGGCTAACCTTCGGCCGAACGTCCCGGTCCCAGGCAGGAGCTATCCTTCATGACGCCGAAGGAGGTCGTCACCCGCGCCGTCGAGTTTCGCAGCCCCCCGCGGCTGCCCATCGCCGGCTATGGCGACGAGTTCGACGATTTCACCCACATCCGCTACAAGACCGTCAAGCCACCGGCGGCCGAGGGCCGCGACGACGTCGACGAGTGGCTCTGCGTCTGGGAAAAGACCGACACGCCCAACATGGGCCAGGTCAAAGGCCACCCGCTGGAAAACCTCGATCGCATCAAGGAGTTCCCCTGGCCGGACGCGGACGACCCGCGGCGGTATGAGGACGTCCCGGCCGAGCTTGCCGGGCTGACCGCCGACCCTCTCCGCCGCGACAAGTACTGCCAGACCGGCATCTTCATGATCCTGTGGGAGCGGATGCACTCCCTGCACGGCTTCGAGAACTGCATGATGGATCTCGTCGACGACACCCCCGGCCTGCACGAGATGGCCGACAGGATCCTGGAATACGACCTCGGCATCGTCCGCAACATGCACCGGATCTGCGGCGACGCCATCGACGAGTTCGGCTTCACCGAGGATTGGGGCACGCAGGCGGATTTGCAGATCTCGCCGCGGCTTTGGCGGCGGTTCTTCTTCCCGCGTTACCAGAAGCTGTTCGCGGCCATTCACGCCTGCGGCTGGCGGGTGAACATGCACTCCTGCGGGAAGATCAACAAGGCCCTGCCGGGTCTGATCGAGGCCGGCCTGGACACGATCAACATGCAGCAGCCCCGCACCAACGGCATCGAGGCCATCGGCCGCCAGTTCGCCGGCAGGATATGCTTTGCCACGCTCTGCGACATCCAGAAGACGCTGCCCAAGGGCGACCCGGCCGAGATCCGCGCCGAGGCCGAGCAACTGATGAGAACCTGGGGCACTCCGGCCGGGGGCTTCGTCCTCGGCGACTATGGCGACCACGCCGCCATCGGGGCCAGGCCCGAGGCCAAGCGGATGATGCTGGAGGCCTTCCGCGAACTGGACCCGTGGAAGCGCGGCTGGAAATAGCTGCGAAAACTTCGAACAGAAAATCCCAAATCTCAAACACCAAATCTCAAACAAATTCCAAATAACAAGCTCCAAAAAGCAAAAACGGTTCGAGCACGGCGACGCGAGCTTGCGTTTATTCCAGCCGCTAGGATCTGGAATCCGGCCGAGGTTTGAGATTTGCTGTTTGAAGTTTGCTGGAGATTTGGAATTTGGAGGTTGCTTGTGATTTGTGATTTGACATTTGGAGCTTGTTTCACCTTTGGAGCTTGTTTGTGATTTGAGATTTGCTCTTTGGAGCTTAGGCGTCTTCCCTTACGATGCTTCCTGTGCCAAGCTGGAGCATGACAAGCTAAGAGGACGAACAATGGGCAACATCAAGATCGGCGTTTTTCTGGACAACATGGGTCTGCCCCTGGAATCGGCGATGGACAAGTGCGTCGAGCTGGGCGTGGAGGGATTTCAGATTTACGTGACCAAGGGCAGCATGCTGGCCGAGAACATGCCGCCGGCCGCTCGGGCCGAGTTCCGCAAGGCCTACGAAGCGCGCGGGCTGGTCCTCTCGGCCACCTGCGCCGACTTCGGCATGTCGCTGGCCGACCCGCGGGCGCCGGAGATCGCGGGCAAGCTCCGGGCCGCGGTCGATCAGGCCCTCGACCTGGGCACGAAGATCGTCACCACCCACATCGGCACCGTTCCGCCGGACTTGGACCCGAAGGTGTGCGACCCCATGCGGAAGATGCTGGACGACGTCGCCGGCTACGCCGCCAAACAGGGCGTGACCTTCGCCACCGAGACCGGCCCGGAGCCGGGGGCGGTGCTGGCGAAGCTGCTGGATACCGTCGGCGGCGGCATCGGCGCCAATTTCGACCCCGCCAACCTGGTCATGCGCGGCTACGATCACATGCAGTCGGCCCGCGACCTGGCGAAGTACATCGTCCACGCCCACGCCAAGGACGGCAAGAAAGGCGACGGGGAGGTCGCCCTGGGCGACGGCGACGTGAACTTCCCCGAATACCTGGCCTTGATGGCCGAGTTGGGATACGACGGCTTCCACACCATCGAGCGCGAGGCCGGCGACGACCCCCTGGCCGACATCGTCCAGGCCGTGAAGTTCCTGCGCAGCCTGTAGCGGTCAGCCCTTTGGCGCGGGCGTGGTCATCGCTTCCTTGGTCGCCATCCCCAGCCCGCAGCAGACCACGGCCGCGGCGTCTAAACGCTCACCGGCTCAAAGCCCAGCGTGAAGAACTCGTTGGGGTTGTTGAACAGCCAGTCGGCCGCCACCTGCCGGGCCTCGTCCATGCCGATCCAGCCGTCGTCCACCATCTCGGCAAGGGCGGCGGCGATGTTGTCGCGGGCGATCACCAGGTGCCCGCAGGCGAACTCCAGGGCCCCGTAGTCGCCGCCGAAGCCGTGGATCTTGGAGTGGGGCACGGCCGAGACGGCGTCGGCCAGCACCCGCCGGGCGTAGCGCGGGTCGATGACGTGCAGCCAGCAGCAGTCCAGGGCGACGTTGGGGTAGTTCTTGCCCAGGAACAGCCAGTCGCCGGCGTAGGGCCAGTTGCCGTGGAACAGGTCGAACTTAACGTCGCGGTGCAGCTCCAGCACCGACCGGAAGTGGGCGGCGTTGGTCTTGGTCACGTCGTTGCGGATTCCGGCCATGTGGCCGGTGTGAATTTGCACGGGCAGCTCCAGGTCGCGGGCGATCCGCATCAGCTCGTGGAAGATCCAATCGTCCAGGGGCTTTCCCGCCGGGTAGCCGATCGACCGCCGCGGGTCGTCCATGATAAAGCCGAAGAGCTTCTCGGCCTCGGCTCGCCCGCCGCTTTCGTAGGCGATGATCCGGCCGTAGGCCGACTGGTCCTTCATTCCCACCGCCCCGCGGGCCTTCATCCGCGTGCAGAACTCGCGCAGGCAGGCGGCGTACTCGTCCAGGCAGGTGACCTTCCGGCCGATGTAGCCGGCGACGCGCTGAACGCCCTCAAAAGTCCGCACCGCGTGCAGCTCCGGCAGGCCGATCAGCACCCGCATCCGCTCGTGGAGCGATGCCTCGCCGGACAGGAACTTCTTCCAGTCCAGCCAGACGTTCGCCAGGCAGCAACGGATGCCGTAGCGGTCCATCATCGCCTCGAAGGCCTTCTTGTCGCGGAGGTTCAGCAGCCTGCCGGCGAGGCCCTTCATGGCCTCCAGCGAGATCTCCTCCAGGCCGTACTCGTTCTTGAGGATGAGCTTGGTCACGCGGGCGTAGGCGGTGTGCTCCATCTTTGCCCAGGCCCGCTGGAAGACGGGCCACTTCTTTTCGGTGGGAATTTCCCCGTTTTGCAGCATCGCGGCCGCTTCCTCCCCGGCCGCGGACATGATGTCGCTGTGAACGTAGCCGGAGGTCACCGATTTGATGGGCTCCTTCTGCGCCTCCTGGGAGTCCGGGCCCCTGAAGTGCTCGTGGGTGTCGATGACGGGGATCTTCTCGACGTCGGCCCGGAGGGCCTCGTACGTCTTGCCTGTGGGCATGTCCGGCTCCTTTCCTAAAAGAGGTATGACTATCGCCCAGGGCGGGCGGTGCGTCAAGCACGGGCCCGAGAGGTCAGAGGTGAGAGGTGACAGCGGAGGCCCGGCGACGGGAAGGGTCGCTGCGGGCCGCTGACTCTCGCCTGGCGCATGTGACCTTTCGCCTGCGCGCCCGGCCGCCTTTTCGCCGGCCGGAAAGCATCCCTGACTTATCCCCAGTTCCATGGGTAGCCCCGGCAGGGGCGCCTTTCTTTGCCCC
>CAYNYF010000133.1:0-5242 GCA_964401385.1 uncultured Planctomycetaceae bacterium | reverse complement strand
GAACCATCAAGCCGCGAACCACGCGAACCACAACCGAAATGTAGGGCGGGGCTACCGCCCCGCCAAATGAACCATCAAGGCGTGAACCACGCGAACGACAACCGAAATGTAGGGCGGGGCTACCGCCCCGCCAAGTGAACCATCAAGCCGCGAACAACGCGAACCACAACCGAAATGTAGGGCGGGGCTACCGCCCCGCCGCCCCGCGAGCCAGCCCTTCGAGAAAGCTTCCGCGGGGCAGTAGCCCCGCCCTACTCGCTTTTCGCCCGCGCCTGTTCGCAGTAGCCGCTGCGGTACCGGGCGAAGGGCCCGGGGGGAGGATAATACAATTCACCCATCTGCAATCTCCATTGGCTTCAGCGCTGTAGCGCCTTTTCTCATGGCAGTTCGGCCGGGACGCGCTCCGCGCCGGGATGCGAAAGCGTTTGCGCGCGCGGATGTGAACGTTCCGGCCGGGGGGAGGGGGGTTTTCTGAGATTTTTATCTCTCGCGGCCGGAGGGGCTTCCCGGCCGGGATCCGGTTTTGGGAAAGCGTTTGCGCGCGCATACGTGAACGCGCGGGGAGAGGGTGGAGGGCGCGCTGCGCGTGCAGCGTGAGACAGTAGCCAGGAGCCAGTAGGCGGTAGTCAGGAGACCGGAAGACCGGAACACGGAACCGGGAGCCGTAGCCCGCCGAAGCAGCCGCATCGGCTGCGAAGGCGGGACGGGAAAGGCAAAAACTGCCAAACAAAGCCCCCGGCCGTTTGGGCAGAATGGGCAAGATGGGAAAGAACGTCGACAAACAACCGCAGTTATCGGACGTTCAAATCCACAAGGCATTGCGGCCCAAGCACTTCGGGATTTTCAAACCGTACTCAATGGTACTCAATGGTACTCAATGGTATCGAATGGTACAGAACGGTATCGAATGGTACTCATTGGTTGCGAATGGTTGCGAATGGTACAGCCCGGTCCCGGCCGGCCGGACCGTCTGCTTCCGGCTTCCCGGACGATCCGACGGATCTGATCTGGCGATATACCACCCAACACGTTCAGGCCGCCACTCATGCGATCTGGCGTCATGCCTCTCGCACGTCAAAGAATCTCGCCTGCTTGGTCAGCCGGTCGATCCCGGGAGGATCGTATCGCAAGCTCAGGCGCCGCCGCCCGACGGTCGCCCGGCAGGTCAGGCTCGTCCCGGACAGGCGCCAGGCGGCGTCGCGAAACGCCGGCGCTTTCCCCCTCGGCGAGACGTCCAGCACGAACGCCAGGCCAACCTCCGGCGGGCGGGCCCAGTCCAGCTCGAAATCCTCCGGCCGCAGCAGCGAGATTCTCCACCCGTTCGGCGTCCTGGCAACGCGCGGCTCAGCCTCCGTGGCGTCGCTGTGCCCGCCCATGAGCAGCAGGCTGACGGTGCTCTGCCCGACGTCGAGCTGCCACGTCCGTCCGATCTCCAGCGGGGGCGGACGCACGCCCCGGCCCAGGCCGTCGATGTCGAACCCCAAGTCCACCGACACGTCCGGGACTTTCCCGCGGACCCTCTGCCGCCAGTGCGACCCGCACAGCCATCCACCGTCGATCGGAACCGGGCTGACGCCCGCCAGCAGCGTCCCGCGGTCCTGCCCGGAGCAGAAGTTGAAATACATCAGCGTCGGCCAGCGATGCTGCTGCTCATCCTCGTCGCAACCGGCAACGCGGATGATCGGCTTCCAGGAAATCATGGCGGAGCCGGCGGGCGTGCGGATGAATCCCCCGGCCGCACGCCGCTGCTCCCAGCAATCGATCTCATTGACCGAGCCGAGGCAGAATTCCTCCGTCCGCCAGTTGACCAGTTCCCGTCGGCGGGTGTGCGGACCCCTCGAGGCCGGAGGCGCCTGCCGAAGGGGGCCTACGTGATCGCGCCCGATCCACTCGCAGAAGACGCGCGTCTCCCGCGGCCGGCGAAACCCTCGGAAGAGACGCTGGATCTGCCTGGCTGTGGCGTGGCAATAGTATTGCCGCCCCAGTCGCCGCCGCGCCGGCGGCGGACCCAGGCCGGCCGCCCGCGCTTCGGCTGCCAATCCGCGATCGACCAGCACGTGGGTGAGGTAGTCATGGAGCTGCGTGCCGGCCAGCCGGTCGGCGTACGCCCGCGCCTGCGGCATGGACAGCTCGCCGGTGCCGCCGTGGTAGAAATCGCAGACGTGGTCGAAGTAGAGCCGTTCCATGTACAGGGCCTTGGCGCGGATGTCCTTATCCTGCGCCCACTCGGCCAGGTAGGCGATGTGCGGCAGCGTGACCCCGCCGTAGCAGGAGGAGTTGAACTCCTCGAAGGTTCCGGCGCGCTCGGTGAACTTCCGCCACGCCGCCAGCCGCCGGCGGGCGTAGGCGAGGAACTCGCCGATCCCCAGCAGCTCTCCGGCCAAGGCCGAACACTCGATGCCCATCGCCACCGGATTGGTGTAGCTGAGCCGCACACTGCGCCTTTCGCCGCAGCGAACGGCGTTGGCCAGGCACACTTTGAGACGGTCCTGAAGACCATCCGGCCAGTCGCCGTGGTCCTTGACCCGGTCCTCCAGGAAAATCTGGATGATCTCCGAGCCGATGAAGTCCTCCAGGTTGAAGCACGGCCCGCTGCCGGTGGTGTCGTCCACGGCCATGGACCACGTGCCGCGCCCGTCCAGGCCTGCGACGTTCAGGGGCTTGGCGATTGCGCGCCGACCGATCTGGGCGTCGATGAGGGTGTCCAGGCAGACGAACGCTCGGCGTCGATCCTCCGCCGTCCCGCGGGGGGCGGTCAGATTCTCCTGGGCGAAATGCGCGCTCGTTATGGTGACCACGTGGCCTTTCTCGATGACGCCCCGCGCCTGTTCGCAGTAGCCGTTCCGGTACCGGGCGAAGGGGCCGGGGGAGTGACTCGCTTTAGCCATCTGCTATCTCCACTTTCCTTACGGCAGTTCCGCAGTGACGATGCTGCCGCCCAGCGCGCCTTTCCGGGCGGGCGAGCCGCAGGCGGCTGTTCCGCATCGAGTCGATCAGGAAGTCGTCCACCAGCGACTCTCGGCCGTTGCCGATGTCGATCGGCGCCATGGCTGTCTCTCCTTGCCTTGTCGGGGCGGCTGCACCGGCCGTTATAGGGGTCAGCGGCGCGGAGGGAAGGGGGAAGGGGCGGATTTTTCCCGCGCGGCTGGCCGGCCGGGCAAGCTGTCGCGCACCCCCCACGGCGGGAACCGCTCGCCCCGCCGGTTATGAGAAGCGCGACATTCCAGGCGACGAGGCCGTAGACGTCATCGAGTTGCATTCCGCCTGCTCCCCGACGCCGAGCCGGCGGCCCGAGGACTCAGAGACAAACGGCTTTCAGATTACTGCTTGCTCTACGTTGCCGGCTTCAGCGGGCTCTACCGGCGCCGACGAATCAGCGCCAACGCGCCGAGGCCCAGCAGGACCATCGTCATCGGCTCGGGGATGGCAGCGGCCCCAAGGTCGCCGCGGCCGGAGTCGAAGTAGGTCATCAGGATGCTCGTGGGCCCCGCGCCGAGCCGGGCGAAGCCGCCGTCCACGTCGTTGTAGAACACGTCCTCGTCGGAGGAGATGTCCAGGCTGAACAGCTTCGTCGGATCGGTCGCAGCATTCGGCGAGAAGGCGCAGCCCACGTACTGAAGGATGGGATTGCCGTCGGGAGGTTCCGGACCGGTGTAATCGTCGACGCCCATCTTCGTCATCTCGCCGGTGTCGAGGTCCACCGTGTAGAAGGCCGGCACCATGAACGGGGAGCCGCCGATCACCACCTCGGCCCGGTCGACGACCCAGGCGGTGCCGTCAGCGTCGAACGCCAGGTCGCAGCGGTCGCTGAGGTCGTAGGGGTTGCCCTCGAGGGTGAGCGCCAAGGCGCCGCCGACGCCGCCGGTGGCCGGATTGACCTTGACCACCTCGTCGTTCATGGCGTCCAGGGCCCACAGGGTGCCTTCGATGGTCATGCCCGCGCCGCGCATCTCCCTCTCGTGGGTGCCGCCGATGGGCGTGGCGACGGCCGTGGCGGGGTCCAGACGGACCAGCCGCGAGGCGTTCACCGGCGAGCTGGGCTCGGTTCCGTGGAATAGCTCGAAGGCGTACAGCCACCCGGCCGGCGTGACCGCCAGGGCGTCGACGTCGATGTTCTGCTGGCTCCGGAGGGACACGACTCCGACGTCCTGGGCCGGGTTGGCCCCCGAATCGTCGAAGTAGAACAGCCGCGCCGGCGGCATCGAGGCCGGGCCCGACGGCGGGTCCTTGTCGTCGCCGTCGCTCTTGATGCCCCAGATGAGCCGCTTGACGTCGGGCCCGGCCGCCTGGACCGACAGGTTGTCGTGGTCGACCTTCATGGAGCCGGCGACGTTGTCCCAGGCGGAGCCGGCAATGGTGAAGCCGACACGTCCGGTATGCGAGATAGGCGCTGGATCGACCAGAGTGGCCACGACCGCCGAGGTGCCGTTGCTCAGGACCGCGTCCAGCGTCAGCGTGCTGTCGGGGTTCCCGGGCGTCGCGTAACGGCCGGTGACCGACAGCGTGTAGGTCAACGACCCGTCGGTGACGGCGGGCAGGCTTCCGGCCGAAATGACCATGCTGGTGAAGTTTCCGGTATCCATGAGAACAAGCCGCTCGTGCCTGTCCGCGGAGCCACTCGTGGCCACGGGGTAGTACATGGCCCGATACGAGCTCACGGGGAAGGGGGTGTGCAGACAGTTCAGACCAATGCTCATGCTCCCGTCGGTCGTCTCGGCGTTGAGTTCCTGGATCTCGAAGTCGACGCAAGCCGTGAAGTCGGCGCCCAACATGCCGGGGATTTCCCCAGGACGGGCGTGGTTCCAGACGACGCCGCTGGCGACGCTGAGCGAGCCGCGGTAGTCATGGCCGGCGCCGTCCGGCTCGACGGACCAGTCATCGTCGTGCAGCTCGGTCCACGTTTCGCCTTGTGTCACGGGGGCGGCGTTCCCGATGGGGTCGTCGTCATAGGTCTCCAGCAGCGGCATCGTCCCGGCCGAAGTCACCTGACATGCCACGAACAGCGCGAGCACAAACCAAGCAGCAGAGAGCCTACACATGGTGTACCTCCTTTTGTTTGGACGCCCCGGCCGAAGAACCGGAATCGCCCGTTCCGCAAGTTGGAGAAGCGCCTGAGCTTAGTGACGACGCAGCGAGCGGAGAACATTATATTCGCAATCGCCGGTTTGTCAAGACAAACCATTGGGCCGATAGCGTCAAGAGTCTTGTGTAAGTTCCGGCAGCAGGTGCCATCGAGCGAGCT
>CAYNYF010000132.1:0-5316 GCA_964401385.1 uncultured Planctomycetaceae bacterium | reverse complement strand
CCGCGCTGTCCCGGGTAGTGATCATTTGCCCACGCGATAATCTAAACGATCCGGGCGCATCGGCCAAGGGCGCGCGCGCGAGTCGTCTCTGGCTCAGCCTGCATGTCCTCGTGAAGTGGTCAAGCAGACGCCGGGAAGCTGCCGCGGATCATTGCACCGGCAGAATCTCCACACCTACTTTGAGGCCACGGGACTGCCCTCACCACGCTCCATCCAGTCTCGCTCAAGCTCAAAGTCATGGTTGGGCACAAGCCGGTGGTAAGTCCCGGCGACCAGGGGCGCAATCGACTTCGTGGTCACGTCGCCCGCCCACACGTGTGCCTCTGCCTGAAAGACGATCCTGCCTGGCGCAGTGAGGAATGCCCCATTGCGCGGTCCACCCCAACCCAGCCCAAGTACGCCACGGTTACCACGGAAGCTCATAACCGTTTCATCTCCGCGCGCAATTCGCATGCGGGGGGCAAAGTGCGGCCAGATGAACAGCTTCAGGTCCCCCTGAGTGTCCACGAGCTCAGCATGGTACCGGAGGTGATCTTCCCCGTGGAAGTTCCTGACCATCTCGCCCATCGGCGCCCGGCCCTTCTCCACAGAAAGCCCGTTGGGCCCGACTCGATAGGCCACGGGCTTCCGATTGTACGCGCACCAGAGTATGTCTCGGGCTTCTGCATCCCAACAGAAGTATGGCGCCGCGACAGAGTGTCCCTCCACGATGGTCTGGCCAATGGTGGTTCTGCGGTCCAGGTCGAAGACCCCGACGGTCCAGCGTTCCAGCTCGCCCCGGTTTTGCCATTGGCCGTAGTCGTTGACGTGCACGTCGGCCTCTCCCGATACGATGAACTCCTTGCGGAGGCAGAGAGCCACTTGCCGGCCGCCGGCCGAGAACTCAATACCGCACTCCGAGTTGCCCGGAAGAGCGAGAATGTCTCCCTCCGGCAGGTCCCGTGCCCATAGAGAACCATCCTTGTTCAGACCCGCCACAGTCTTGCGATCAGCACAGAGCCAGAACTTATGGATCGGCTGTGTGCTTACCGCCCTGTAGCCCGTCCCGTCGGCATTGATGACGCAGAGGCGATTCTCCTTGTCGGTGTAGAACACGCGGTCTTGACACGCAGCTACGACAGCGGGGTCAGAAAGCATGCGAACGTCGCCAAATGTGGGGCGCGTGGCGAAGTAGAACAGGGGCCCCACGACCAGATAACTTGCCGCGTTCGCTGCAACCGCGCCTGCCCAGAGCCTGCCCCTTGTGAGGCCCAGAGGGCCGAAGAAATGCCGGCGGGCGAGCACTAGTCCCTCCACGGCGACTGACTTGGCGTAGTACATGGCGATCAGGCCCAATGCCCCCCATGCGTAGTACTTGGCGAAGTCGTCCATCCTTCTAAGGCCCAATGCCCGGAGAAGTATTCCCTGGTTCGCGTACAGCGCCCACCCCGCCACTGTCGAGAGCACATTGGCTGCGAGGACTCTTCGGAAGCTCCTTCGAACGGGCACCGACAACCACCAACGCAAGACCAGGCATTCGACCAGGACGACGAACAAGGTCAGTGGAATGAAGACCGCCAGCCCTACGGCTGCCACCAGGGGTAGATTGATGCCATTGGCAAGTATGCCCATGCCACCTCTCCGAACCCGATACCCACAGACTCCCTCGACGAACCCGTACCCTATAAACCTATTGTACTGCAAGGATCTGCGAAGGTCCAGCCTACCTACTCAGGTCTGGATTCATCCTCGTTGACGTGCTTCGACTTCGGGCGCGTCGGCCAGGGGCGCCGCACTCCCGCGGGTCGATCTCGATGATCCGGCACTGGCCCGGCCCGGTCACCTGTAGCGCTCGCATGGGTGGATTCCTCCACTTCCGGTGGTTCCGGGTGGTCCGGTCCCACCGACCCGGATATAATCCGGTCTGATTTCAGGGCCAGTAAAGAGCTTTTTGGCAGAGGAGGCAATCCCGACGCCGGAAATGCCTGGCCCCGGCGATTTTTCTGGCGGCAGAGGTGAACGTTTTGCTCCCGGCGCGCATCTACTGAAGTGGCGGCTGATGGGGGGTCTCTGCCCGGCAGGAACAATGACACCGAATTCACATACGGAGTTTGCACGATGAGATTTACCGGACATGCCGAAACGGACGCTCGTGTTTCCCGTGCCGGGGTGTTCTCCCCGGCGTGTTGGGTTTCGATCGCCCTGACAGCCTGCGCGGCGGTCTTGACGGGCTGTGCCCGCGAGCCGGCGGGTCCGGCCGCGACGGCGTCCGCCCCGGACGCCGAAAATGGCGCCGTCGTCGCCGGAGAGGTACTCTACACCGACGGCCGGGCGGCGGACGGGGCCTCGGTCACCGCCTATCAGCTTGTGCAGAAGTATATGTATCTTGAGGACTCGCTGAAGCGGATCGGGCACGCCGCCGCCGCCGACGACGGGGGCTTTTCCTTCCGGGCTCCGGCTGGGATCGAGGGGGTCCTGCTGGTTGCGGAAAGACAAGGCCAGGCGCTTGGCTGGGAGGTCTGGTCGGCCGAGCGCGCCCACCGACCCATCAAGATCGAGCTTGCCGCCGCCTGCGTCGTGTCCGGGCGCGTGCTGGACGAGGACGGCAAGCCGGTCGCCAAGGCCAAGGTCTCCGCCTACCTGCGAAAGCCGGGCGCGCGGCGGGGCATGTACCTGGGCGGATACGACCAGCTCCGGGCGCTGGTCGCCACCACCGGAGCCGCCGGCCGCTTCTCCTTCGACAAGGTGCCGGTGGGCGCGAGCCTGGGCTTCATGGTGGAAGCTCCCGGCCACGGCGCGCTGAGCACGCTTCAGGAGCGGAGGCGCCGCATTACCGCCCCGGCGGCGGAGGTCGAGCTGGAACTGCCGCCCGAAGCCAGGATCGAGGCCGCCGTCGTCGACAAGGAAACGGGCAAGCCCGTTGCCGACGTGGCATTGTTCCTCGGCACCATGCGAAAGATCCAAGATCGGCTGGGCCGGCCCGTCGCCGGAAAGCCCGGGCGGTTCCGCTGGAGCGGCATCCCGTCGGGCAAGTGCTGGATCGACGTGGCCGTTCCCATCGACGGCCCGCCGGCATGGGCGGTCAAGCAGGCCAGCCTCGAGGCCAAGGCCGGCGAAACCACCAAAGTGACCCTGGAGGCGGTCCGCGGGCAGATCGTTGAGATCGCCGTGGTCGACGCCGAGGACGGGCAGCCGGTCAAGCACGCCTATGTGTCGGCGTGGAATCCGAAGGGGCGGTGGTCGGCCAGGGGCGAGACCGGCCGCAGCGGCGTCGCCCGGATGCGCGCGGCCCCGGGGGAGTACATCATCGGATTCGTCGGGGCGCTGAGGTATTCGTCGTCCCGTTCGCAGAAGCGATTCACCGTCGAGCCGGACCGGCCGGCGAAGGTCGAGCTGAAGCTGACCAAGGCGCCGCGGCTGCACGGGGTGGTGCTGGACCCGGCCGGGGCGCCCGTGCCGGGGGCGGTGCTGTCCATCGTCGGCGATTACGACTCGGCGGAGACCGGCGGCAAGGGCCGCTTCGAGATCTTTCGCGATTTCCGGGAGCGGGCCGAGGGCGGGATGCTGCTGCTGGCCCGGCAGGAGGACCGCAACCTGGCCGCGGTTAAGGTGGTACGGGACCACACCCAGCCCGTCGAGCTGCGGCTCCGGCCGGGCGTGGCGCACGACGTGCGCGTGCTGACGGACGAAGGCAAGCCCATCGCCGACGCCCGCGTCACCATCACCCTCGGGCAGGCCGACCCCGGCCGGCATTCCGGGCAGCTCGACAAGGTGACCGACTCGGCCGGCGGGTGCCGCATCGGCGCTATTCCGCCGGGGCTGGCGCACTCCCTGCGCGCCCAGGCCGATGGCCACGCCGCCGCCGAGCTGTTCTTCCCCGCTCGCGCGTCGCGGGCCGGGCGGGTTGAGAAGAATCGCTTCCGCCTGCGCCCGGTGCGGCGGGACGCCCCCGCCCCGATAGTCGAGGAGATCGACCTCCCCGAAATCCCCGGCGCCTGGGCGATCTGGGGGGCAACCGGAAGGGACCAGCGCGGGCACGTCTTCTTCGGCGTCACCGCCCACGACGTGGAGGTGCCCTCGGCGCATCTGTTCGAGTACGTGCCGCGGACCGGCAAGCTGATCGACCGCGGCGACGTGGTCGCCCAGCTCAAGAAGGCCGGCATCCTCCGCCAGGGCGAGCAGCAGATGAAGATCCACACCAAGATCTACCAGGTGGGCGACTGGCTCTACTTTGCCTCCATGGACGAGAAGGGCGAGGACGAGCACAACGGCGTGCTGCCCATCTTCGGCGGGCACCTGTGGCGGATGCGGCTGAGCGACAATTCCTGGGAGCACCTGCTGACGACCAAGGAGGCCCTGATCGCCCTGACGGTCGGCGGGCCGAAGGTCTACGCCCTGGGCTACTGGGACCACGTCCTCTACCAGTACGACACCGAGACCGGCAGGACGCGCTCGGTGAAAGTGGGGGCGCTGGTGGGGCACGTCTCGCGGAACATCCTGGCCGATGCCCGCGGGCACGTGTACGTCCCGCGGTTGACCATGGGCGCCGGCGGCCAGCCGGCGGCGACGCTGGTGGAGTACGACGCCTCGCTGAAGGAGATCGGCCAGAGCCCGCTGCGGTTCTACTTCAACGGTCCGGTGCGGCACTCGCACGGGATCATCGGCTTCCAGCCGCTGCCGGATGGGTCCATCGCGTTCCTGACGCACAACGGCTACCTGTCGATCGTCAGGCCCGCCACAGACGGCCCGGCCAGGCTGGAAAACATCGGATGGTTCCACCCCAGCGGCCCGCGGTACGCCGGATCGCTGTTCCTGGACGATACCGGCCGATACCTGATGAGCGCCGTCCACGGCCGCTGGGACGAGCCCTACGAGTGGGTCGCCTACGACCTCAAGAGCGACACCCACCACGTCGCTCCCTTCCGCGCCCGCCGGCCCGAGGGGTTGTCTCTGGGGCGGGCCTCGCTGTACGGATCGGAAACGCGCGACGAGGCCGGCGGCTGCTACGTGGTCGGCACCCAGCCCAGGGGAGAGATGGGCGCAGGCTCCAAGCCGATCGTGCTGAGGGTCGTGCCCGCAAAGCTGCCGTGAGGGCGGCCAGCGCCCGCCCGCGACCCGGCGGGGCGGCTCACCTGATCGTTTGGCGCCGGGCGTCTTGACATCGCCGCCCGGCCGGCTATGGTAATATGGTTTGGTTCGCGGCCGTGGTGGAATTGGCAGACACGCAGGCTTCAGGTGCCTGTGCCCTTAACGGGCGTGGAGGTTCGACTCCTCTCGGCCGCAATTTAATGGGGGCCCGGACCGTGGCTTGGTGCGTTTACGTTCTTCGCTGCTTGG
>CAYNYF010000131.1:0-6063 GCA_964401385.1 uncultured Planctomycetaceae bacterium | reverse complement strand
GCCGCCAGGCAGGCAGGGGTTCGACTCCTCTCGGCCGCAATCTTTCGGGGGCTGGTGCCGGGCAGGTCCGCCCGGCGACCGTTCCGAACCGGCCGAGCCGGCGGCGGATTTGCCCAAAAAGGCGCTTGCCGAACGCCGACTAATCTCTAGAATAGCTGCTCTTTTCCGCCAGACGATGGAGTTGTCTTATGCCTCGCGTATGCGTGTTTACGGGCAAGAAAACGAAGGCCGGCCGGCAATACAGCCGGCGCGGAAAGGCCAAGTACCTCGGCGGCGTCGGTAGGAGGACCACCTCCAAGACCAAGCGCAAGTTCCGGCCCAATCTTCAGAAGGTGCGGGCCGTCATCGACGGCAAGTCGGTGCGGGTGCTGGCCTCGACGAAGGCCATCCGCGCCGGAAAGGTCGTCAAGCCGCCCAAGCGGGACTACACGCCGCCTGAGCCCGAGGAGGGCCAATAGCGCCCGGCCCGGGCAAGCTTCCGAATCTCCGGCGGCGGTCCGTCAGCGGCCGCCGCTTTCGTGCGCGCCGGGGGTGCGGGCGCCCGGTCAGGGGCGGACCGCAACGGTGTGTGAACAGTGGGTTCGTCCGCGGCCCCCACACGTTCCAACGAATGAGTCCACGAATGACACGCCTGCCCACCATCTTGCAGGCGGGAATTCTAACGAATTGCACGAATTGGGAAGAAGTCGCTCAGAAAAAGGAAGGCATTCGTGGAATTCGCCGTAATTCCCGCCTGACACCCGCGTGCCAGCTTGCGGGCAGGGCTGTCGGGCAGGCGTGTAATTCGTGGTCTCCCCCCCCCAGGCGGGCCTGCCCGATCCCGGCGCGCCGGGACAGGCGGGCAGACCTCTCCGTGACGAGCTTGGGCCCTCTCGCCTCGCGTGTCGAGTGCAGGTGAGTTGACAGGTGGCGGATGCCGGCTGATGATAGCTGCGGTCGGAGGAAAACGATGAAGACAACCGCGATCAAGGACGCTTTGACGGACGTGCCGGTGGGCGCGGAGCTGGCCCTGGCCGGGTGGGTGCGATCCGTGCGCCACTCCAAGGGGGGCTTCAGCTTTGTCACCCTCAACGACGGCTCCTGCCTGGCGGCGATCCAGATCGTCGCCGACGCCAAGCTGGCCAACTACGAGAGCGAGATCGCCCACCTGACGGCGGGGGCGTCGGTCATCGCCGCCGGCCGGCTGGTCGAAAGCCAGGGCAAGGGCCAGCGCGTGGAGGTTCAGGCATCGGAGGTCCGCGTGATCGGCACGGCCGATGCGGAAAAATATCCCATCCAGCCCAAGCGGCACACGTTCGAGTTCCTGCGATCCCAGGCGCACCTGCGCCCGCGGACGAACACCTTCGGCGCCGTCGCCCGCGTCCGCAACGCCATCTGCGCCGCCGTTCACGAGTTCTTCCAGGCGCGGGGATTTCTCTACGTCCACACGCCCATCATCACCGCCAGCGACTGCGAGGGGGCCGGCGAGATGTTCCGCGTGACCACGCTGGAGCCGGGGCAGCAGGACTTCGAGGCGGACTTCTTCGGCCGGCGGACCAACCTGACCGTCTCCGGGCAACTGGGGGCGGAGGCCTACGCCTGCGCCATGGGCAAGGTCTACACCTTCGGTCCGACCTTCCGCGCGGAAAACTCCAACACGCCGCGCCACCTGGCGGAGTTCTGGATGGTCGAGCCGGAGATGGCCTTCTGCGATCTCGCCGGGGCGGCCGACCTGGCCGAGGAGTTTCTCAAGCACATCTTCTCGGCGGTGCTGGCCCGCTGCACCGACGACGTCGAGTTCTTCAACCAGCGGATCGACAACACGGTCCTGGAGACGCTCGGCCGCGTCGCCGAGAGCGACTTCCAGCGGCTCAGCTACACCGAGGCGGTGGAAATCCTGGAAAAGGCCGAGAGGAAATGGGAGTTCCCCCCAGCCTGGGGCAACGACCTGCAAACCGAGCACGAGCGCTTCCTGACGGAGCAGACCTTCAAGAAGCCGGTGATCGTGACGGACTTTCCCGCGGCCATCAAGCCGTTCTACATGCGGCTGGCCGACGATGGGCGGACGGTCGCGGCCATGGACGTGCTCGTGCCCAAGGTGGGCGAGATCATCGGCGGGGCACAGCGCGAGGAGCGGCTGGACGTGCTGACCCAGCGCATGCGGGGGCAGGGCATGAACCCGGACGACTACTGGTGGTACCTGGACCTCCGCCGCTACGGCAGCGTCCCCCACGCCGGCTTCGGCCTGGGGCTGGAGAGGACCGTCCAATTCGCCACCGGCATGGCCAACATCCGCGACGTGATCCCCTTCCCGCGGACACCGCGAAGCGCGGAATTCTGAAATCCAAGGGCGCCGGCGGGTGGGGCGCACGGGAGTGCTCGATGATCGGATTGGAGAAGGGCGTTGTGCGGCTGCTGCCGTATCAGCCCGGGTGGGTGGGCCTGTTCGAGGCCGAGGCCCAACGTCTGCGCGACGCCCTCGGCGGGCGCATCGGAACCATCGTGCACGTGGGCAGCACGGCCATCCCCGGCATGCTGGCCAAGCCCATCATCGACATCGGCGCCTCCGTGGAAAGCCTCGCCGCCGCCGAGGCCCTCATCCCCGACCTGGCGCGGCTGGGCTATGAGTGGGGCGAAAGAGACATGCAGGACGTGCCCGACAGGCGGTATTTCGTCCGCAGGACCGCCGACGGCCAGGCGAGCACCCATCATCTCTCGCTCGGCGAGCCGGCTTCGGACTTCTGGGTCCGCACCCTGGCCTTCCGCGACTACCTTCGCACGCATCCGGCCTCCGCGGCCGAATACGCCGAGCTGAAACGGGACCTCGCCCGCAGGTTCCGCACGGACCGGGGCGCGTACGTTGACGGCAAGGGCGCCTTCGTCAAACGCATCTGTGAGCTGGCTGGCGGGCGCCACGGGGAGAGAAAGGCGGATGCCGATGAACGTCGTTCCGTATGAGCCGGCGATGGCCGGCGAGCTGACTTCGCTCTACAACGAACTGATCCGCGGCGTGCCGCATTGCCACCCGGTCGGCGTGGATGAGTTCGCCGCCGCCCTGGCCCCCGCGGCCGGCGAGGGCACCAGCGACAAGCGCCTGCACTCCGAGGCAGCCTTCGTCGCCACGGAGGGAACGTCGATTCTCGGATTCGTCCACGCCGCCGTGGAGCGGCCGGAGAAGGAGGCGGACACCGAGCAGGGCGTGATTCGCTTCCTGGGCTATCGCAGGGGCCGCCGGGCGGCGGGGCAGTTGCTCCTGGAGGCGGCCGAGGAGCACTGCCGGCGGCAGAAGCTGACCCAGGTCAAGGCGTTCGAGTCGAGGTGCCGGTACGGGTTCTATTACCTGCTGCCGGCCCATCTTTCCGACCGTCTGGACCACGTCCGCGCCCTGCTTCAGTTCAATGATTACGAGCTGTCTCAGGGCGAGGTATTCCTGGACTGGCCGGACTACGAGCCCGTCGAGCCGGCGCCGGCGGACATCCCGGCCGAGATCAAGGTCGAGTGGGAAGCCGGCCGCGGGCAGCGGCCCAACGTCCGCGTCAGGGCGATCCGCGACGGCGGGGATGTCGGATCGTGCTACTGCATCTCCGACGGAGAATCTTCCCCGGCGGCCGAGGCGCAGGACTGGTTGTTCGTCCTGGAACTGTGGGTCACCCAGCGGCTCCAGGGCCGTCGCCTGGGCCTGTGCCTGCTCCAGCGGGCGCTGAAGGAGGCCCACGCAAAAGGCTATCGCCACGCCGGCATCAGCACGGACTGGCGGAACTATCGGGCGTTCCTGTTCTACAGCAATTACGGCTTCCGCGCGGCCGACTGGACCTACGCCTTCCGGCGAGAGCTGAATTAGGCCTCCTTGGCGCTTGGCCCGCCGCTTCCGTTGCGGCGGCCGCGGGCGACCCGGCCGGACGGCGGCCCCGGCGAGGATGGCGGATGGGAACGCGGCCGGGCCGGCGGGGCCGACTCGCCCCCGCGCCAGGGGATGCAGTTGGCCGCGAAGTCCCTCAGCGCGCCGCTCTTGATGACGATCGCTTCCGGCCGGAACACCGTGGCGTACATGTTCAGAAGCGAAATCGTGTCCAGCAGCGACCGATATCCCGACAGGCCGGACATGTCGATGTAGATCTTGTCGAAGTGGTCGCCCAGCCCGGCCGCCGCCCGCACGTCGAAGGCGTCGAGCACTTCGAAGCGGATGTGCGGGTGGCGCCGGCGGGCGCGCTCGATTACCTCCGGGCTGACGTCCGTGCCGATGACCTGCTTGCAGTGCGGCGCGATCAGAACGGTGGTCGTGCCCCACTCGCAGCCGATCTCCAGGACCACGTCGTCCGGGCGGACCCACTCGGCAATGGTGGCGCGATACTCGCGCACGCCGCGGGTGGCGACGAACTTCGTTCTCAGCCGGAATTGTTTCTCGTTGGCCATTGTCTTTCCGCCGCGGGCGGCGCCGCGAGACCGGCGGCATTATGCGGCCGGCGCGGCGCCTTCTCAAGCGCCAAGCCGCCCGACGGGGGAACACCGAATCCGCGGCTGGGGGGATTGCGGGGCGGCCTTGGCGGGCGGCGCTTTTACCGCTGGCGATAGACGATCCGGGCCTTGGTCAGGTCGTACGGGCTGAGCTGGATGATCACCCGGTCGCCGGGGAGAATGCGGATATAGTGGCGGCGCATCTTTCCGGAAATGTGGCCGATGAGCTGGTGGGTCCTCTCGCCCATTTCGACTTCCAGTCGGAACATGGCGTTGGGCAGCGCCTCGATCACGCGCGCTTCCATCTCGATAGGCTCGGTTTTGCCCATACGTAAGTGTTTTTCCTCTGCCAGCCTGGCCGCGGCAATATACCGTGTCTCGTCGGCGGCGTCAACGTCGTCCTCGCCGGTTTTGCGGGTTTGCCGGCGGTTGACAGGGACGGATGCTTGCCGCATGATCGCGCGGGCCGCCCGGGTCTGATCGGCGGGAGGCGCGGAAGGACATGTCCGGAAAGATCGACGAAAAGCTTATTCGCCACATCGGCCTGCTCAGCCGGATCGAGCTGACCGACGAGCAGGTGGCCACCTTCGGCCGGCAGTTGGCCGACATCGTTGCCTACATGGACAAGCTCCAGGAGCTGGACACCGACGGCGTCGAGCCGCTGGCCCACGCCCTGCCGGTGGAGAACGTCTTCGCCGAGGACACCCCGGGCGTCTCGCTCCCGCCGGAGCAGGCCCTCGCCAACGCCCCCCAGCGCGACGGGCAGTTCTACAAGGTTCCGAAAGTGATCGGAGACAGCCAGTGAGCGGCCCCAGGGATCTGTCGGCCGTGCAGTTGCGCGACGCCATCGCCGCGGGGAACGTCTCCGCCGTCGAGGCCGCCAGGGCGTACCTGGACGCCATCGAGGCTTTGGATGGCAAGCTCCGCGCCTACAACGAGGTCCACGCCGAGAGGGCCTTGGCCGCCGCCCGGGAGACGGACCGCAAGCGTTCCGCCGGCGAGGAGTTGGGGCTGCTGGCCGGGGTGCCCGTCGCCATCAAGGACAACCTCTGCACCCGCTTCGGCCGGACGACCTGCTCCTCCAAGATCCTGGCGGATTTCCGCTCCCCCTACGACGCCACGGCCGTGGCCAGGCTGGAATCGGCCGGGGCGGTCGTCCTGGGCAAGACCAACATGGACGAGTTCGCCATGGGCTCCTCGACGGAAAACTCCGGCTTTGCTCCCGCGCGCAACCCGTGGGAGACCTCGCGCGTGCCCGGCGGCTCCTCCGGCGGCTCGGCTGCGGCCGTGGCGGCGCGGATGTGCGCCGCGGCCGTCGGCTCCGACACGGGCGGGTCGATCCGCCAGCCGGCGGCCTTCTGCGGGGTGGTGGGGCTCAAGCCTACCTACGGGCGGGTCAGCCGCTATGGGCTGGTGGCGTACGGCTCCTCGCTGGACCAGATCGGCCCGCTCGCCCGCGACGTGCCCGACACGGCCTTGCTGCTGGCGGTGCTGGCCGGCTACGACCCGCGCGACTCAACCAGCGTCGACCGCCCGGTGCCGGACTACCCGGCCGAGCTGGAGAAGCCCGTCGACGGCCTCCGCGTCGGGCTGGTGAAGGAATTCCATTCCGCCGCCGCCCAGCCGGAG
>CAYNYF010000130.1:0-6149 GCA_964401385.1 uncultured Planctomycetaceae bacterium | reverse complement strand
GCCCGGGGGGAAACCCCCTCCCCCGGCCCCTTTGAGCAACAGCCCCGCGCGCAAACGTTTTCCCATGAGCGGGGCTGATCGGCCGAAGGCACGCCGGCCGCGGGGGATAAAAAATCTTGAGAAAAGCCGATATCTCCGGGCGGAGCGTTCACGTTTGCGCGCGCATACGCTTTCCCATCACCATGCGGAGTGCGGTTCGGCATTTGTGCCACGCTCAAGCGGCCGTGTGCTTGAGCGTGCGAGGGAGTCAATCGCGCCGGGGCGAAAAGCGAGTAGGGCGGGGCTACTGCCCCGCGGAAGCTTTCCCGAAGGCTTGGCTCGCGGGGCGGCGGGGCGGTAGCCCCGCCCTACATCTGTGTTGTGGTTCGCGTGGTTCGCGGCTGGATGGTTCATTTGGCGAGGCGGTAGCCCCGCCCTACATTTCTGTTTTCGTTCGCGTCGTTCGCGGCTGGATGGTTCATTTGGCGGGGCGGTAGCCCCGCCCTACATTTCTGTTTTCGTTCGCGTGGTTCGCGGCTGGATGGTTCATTTGGCGGGGCGGTAGCCCCGCCCTACATTTCGGTTGTGGTTGGCGTCGTTCGCGGCTCAACAGCAGGCGGGGGAGTCCACGAAATACAGGAAGGGCATCTTCTTCTTGAGCAAGTCTTCCTAATTCGTGCAATTCCCGCCTGCAAGACCTGCCCGCAAGTCCTGCCCGCCTACGGCAGGTAGGCAGGCGGCAGGCGGCAGGCGGGTGTCGGGCATGTGTGTAATTCGTGGACTATTCCGTTGGGACGTGCGCAGACGCCGGGTGGGCCCTTCCGCTATATTGGGCGGCCGGCGGGGCATTCGAAAACGTCGGATCGGTTGAGCCGTGCAAAAGCTATCCGAAATCCGGGAACTGCTGCTATCGGCCGGGAAGCGCCCGCAGAGGCGCCTCGGCCAGCGGTTCCTCATCGACGCCAACCTCATGAGCAAGCTGCTCGAGCTGGCGGAGCTCGCCGGCGGCGAGACCGTCCTGGAGGTCGGCGCCGCCACCGGCTCGCTGACCGAGGAGCTGCTGGAGCATGCCGGCCGGCGCCCCGGCCGAGGAGTCCCCGGCATCGTAGGCCGCGGCCGGCAGAGCTTCCGCGCCACCGCCCGAACCCGTGTAGTTATCCGCGCAGAGGGTGAAATCGCCCCCATCCAGGAAGCCGTCGCCGCTGAAATCGCCATCGCCCCACCCGCCCGGCTGCTGGTAATTGCCGGCCCAGAGCGCGAAGTCACCGCCATCTACCATGCCGTCGCAGTTGGCATCACCACAACCTGCAGCCCTGCCCACAGGCTATCAAGCACAAATCGGAAACCGTCCCGGTTTGTCCGATCCCCCTCAGGCTCGTTGCCCCCGAAAGCCCGGAAATGTCGCTGATCTGGTTGCCGTCGAGGTGCACTGCGAAAAGCTCGGTTAGGCTCGAAAGGTCCGGCACGCTAACGAGCTGATTCCCGCCCAGCCACAGCTCAGTGAGCTTCGTCAGGGAAGAGATCGCCGAGGCGTCGGCGATCTGGTTGCAAGAGAGGGCCAATTCCTCCAGGTTGGTCAGGGCGGAAAGGGCCGACATGTCGCTGATCTGGTTGGGAACAACCGGTGGGAACAACCGGGACGGTTTCCTATTGTTTTGCCCCGGTCTTCCGAAGCCTCGTTTTGGGGGGCTTTGTTCTCGGGCCCCCCGCGGCCGAAACGGTAGTTTATGGCCTTTCCCTCGGCTAGGTGCAGGTTGTACCCGACCACGCTTTCCAGGTTCGGGTCGGGGAAGATGACGACCTCCCCCCCCGCCCGGATAGGTGAACGTCGCAAGTGAAACGACCAACGCGCCGAAGCAAGAGCAGAGCCTGGTGAGCATCATGTCCCCTTTCCGAGCATACCGCCGATTTTTGCCCAATCCTTGCGCTTCTTCTATCTAGTATTGTTCACATGTTCCCGGCATGCGTCATGGGCTAAAGCCAAAAACAAGCAAGAAGTTCCGTCAATTGCTTCGGGCGAGGCCGAAATTGAGGGCATCGTGCGAGGGTTCTCAAGTCTGATCCACGTATGTCGGTGCGCTTGCAGGCGCCCTCGAGGGCGAGTTGATTCACAGCGCAGGCGCGCCCAGGGACGAGCGCCTCGCCTGCCGCCGGCGCCGGTTCCGGCGGATAGGCGGCGTGTCGGACATCCTGGGCGCGAGCCTTGATAACGCCCGCCTTCATTGCGTCTGCCCTGGCGGGAGTTTTTTGCCCATCTTGTCGACCGGCTGGCTGCTTCCGTTATATTAGGCGGTCGGCGGGGCGATCGAAGGCGTCGGATCGGTTGAGCCGTGCAAAAGCTATCCGAAATTCGGGAACTGCTGCTATCGGCCGGGAAGCGCCCGCAAGGACGCCTCGGCCAGCGGTTCCTCATCGACGCCAACCTCATGAGCAAGCTGCTCGAGCTGGCGGAGCTGGCCGGCGACGAGACCGTCCTGGAGGTCGGCGCCGCCACCGGCTCGCTGACCGAGGAGCTGCTCCAGCGTGCCGGGCGCGTCGTGGCCGTCGAGCTGGACGCGGCGCTGGCGGAGATTCTGCTTCGGCGGCTGGGCGGGCGGGAGCGCCTGACCGTGCTGAACTGCGACGTCCTGGCCGGCAAACACGCCCTGTCGGCGGAGGTGCTGGGGGAGCTTGGCGGGGAGGACAGCGTTCACCTCGTGGCCAATCTGCCCTACAACATCGCGGTGCCGCTGATCCTGAACTGCCTGCTGCTTTCCTGGCGGGCGGTGCGGCCGGAGGTCGGCCGGGACCCCGCGGGCGCGGTTGTGTTTGGCCGGCTGACCTTTACCATTCAGCGCGAGTTGGCGGAGCGCCTCACGGCGGCTGCCGGCGGCGGCTACGGCCCGGCCGCGGTCATCGTGGCCCTGCTGGCGCGGGCAACGCCCGGGCGGGCGGTCTCGCCGGGGGCCTTCTGGCCCAGGCCCAAGGTGGACTCCCAGATGCTGCGGCTGGACTTCGCCCCGGATCGTGCCGCCCGGCTGGCCGACGCGGCGGTGCTCTCGCGGGTGCTTTCGATGACCTTCGGGCAGCGCCGGAAGAAGATCATCGCCGCGTCCAGGAGGAAAGACCTCCCCTTCGGCGGCGAGGCGTTCCTGGCGGCGCTGGACGATGCGGGCATCGATCGGTCGGCCCGGCCGGAGCAGGTGCCGCCGGCGGGCTTTTTGGCGCTGGCCAACGCCCTGGCGGGCATGCCGTGATTCTCAGGATTTGATACAGCAAAAATTGCACGGTCGTTACGGCTTTTCCTTCGAGCTTGCCGACGGGCTATGGTCGGGTTAAAGTAACCGGGACATTCCGCGGCGCCGGGAGAGTAAGCTGCATGGCCAACCAGAACGACGAGCAAGAAGCCGCCAACGGGAAGGGCAAGGCATTCTTCGATCGCGGCGACCAGGTCGCCGAAACCGGCAACTGGGACTTCGCCATCGAGATGTATCTGGAGGGGATCCGGCGCGAGCCGGGCAACCTCCAGCGCGGGCATCAGCCCTTGCGCGAGGTGTCCCTCAAGCGCAAGGCTCAGGGCGGCAAGTCCGCCGGGCTGATGGAGGGGATGAAGCACAAGGGCGGCAAGGAGCCCGTCGACGCCCTGGTCAACGCCGAGTATCTCCTGGCCAAGGACCCGGGCAAAGTGGCTCACATGGCCGCGGTGCTCAAGGCCGCCCAGCGCCTGGAGGAGGTCGGCCTGGTCAAGTGGATCGCCGACATCATCTTCGAGGTGATGCGCCGGGCCAAGCGCCCCAACAAGCGCGTCCTGGCGCTGATCACGGAAGCGTACTCTCTGATCCAGGAGTACACCTCGGCCGTGCAGGCCTGCGACAGGGCCCTTCAGATAAGCCCCAACGACGGTTCGCTCCAGGAGATGGCCAAGGACCTTTCCGCCCGCGCCACCATCCAGCAGGGCCAGTACGACGGGGAGGGCACCTTCGTCAAGAGCGTCCGCGACCTGGGCAGGCAAATGGAGCTGGCCCAGCGCGACCACCTCGCCCAGAGCCGGCAGTTCCTGGAAGGCGACGTCGAAAAGACGCGGGCCGAGTACGAGGAATCGCCCCAGGAGCCCGGAAGGATCGGCGCCTACGTCGACGCGCTGACGAAGTTCGAGGAGGAAGGCTACGAGAACGAGGCCATGGACGTGCTCAAGAAGGCCCACGCCGACACCGGGACGTACCGTTTTAAGATGCGACTGGACGACGTCAAGGTCCGGCAGATGCGGCGGCGGTTCAACAAGCTCAAGAGCAGCGGACAGGGCGAGCTGGCGATGAAGCTGGCGCGGGAGCTGCTGGCCTATGAGCTGAAGATGTACGCCGAGCGGGCCGAGAACTACCCCACGGACCTGTCCATGAAGTTTGAGCTGGGCCGGAGGCAGTTGACGGCCGGGCAGATCGACGGGGCCATCGGCTCGCTCCAGCAGGCGCGACGCGACCCCAAGCGGCGGATCCAGGCCCTGACCTATCTCGGGCAGGCATTCGGCAAGAAGGAATGGCACCACGAGGCCGTCGAGACCTACGAGGGGGCCCTGGAGCTGGAGCCTTCCGAGGAGCGGGCCAAGGAACTCCACTACAGCCTGGCCCTGGAGCTGAAGGCCATGGACGAGAGGGGAAAGGCCCTGGAGCACTTCTCCCAGGTCGCCCAGATGGACTACACCTACCGCGACGTGCGGGAGCAGATCGAGGCCCTGCGGAAGGAGATCGGCTAGGAACACGCGGCCAGGCGTGGCCGGACGCCTCCGCGCAAGCCGACGGAGGCTGTTCGCGGGAGCGGGCTTGGCCTCTTGGGCGATTCCGGCCGGATCAAATCATTGAGGTAGTTCTTGCCGGATTCGCCGCCGGCCCTATAATGCCTGAGTCTCCGGCCGCCGTGCGAGCCGGAGCCAGCAGGAAGGAGAGGTGTTCGTGGCGCACCCGAAGTCGGCCCGAAAGCGAGCGCGGCAGTCCATCAAGAGCCGGCAGCGCAACCGTCGGCAGAAGGCGGGGGTCAAGAAAGTGGTTCGCGCCTACGAGGAAGCGCTTTCCGCCGACCAGCCGGATCAGGCTGCCGGCGTTCTGAAGCAGGTCTATCAACGGCTGGACAAGGCGGCGGCCAAGGGCACGCTCCACAAGAAGACGGTGGCCAGGAAGAAATCGCGCCTGGCCAGGCGGCTGAACAAACGCGCCGCCGAGTAGCCTCTCCTGACAGCAGGCTTTGGCGGGCCGCTCGGGGAGTTCCGGGCGGCTGTTGTTTGCGCCCAGCGGCGGGAAGCGGCGCCCGGCGACGGTGATGGCAGGGGCGGACGCATAAGATTCTAGTGTATTGACGCAAAAGCCCTTGCCGCCTACAATCCTATGCATCATGGGCTAGGCGGTGAAAATAGATGGGATTTGCCTGGGGCAGGTCTTACACTGGCAGGGCGGCTTAGGGCGGTCCAGGAACCGAGGATAACCATGGGCAAAATTCGCATTGCAGTCGTTGGCGTGGGCAATTGCGCTTCTTCGCTGATCCAGGGCATTCGCTACTACGACGATACCCCCGACGAGGCCGCGGCCGAAGGCGTCGGCCTGCTGCACCCGGAGATTCGGGGCTATCGGCCCGGCGACATTGCAGTCGTCGCCGCCATAGACGTTGACGCCCGCAAGGTGGGCCGGCCGCTGCACGAGGCCATCTTCGCGCTGCCCAACAACACCAAGGTCTTCTACGACGATTTCCGCTACGACGACGTCGTTGTCGCCATGGGCAACGTCCTGGACGGCGTGGCCGAGCACATGGAAAGCTATCCGGAGCGCCAGCGATTCGTCGTCGCCGACCGCCCCAGCGCCAGCGCCGCCCAGATCCAGAAACTGCTGCGCGACAGCGGCGCCGAAATCCTCATGAACTACGTTCCCGTGGGCTCGCAGAAGGCCACCGAGTTCTACGCCGAGTGCTGCCTGGCCACCGGCGTGAGCCTGATCAACTGCATTCCCGTGTTCATCGTTTCCGACCTGGCCTGGGCCGAGCGCTTCCGGAAGGCCGGAATCCCCTGCGTCGGCGACGACGTCAAGGCCCAGATGGGCGCCACCATCGTCCACCGGGTGCTGGCGCGGCTCTTCCAGCAGCGCGGGGCGAAGATCGACGCCACCTACCAGCTCAACACCGGCGGCAACACCGACTTTCTGAACATGCTC
>CAYNYF010000129.1:0-6198 GCA_964401385.1 uncultured Planctomycetaceae bacterium | reverse complement strand
CGCTTGAAAGAGGCTCTCGCCGGGATGCTCAACGGCGAGAGCAAGTCCTGAGGAATCGCTCGGCGCCCGGGCTGCCCAGCAACCCACCTTTTCCTTCTCAAGCCGCGGACAACGCGAACAACAACAGAGATATAGAGATGTAGGGCGGGGCTACGGCCCCGCCGACGCCCCCGCCGACCGCAGCCTCGTGGGGCATGCAACTCGCAGCTCTGCTGCATGCGGGATGCTTGTAGGGTGGGTTGCTACGTTGCTACGCAACGCACGTTTTTCTATCACCCCGCGCGGTTGCCCCCCGTGCACGCTCAAGCACACATCCGCTTGCGCGTGGCACAAATGCCGTGTCATCCTCCACAGGGGCAGTGCCGCCGCAGCCAAGTAACTGTCCCAAACTGTGTGGGCGGCCATTCTGGCCACAACCTACTGGCCCTGGGCCGGCGCCCGAAGCCCTACAGGTTGGGGCTCGAAGAAAGTCCCGCAATCGTTGGGACAGTTACCCGGCCGGGGTGCCTGTTGCCAAAATCCGTCGGCGCGGTATAATGGTGCTCAAGGCCGGGGGCTGTCTCCGCCGGGCGGAGAGACTCACGCCGATACGTGCTCGTGGGCGTAGGCCTTCAAACGCGAAAGGTCGCGTTTGGACCCTCGAACAAGCGGGTAGTCTCATCGAGAGCTAGGACGATGAACGCAAAAAGATCCATCCGACTCAGCGGTTGTGCATTGTGTCTACTCCTCGCGGTCGCTCTGGCCGGCGCGGCGCGGGCCGACATGACGGTCTGGCAGTGCAACCCGGCCGCGCCCGGGGACTGGTTCGACCCGGCCAACTGGACCGAGCAGGTGCCGAGTTCCGGCGACGACGCCGTCGTCGACAACGACGGCGAGGCGCGGATCGGTACCGGCGGCGCCGAGGCGCTGAACCTGTACGTCGGCCTCAGCGCCGGGCAATCCGGCACGGTCCACCAGACGGCGGGCACCAACAATCTCGGCGATTTCCTCATCGTCGGCGGTGAGTCCGGGTCCAGCGGACGCTACTATCTAGACGCAACCGGCGAGCTTTCGGCCAAGCGCGAGTCCATCGGCAACGAAGGCACGGGTGACTTCTGCCACCGCGGAGGAACACACACCGTTTCCTCGCAGTTGGTGCTGGGGGCCGCGCTGGGCTCCCAGGCAACGTACACGTTGTATTACGGCGAGCTTTCCGTCCCCTACTACGAGTACATCGGCAGCGAAGGCAGCGCCACCTTCTCGCAGAGCGGCGGCACGCACACGGTGGGCTTCAGCCTCACACTCGGCGCCGCCAGCGGCTCCTACGGCGCATACGAATTGCAGCAGGGCGGCGAGCTTTCGACGCACATCGTCTACATCGGCGACGGCGGAACGGGCGAGTTCACCCAGACCGGCGGCACGCACACCGTCGCCAGCAAGCTCTGCCTGGGCTATTTCGGCGGGTCGCAGGGCAGCTACACCATCTCGGCCGGCAGCCTCTCCGTCAAAGACTTCTACATCGGGATGAGCGGCATCGGCTCTCTGGACCTTGCCGGCGCGTTCGCCCCGGTGACGGTCTCGGGCAAGCTGCGCTTCGGCCCGCTGAGCAGCCTCTCGGCCGTCGAGGGAAGCGCCATCCACATGACCGGGGCGGACCTTGAGAACGTCAACACCGATCCGCTCGCCCTGGCTGGGCTGGGCAACCTGGAGTTGATCTTCGAAGGCGGCGCCGAGGCGATCGACGCCCTTGAAGCCGCCGGCGAGGACATGGGCGCGGTGACGGCCGGCTGGACCGACAACTTCGCCCTGGGCACGCTGACGCTGGGCGAAGCCAACGCCGGCCGGATTCGGCTCGTGGACAACTCCGACAATCAGCCCGGCTGGGAGGGCGCCGAGGCGGTGTACGTCGACGGCCTCGCCCTCAATCCCGGGGCGACGATCGACCTCAACGGGCTGAAGCTCTACTACCTCAACGGCGGCCCGCCCAAGCAGTTCTTCTGCGGCGACGTCAACCTGGACGGCGCCGTCGACGGCGGGGACTACAACCTGTGGGCCGACCACTACCTGCTGGGCGGGATGAGCTGGGGCGAGGGCGACCTCAACGGCGACGGCATCGTCGATGGCGGCGACTTCACCCTCTGGGCCGACGACTACGGCTCGGCGACCGTCGCGGCCATTCCCGAACCCGCTGCGCTGGCGCTGCTGGCCATCGGAGCAGTGGCGCTGATTCGCCGGCGGCACAGGTGAGCGAGGGCGGACCTGTCCCCATCGCCGTCGCACGGGAAACAGGGAGGGGCCCCCTGCGGCTACTCCGCATCTCCAACCTTGGCGGGGAAGATGTGCTCGTGATGCCCGCGTGTTTCCTGTGTGCAGCCGTCGTTGCCGCTGTAGTTCAGCATGAAGTCTCCCGTCGCCTCATGCCCCTCGTGCGCGAAGAAGCTGTACTCTTCCAGCTCCTCTTGTGGGAAGGCCCGGGCGTGGCCGTCGACGTAGCCGAGCATCATCCTGCCCTGGTGCCTGTCGAAGCCCAGGTAGCCCTGGACCCAGCCCCAGCCGGGCTTCATCTGGTAATCGCCGGCAGCGTTGTCGTGCCACGCGTCCGGGTCCGAGAAGTCCGTGTTCCTGGTGTCGCCGATGAAGACCATGCCGGCGGGATTGCGTATCGTGTCCATGCGGGGATGGTAGACGCTGCGCCAATGCGGGTCGACGTTAGGGCAGACCTTACCGAAGTACCGTGCCTCACCGCCGCTGTCGGTGTCATCTCCCGGGGGCAGCCTGGTGCCGCTGTGGTCGTCAAAGAGGATGTTCCATCCCCGGTTGACGCGGACGGCGATGTTCGTCCAGTAGCAAGCGTGATACTTGTCGTATAGGTGGTCGACGTAGACCTCTTCCAAGTCCGCGGCCGGGCAGATGTACGCCGGGGCGAACTCGCCCTCGTGGAGGTTGCGCAGGTCGCCCGGGCCGCCCGGGCCCCCTGCCGGCCCGCCGACGTAGGGCGAGAGCCCGCCCAGGGCCCATCGCGGCCAGGCCGCAACGGCCACGTCGTTGAACCAGAGGCTTCCGTACCATGAGTAATTCAGGGGAAAGGTGCCGCGATCGTCGTGATACCAGCGCAGGGCCCGTGTGATCAGGCCGAGGTTGTTGGTGCACTGGACCCTGCGGGCGGTGTCCACGGTCTCAACCACCGTTGGAATCAGGATCACCACGGCCGTGGCCACGATCGTCAGGGCGATCATCATCTCCAGCAGCGTCAGTGCCTTGGCCGATCTGGACGTCCTCGCGCGAACCATCATTCCCGCTCTCCCACCTTGTCGGGGAAGATGTGCTCGTGATGCCCGCGTGTTTCCGGTGTACAGCCGTCGTTGCCGCTGTAGTTCAGCGTGAAGTCCCCCGTTGACTCATGCCCGTCCCACGGGTAAAAGCTGTACTCCTCCAGCTCCTCTTCTGGAAAGGCCCTGGCGTGGCCGTCGACGTAGCCGAGCATCATCCTGCCCTGGTGCCTGTCGAAGCCCAGGTAGCCCTGGACCCAGCCCCAGCCGGGCTTCATCTGGTAATCGCCGGCAGCGTTGTCGTGCCACCCGTACGGGTCCTGGAAGTCCGTGTTCCTGGTGTCACCGATAAAGACCATGCCGGCGGGATTGCGTATGGTGTCCATGCGGGGATGGTAGACGCTGCGCCAATGCCGGCCGACGTTGGGGCAGACGTATCCGAAGTATCGGGCCTCACCGCCGCTGTCGATGTCCCACCCAGGGGGCTGTCCGGTGCCGGTATAGTCATTGAAGAGGATGTTCCATCCCCGGTTGACCCTGACGGCGATGTTCGTCCAGTAACAGGCGTGATACTTGTCGTATACGTGCTCGGCGTAGACCGCTTCCAGGTCGGCGGCGGGGCAGATGTACGCCGGGGCGAACTCCGTCTCATCCAAGCCGCGCAGATCGCCGGGGCCGCCCGGGCCCCCCAGCGGCCCGCCCACGTAGGGCGAGAGACCGCCCAGGGCCCATCGCGGCCAGGGCGCGACGGGCACGTCATCGATCCAGAGCTTTCCGTACCATGAGTAATTCAGGGGAAAGGTGCTGCGATCGTCGTGGTACCAGCGCAGGGCCCGGGTGATCAGGCCAAGGTTGTTGGTGCACTGGACCCTGCGGGCGGTGTCCACGGTCTCAACGACCGTGGGAATCAGGATCACCACGGCCGTGGCCACGATCGTCAGGGCGATCATCATCTCCAGCAGCGTCAGCCCCGCGGCCGGCCTCGACGTCGTCATAGAGGAAGCCCCGTGTGAAGTTCTCATGCCCGCTCCTTTCCCCAAAAGTCGCATGCGCCCAATCCCCAGCGCCGAGCCCGGGGCCGCATCCGCCGGCGCGGCAAGGGCGCAATGCGCACCACGGCCGAACCCTGCGAAAAACCCACCATCCCGACAACACATGATTGTACCACCGCCGTTCCATTCTGCCAAGTCAATGCGAAACAGCAATTCCCTCTGGGCGGGTGTTCCCAGAACCGGCACGTCGCGGTACAATACGAGTGGTCTGATCCGTTTGTACGGGGCCGGGTGGATGCATCCGGCAGGGGCGGAGCTGACTCCGCATCCGGCAATCCAAGGGCAGAGGTTCGGCGACGAAGGTTAAGGGAGACTCACCATGAAAGGGGCATTTTCCGTCATCTGTCTGAGCGGGCTCGCCCTGACTGTCTGGGCTGCGCCGGCCGGGGCCTTCACCCCAACGTATTGGATTCAACAGCCGGACACGCCGGGCGACTGGTTCGAGCCGTCCAACTGGGACAACGGCGTTCCAACCTCCATAGACTACTGGGCCTACATCAGCAACGGCGGCACGGCCGAGATCGCCGCGCCCGGGGCCGCGGCGTCTTATCTGTACCTGGGTGAGGGCGGCGGAGGCTCCGGCGAGGTCACTCTCAGCACCGGAGGAGAACTCCTGACGAACAGCGACTACGTTGGCCATGACGGAGCGGGAAGCTTTGTTCACACCGGCGGGACTCACGTGGTCAACGACGAGTTGTACCTGGGGTACGAGGCCGGCGGCAGCGGGACGTATCAGTTAGGCGGGACGGGCGAATTGTGGGCGGCGTATGAATATGTAAGCTGCGAGGGAAGCGGCCAGTTCGTCCAGACCGGCGGCGTCAACACCGTCACCCAGGAGCTTCGCGTCGGCGCCTATTACGCGTACGGGCAGCCGGGCAGCTATGATCTGATCGACGGTGAACTGCGGGCGGAGACGGTCATCCTCGGCGACTACGCCGCCGGGACGTTCACCCAGAGCGGCGGGAGCTGCACCGTCAATGCCGATCTCTACATAGGACCCTACCTCTACCCAATATTGCCGTACATCCCCAGCACGTACAACCTTTCCGGCGGGAGCCTCTCGGCCGGGACCATCCACGTCGGCCGTGACCACCCGGGCGAGCTGAACTGGACCGGCGGGACGATCCAGACCGGCGCGATCAACGTCTTGCCCAGCGGTACCATCAACATCGGCCAAGACTACTACAACACCTTGCCCCTGAACATCACCGGAGGCGTGATCGACCTCGGCTTCCACGACTTCATCGTGGACTCAGGTACGAGCAGCGGCTCATTCCTCACCTACAACGCCGTGCTATCCGCCGCCGGCCAATACATAGGCCGCTCCGGCAGCGGCAGCTTCACTCACACCGGCGGGGCCAACACCGCCAACTGCCTGATACTCGGATTGAACTCCTCCGGCAGCGGCAGCTACCAGTTGACCGGCACGGGCGATCCGGGCGCCGAAACGCATCTCGTCACCGGAACCACCATCGTCGGCTACGACGGCGCCGGCAGCTTCACCCAGGACGGCGGCAAGCACACCGCCCAGAGCGCTCTCATCCTCGGCCGGAATGCCCCCGGCAACGGAACGTACGCCCTCAATGACGGGACGCTGACGGCGCGCGACAACGTCTTCATCGGCCTGTCCGGCAGCGGCAGCATCACCCAGAGCGGCGGGACGTGCACGGTCAACGAAGACATGATCTTGGGGCGATTTTCCGGGTCCGACGGCGCGTACGTGCTTTCGGCGGGCAGCCTTGAAGTCCAGAACTTGTACGTGGGTATGGACGGAGCCGGCTCTCTGGAGATCACCGACCCGGCCGGGCAGGTCGCGGTCTCCGGCAAGCTGCGGTTCGGCCCCCTGAGCAGCCTCTCGGCCGTCGAGGGCAGCGCCATCCACATGACCGGGGCGGACC
>CAYNYF010000128.1:0-6369 GCA_964401385.1 uncultured Planctomycetaceae bacterium | reverse complement strand
GATGTAGGTGCGCCGGTGCCCGCGCAGCTCGGCCTCGTCGCGCATGCCGCCCAGGGACATGCGGATGAACTTCCGCCCCAGGGCCCGGGCGATGGACTGGCCGATGGAGGTCTTGCCCGTGCCCGGCGGGCCCACGAAGCACAGCACCGGCCCGCGCGAGCCCGGCGCGAGCTTCCGCACCGCCAGGTACTCCAGGATGCGCTTCTTGACGACGTCCAGCCCGTAGTGGTCCTCCTCCAGAATGCGGCGGGCCCGGCGGATGTCGAGGTTATCCTGGGTGGCCTGGTTCCAGGGCAGCTCCACCATCACGTCCAGGTAGGTGCGGGTGACGGTGTACTCGGGGCTCACCGGCGGGATCCTCTCCAGCCGGCGGAGCTGCCGGAGGCACTCGGCCTTCACCTGCTCGTTCATGCCGCCCGCGTCGATCCTCTTTCTCAGCTCGTCCATCTCGACCGTCTGCTCGTCGATCTGGCCCAGCTCCTTCTGGATGGCCTTGAGCTGCTCCCGAAGGAAGTACTCGCGCTGGTCTTTGTCGATGTTGGCCCGGACCTGCTCCTGAATCTGCCCGCTCAGCTCCAGCAGCTCCACCTGGCGGATGAGGTGGCGCTGAAGCATTTCCAGCCGGCGGAGGACGTTGTCCTCGGTGAGCAACTGCTGCTTCAGGGACAGCTCCAGCGGCAGGTTGGCGCCCAGGAAGTCCGACAGCGGGCCGGGCTGCTCCAGCCGGTTGATCACCACCGTCGCCTCTTCCGGAACGTTGGGCGAGAGCTGCACGATCCGCAGCGCCTGGTTGCGCACGTCCAGCAGCCGGGCCTGCATCTCCGTGGTCGAGGGGACCTCGTCGGTCAGCGGGCTGACGCGGGCCTTGAAGTACGGCTCGGTCTGCACGAACTCGTCGATGTGAACGCGGACCACCCCGTGCACGATGATGGTCTGGCTGCCGTCTTCGTTCCGCAGCAGCTTGAGCACTCTCGCGGCCGTGCCCACCTCGTAAAGATCCGCCACCGACGGCTCTTCGACCTCCACGTCCCGCTGGGCCAGCAGCACAATCGCCCGCTGGTCGGGCAGCACGTCGGCCAGCAGCCGCCGCGACTTCTCCCGTCCCACCGGCAGCGGCGCGACCATGCCGGGAAAAACCACCGCCGTCCGCAGGATTATGACGGCGGCGATCTCCGGCACCGTCACCTGCACTTCCTCGCTCTCATCAGCCCGCGGCGCCGCGTCGGGATGGATGATGGATTCCGCCTCTTCCGGAACCGAGATCTTGGGTTTGGCCGGCTTTTCCGAGGTCATGTCCGATCAGCCCTTCTTCGGCATCTTTACCCACAGGAACCCGTTTTTGTACCAGGCGCAGATCCCGTCGCCGTCAACGGAGGCGGGCAGTTGAATGGCCCGCACGAACGGGCCTTGGTTGATCTCCATCAGGTGCAGCCGCAGCGAGCCGGGGGCCGGGGCGGGACAGTCGGCCTGGCCGGAGGGCCACGGCGACTGCCGCTCGCCGCGAAACAGCAGCTTCCCCTTTTCCACGTGCAGGTCGATCTTTTCGGCATTCACTCCCGCCAAGTCCGCCACCAGGTAGTAGGAACCGTCGTCCTCGTATAGGTCGATGGCCGGGCGCCACGCCTGGTCGCGGTGAAATCGGGCATAGTCCGAGCCGAGGACCTGCTCCATCCAACGACTCATATGTTTGGCCAGGGAGGAAAACCCCTCATCGGCCGTGACCAGCGGGACCTTCATAGCCTCATGTCCCCTTCTAAATATGCCTCTCTCCGCAAGCAAACCATAAGCGTTGGTTTCCATTGTAGCAGTTCGCCCGCGAAAAGAAAGCGCCGCGGCGGCCCCATCGGGCCGCCGCGGCGCTATAGCCGGGGTGCCGATCGCACGGCCCCGCTCCGGCCGATCCCGCCGGCCAGAGAAGGTTACTTCGGCGATATCGTGACGTAGTTCCGCGTGTCGTTGGGCAGGACGACGCGGACGACGATCTTCTTGCCTGCGGCGGCGGCCACGGCCGAGGCGAACTCTTCGGCGGTGGCCACCGGCTTCAGGTCCGACCCCTTCGGGGCGGCCTTGTCGATGACCATTCCCGCCCGCAGGCCATTCTCGGCCGCGTTGCTGTCGCCCTCGACCTCGGTAATGACCACCCCCTTGGTCTTCTCGTCATAGCCGTAGCGCTCGGCCAGCTCCTTGGTGAGGGTCTGGACCTCCAGCCCGTAGCGCTGCGGCCGGGAGCGGCCTTCCTCGCGCTCGGGCCGCTCGCCCACGTCCGCCGGCCGGGTGCCGAGCTTGACCGTGACCGTCTTCTTCTCGCCGGCGCGGTAAACGGTGACCTTCACCTCCTGGTCGGGGCGGAACTTCGCCACCCTTTCCCTCAGCTCCGTCGCGCTCTTGATCGGCTCGTTGTCCACGGCCACGATGAAGTCCTCCTCCTTAATGCCGGCCTTGGCGGCCGGGGTCCCCTCCAGGACCCTCATCACCAGAGCGCCGCCGGCATTGGGCAGCTTGAAGTGCTCGACCAGGTCTTCGTCCACGTCCTTGATGGACACCCCCAGCCATCCGCGGACGACCTCGCCCTTGTCGATCAGTTGCTGCATCACGTTCTTGGCCAGGTTGGAGGGGATGGCCATGCCGATGCCCTCGTTCTGGCCGATGCGGGAGACAATGTAGGTGTTGATGCCGATGACCTCGCCGCGCATGTTCACCAGCGGGCCGCCGCTGTTGCCGCGATTGATGGCGGCGTCGGTCTGGATCATGGCCCCGTAGGTCCGCTGGTGGCTGGCCCGGTCCTTGGCGGAGATGATGCCGGCGGTGACGGTCTGCGGCAGCCTCTCGGGGGCGCCGACGGCCAAGACCCAATCGCCGACCTCGGCGGCGTCGCTGTCGCCCAACGGCGCGGCGATCAGGCCCTTGGGATTCTTGACCTTCACCACCGCCAGATCGGAGTCCGGGTCTCTGCGAACCCATTCGACCTCGAACTCGCGCCGGTCATGGGTGAGAACCTTCAGCTTGTCGGGGTCCGCGACCACGTGATTGTTGGTCAGGATATAGCCTTTCTCGGCATCGACGATGACGCCGCTGCCGAGCCCCTGCCGCCAGAAGGACCGCGGCTGCGGCCGCGGCTCGGGCAAGCGCCTGGGGGCGGGCATCCGCCAGCCCGGGAAGGGCTCCTCGCCCCGGAACGGCCGCAAGAATTCGTACGGGTCCATCTGCGGCATCCGGACGCGGACCTTGGTCTTTGACCAGACCTCCACGACGGCGGGCTTGATCGTCTTGGCAACCAGCCGGAACAGCCTGCTGAGCTGCTCCCGCTGGCTGAGCTTGACCAGCTCTTCCCGGTCGGCCGTGTTGACGCCTCTCGCGGCCGCGTATGCAATCCGCTCCACCAGCAACGGCCCCGTGGTCGCGATCGCGACCGCCAGCACCAGCACCAACACCATCGGCATAATTACGTTCGCTCGCTTCACGGCTGCCGATCTCCTCTCGCTTGCCTTTCGGCGCGATTCCTCGGACGGATCATCCCTGGGAGTCCCTGACACTTCCCGTCCCCACCGGGCTCCACGTCTTCCCTATACGCTCAATTGCCTCTGCCGGTTCATTATACACCAGCGCGGCCCTGCCTTCTGCGGCGCTCGATCTTATCGGCCGAGAACCCGGAAAAGATGCACCCCCTCTTGGCTGAAGACCGGCTCGAACATATCGGGATGGCGGATGATCATGCCCAGCTCCGGCTCGGCGCCGCCGCGGGTCGGGTCGTTCACCAGGCAGATCAGGTCCACGCGCCGCCGACGAAGCCCGTCCAGCCAGAACTTCTCGTCGGTGCTCGCCCGGCGTTGCCGCGCCAGTCGGAGATAGATCGAATCGCCGCGCCGGAGCGAGACCGGCGTCGGCCTGTCGTCGCCGCTGACGGGCACGTAGACGACGCGGTTTTCCAGCCGCGAACCGAACAGCGGAAACGTCAGCGGCGTGCCGGCGTAGGCGACGGTCAGCGGCCGGCCGGCTCGGCTGAGCCGCTCGACCACGTTCCAGGCCTCGCCCTGGGGGCCGTAATACCGGGCGTAGACACGCTGGCGAACCGGTTGCCGGCGGGCGCGGTAGGCCGGATACCACCACCAGCCCGTGGCCGCCGCCAACACCAGCGCCAGCCCCGCCACCGGGGCAAGCACCCGTCGAAACGCCTGCCGCGGCCAGCGAATGCACCCGGCCAGGCCCGCCGCAATCGCCAGCGCCCAGGACGCGCCGTGATCCCAGAAACCCATCATGTAAAGCTGCACGAAGAGGGACCCCACCAGCAGACAGTTCAGCACCACCGCCGGCAGCCGCCGCCCCAGGGCCCCGACCAGCGCCAGCCCGCTGGCCGCCGCCAGCCACAAGGCGTAATACGCCGGAAACAGCAGCCGATGCTGCCGCCAGAACGGCGTCACCGCGAAGTACAGCGCGATCGACAGCAGCGGGAAGACGAGCGTGGCCCCCAGCACCGGCCAGCTCGCCCGGCTCCGGAACCGCACCAGCAGCAACGTCGCCGACGCCAGGAAGCCCCCCCAGAGCAGCCCGCTGAAAGGCAACCTGAAGGCGAACGCCACGCCCGGGCCGCTCTCGTGAAAGAGCACCTTGCCCAGTGCCGACAGCGACCAGCCGTGGTCGATCAGCACGGACGGGCCGTAAAGGCCGGCGAAGAGCCTCACCCCGCCGACGGCGATCTCGGCCGGGTACAGCGGGTTGCCGTAGACAAACCAGTTCCGCAAGTAGAAGCAACTCCCGGCCAAGACGATCGCAACCGCGCCCGCGGCCTCGGCCAGCAGCTTGCCCCGCGACGCCTGCCCGGCCTGACGGAAGCGCGACCAAGCGGCCGGCAGCAGCACCACCACCGCCGCCGCCGCGTACACGACGCCGACGACCTTGGTGGCCAGCATGAGGGCAATCCCCCCGGCCGCCAGCGCCACCGGCGCGCCCTTCGCCGGGTAAGTCCGCAGCAGACCGTACAGGAACAGCGCGCACCCGCACGTCAGCGCCAGGTCGTTGTTCGGCATCAGCGCGCCGGTGAAAAACGGGGGAAAAAGCACCAGCACCGAAGTCCACAGCAGCGCCGTCTCCCGCCGCAGGCCCAGCAGCCGGGCGCTGAGGAAGAACAGCCGGAACGTCGCCACCAGGAAGATCGGCTGAACCAGCCGGCACAGGCCGTCGTCGCCGGTCAGGCGCATCAGCAGATACGAAATCAACTGCGTCAGCATGGGCGAGTGCTCCGCGGCCGAATCGTGAAAGGGAAGGTCGACCTGGCTCAAGAGACCGCGCTGAATCCACATGGCCGGAATGGTCAGGTGATAGATCAGCCCGTCCGTGCCCAGTGCCGGAAGCAGGCACGCCCGCCAAAGCGACTGGGCAAGGGCCACCAGCGCCACCAGCAGCGCGCCCCGCGAGACTCTGATCCACAAGCCAACCGGGGGCTCCAACAGGGTTGCCCCGGGCTTTCCCGCCCGGCCGGGTTGCTCTGGAAGCTTTGCGATCGTCTTGGCTCTCGCGGACTTCACTTAACTGACGCCGCCCGACATTGTAAGGCCGCGGCCGCCACGGGCAAGGCCGCGGTTGGAGCGCATCCGATCCGACGGCATCGCCGGCCAGGCAAAAGTTATCCCGCAAAAAGTGCCGTTACGGCCTTGATCGCCCGCGGCGGTAGCCATATACTTACGTTAGGAGCCTGTTAGGCAGCCGCGCAGACCTTATGCGTGACGGTATTGCTTCATAAGGCCCGTTTCGGGAAAGATTTGATGAGGGGCTTTGGACCCAGCCGGGCATGCGAATCGAGAGAATAGAAGAGCCGGTCCAGGTCTTGGCAGCCTTTTCCGGCGGCAGTGTGGAGCCGGTCCGGTTCCGCTGGGCCGGCCGCAGCCACAAGGTCACCGCCATCAATGGCCAATGGGTCGACCGCCAGGGTGACAACTACTCATTGCACTACAGCGTGCAGGTCGGCGAGGAGACCTACTATCTGCATTTTTCCAGCAAGGAAGTTCAGTGGTGGCTGGATCAGGTCGTCGTCGCCGAATGAACCCGAGCCAAGGGCCCGCCCGCCAGTCGCGCCCCGCCGGCTCCTGAGCCGTCCGCCGCCACAACCGATCCTCGACGGCCTCAGCCCTGAAATCCCCGAAAACCTTCTTTGACAAAACGATGGCCGGGGATATGATATAAAGTGGTGGGTAAATCGAGCGAAGGGAGCGTGGGCCATGCGAGCAGACGAATCTCTTCTCAGACGCGCCAAGCATGCGAGGGCCTCGGCCTTCACACTGGTTGAGCTGCTGGTGGTGATCTCCATCATCGCCCTGCTGATCAGCATGCTGCTGCCGACCCTGGGCAAGGTCAAGGAACGGGCGCGGACGCTGA
>CAYNYF010000127.1:0-6631 GCA_964401385.1 uncultured Planctomycetaceae bacterium | reverse complement strand
CGGCGGGCGGAGGCCGGCTAGGAATCGCCCGGCGGCTTTCTGGAGGTCATTGCGTACTGCGGCCGGTGGTACGGGTCGACGCGCCTGGCCTGGCGGGTCCAGTTTTCCTTGACGGCGGCGAAGACCTCGTCGATCCAGCTTCTGTTCTCGGCCACCAGGACCAGTCGCCCGATCAGGTCGACCAGCAAGTCCTCCCGGCCGAGCTTCCTGGCCCGGTCGAGGTAGATGTCCAGGTGCCGAAGGGCGACGTCGCGCCAGTTGCCCTTGACGACCTCGTCGTCGGCGGCCTTGCGGTCGAGCTGCTCGAGGTAGGCGAGCATCCGCTCCCGCTCGGGACCGTCCAAGGGAACCGGCCTCTGCTCGGGGGGCGGGCGGATTTCGAAGGGCACGCGTTCGAAGGAGGCCACGCGGCCGGGACCCACCTCGGCCAGCAGCAGGAACGAGTGGGCCGTGTGCGGGCCGTTGTCCTTCATGTAGCCGTCGCTGTGGGCGGCGAAGTAGAAGTTGCCCAGCGAATAGGCGATCAGCCGCCCGTCGATCAGCTCCACGCCCTGGGGGACGTGCGGATGGTGACCGAGCACGATGGTGGCTCCGGCCGCGGAGATCTCGCGGAATATCTCCCGCCGCGGCCACGACGGCGTCTCCATGAACTCCAGGTCGGCGTGGATGGAGACGACCAGGACGTCGACCTCATCCTTGTTGCGGGCGACGTCGGCGAGCACCGCCCGGCGGGTGTAGTAGGCGTGGCAGGGGCCCTTCGTGGAGAGGCTGTAGTTGCTGTCCTCGCAGTAGCACAGAAAGCCGAAGCGCAGCTCCCCGACCTGGAGGACGGGCATCCGCCGGGCCTGCTTCTGGGTCTTGCCGATCCCGGCGGTGACGATGCCGAGCCGCTGGATCGCATCGCGCGTGTGGAACATCGACATCCGCCCGCCGTCCAGGACGTGATTGCTGGCCAGGTTCATGAAGCCGAAGCCGGCCCGGGCCAGGGCGGCGGTGCCGTCGTATTTGGAAACCAGGCCGGCCGGGTCGATCTGATCGTCGGGATACTCCGGCGGCAGGAGAACCGACTCCATGTTCCCGAACAGTAAATCCGCCCGCCGCAGGTGGGGCAGCATCTTCTCGAACGGCCAGTCGATTCCGCCGGCCATCATCTGCTCGGCGCAGTCGCCGGAGAAGTTGATGTCGCCCACCGCGGCGAACGTCACGGCCTTCCTGGTCATCGTCTTGCCTTCCTGTCGGAGTAGCTCATGGGATCGCGACCCGTCAGACAATTACTTTCGCGCCGACGCCGGCGCGGGCTAGCGCACGGCCACGTTGAGCCGGAAGGTACCGCCATTTCGGCCAGCTCGCGCGCCTCATCCACCGCCCGCTCATGCCCCGGCGCCCGGGCCGCCGACGATGGGCTCGCCCGGCGGGTGCCAAATCCGCTCCGACGAAATGCCCAGTCGGCGGGCCACCTCCCAGGCGACGTGGACGTTGCTGAGACCTTCGATCGCGTGGGCGTCGGAGCCCAACGCGAACGTCACGCCCTCCTCGGCCAGGATCGCCAGGTAGTCCACGTAGGCCCGGACGTAGTCGTCCGGGCGGTTGACCAGGTTCGCCGAGGCGTTGATCTCGATAGCGGTGTGCGTCTGGCGGGCGACCTGGGCCAGCTCGCGCGTGAGCCTCTCCGGAACGGCCCGGACCGACTCGAACTCGGGGAAGCCTTTCTGGTCGAATTCCCTCTTGCTGAACCAGTAAGGATGCACCAGCACGTCGACGAGCTCATCTTCGCAGACGCGGAGATGGTGGCGGTGCTGGATCTCGATGACCTTGTCCAGGTCGAAGCTGTCCACGTAGGTTTGGTGGATGCCGCCGATGGCGAACTGGAAGCCGTAGTCGGCCTTGATCTGGCGGCTGAAGACGAATCCGGCGTCGGGTCCGGTGAAGTTCAGCTCCACCCCCAGGTAGACGGCCGCGCGGGTCCGGAGCCTGCGGATGTCCTCCAGGATGGGCACGTGCAGCGGAAGCTGCTCGGGCGTGTTGAGATGGTCGGTGAAGCCGATGCACTCTACTCCGAGCCGCTCGCACTCGGCCGCGACAGCATCCACCTCCATCGTCTCGTTGGCACAGCCCAGGTATTTCGTGTGAATGTGAAGATCGTACTTTGCCGACATCTCGAAACACACTCCTTCCGTCCCCGGGGCCGGTCGCACCTGCCCTTACATCAGGTATGTCTCCAGGAACAGCGCTGCGGCCTGCTCGACATAATTAAGGTTCCTCTTCTTGCGGAAGCCGTGGCCCTCGTCGCGGGCCAGGACGTAGGCGACTGTGCCTCCGTTGCGGCGGATGATCTCGACCATCTGCTCACTCTCGGTGACGGGCGCCCGCGGGTCGTTCAGGCCTTGCGCCACCAGCAACGGCCTCTGTATCTTCGCCGCGTTGGTCATCGGCGAGATCCGCGTCAGGAACGCGCGCATCGCCGGCTCGCGCTCGTCGCCGTACTCCGTCCGCCGCTGGTCGCGGCGGTACGCCTGGGTGTTCTCCAGGAACGTCACGAAGTTGCTGATGCCGAACAGTTCCACCCCTGCCCGGAGCCGGTCGTTGTAGTGTGTCATGCAGGCCAGCACCATGTACCCGCCGTAGGATCCCCCCATCACGGCCACGCGGTCGCTGTCCAGTTCCGGCCGGGCCGCGATCCAGTCCAGCAGGGCGCCGATGTCCTTCACCGAGTCTTCCCGCTTCAGGGCGTTGTCCAGCAGCAGGTAGCTCTTGCCGTATCCGGACGAGCCCCGCACGTTCGGCTCGAACAGGGCGATGCCTATCTCCACGACGTAGTACTGGAAAGTGGTAGAAAATCGCGGCCTGGCCTGGCTTTCGGGCCCGCCGTGGATGTTGATCAGGACGGGGAACGGGCCGTTGCCGGCCGGCCGGTAATAGAGGGCGGGGATCTTCCGCGGCTGACCCTCGACCTCGTCGAACGTCTCGTAGTGGATCAGCTCGGGCGCGGCGAATCGCTGCGTGTCCAACCCGCCGGCCTCACTGCAGGTCCACCGGCTGAGCCTCCCGTCGGACAAGTGCAGCGAGTACACGTCGCCAGCAACCTGAGGGCCGTTGATCGTCATGCCCACCTGGGCGTCGTCAGGGCTGAACTTCAGCCCCGCGATCACGCCCATGGGGGCTTCCGGCAGGTCCAGCGGCTCGCCGGAGCGGGCGTCCAGCACGTGCAGCCTGCTGATGCCCTCCTCATTGACGGTGAAGGCCACGTGGCTGCCGTTGTGCGAGAGGGCGAGGGCCTCCACGTCCCAGGGGATGTGGTCGGTGATCGAACGGACGGCACCGGTCGCGAGATCACAGTATCGGAGCCGGCGGAACTCGCTGTCCTGGTCGGAGGCGAAGTAGATCCCTCGGCCGTCCCTGGCGAACCAGGCCGCGCCGTAGGAGATCGCCTCGTCGGTGGGGTTGAGTTGCGTCAGGGCCGTGGTCGCGACGTCCAGGAGGTAGAGGTAGGACTCGTTGATGGACACGTAGCGCTCGACGAGAAGCGTCGTGTCGTCGGGCGACCAATCCACCGGCCACCACTCGCCATCCCGCTCGAGCACCGCGGTCGGGTCGCCGTCGATGCCGCGGACGTGAAGATCGAACGCGCGGCCGTTGCGGACGGTGGTGTGGTAGGCGAAGCGGCCGCCGTGGTTGTCCCAGCGCACGCCGTCGTTCAGGGATTGCCCGTCGGTGAGCATCCGCCAGGCGCCGGTGGTCAGGTCGAACCAGAAGATCTGGTGAAACTCCGATCCGCCGACGTCCCTGGTAAAGAGGAAGCCCCGCACATTGCGATCCGGGCACGTCCAGGCTCCGCCGACGGGCTCGTCGAAGAACGTGATCTGCCGCCGCGCCCCGCCGGGCGTGGCCACGAGGTGAATCTGGCTGGTCTGGCCGAAGCGCGTGGAGATGAGGATCCCCCCGCCGTCCGGCAGCCAGTCCCGAAGCGACGCCGAGCGGGTGTTCTGGTAAGGGTGCAGTCGGTCTCTGATCCGGTCCGGAATGTCGGGGATGCCCTCGATGACGAGGTTCCCCCGCTCGACGCGTCGCTGCGAACCGAAGTGGGCCTTCTCGTCCATCTCGCGGTGTCGCTCCTTTCCCTAGACCCCGACCCCCGCCTCGCCCAGCAGCCGCTCGGCGTTGCGGTGGAGGATATTGTGCCGGTCTTCGTCGGCGATCTCGGCCGAGAGGACCGCGCCGATTCCGTGGTGCGGATCGAACCACGGAAGGTCGGTGCCGAACAGGAGCTTCTCGGACAGGCCGGCGGCGACGAATTTTTCCAGCGGGCCGCGGTCGTCCAGCACGGCCGTCAGCTCCAGATACACGTTGGGGAACTCCTGGGCGATGGCGGCGGCGGCGTCCCACGCCCCGTGGAGCGAGTGGCCCAGCAGCAGCCGGACGTTGGGCCATCGCCCGGCCATCCTGCGGACCATCTCCTGCCCGTCGTACCGGCTGCCGGACCAGGTGTGTCCGAGAACCATGAGCCCGCGCTCGTCGGCGAACTTCCACGCCGGCTCGTACCTGGGATCGTCCCAGCAAACCTGGTGGTACGACGCCAGGATCTTCAGGCCCACGAACACGTCGCGGTTGTCGTCGAAGCCGGCCAGGTCGGCCGCAACGGAGTCGGGGTAATGTGGATTGATTGCCAGGTAGGCCCGCAGGCGGTCGGGGAACTTTCGCACCGCCTCGACGTTGGCCGCGTTGCCGATCTCCGGGCAGAAGAGGGCGGCGTGGTGGCAGAAGACCAGCATCCGCACGCCGCACTGGTCCATGGTATGGATCATCGCCTCGGCCGAGGCACGCGGGAAGTAAATCCCGCGCCACGGGCCCATGTGGCCGTGCATGTCGATCACGGGGCAGTCGTCGCTGCGGCCGTTTTCCCAGAAGGCTTCGGCTAAGGCGCTTTCGCTGATCACAGTTTCACCTCGCCGAGCAGGCGCTCGAGGTTGCCGGCGGCGATGGCCTGCTTGTCGGCGTCGGAGATTTCCGCATGAGCCAGTGCCAGCATCATGCCGCCGTGGTAGCAGGCGGGGAAGTTGGAGCCGAACAGCATGCGGCCCGGCCCGTACCGGGCGACGAAATCCTCGATGCCGCCGTCCAGCGTGTAGCCGCCGATCTCGACGTAGACGTTGGGGCGGCGCTGGAGCAGCGGGCGGAAGTAGCGGTCCGCCCCCCAACTGCCGTGATCGCACAGGATGACCGTCAGCTCCGGAAACTCGCCCAGCAGGTCGTAGACCTGGTCCCACGTGACGCCGCGGGCGAGCGACAGCAGCAGCGGCCAGCGTGCGGCCGTCATCGCCTCGAAAACCTCCTCGAAGACTTCGGCGCGGAGCAGGTAGCGGCTGGCCTCGGGAAAGGCGCGGCAGGCGCGGACGCCGGCGGAGGCGGCCCGCTGGAACCACTCGCCGACGTCGCCGAGTTCGCCCGTCTGCGGCGGCAGCAGCGACCAGACGCCCACCAGCCGCTCCTGCGCCGCGATGGCCTCCGCCAGCAGATCGTTTCCGGTGAGCGGGTCCTGGTCGTGCTGTGCGACGTGCCAGGGGAGGGCGCGGTCGATGCCGGCGCGGTCCATTGCCGCCAGCAGCTCGCCGGCCGAAACGCCGGGGGATGCGCCTGCGGCCGGCGAGGGAGGGTTGGCCGGCAGTCCGATGCAGCAGTTGCAGTCGAAGAATCGCATCGTCGTTTCCGTCCCCTCCGCCGGCGCGGATCAACCGGCCAGCTTCCTGGCCAGGGCGCGGACTTCGGCCAGCGTGGCCTTGTACGGCACGCCCAGGGCGATCGTCCTGGCCATGACGTCCCTGGACCGCGGGCACATGTCTTCGCTGTAGACGATCTTTCGCCGGGCGAAGTTGTACGCGTCGAGTTGTCGGTGGTGGCTGCCGCGCTGGTTCAGGATGGCCTCCCACCGCCAGTAGCAGTGCTTGCCCGTGTCGTATGGGCGCATCATGCCGATGCGCTTCTTGTGGGCCTTCACGAACGCCAGCGCGGCGGCGGGCGTCTCGAACAGCAATGGCACGCTGGAGCCGCAGTCGCCGGCGGGGTCGTTGCTGGGGCTGAGGGCGAACCGGCCGGATTTGGCGAGGATTTCCCGCATGGCCGCGGCCCGGGCGCGGAGCCGGGCGAGAATGCGATCCAGCCGCTTGAGCTGCTCGTGCAGGATCGCGCCCATGATCTCGGAGGCCCGGATCTTGGTGCCGGCGAACAGCGCTTCGCGCGGATGCTGGGCGCTGGTGTAGAGGGTCAGCGCCCCGTCGTGGTAGATCAGGGCGCGTTCGTAGACGTCCCGGCGGCTGGTCAGGACGGCCCCGCCCTCGCCGCAGGAGATGTTCTTGTAGTAGTTGAAGCTGTAGGCCCCGGCGTGGCCGATGGAGCACAGCCGCCGGCCGCGATAGGAGCCGCCGACCGCCTGGCAGGCGTCCTCGACGACGAAGAGCTTGTGCCTGCGGGCGACGCCCATGATGGCGGACATGTCGCACGTCCGCCCGATCATGTGAACCGGCAGGATTGCCTTGGTGTAGCGGGTGATCTTCCGCTCCACGTCGGCCGGGTCGATCATGAGCGTCTCGTCGATCTCGGCGATGATCGGAATCGCGCCCACCGCCAGCGGCGCCAG
>CAYNYF010000126.1:0-6940 GCA_964401385.1 uncultured Planctomycetaceae bacterium | reverse complement strand
ACCGCGTGGCGTCGCCGGTCATGTCGGTGCTGCCGACGGACACCGACATCGACGGGATCATCCTGGACGCCTGGGGCAACCCGCAGACCTACACGATCCTGCGCCAGCACCCCGGCGACCTGGCTGCCTGGAAGACGCAGTACGACCTGGTGCCCGCCGATGCGGTGGTCCACTGGTTCCGCTCGGATCGGCCCGGCCAGCACCGGGGCATCCCGGAGATCACGCCGGCGCTGCCGCTGTTCGCCCAGCTTCGCCGCTACACGCTGGCGGTGATCGCCGCCGCGGAAACGGCCGCCGATTTCGCGGGCATTCTCTACACGGATTCGCCCGCCAACGGCGAGGCCGACTCTGCCGAGCCGTTCGAGCCGATCGAGCTGGAACAGCGGGCGCTACTGACCATGCCCGGCGGCTGGAAGATGGGCCAGATCAAGGCCGAGCAGCCCACCACTACGCACGATCAGTTCGTGCGGACGATCCTGATGGAAATCGCCCGCTGCCTGAACATGCCGTTCAACGTCGCTGCCGGCAACAGCTCGGGCTACAACTACGCCTCGGGGCGCCTCGACCATCAGACCTACTTCAAGAGCATCCGCGTGGAGCAGTCCCATCTCGACGCGGTCGTGATAGACCGGATCCTCTCGGCCTGGCTGGACGAGGCGATCCTCGTGACCGACCTGTTGCCCCTGCCGGTGCGGACCCTTCGCGAGTTCCCGCACCAGTGGTTCTGGGACGGGCACGAGCACGTCGATCCCGCCAAGGAGGCCAACGCCCAGGCCACGCGCCTGGCCAGCAATACCACCACACTGGCGGCTGAGTACGCCCGCCAAGGCAAGGACTGGGAAACGGAGCTCCGCCAGCGGGCGAAGGAAGTGGCCCTGATGAAGGAACTCGGCCTCACGTCGGCGCAGGCGGTGCCGCAAACATCCGTCGCGCCCGAGAAGGACGAAACCGACCGCGAAGAGGAGGATGATCGTGCCGCTGCCTGAACGCAAGAAGGGCGAGAAGCGTGACGACTTCGTCCAGCGCTGCATGGGCGACGAGGTCATGGTCCGGGAATACCCCGACGCCGAACAACGGCGGGCGGTCTGCGAACGCCAGGCCGCTACCCGGGCCGGCGGCGAGCTGAACTTCTTCAGCGAGCCGGGGGCACTGACCATCGAGGCCGCCGCCGGTGGCGAAGACGGTAAGCCCAGGCTCCCGCGGTTCACGATGGTCGCCTACACGGGTGGGCCCATGCGGATCGGCGAATGGCGGTACCCGGTCATCGTGGACCTGGCCGGGCTGGCCATCCCCTCGCAGGCCAGGCCCATCCGCTTCGGCCATGACGTGACCGCCGGCGTGGGTCACACCGACAGCATCCGCGTGGCCGACGGCAGGCTGCTGGCCGCGGGCGTCGTGTCCCGTGACACGGCCGCGGCCAAGGAGATCGTTGCCTCCGCCCGCAACGGCTTCCCCTGGCAGGCATCCATCGGGGCGCAGGTGGAACAGTTCGAGTTCGTGCGCGAGAAGCAGGCGGTCGTCGTGAACGGCCGCGAGTTCAACGGCCCGGTCAACGTCGTCCGCAAGGCGACACTGGGCGAAATTTCCTTCGTCGATCTGGGGGCCGACCTGAACACGTCCGCGAACGTGGCAGCGACGGCCCCGGCTTCGCCTTCGGCTACGCCGGGGCAGAGCAAGGAGAACCAAGTCATGGAAGGTACCGAGAACAAGCAGGAACAGACCGTCGAGAAGACCGCGGCCAAGGGCAAGGACGCCCCGAAGGTGCAGGGGCAGGCGCCGGAGGGCAAGGAGGCCCCCGCGGGCACCCCCAGCCGCGATGGATCGCGGCCGGGGACCCCTGCCCCTGCCGTTCAAGCCGCGGCAGCCGCCGGGAGTGCGCCCGACGCGGGCATCACGGTTGACCCGGTGGCCGACATGCGCGCCAAGGCAGCGGCCGAGCAGGAGCGGATCGCGGCGGTGCGGAAGGTCTGCGGGGACACCCACGCCGACATCGCGGCCAAGGCTATCGCCACGGGCTGGGACGTGACCCGCACGGAACTGGAGGTCCTCCGCGCCGACCGGCCGAAGGCGCCGGCCGCACACGTACCGGATAGCACCATGACCGGGGCGGTCCTGGAGGCCGCGTGCATGCTCACCGGCGGGGTCAAGGGCGATGCCGTGGTCGACACCCACGGCGAGCAGGCCGTGGACGCCGCCGACAAGCGCTTCCGCGGCGGGATCGGGCTCCAGGAGCTGCTCCTGGAGGCGGCCTGGGCCAACGGCTACGAGGGAAGGAACTTCCGCAACAGCCGGGAAGTCCTGCGCTTCGCCTTCGGTCTGAACCTCCAGGCGGCGGGGATGTCCACCATCGACATCGGCGGCATCCTCTCCAACGTGGCCAACAAGTTCCTGCTGGAGGGGTTCTTCAGCGTCGAGCGGGTCTGGCGGAACATCTGCGCCGTCCGCAACGTCAGCGACTTCAAGACGGTGACGTCCTACCGGCTGATCGGGCGCGACCAGTACGAGGTCGTGGCGCCCGGTGGGGAGCTGAAGCACGGGACGTTGGGTGAGGAAAGCTACACCAACAAGGCCGACACTTACGGCCTGATGCTGGCCATCGACCGGCGGGACATCATCAACGACGACCTCGGCGCCATTACGACGGTGCCGCGAAAGCTGGGACGCGGGTCGGGTCTGAAGATCAACGACATCTTCTGGACCGTCTTCCTGAACAATGGCTCGTTCTTCACGTCCGGCAACAAGAACTACCTGACTGGCACCGACACGGTCCTGAGCATCGACGGCCTGTCCAAGGCCGAGAAGGCCTTCATGGACCAGGTAGATTCCGACGGCAAGCCCATCGGGATCATGCCGCAGGTCATGCTGGTGCCGACGGCGCTGTCGGCGATGGCGACGCAGCTCTTCAAGAGCGTGGAGATCAGGGACACCACGGCCAGCACCAAGTACCCCGTGGCGAACCCCCACCAGGGCAAGTTCCGGGCCGAGGTCAGCCGGTATCTGTCCAACTCCAGCTACACCGGCAACAGCGAGAAGGCCTGGTACCTGCTGGCCGACCCGACCGACCTGCCGGTGATCGAGGTGGCGTTCCTCAACGGCCAGGAGTCTCCGACCATCGAGACGGCGGAGGCGGATTTCAACGTCCTCGGGGTTCAGATGCGGGGCTACCACGACTTCGGCGTGAATCTGCAGGATCCCAAGGGCGGCGTGAAGAGCAAGGGCGAGGCGTAAGCCTCTTTCCGACAGGAGCTAAGCAACATGGCAACCGCAACCTTCGTGCATGACGGAAGCAGCATCGACTATACCCCCGGCTCGGCGGTCGCCGCCGGCGACGTCGTGGTCCAAGCCGACCTGATCGGCGTGGCCCGGACCCCGATCGCGGCCAACGCGCTGGGATCCCTGGCCGTGGCGGGCGTCTTCGACCTCCCCAAGACCGCCGGCGTCAGCGAGGCCATTGCGGTCGGGTCGCAGGTGTATTGGGACGTGGCCGACCAGGTCGCCAAGACCGACGACGAGTCGGGCGCCAACAAGTACCTGGGCAAGACGGTCAAGGCCGCCGGCGACGACGACACGACCGTGCGGGTGCGGCTGGAGCAGTAGTCCTTGACCGACCTGCTCGAACAGGCCGCCTCCTGGCTGGACGACCAGCGCGTCAGGCACATGTCGCGCTTGGTCACCTACAGCCGCGGCGCCGACTCGGTCGAGCTGTTGGCCACGCTGGGCACCACCACCTACGAGGTCACCGACGACGCCGGCGCGACGGTGCAGGCCAAGGCGACGGACTTCATCGTCTCGGCCGAGGCGCTGGTCCTGGGAGGGCAGGTGGCGAAGCCCCAGCCGGGCGACCGCATCCGGGTGACAAGCGGCGAGAAGGTGCTGGTCTTTGAGGTGATGGACCTAGGTGGCGCCGGGCATTGCCGCCCGGCCGACCCGTACGGCAAGGCGTGGCGGATCCACGCCAAGCAGGTGGACGAGGAAGAGGCCTAATGTGCGGCAGCGAACAGTACGAGCGAATCTGCAAAGGCGAGTTCGCGGCTGTCCACGCCAAGTTGGACCGCCTCGACGAGGCGATTCGAGGCAACGGCCGGCCGGGCGTGCAACTTCGCCTCGACCGGCTGGAGGCGTCGGAGAAGTCCCGGACGAAGCTGATCTGGATCATCGTCGGCTCGGCGGTGACGCTCGCCGGCTCGGCTGTCTGGCAGCGAATCTTCGGAGGCTGACGTGTCCGTTCTGATCGACATCGCAGAGGCCGTGGTCGCCGAGCTGAACGCCGCCACGTTCAGCCAGGAGTTCACGGCTGAGCGGGCGTACATGCCTCGGTTCGAGCTGCCGGAGATGGCCGAGCTGCACGTGACGGTCGTGCCAAAGGGCGTGGCCGTCGAGGTACAGGACCGCAGCCGTGCCCGTCAGGAAGTGCAGATCGACGTGGGCGTGCAGAAGAAGCTCCAGACGGCCGAGAACGCCGAGATCGACGCGCTGATGGACCTGGCCGAGGAGATCGCCGAGCACTTCCGCGCCAAGCGCCAGGTCGGCAACGCCCTGTGGGTCCGCACGGAGCACGCCCCGGTCTACTCCACCGAGCACCTGGAGCAGCTCCGGCAGTTCACCGGCGTGGTCACGCTGACCTTCCGGCAGGTGGGATAGCCATGAACAACGTCATCATGCGAAAGGTCGAGGTTACGGCGAGCTACCAGCCGCTGGTGAGCACCGGCCTGGTGGGTTCGGTGACCGTCTCCTGCCCGCCGGGCAACGCCGCCGACGTGCTGTTCAAGGGCGACGACGGCTCGGACGTGCCGTGGAAGCCGGGTGAGTGGCACGAGTTCCGCAGCGTCAACCTGGCCGAGATCGAGGTCAAGGGCACTGTGGGAGACACCGTCACCATCGTGGGAGGTACCTGGTAGTGCCGTACCGAGCGCCACAGGCCGACTTCCTCTTTGGCGTGGGCGGACCCAACGCGACCATCGAGGGCGGGCCGCACGACTGGGGCCCGTTCAACGACTACGACCGGCTGACCATCGCCGCCGGCGCTACGGTCAACGCCCCCACCACCGACAAGGGCCCGCTGATCGTCCGGGCCCGGAGCGTGCTGGAGATCGCCGGGCAGATCAACGCCAAGGGCGTGGGCCGGACGGGCAGCTACTACTCCGGGGGTACGGGCAGTTGGGAGTACGGCACCCGGGCCTCTTTCGGCCCCGTTGACTTGAACGGCGGCGCGGACACCGTCTACGAGAGCTGGATTCACGCCGTGCCGATCCCCGGCGGCGGTGGCGGCGACGGCACCGCCGCGAACGGCTACTCCTGCCACCTCTACGCGGCCAAGAGCAGCGGCGCGCTGGTCTACGGCGGCGTCTTCACCAGCTCGTACGTGGCCGGCGGGACCGACGCCAGCAAGAACGGCAAGGACGGCGACACGGTGATCGTCGGCGGCGTGGACCTGGCCGACTGCATCGTGCCAGAGCTCGGCCTCTTTGCCGTCGGCTGCGGAGGCGGCGCCGGCGGGCGGGACGATCAGGTCTACACCGCGGCCGCGGGCGGCAACGCCGGGGGGCTGGTCATCCTGATTGCCCCGCGCGTGGTCCTCCGGGCGACGGCGGCTATCGACGTTCGTGGCGATGACGGTACGGCTGCCAGTCAGAGCGGCGGCGGGGGTGGAGGCGGAGCCGGCGGGGGCTGCCTGACGATCCTGTGCCACCGCTTCGAGGACGAGGGCGTCACCGTCCTGAAGGCCGGCGGCATGGGCGGGGCCGGCAACGGTACCGGCGGCAACGGCGGCGCGGGCTCTGACGGCATCCTCGTGGTCAGGGAGGTCCTCTGATGGCCGTCTACAAGATCACCGCGGAGATGTTGGCGGGAACGGGTGCCGTGGCCGTGCGGACGGCCACGGGCCGCCTGCGCGGGATCGTCCGCGGCCCGGCCCGGATAGAGACCGACGAGCCGCTGGCCCTGGCGCCGGTCACGCCGCCGATAGAGCCGAAGCCTCCCGCCTTGGAGGACTTCGACCGGCTCCCGATCGGAACGCTGCTGCTGGCCGCGGCGGAACTGGCCGGCCTGAGCAAGCAGCAGGTGGTGGACCGGGCGAAGCAGCTTCTCGCCGTCGCCCAGGAGATGACACTGCCGTGATCGGCATGGTGACCAAGCAGATGTTCTTCGACCGCGACAAGGTCCGGAGAAAGACCGACGCCGGGACCCGGCGCGTGCTCAGTAAGTTCGGCGCGTTCGTCCGCACGGCCGCCAGGCACAGCATCCGCACGCGGAAGCGGACCAGCGCGCCGGGCGAGCCGCCGAGTTCGCACACGGGCCTGCTGAAGCGGTTCATCTTCTTCGGCTACGACCGCGGCCGCCGCAGCGTGGTCATCGGCCCGATGCGGCTGAATCAGAAGGTCGGCGACGCGCCGGCCGCGCTGGAGTACGGCGGGACATCCACGGTCGTCGAGGGCCTGCGGCGCCAACGGCGGAAGCGGCGGATTCGGATAGCGGCCCGGCCGTACATGGGCCCGGCCTTCGAGCAGGAGAAACCCAAGCTGCCCGCCATGTGGCGAGACAGCGTGAAGTAGCAGGGAGGCGAGACCATGCCTACGACCTATGTACTCGGGATGAATGCCGGGCTCTACCAGGGCACGGCCGGCGAGACCGATCCGAGCCTGATGACCGAGGTGGACAACGTCCGCGACGTGACGCTCTCGCTGGAAGCGGGCGAAGCGGACATCACCACCCGCGGCAACTCCGGCTGGCGGGCCACCGCCCCGACGCTGCGGGAGTGCACCGTCGAGTTCCAGATGGTCTGGAAGCCGGGCGACGCGGTCTTCGAGGCCATCAAGACGGCCTTCCTGACCGCCGCCACAGTCGCCCTGGCCGTGCTGGACCAGAAGCGGACGATCACCGGCGCGCAGGGGCCGCTCGGCGACTTCTCCATCACCAACTTCAGCCGCTCGGAAGCGCTGGA
>CAYNYF010000125.1:0-6947 GCA_964401385.1 uncultured Planctomycetaceae bacterium | reverse complement strand
GGGTGGCTGCTTGCAGCCACCTGTCATGCAATGAGACATCGCCCAGGCGGCGCCGGGAAGAAAGCAGTTCGCGTGCGTGCAAGCACGCACCCTACGCGCTGAAACGGAGGTAGCAGGTGCGTGCAAGCACGCACCCTACGGCTATGCCGTTCCCGGTCCCGCGGTCTAAAAGGTTACCGTCCTGGAGACCCTTCCCGGCCGGGGGAGGGCGAAGCCGGCCTGTTTCCGGCCGGCCTGAACGACGTACTCGCCCAGGAAGCCGCGGAAGCGGGCCCTGCCGGCCGAGTCGGTCGTCAGCTTCAGCTCGCCGGTCCACCACTGCCTCTTGATGAGCGTCCGCAGCGCCTCGTAGGCGGGCTTGGGCGACATGTCCTTGCGGACGAGCCCGGACGGGGCCCCCTGCCAGGCGCCGAGGTCGGAAAAGTCCCACCAGGTGACGGCCTCCACCGCCGGGTGCGAGAAGAGCACCGTGCAGAACTCGGCGACCTGCTCGGCCTGGCGCTTCTCGCCGCCGGCCGTGGTCTTCCAGCCCGGATGCCGGCCGTGCCAGTCGTCGTCTCTCTTCAGCCGCCCCGACAGCAGCGTCGCCTCGGTGAAGTGCAGCGGCTTGCCGAACTTGGCGAAGCGCTCGCACACCTCCCACACCTTGCCGGCCCCCCAATAGCCCACGTGCATGTGTGACTGGATGCCGATGACGTCGATTTTCACCCCGGCCGACAGGCAGTCGCCGATGAGCCTCTCGTAGGCGGGCGTGGTCATGAAATCGTTCAGCAGCAGCGTCGCCTTGGGGTTGGCCCTGCCGGCCAGGTCGAAGGTCTTGGCGATGAGCTTCACCCGGCCGAGGCGGCGGCAGAGGTTGCGGATGGGATTGCCCTTCCACCTGGGGGAGGGCATGACCACGGCCTCGTTGACCACGTCCCAGGTGTCGATGCGGCCGGCGAAGGCCTTCACCTCGCGGCGGATGCGGTCCCATTGAAGCGCGGCGATCTCGGCCGGCGCCCTTCCCGCCAGCCACGCCGGAACCACCTCGTGCCAGCACAGCGGGTGGCCCTTGGCGCGGATGCCCCTTCCGGCGCACCAGCGGGCCATCTCGCCCAGCCGCCCGGCCGCGGGCACGCCGGGCTCGCCCTCGTACGCGCCCCAGTAGAACGGCAGCGTGGCGTAGTTCAGCAGGGCCGAGAAGCGCCGGCGATACGCCCGCTCCAGCTCCGGCCTGCCGCAGCGGCCGAGCATGTAGGCGTTGCAGCCGAAGAGGAACTTGTGCCGCTTCTGGCGGACGGTCACGGCGGAATTGGCAAGGGGCCTGCCGCCGCGGCCCAGCAGCGTCAGCGCCACCTCGCCCGTGCGGTGCTCGAAGATGCGCTCCCGAATCGCCCCCGTGCTCAGGTCGCTGCTCGTTCGGCCGGTCATGGCTTGGGCTCCTTCGGCCGGGGGGCCGCCCCGGCGCGGATGCCGGCCCGCGCGACGGATCGCCGCCGGCAGGCTCACACGTCGAAGATTTTACCCGGATTGAGGACGTTGTTGGGGTCCCAGGCCCGCTTGATGGCCCGCATCAGTTCGATGGCGGCGGCGTCCACGACCATGGGCAGGTACTGCTTTCGCTTGTGGCCGATGCCGTGCTCGCCGCTGATGGTCCCGCCCAGGCCGCGCGTCACCTCGTACAGCTCCTTCAGCAGCGCCGGCAGTATCCGCCGCCACTGCCGCTCGGACCAGGCGGGGTCCTTGACCACGCGGGCGTGCATGTTGCCGTCGCCGGCGTGGCCGAAGCACGGCATCAGCACGCCGTACTTGACCTCCAGGGCCCGCATGGCGGCGACCAGCTTGGGAATGCCGGCGATGGGCACGACCACGTCCTCGCCGCACTGGTCGGCGGTGATGAGGTTGAAGGCCTCCCCGATGTTTCGCCGCACCCGCCAGACGCGCTCGGAGGTGGTGTGGCTGTCGGCCACGTACACCTCGATGGCCCCGGCCGAGATGCACATCTCGCCGATGGTCTCGTATTCGCTCCGGACTTGGGCTTCGTCGGGCCCGTCGACGGTGACCAGCAGCATCGCCCCGGCCTCGGCGTAGGGCAGCGTCTCGTGCAGATACTCGCACGCCGTCCGCACCGAGCGCTGGTCCATGAACTCAATCGACGTGGGCACGACACCGCCGGCGGTCATGATCCTGGGCACGGCCGCGATGGCCTCCTCGGTGGTGGCGAACAGGCACAGCAGATCCACCGTCGCCTTCGGCAGCGGAGTGAGCCTCAGCGTGATCCTGGTGAAGATGCCCAGCGTGCCCTCCGAGCCGACCAGCAGGCCGATGAGGTCGTAGCCGGTGACGTCCTTGACCCGCTTTCCGCCGAGGGAAACGATATCGCCGGCGGGCGTGACCAGCTCCAGCCCGGTGACGTATCGCCCAGTAACGCCGTACTTTACGGCCTTGCCCCCGCCCGCGTTCTCGGCCACGTTGCCGCCGATGTAGCAGGTCTCCACCGACATGGGATAGCCCGCGTAGAAGAGGCCGTGGGCGCGGACGGCGTCGTTGATGTCGTTGGTGACGACGCCCGGCTCGACCACCGCCATCATGTTCTCGCGGTCGATCTCGAGAATTTCGTTCATGCGGTCGCACAGCAGCACGATGCCGCCGGCCACCGGCACGGCTCCGCCGGTCAGCCCGCTGCCGGCCCCGCGCGGCGTCACCGGAATCCGCTCGCGATTCGCCAGCTTCATGATCTGGGCGATCTCCCCGGCCGAGCGCGGGCGGATGAGCGCCTCGGGCATGTGGGCGTAGCGCGGGTCGGTGACCTCGTCGTGGGAGTACGGCTGGAGCCTGTCGGCGTCGCCGTAGACGAGAAACCTCTCGCCCACGATTCGGCCCAGCTCGGCCGCGATCGCCGGCGTCACCGGATTGTGACGTTGACCGGACTGCATCCACCTGCCCTGCATTCTGCGGGCGCCGCGGCCGGCGCCGCGTGCCCGATTTTCTCCGGCGGCTGACCTGCGCCGCCCGCGCGATCAGACGTCGAAAATCTTGCCCGGGTTGAGGACGTTGTTGGGATCCCAGGCGCGCTTGATCGCCCGCATCAGCCCCACCACCACCTCGTCCATCACCAGCGGGAGATACGCCTTCCGCTTGTGCCCGATGCCGTGCTCGCCGCTGATCGTCCCGCCCAGGGCCCCCGTCAGCTTGTACAGGTCCGTCAGCAGCGCCGGCAGCGTCTTATGCCACTGCTCCAGCGTCCAGTCCGGGTTCATCACCGGCGTGGCGTGCAGGTTGCCGTCGCCGGCGTGCCCGTAGCAGGGAATCTGAACGCCGTACCGCGCCGAAAGCTCGCCCAGTGCGGCCACCACCTTCGGGATGGCCGCGATCGGAACCACGATGTCCTCCAGGCTCTGGTGCGGGCTGATCACCTTGAAGGCCTCGGCGATGTTCCGCCGCACCCGCCAGATCCGCTCGGAGGTGGTGTAGTTGTCGGCCACGTACACCTCGATCGCCCCGGCCGAGAGGCACATCTCGCCGATGGTCTCGTACTCGCGCTCGACCTGCGCCCGCTCGGGACCGTCGACCGTGATCAGCAGCATCGCCCCGGCGTCCCGGTAGGGAATGGTCTCGTTGAGGTAGTCGCAGGACGCCTGGACGGAGGTGCGGTCCATGAACTCGATGGCCGTGGGGATGATGCCTCCGGCGGTCATGATCTTCGGCACGGCCGCGATGGCCGCCTCGGCCGTGGTGAACAGGCACAGCAGGTCCACCGTCGCCTTCGGCAGGGGAGCCAGCCTCAGCGTGATTTTGGTGAAGATGCCCAGCGTGCCCTCCGAGCCGATCAGCAGCCGGATCAGATCGTAGCCGGTGACGTCCTTGATCCGCTTTCCGCCGAGGCGGACGATTTCGCCGGTGGGTGTGACCAGCTCCAGGCCGGTGACGTATCGCCCTGTCACGCCGTACTTTACGGCCTTTCCCCCGCCCGCGTTCTCGGCCACGTTGCCGCCGATGTAGCAGGTCTCCAGGGACATGGGATAGCCGGCGTAGAAGAGCCCCTCGGCGCGGATAGCATCGTTGATGTCGTTGGTGACGACGCCCGGCTCGACCACCACCATCATGTTTTCGCGGTCGATCTCGACCACGTCGTTCATGCGGTCGCACAGCAGCACGATGCCGCCGGCAACCGGCACCGCCCCGCCGGAAAGCCCGCTGCCGGCCCCGCGCGGCGTCACCGGAATCCGCTCGCGGTTGGCCAGCTTCATGATCTCGGCGATCTCCCCGGCCGTGCGCGGGCGGACCACCACTTCCGGCATGTGGGCGTACTGCTCCTCGGCCACCTCGTCGTGACTGTAGGCCGAAAGCTTCTCGGAGTCGCCGAAGATCACGTACTTGGCGCCGACGATGCCGCGAAGGTCGGCAACGGTTTTCTCAGTGACTGACTCGTATCGCGCCGCGGAAATCATGTGTCCAGGTCAATTCGACACAGAGACGCAGAGGTGCAGAGAAGGCTTCTGCAAATCCTCTGTTCCTCTGCGCCTCTGTGTCGCATACGTTCTCTACCCCTTGTCGATCTTTCTCTGTCGGATCTTCTCCGTCAGCACGGGCAGCACCTCAAACAGATCGCCGACGATTCCGATGTCGGCGACCCGGAAGATCTGCGCGTCCGGGTCGCTATTGATCGCGACGATCGCCTCGGCCGTCTGCATCCCCGCCAGGTGCTGGATCGCCCCGCTGATGCCGCAGGCGACGTACAGCCGCGGGCTGACGGTCTTTCCGGAAAGCCCCACCTGGTGGGGGTAGCTCAGCCAGCCGCGGTCGACGACGTCGCGCGAGGCCCCCACGGCCGCGTCCAGGGCCTCGGCCAGCTTGTACACCAGCGGCAGGTTGTCACTCTTCTTGATGCCGCGGCCGGCGGAGACGACGATGTCGGCCTCGCCCAGCGTGTGCACGTCGGCGGCCGGAATGAACTCCACCCGCCGCACGCGACTGGTCAACTTCGCCGGTGGTTCTTCGCGGACGATCTTGCCTTTGCGGCCGGCGTCGCGCTCCGGCGGGCGCGTCGACCGCGGACGGACGGTGGCCATCTGCGGCCGGGCGGTCGGCGTCTTGATCGTCGCCATGATGTTGCCGCCGATGGCGGGCCGAGTCTGGAGCAGCCCGCCCGTCTCGGCGTCGATGTCCAGCCCGGTGCAGTCGGCCGTCAGGCCGGCGCGGACCTTGACCGCCACGTACGGCATCAGCGTCCGCCCGCTCGTGGTCGCCCCGGCGATGACGATCTCCGGCTTGTGCCTCCGGATCAGCCCCGCCAGGCACGCCGCGAACGGCTCGACCAGGAAGTGCTCCAGCTCGGCCGCCTCCACCAGCAGCACCACGTCGGCCCCGCGCTGGATGAGTTCTGCCAGGTCCTCCTCGCCCACGCCGCTGCCCATTACCACGGCCGTCAGCTCCGTGCCGCGCTTCTCGGCCAGCAGCCGCCCGCGGGCCAGCAGCTCAAAGCCGACGCGCGCCACCCGCCCGCCGGCCGTCTCGGCGATGGTCCAGACGCCGCGATATTCGTCCGTATCCGTCAAAGCAGGTTCTTCTCTCGCAGGAACGCCACCACGCGATCAGCGGCGCCTTGGGCGGACGCCTCGTCGCTCACCTGGAGCTTTTCGCACTCGCGGGCGACCGTCGGGCGGAAGATCTTCACCACGCGCGTGGGCGAGCCGGACAGGCCCAGGTTCTCGGCCTCGACGTCCAGGTCGGCCGGCGTCCAGCGCGGCACCTCGACCTTCCTGGCCTTCTGCTTGCCGCGGAGCGTCGGCAGCCGCGGGTCGCCGATCGCCTTGACCACGGTCAGCACGGCCGGCAGCTCCGCCTCCAGCACCTCCTGGCCGTCCTCGACCAGCCGCTCCACGATGATCCGCCCGGCCTCCAGCCCGCGGACCTTGGAAACGTAGGTGACCACGGGCAGATCCAGGAAGGACGCGATCCCCGGGCCGACTTGGCCGGTGTCGCCGTCGGTGGCCCGCTCCCCGCAGATGACCAGCTCGAAGCCGCCCAGCTTGCGGATGGCCGCCGCCAGCACGTAGGAGGTCGCCCAGGTGTCCGAGCCGGCGAAGGCCCTGTCGGAGATCAGCACCCCCCGGTCGCAGCCCATGGCGACCGCCTCGCGAATGGCCCGCTCGGCCATGGGCGGGCCCATGGAGATGGCGACCACGTCGTCGGCCCCCCCCGCCTCGCGCAGCCGGATCGCCAGCTCCAACCCATACAGGTCCAAGGGGTTAACGATCGCCTCGACACCCTCGCGAATCATCGTGCCGGTCGCCTCGTCCATCTTGACGGCGCCGGTCTCGGGAACCTGTTTGATGGGTACTGCGATTCGCATGTTCACAAGGTAATTCCAACTGGCCCCGGCCACTGTATCGGCCGGGCCGGGCGGGCTTCAAGCAAATTCACCTCTACCAGGCGCGCCGCATCGGCCTTTGCGCCGGCGCCGACGGGCGGGCGCGGCCGGGCGAGGAGGGCATTTCTTCTCCGCCCCGGCCGGAGCGCGCCGAACGTATCGTAGACTGCATGTGGAAGGACGCGCTAATAGATTACACCCCTGGCGCTTGGCGCCGTGGAGGGAGGGTGTCGCATTGCCCCGGCCCTAACGGGCCCCGGGGCATTTTTTTTGCGCCGAACGCGCCCACGCCTAGCGCCCGGCCGGGTCGCCCAACAACCCGCCCTTTTCTGTTGAGCCGCGAACAACGCGAACAACAACCGAAATGTAGGGCGGGGCTACCGCCCCGCCAAATGAACCATCCAGCCGCGAACGACGCGAACCACAACCCGAATGTAGGGCGGGGCTACGGCCCCGCCGCCCCGCGAGCCAAGCCTTCGAGAAAGCTTCCGCGGGGCAGTAGCCCCGCCCTACTCGCCTTTCGCCCCGGCACGATCGACTCCCCGCACGCTCAAGGAAACACTCGTAGGGTGCGTCGCCGCGGCGACGCACCTTT
>CAYNYF010000124.1:0-7371 GCA_964401385.1 uncultured Planctomycetaceae bacterium | reverse complement strand
TGGCCCTTGCCGTGGCTGAGCACGATCATGGCGTCGGCGTCGACGATGTTGCCGGCCAGGTGGACCTCCTTCAGCGTGCGGTAGCCCACTTTCCGCGGGTAGGCGAACTTGTCGGCGACCCCCGCCACCGGCAGCAGCGGCGCCCCCAGCACCTCGGCCGTGTACCCGCGCTCGTGGGCGTTGCGCACCGCCCCGGGCGAGTCGGTGACGAACGGCTCCCCGCCGGCGTCCTTGACCGCCCGCACCACGCGCGCCACCAGCAGCGGGTGAATGGTGGTGTAGCCCACCCTGCCGCCCAGGTGCATCTTGATGGCCACGCGCTTGCCCTTGAATCGCTTCTTGAAGGCCCAGCCGCCTAACATCCTGTCCAGCAGCATCGGCAGCGTGGCCTCGGCCCGCATCTCCTTCGGCCGGGCGGAGGCAAACGATACTTTCGCAGGCATTCGAGAACTCCTTCGACAGATTCCGAGTACGAATTACATACAATGCTTTGCCGGCCGCGGCGATGCAACCATTTGTTGCATTTGTCCGCTTCGGGCCTATAGTGACGCCGAAATGGATACGCCCTTTCTCCAGCGACGCTACCTGCTGAGCTTCGACAGCCGCCGGATCGGGCACATCTTCACCGACGTGCTCGTCATCGGGGCCGGGGCCGGCGGGCTGCGGGCGGCCCTGGCGGCGGCCGAGAGCGCCGAGGTGCTCGTCCTGACCAAGGGCTCGCCAGATCAGTCCAACACCTACGAGGCCCAGGGCGGCATCGCCGCCGTGATGGATCCGGAAGACTCGGTGGCCGCCCACGTGGCCGACACCATCGCCTGCGCCGCCGGCATCGGCAACGAGCAGGTCATCCGCCACGTCATCGCCGCCGCCCCGGAGACCATTCGCCAGATGATCGACTGGGGCCTGCCGGCCGACCGCGCCGGCGACGACGGGCCCGGCAAACGCGGAGAGCCGAAGGCCCAGCCGCCGGTGGCCCTCGGCCGCGAGGGCGGTCACTCGACCGCGCGCGTCGTCCACGCACACGGCGACGCCACCGGCAAGTACCTGGCCGAGACGCTCATGGCCCGCGCCGCCGACCACCCGAACGTCAAGATCTTCGATAACTGCTTCGTGGTGGACCTGCTGACCGACCAGGCCGACGCCGGCGCCGTGACCGGGGCGGTGACCTTTCACCCGCGCTTCGGGCTGCAAATGATCTGCGCCAAGCAGACCATCCTGGCCGGCGGCGGGGCGGGCATGCTCTGGCGCGAAACCACCAACCCCGCCAACGCCACCGCCGACGCCGCCGCGCTGGCCTTCCGCGCCGGGGCGGAAATCTCCGACATGGAGATGATGCAGTTCCACCCCACCACGCTGTACGTCGCCGGCTCCAGCCGCGCCCTGATCAGCGAGGCCGTCCGCGGCGAGGGGGCGCTGCTGGTCGACCGCGACGGCCGGCGGTTCCTGGGCGACTACCACGAGGCCGGCGAGCTGGCCCCGCGCGACGTCGTCAGCCGGGCCATCGTCGCCCACATGGCCGAGACCCACAGCACCCACGTGTTCCTCGACGCCCGCCGCATCGGCGCCGACCGCTTCCGCAAGCGATTCCCGCACATCCACCAGCTCTGCGCCGACTTCGACATCGACGTGGCGAGAGACCTGATCCCCGTCCACCCGGCCGCCCACTACATGGTCGGCGGGGTCACGACCGACGCCGAGGGCCGAACCTCGCTGCCGGGGCTGTGGGCCTGCGGCGAGGCCGCCTACACCGGCCTGCACGGGGCCAACCGCCTGGCCAGCAATTCGCTGCTGGAGGCGCTGGTCTTCGGCAAGTCCTGCGGGCTGGGGGCGGCCGCCGTCGCCGCCGAGCAAAACGCCAAGCTCACCGCCCGCCGCATCGTCTCGGCCAACCCGCCCTCCGACCGCACCGAGCTGGACCTGACCGACATCCGCAACTCCCTGCGCTCCATCATGTGGCGCAACGCCGGCATCGTCCGCACGGGCGCCCGGCTGGCCGAAACCAAGGAGATCATCGGCTTCTGGGGACGGTACGTCATGGACAAGGAGTTCTTCGACCCCGCCGGCTGGGAGGTGCAGAACATGCTCACCGCCGCCCTGCTGGTGATCGAGTGCGCCTTCCGCAGGACCGAGACCCGCGGCGTCCACTACCGCCGGGACTTCCCCGACACCGACCCCGCCTGGGCACGACACCAGACCGTCATGCGGACCGACCAGCAGTTGATCGTCAAGTAGCGGTCGCCGTCGCCGGCCCAGGTCTCTCCAAGTTTCCGTCCAGGCGCTCAGCGGAGAATCAGACCACGAATTTCACGAATGAAACCGAATTGCACGAATTCTTCTTCTTTTTCAAACGTTCTCTAATTTGTGTAATTCGTGTTAATTCGTGTAATTCGTGGACTCCCCCGCCGCCAGTCGCCTGGACTGCCCGCTCGCCGCCGGGTGTCACGGCCAGCTTCCACGGCTATACTGCGGCCCTACCGCGGAAAGAGGGACGTGAAATGAAAATACTCGCCATATCCGGCAGCCCGCGGCGCGGGGGCAACACCGACACGGCTGGGAAGCGCGCCCTGGAGATGCTCGCCGGGCTAGGCCAGACGAAGTTCCTGCGCGTCCACGATTACCACATCAAGCACTGCCTGGGATGCCGCCGGTGCATGGAGATCATGCGGTGCGCGATTCAGGACGACGACTTCGAGGCCGTCCTGGCCGAATGGCAGTCGGCCGACGTCCTGATCCTCGCCGCCCCGGTCTACTGGCTGGGCCCGCCGGGGGCGCTGAAGGACTTCATCGACCGCTCGCACGGGCTGTACGCCCACGAGGTGAGGCCCTTCGCCGGCAAGAAGGCGGCCATCGTCTCCGTGGCCACCGCCAGCGGCTTCGAGACGCACGAGCGGATGCTCTCGGCCTGGCTGGGGCATTACGGGGCCGAGATCCTCGGCAAGGTCCGCCTGCTCGCCCGCGAGAAGGACGACCTGGCCGGCAACCCCGCCGAGCTGCGAAAGCTCAGCGAGTTCATTGAGGGCATCAAGGCCAGGCTCGCGTGACCGTGCCCGCGCCGGGCGGCCGCCGTCCGTAAGTGACAAGGCCGGGCGGATCTGCTATCGTGGCCCGGCGACGTCGCCAGCAGAAACGCGGGCGGCACCCGCGGCCGCCTGCATTCACCCCAATGGCCAAGAGCAAACACAAGAAAGGCTTGCGTCGCAGGCCAAGGAAGGCGGTCGGCAAGGGCTCCCCTGCCGCCGGCGGACGGTCGCTCCTCCGCAACCCGTACTTCCCACTGCTGGTGATCTTCCTGGTCGGGGTCGTGCTGGCCTGGTGGACCTGGGGGGCGTGGGCCGACGCCATGGTCGATTTCGGCCGGGAGCTGTACATCCCCTGGCAGATCACCCAGGGACAAACGCTGTACACCGACCTGGCCTACTTCAACGGCCCGCTCTCGCCGCACGTCAACGCGCTGTGGTTCGGCGTGCTGGGCCTGCACATGCGCACCCTGGTGGTGGCCAACCTGTGCGTGCTGGCGGGCATCACCGTGCTGCTGTACCGGCTGCTGCTTTCGGCCGGGGGGCGCTGGGGGGCGACGGCCGGCTGCCTGCTTTTTCTGGGGACGTTCGCCTTCTGCCAGTACGGTCTGTTCGGCAACGCCAACTTCGTCACGCCCTACTCGCACGAGATGACCCACGGCATGCTGCTTTCGCTAACCGGGCTGGTGTGCCTGTCCCGGTTTCAGCACCGCCGGCGGTGGACCGCGGCCGCGGGGGCGGGACTGGCCCTGGGGCTGGTGTTCCTGACCAAGGCGGAGATCTTCCTGGCGGCCGGCGGAGCGCTGCTGGCGGGCATGGCGGCGACGCTGTGGCTTCAGCGCCCGCCATGGCGGACGACGGCCGCGGCGCTGGCGGCCTTTCTCGGCGGGCTGGTGCTGCCGCCGGTGTGCGCGTTCCTGCTGCTTTCGGCGCGGATGCCGGCCGGTCAGGCCCTGGCAGGGACGCTGGGAAGCTGGCCCGGGGCGCTGAACCCGCACATCCGCGGAATGTACTTCTACCGGTGGACCATGGGCACCGACCAGCCGGCCCGGAACCTGGGCATACTGCTGAAGCAATTAGGGCAGTGGGCGGCCGTGGTCGTCCCCGCCGTCGGGGTGGCGCTCGCCTTCCGCCGCGGCGACCGGCGCGGGCTTACGATCGGCGCGCTGGCGGCGGTGGCGGTGCTGATCGCGGGGTACTTCTCGTCCGAATGGCTGGGGCGGATCGCCGGGCGCCTGCTCCGCCCGCTGCCGGCCGTGCTCGCCGGCATGCTCGTCGCCGCGGGCTGGATGCTGTGGCGGCAGCGCCGCGGCCCGGACGAGGTCCGCGCGCGGACGCTTCTTCGGCTCACGCTGGTCGGCTTCTCCCTGCTGCTGCTGCCGAAGATCCTGCTGCGGGTGATGCCGGCGCACTACGGCTTCGCCCTGGCGATGCCGGGGGCGGTGGTGGCGGCGGCGGTCCTGGTCGACTGGCTCCCGGCCGCCCTCCAGCGCCGCCGGCGGGCGGGGTGGAACCTCCGGCTGATCGCCCTGGCCGTGCTGACGGTGTACGTCGGGCTGCACCTGTGGGCCGCCGACCACTGGTACGGCGTCAAGAACGTCACCATTCGCACGGCCACGGCGGCGTTCCGCACGGACGCCCGCGGCAACGTCATCAAGGGCATGCTCGCCGCCATCGAGGAGGAGGCCGGCGACGACCAGACGCTGGCCGTCCTGCCGGAGGGGGTGATGCTGAACGTCCTGTCCGGCCGGCGCAACCCCACGCCGTACGTCAACTTCATGCCGCCGGAGTTCGCCCTCTTCGGCGAGACGGCGATGCTGGAGGCCTTCCGGGCCAGTCCGCCCGACTTCATCGTCCTGGTCAACCGCACCACCGACGAGTACGACGTGAAGGGCTTCGGCCGGGACTTCGGCGTCAGGCTGCACGCCTGGGTGCGGGAGAACTACGTCGAGGCGGCACGAATCGCAGACCCCACGCTGGCCGATTACTCCTTCAGCGAAATGGCCCTGCTCAAACGTCGCCCCTGAAAAGGTGGGTTGCCGCCCAACCCAGTCTTCGGCTGCCCCTCGGTTCCACTGTCCGGCGGTCTCATAACCCGGAGGTCGCGGAGGTTGGCTCCGCTCGGGCGGGGCGGAAAGTGATGGTTGGTCTTTGCTCCACCGGAAACAATTCTGAGGCGCTTTCACAGCTCTCAGCTTTTTGCATGATTCTAAGCTGGTCACAGGAATGTTTGCCCGCCTGCCGTCTAAAGAAACCACCACAATCCTTGGGGCAGTTACAATCGTACTACTGCTTTGACTTTCAATGCGCCGCGAACGATAATTGCCGTGGTTGGGGTCGGCGGTTGCCGCTCCGGAGTGCCTGGGCCGGAACCGCAGCCCCTTTGAGATGGATCCGGGAAAGCCCAAACGAAGGATCCACACGGCCTTACGATAGGAGACTCTCATGGGCAAAAAGTTGTACGTCGGAAACCTTGGGTACGATGTGAACGATGCGGACCTCTCGCAATTGTTCTCACAGTACGGCGAAGTCGGAAGTGCTAACGTCATTATGGACAGGATGAGCGGCCGCAGCAAAGGCTTCGGCTTTGTCGAAATGTCCAGCGAGGAGGAAGCCCAGGCGGCCATCGCCGCACTGAACGGCAAGGATTACTCCGGTCGCGCGCTGACCGTCAACGAAGCCAAGCCTCGCGAGGAGCGGCCGGGCGGCGGTCGCCGAGGCGGCTACGGTGGTGGCGGGCGCGGCGGCCGCAGCGGCGGCGGCGGCCGTGGTGGTCGGTACTAACATTCGCGAGCCATATCAAGCGTAAGCAGGGCGCGCCGACAGGAATGCCGGGCGACGGCGAAAGGCGGTGAACTTGGCGAGACCAAAGTTCAACTTCGAAAAGCGACGGAAAGAACTGGCCAGGAAAAAGAAGCAGCAGCAGAAGCGCTTGGCCAAAGAGGCCCGCAAGAACACCAACTCCACGGACTCCCCCGCGGCCGAGCCGCAGGATGCCTCCGAATCCCCATAGCCGTCGCCCGAAAAGCGGCCCTGTAAAGGGCGGGGAAAAACTGTGGCGCAAGGCGGGCCACGGCCGGCTTGGCGGTGCCAGAGCCTAAGCGAGCAGCCGCGCGAGAGGCCCGCAAGGCCAAACGGTAACAGCGGCCAGAGAAGATCCCCGCCTGAGAAGGCAGGCGCAATCCGATTGACGATGGGCGATAGCAGCAGGACAATACGACCAGCCGGTGAAACAAAAGCAGGCTCTGCGGGGACGCAACCTGCCGGGGATAGCCGGCCGGGACCTGGGGCTACGAAAGCCGCCCGATGGTCGGGTGGATCAGTTGCTTGACGGAAGAGGACAAAAGTCCAATTCGCGATAAACCATTGTTTTGGCAACCATCATGAGGAATTCTGTGAATATTTGGATTCAGAAGAGCCGGTTAATGCTCAAGGGCGGCCGTCGTGGGTGGCACTGCAACACTTACCTCGACGGAGTCAACAATGATTCCAGTGAACGGTTCCCTTCGGGGGGCCGCAATTCCACAAAAAGCCCCCAGAGCATGGCGTATATCCGGCAGATTCAAACTGGCGATTTGGTGGTGTTGTATCAGGTTGATGACAAATCCATCCATGCCATAAGCCAAGCCGATTCCTGCGGCATGGAGGCCGACAAGGGTTCCAGACAGTACAACTTATTCTATTTGAAGCCGGCAGTTACGGCATTCCGGCTGCAACATCCGCTGACTCTGGCCGAGCTTGGAGCCACAGGTTGCGATCCCAAGTGCTTTGGCCCGGGCACCACCGGTCGCATGTTCCCACTCACGACGGACGACTTCGTTGGGATCGTCAAAGCCATCGCACAGGTCAACCCGGACCAGAGGGAGGAACTGTCGGTGTGGATGCAGGAAAGATCTGCAAACGCATGACGGCCTGGCCCGGGAATCCATAACCATGTCGCATACCCGTATCATGCCCGGCGTATAGATCGTGTAGCAGCGCGACATGTGAACGTCTCTTTCAGAAGTCCGATATTCTCTCGATCCGCCTCGATTACCTCGCCCGCGCTTGGCCGGGAGGCATGGAATGACATATCGCCCAGGCGGTAGGGTGGCTGCTTGCAGCCACCTGTCACCGAATGACATATCGCGCAGGCGGCGCCGGGAAGAAAGCAATTCGCGTGCGTGCGAGCACGCACCCTACGCGCTGAAACGGAGGAAGCAGGTGCGTGCAAGCACGCACCCTACGCACTCCGTGCCGGCCCCGGGCGCTCGGTAGGGTGGCTGCTTGCAGCCACCTGTCATGGAATCAGACATGGCCCAGGCGGCGCCGGGAAGAAAGCAATTCGCGTGCGGGCGAGCACGCACCCTAGGCG
>CAYNYF010000123.1:0-7795 GCA_964401385.1 uncultured Planctomycetaceae bacterium | reverse complement strand
CGCCTCGGCGATCTCGATGCGGATCCGCGGCTTCTGACCTTCGTTGTCCTTGTCCCTCGAGACCACGGAGCCGTTGTTATCGAAGTCCGCGCCGACCCCTGTTCCGGGGCCTTCCCACTGGCTCGTGTCGCGGTTCCAGTACTGGGTCCTGCCAAGAATCAGCCCGCGGTTGTCCTCGTTGTACAGCAGGTCGTTGACGACCGGCACGGGGTACACGTCGTTGGGGTGGTCCGGATCGTACTGGAGTTCCGCCTGCACGAAATACCCCTCGGCGAAGAGCGGGTCGTCGGTGGGGATGACCATGTAGAAGTCTTCCTGGGCGGCCTGCTCATCCGGGTCGATGGAGCCGTTCTGGTTCTTGTCGTAGACGCCATTGATGTTCCGGTCAAACAGGGCTGTGGAATTCTCAAAGCCGGTGAACTCCGTTCCGTCGTAGGCGGTCCAGGGGACGGCGTTGTCCACGTCCAGCACCGGAAAATAGCCCACGAACACCCAACTCGCCTGGGCGTAGGAGTTGCACGCGGCCATGGTGGCCGGAGACCAGTTGAGCGGGTTATTCTGGCCGCCGCAGCCGTCGAACGCCCCGTCGCCCTCGGCCCAGTCGGTGCCGTTGCCCAGGTTCAGCGCGCGGATCTCCACGCGGACCGGATCCCCGGCGAGGTGCGGGTTGGCGATCATCCAGCCATCGTACATGACCGTACACAGGTCCAGGGTGAACTTGTACCTCTCGCCGGCGGCCGGCGGGTTGGCGGTCATCCAATCCAGCATGCTCTGCCCGCCGTTCTCGCCGACGGACTCATCCCAGTCCGCCAAAAAGCCTTCCGACCACCCCGTCTTGTAGGCGCGGGAACACGGCGACTGCCCGGCGTTAACGAGAGGCCCGTCGCCGTTCTTATTGGACCAGTCCCTGCTGGAGATGAAGGTGTCATAATCTCCCAGGGCACCGTATGCCGATGCGGCAACAAGGAACAACACTGCCATGATCGTGCTTTTCACTCTTCTACCTCCTATCCGTGAGCCAGCCCGCAATAAGAGAAGGAACCACGTCGCAACGCACTCCAAGCGCGAAGCTGCCGGGACAGGCCGAGGCACTTGACTTGGACATCCGCCGGCCTGCCGCCCGGGGACGAGGCCAAAGGTGACTGGCACCTTGCTGACGAAAGCTAAGCGCAATTTTACCCCAATATAGCGTTTGTGTCAAGATGATCCCCCCGCGTAATTGTCCCAAGGATTGTGGTGGTTTTTTCAGACGGGAGGTGAGGCCGCGGCGGGCGCAACCCCCGGCGGCGCAGGTGCTAGAGCGCCCGGCACCGGCCGCCGCCGGGCGAGATTTTGTCAAAAGCCGGGGAACTCGCCGCCGCCCGCGGCGACAAAGATTGCAGGCGGAAAGGTGTTCGTGTGCGCCCGGACGTGTGATAAAGTAAGGAGCGGGCCTGAGCGGCGGCGGGGAACGAGTGAAGGTGCCCGAAGTGGCATGCCGCGTTGGTCTCGAGGGCTTACCGGTGAGCGAGCAGCACAAGAATCCTCTTGCCTTGGCGGTCTTGATCGCCTTGGTCGCGGCGCTCAGCGTGGCGCTGATCACGTCGGCGCAGGTACTCACCACGCCGGGGCCTGCCGGTCCCGGGAACAACTCGCCCAAGCCCATTCCCCTGGTCAGCATCGACGAGGAAATGGGCGGGTACCTCAAAGACGCCGAGGAGATGATCGCCAAGAAGGAGTATGCCCGGGCGATCGAGATTCTTCAGGCCCTGCTCAACCGCACCGAGCAGTGCTTTGTGCCCACTTCGGACCCGCGGCGGTACGTTTCGCTGGCGGTGCAGACCAACCGGGTGATCGGCAGGCTGCCCAAGGAGGCCTCGCAGCTATATCGCAGCCTGTACGACGGCCAGGCCGAGCGGCTCTTCCGCAGGGGCGCCGACGACGGCGACCAGGCCGCCCTGGGAGACCTGGTGCGCAGGTTCCTGCACACCAGTTGGGGCGACGACGCGCTGAATCTGTTGGGGGCGATGCACTTTGACCGGGGGCAGTTCTCCCAGGCGGCGCGCTGCTGGCAGGACATACTCGCCGCCGAAAGCCCCAGCGGCCTGGACCCGGCGGTGGTGCTGGCCAAGGTGGCCGTGGCCCATCACTTCGCCGGCGAGAGCCGCCGGGCGGCCGAGGCCATGAAGCTGCTGATGGCCCGCCACGCCCAGGCGGAGGCGCTGCTGGCGGGCAAGAAGCAGAACGTCGTCGCGTTTGCGGAGAAGCTGCTGTCCTCACCGCCGCCGAAATACGTTGCCGACACGGCCCAAGTGGAGGGCTGGCCGTCTCTGGCCGGCTCTCCGGACTCGGTGGCGCTGATGAGCCCCTGCCGGCCGACGCTGAGCCCCCGATGGACGCGCCCGGGCGGGAGGCTCCGGGACAACCCCAACGTTCAGGCCGTGTTGGGAGGCATTCCCACGGGCCCACCTTACGCTTCCAGCGGCAGCAGGACGACTCACAGCCCGGCCCTGCGCGAGGGGCACGTTTACATAACAACTCGAACGGGCAGGGGCCAGCAGCGAGCGCCGGCCCCGGCCATGATCCACCCGGTGGTGACCGGCTCGACCGTTCTGTGCCGCCTGGCCGAGGGGGTCGTCGCCTACGACCTGTTCACGGGCGAGAAGCTGTGGGCCAGCATCGATTTCCCCTTGTACCGCTCGACCCGGCAGGACCCGTCGAGGCGAGTGATGTACTATGGCTACGGCGCGATGCTGGCGGACACCGGCATGTGGACGCTGACGGCGGCAGACGGGAAAGTCTTCGCCGTGGGCGAGTTTCCGCCGCCGGTGTGGGCTGCGTATTCACCGATGCGCAACCGCGCCGCCCAGCCATCGGACAGCTCCGTGCTGGCGGCGTTCTCGGTGACCGGCGAGGGCCGGCTGCTGTGGATGATCGGCAACGGCGAGGGCAGTGCCGAGATCCTGCGAACCATCAAGTTCCTCACCGCCCCGACCTGCCACGCCGGCCGCCTGTACGTCGTCGGCGAGTACCTCCAGGCCTATCACCTGCTCTGCCTGGACGCCGAGAGCGGGCGGCTTCTCTGGCACGCGATGGTGGGGCAGAAACCGGTTCCTTCAGCCGGCTTTCCCTACAATCGATACCTTTCCCACAGCCGGGGCAGCCCGCCGGCGGTGGCCGACGGCCGCGTCTTCGCCACCACCAACGACGGCGTCGTAGCCGCCTTCGAGGCCGAAGCCGGCAGGGCGCTGTGGGCATACCAGTACGGCAACGTCCTGTCCGCGACCCGGTACAGGCGCCCCCAGAACTTCATCGCCGGACAGATCAGAACCGAGCATCCTCCCAACCCCATCATCGTGACCAAGGGCAGGGCGATTTGCCTGCCCGCCGACAGCGGCGAAGTTCTGGCGCTGCAAGTGGACTCCGGCCAGCGCATCTGGAGCTTCGGCTGTCCCCAGCGGCGGCATCTTGCGGCCGTGGACGATTCCCGCCTGCTGCTGTCGGGCAGGGGGGTGACCATCGTGGACGCGGTCGGCGGCGAGGAGCTGTGGCAGAGCTCGTCCCACGTCAAGGAGACCTTCGGCCGGCCGGCGGTGATGAAGGACGCGATTCTGGTCTCCGGCGAGGGGGAGATGATTCGCATTTCGCTGGCCGACTTTTCGATCACGCGCTTGCCGCTGGTGCGGGTGGACGGAATCCTGGGAAACCTGATCTGCGTGGCGGGCAAGCTGCTAGCGGCCAACGCCGCGGGGATATCGGCCTATTTCACGTATGAGGACGCCCGGGAGGAGCTGACCCGTCGGATCGGCGCCGTCGGCAGCCAGGAGCGTGCCGAACTGGTGTACCTTCGCGGGATGAACGCCTTTAACGCCGGCAAGCCCGAGGCGGCCCTGCCGGACCTGCTGACGGCCCGCCAGGGCGCCCGGCAGGCCTCCGACGGGGCGCTGCTGGCCCGGGCCGAGCAGGCCCTGTACCGGACGTACATCTCGCTGGGCGACCGCGCCGCGGACGCACCGGCGCGGCAATCCTATTTCCTGAGGGCCCGGAGCGTTGCCTACAGCGACCGCAGCCGGGCGGAGATGCTGGTCCGTCTCTCCAAGCACTACGAGGACATCGGGCAGTTCGCCCGGGCGACCGAGCTGGCCCATCAGCTCACGCTGGAATACCCCGAGACGGACGTGGCGGACGTGGGAATAGGCGACCAGGCCGACCCGTTCGTCCGCGACGACCCCGACACGCCCCGCGCCAACGGCTACGAACTGGGCCATGACCGCATCCGGGAACTGATCGCAAGCCACGGGCAGGTCTGCTATGCCCGCTTCGACGCCGAGGCCAAGGCGAAGCTGGAGGCCACGACCGCGGCCGGCGAGACGGAACCCATGCTCGCCATCACGCAGACCTATCGTCACAGCGTCTGGGCGCCGGCGGCGCTGCTGCTTGCCGCCGAATCGTCCTACCAGCGGGCTCTGGCCGACTCCCAAGGCCAGCGCCGCCAGCTACTGGCCCGGGCCGACGACTACCTCGGGCGGGTCATCCGGGAATACGCCGGCAGCCCCCTGGTCCCGTCGGCCTGGTTCGGGCTGACAATAGTCCGCCAGGAGAGGAACTCTCGAATCGTGTGGCTGGCGCTGCGGGGCCTGGAGAAGCTCCCGACCGATGCCCGGGCGAAGTTCGCCGGCCGGTCGGGCAAGGTGGGGGAGATTCTCGGGCGGTTCTCCTCGCAGCGGCGACCGCGCCGACTGCAACGAGGCGGGCCGCTGCCGGCAATCGCCCCGCCGCTGGCGCCGGTGATGTCGGGCAAGGCCGCGGCCATCATCCTGCGCGGGCCCGACGGCGAGGCGGTCCGGTCCGGCCGGGACCTCTTCCTGCTCGGAAAGAACGGGCTGAGCCTGTTTGACCCGGCCGCGAGCAACCTGGAAGAGGCGCTCCGGTGGGAAACGGCCCTTCCGGTGGACGCCAATCGCATTCGGCAGCACATGTCTTCTCCCTGGGCCTACTCGCTGGCGGGCGGGCTGACCCGCGACGGATCGGTGCTGGCCGTGATCACCCGCGGCGGCTTCGTCGGCGTGGACGTCAAGACCGGCAAGGTTCTCTGGAGCCACGACCTGACCCACGCCGCCGTCAAGCAGATGCACAGCGTGGTCATGGCCGACGACGCCTTCGTGATCCTGACCACCGCCGGAGAGGTGCTGGTGCTGGACAAGCGCACCGGCGGGCAACTGTGGAAACATCGCATCCCGCAGACGAACCTTCCCTGGCGCGTGCCCCCCCAGATCGCCGGCGGGGTGCTGCTGACCCGTCACGGGAAGACGGAATCGCTGTCCACGCTGTTCGACATGAACACGCGCAAGTCTTTGGGCACGGTCAAGTTGGGGCGCGTCAGAACAAGCCAGTCCACCCTGACGGCCGACGGGCTGCTGGTGGTCTGCGACGGCGGCACGCTGAAGTTGATCGAGCCGGTTTCGGGCATCGACCAGGAAATCTGGTCGGTCCGCCTGCGGGAGTCGTCCGACCCGTCGATCCTGGCCGTCTCGGACACGCACGTGGTGCTGGCCCCGGACGTCAAGGGGGGCCTGATCGAACTGCGCAGCCTGGCCGACGACGGGCGCGTGGTGCAGACGTTCCAGACCGCCCGGGTGAAGGGCAAGGCCGTGGTGCCGGTGCAGGCGTGCATCGTCGGCGACCGCCTGTACGTGCTGGGCGGGTCGTATCGCTCGCGCTCCCACGTTCCCCCGGACGTGCGCGTGCTGAGCTATCGGCGGGACCCCAGGCTGTACGCGTTCGACCTGACCACGGGCAAACCGGCTTGGTCCGCCCCCGTGGACCTGTCCCCGCGCGGCGGGGGCACCAACGTGCACGTGGCCGCGCTGGAGTTCGGGCAGAGATACATCTGCGCGCTGTCGAAGTCACTGCCCTTCGCCCGCCCGGCGACGCTGCGGATCATCGATTCGGTCAACGGCGCGGAGGCACAGAAAGCGATCGACGTGCCCGGGGCGCCGGCCGTCCGCGGCGTCAACCCGTACCAGCGCATGCTCGAACCGGCCCCAGTCATGACCAAAGGCCGGATCGTGCTGGACACGCCCAAGAGCATCGTGGTCTACGGAAAGAGGGACTGAAAGGACGCTGACATGAAGCGGACGCCCCAAGCCGCTTTGGCGCTGGTGGCCTTGCTGGCCGCGGGGGCCGCGACCTGGATCGGCCGTGGCGGCCCCGGCCGCGGCGTTCCCGCCCAGGCGCTGGCCGCCGCCCCCAGCCCGCTGCTGCCGGAGATGGTTACCCCCAAGACCGTCCAGGCCATCGACAAGGGCCTGAAGTACCTCACCCGTACCCAGCGCGCCGACGGAAGCTGGCTCAACAGCGGCAGCTATGGAACCTACCCGGCGGTGATGACGTCGCTGTCCGGCTTGGCGCTGCTGTCTTCCGGCTCGACGCCGGAGACCGGCCCCTACGCCAAACAGTCCCGAAAGGCGATGCTGTACGTCCTCCGCCTGGGGGAGGCGGCCAGCGACGGGCTCATCGCCGGACCGGGCGGGGAAGGCAGGAGCATGTACGGGCATGGCTTTTCCATGCTCTTCCTGGCCCAGTGCTACGGCATGGAGCGAAAGAAGGACTTCAGCAAGCGGATGCGGGTCGTGCTGCAAAGGGCGGTGGAGCTGACCGCCCGAGCCCAGTCGGACCTGGGCGCCCAGCACGCCCACGCCGGCGGGTGGATCTACACTCCCAACCAGAAATCCGACGAGGGCTCCGTGACGGTCACGCAGCTCCAGGCGTTGCGGGCCTGCCGAAACGTCGGCATCAAGGTGCCCAAGAGCACCATCGAGCGGGCGGTGGCATATCTGAAGTACTGCCAGCAGGGCGACGGGGGGATCTGCTACTCGGCCCGCAGCCGGGGCTCTTCGCGACCGCCGATCTCGGCCGCCGCCATCGCCTGCTTCTACGCCGCCGGCATCCATGACCGCCAGAGCGGCGGGACCGGCGAAGAGGCCAAAATGGTCGAACGGCTGGTGAAGTACTGCAAGCTGCACGTGACCGTCAACCGGTCCAGTGGGCATTATTTCTACAGCCACTTTTACATGGCCCAGAGCATGTACCATCGCGGCGGGAAAGACTGGCGCAGCTACTATCCCCAGATCCGCGACCGCCTGCTGAGCACGCAGAACCCCGACGGCTCCTGGATGGGCGACAGCGTGGGCACGACCTACGGCACGGCCATGGCAACGATCATCCTGCAACTGCCGTACGGCTACCTGCCGATCTGCCAGCGGTGAGGTACCGGATGGCGATTGTGATTGCCTGCCAGTGCGGCAGGCGGTACCAGGTGGAGAACGGATACGTCGGGAAGGTTGCCAAGTGCCCCGCTTGCGGGAGGCCGATCCCGATCACAACGGATAAGGAGAACCGAGAAGTGCCCGATCAGAATGCCGAACATCCCGCTGCCGTCCAGATGAATCAGGACGACCTGGCCGCCGTGGCCCGGCTCGCCGACGTCTATGCGGTCCTGCGGAAGGAGTTGGCCCGAGCCATCGTCGGCCAGGAACAGGTCCTGGAAGAGCTGCTGATGTGCATCTTCGGGCGCGGCCACGCCATTCTGGAGGGCGTGCCCGGACTGGCCAAGACGCTGATGGTCTCGTCGCTGGCCAAGTGCCTGGAGCTGGACTTTGCCCGCATCCAGTTCACCCCGGACCTGATGCCGTCGGACATCACCGGCACCGAGGTCATCCAGGAGGATCGCGCCACCGGCCGGCGCGAGTTCAAGTTCCTCCGGGGCCCCATCTTCAACAACATCATCCTGGCCGACGAGATCAACCGCACCCCG
>CAYNYF010000122.1:0-7861 GCA_964401385.1 uncultured Planctomycetaceae bacterium | reverse complement strand
TGCCGACGCACATGGCCGACGTGGGCACCGACAACTTCGAGCACGAGTTCACGCTGGGGCTGCTGGAGAGCGAGCAGGCGCTGCTGCGCGAGATCAACGAGGCCCTGGCTCGGATCGACGCAAGAACGTACGGCATCTGCCTGGGCACCGGCAGGCAAATCCCCAAGCTCAGACTGCGGGCCAAGCCCTGGGCAAAATACACCGTCCAATACGCCCGAATGCTGGAGACGGGACTGGTCGACACGCAGAAAGCCGACCAAGACGAGCCGCCCGAAGTGCCGGACGAGTCCGAGCAGCAATAGGAGCAACGGTCCTTGGCCGAGGGGCGAAGCAGCCGCAGCGGGACCGATGCCGAGGTCTCCCAAACTGGCCGCACGGCCGGCGAGAGGGCTGACCCGTCCCGGTTGGCATACAAGTCCGCCGGCGCGGTGACGCTTCTGCTGGTCGTGGTCGCGGCGGGGGTCGCGCTCGATCTCCTCACCAAGCACTACGCCTTCGCCGCGCTGACCGATCGTTCCACGCGGTCGCTGGAGGTGGTCCGGGGGTGGCTGTCGTTCACGCTCAGCACCAACCGCGGCATTGTTTTCGGCATCGAGCTTCCCGCCTTTCTGATCCTGACGGCGACGCTGGCGGCGATAGCGGTGGTGGTGCTGCTTTTCGCGACCTCCCCGAGTCGTTGCCGGGCCCTTCACGCCGGCCTGGGCATGGTGCTGGGCGGCTCCATCGGCAACGCCTACGACAGACTCTTCTCGCACGTACGGCTTGCCGGGGAGGCGGCACCGCGGCTGCGACAGGTCCGCGACTTCATCGACGTGGACCTCCAGTTCATGCGCTGGCCGGTGTTCAACGTCGCCGACGTGCTGCTGGTAGTGGGCGTGGGGGTGATCCTGATCTACATGATCCGCGATGGCCGCAGGCGAAAGGCCTGAGGCGTCCGGGCGTTCTTTGCAGCGCGGCGCGGCTCCGCCTACAATCCCCTGTGGATGCCGGAGCCAGCGCGGCCACGGCAAGGCCAAGCCGGTCGACCGACGGCAGTGAGAGGCCCAACCATCGCAGCCAGACGCCGGGAAAAACCCAACGACCTGAGCCAGAACAAATGGGTTCGCCAGGACGAGGACGTGCGCTTGATGCTGGCCTTTCAGGGCGGCGAGGAGACAGCGTTCCGACGGCTCGTCCAGCGCAACCAGGGGAAGGTCTACGCCATGATCTTTCGCCTCATCGGCGACCACGCCCGGGTGGAGGACCTGACCCAAGAGGTGTTTCTGCGAGTTTTCCGGACGGCCAAGCGGTACCAGCCCTTGGCGAAGTTCTCCACCTGGCTGTACCGCATCTCGGCCAACGTGGCCCTGAACGCCATCCGCTCCCAGCGGAAGATCAAGCTGGCCGGGCTGGACCTGGCCGACGAGGAGGACGGCTCGCACTGGCACCGCGACGTGCCCGACACGCATACCTTGCCGCCGCACGAACGACTGGCCGCGGAGGAACTCCAGACCAAGCTGCTGGAGGCCATCTCCGCCCTGCCGGAGAACCAGCGAATCGCCATAACCCTCAGCCAGTACGAGCACCTGAGCTACCAGGAGATTTCGAATATCCTGAACTGCTCGACGATGGCGGTCAAAAGCCTGCTGTCGCGGGCGCGGTCCAATCTGCGGGTCGCGCTGGCCCGGTATCTGGGGCCGGAATTCGCGAAAAAACTGCCGAATCCCTGACCCGCGCCGGCGGTTGAATGACTTGTTGGGGATGTAAGAGCAAAGACAGAGGCGCAGTGGAAAGGTGCTCCTGAGGCCCCGCCTTGCGGGGCGCGGCGTGATGCCGGGAGCGGAAGAGAATGGCCGATCGCGGTCTGAGGCGACAATCCGACATCGAAGAGCTGACCGCCTGGCTGGACGGCGAGCTGGACCCCCCGGCCGCCGAGCGCGTTGCCCGGCTGGTGGCTGAGGATGCCGACTGGCGGAGCACGCACGAGCAGTTCCTCCAGGTCGCGGCGGCCATGGAGCTTCTGCGCCCGGCCGGGCCGAAGCAGGACCTGACCGATGGAATCGTCCGGGCGGCCCACCGGCGGCGGAGGCGGAACCGCGTCATCCAGGTCGGCACCTCCGTGGCGGCCGCGGCCGGCATTCTGCTGGCGGTGCTGCTGACCCCGCTGAGCAGGCCGGCGACCCCACCGGGCTCGGACGACGTGGAAGCACTCATCGCCAAGACGCTGGATGAGATCCCGGCCGAGGATCGGTTCATCGTACAGAACCTCTCGCTGTTTCAGCAGTATGAAGAGATCGTCGATTATCAACTGGTGCGGCAGGTCGTGGATGCCCGGACGCTGGAGTGCCTGGAGGCGGCTGAGGCCACCGAGAATCTGCATTAGTTCCATGCGAAAGTTCGTGCACATACTGATTATCGCGGCGGCAGCCATCTTGCTGTCGGCCCCGCTGGTCGTCCGTGCGGCCGGGCGACGCGCGCCGGGGGCGGCCCCCGGCAGCAAGACCCGGCAACTGATGCTCAGACAGGCCCTGGACAAGGAAGTTTCCGGCACGCTGGTGGCCGAGCTGAACCGCAGCAAGAAGTTGTGGAAGGCGATGGGCCCCGAGCGGCTCCGGCAGCTCCGCGAGCGGTACTATGCCTTTCTCCGCCTGGACGATCAGCAGCAGGCCGCCCTGATCGATGCCGCCCCCGAATTCGACAAGCTCAGCGAGAGCCAGAAGAAGCTCTACCGCGAGCGTGCGGCCTGGCTGAAGGAGGTCGTCCACTCGCTGACGCCGGCCGAGCGCGACGAGCTGAAGAAGATGACGCCCACCGAGCGCGCCCGGCGGCTCCTGGAGCTGAGGTCCAGGCTGGCGACTTCCCGGCCGACCACCGCCCCGGCGAAGTAGCCCTGCCGCCGGAGGGGGCAATTCCGCATGACCCCGTGCCGTTGCCGGTGTACTATCAGCCCGGCCCGTCCCGTCGACCCGGAAAGGAGCGAACAGCCATGCGCGTCGCCGTGGTCAGCAACAGGAACCTCCCCGGGTATCCGCATCGGAACATCGCCGACCACGTCGCCTGGATCGCCAAGGCCGCCAAGCGCGGCGCCAGACTGCTGCTGCTGCCGGAGCTGAGCCTTTCGGGCTATTCCTGCAAGCCCTTCATGCGCGATCTGGGCATGTCTCTGAACGGCAGATTGTGCCGCCGGCTGATCGACGCCGCCCGCGAGCACGACGTCTTCGTTGCCTGGGGCCTGCCGCTGCGACTGAGAGGCAGGCTGTACATATCGCACGCCCTCGCCGGCCCCGGCGGCCTGCTGGGACACTACGAGAAGGTGCACCTGGCCGGCGGGCGCGACGGCGAAGGCCGCGTGTTCAGCCCGGGGGCGCGCTTCAAGGTCTTCGACGTCGACGGCGTCCGCGTCGGCATCAACATCTGTTTCGACGGGCGCCACCCGGCCTCTTCCTTGTGCCTGGCCCATCTCGGGGCGGAAGTAATCCTGCACCCTCACGGCAACACCGTGGGCCGCCTGGGGGGCAACCCCCACGACTGGACCGGTAAGAAACGCGCCTACCTCGGGGCCAGGGCGGTCGACACCTGCACCTTCATGTGCATCTGCAATTCCGTCGGCAGCGTCCGCGACCGGGCCGGTCAGATGGTCCATTACAGCGGCGGGGCCCTGATTCTCGGCCCCGACGGCAGGTTCGTGGCCCGCTCGGCCGGCACCTCTCGCCGCCCGCACATGCTCGTCGCGGACCTGAACATCGACAAGCTGCGCCGCCTCCGGCACAAGAGCAGCTTCGCCGCCCGCCGCCCGGAAGTCTACGCCGAGGCGCTGACACGGAGGTAGCCGGGCGGTCCCGCAGGCTCGTTCGCGCCGGGTGTTGGCTACGGGCAGGGCACGTCGCGCAGGTTCTCATCGGCCGCGTGCTGGGCCAGCAGTGCCAGCCGGGAAGAGCGCAGCACCTCCTGCGTGCTCAGCGTGACGCCCTCGCCGCGCCCGCGGATTTCATTCAGGAAACTGTCGAAGTACCCCTCCGGCCGCGGCCTGGCCGGGGGTACGTGCTCGGCCGACCGCGAATCCTGCCTGTAGACGCTCACCCCCTTGGCCGCGCTTGCCGTCTCGGCCACACCGCCGTCGCCGTGGAGGGTAAAACGCCAGTACTGCGGCACCTTGTATCCGCAGGCGTCCGGGGCCAGGTAGGACACGTCCCCGATGACCCCGCCGTCGTTGTCCAGGCGCAGCATGAGCTGGGCCCCGTCCTGGAACCAATCGGGGTCTGCCACGCGGGCGTTCCAGGCCCGGGCGGCGACGATGGAGACGATCCGCCTGCCGGTCAGCCAGCCGATGGTGTCGACGGCGTGAATGGCGATGTCGTTGATGGTTCCGCCGTGCTTGCCGGGCTCGAAATACCACTCGGGCCTCTCCCCCCGCAGCAGCGGGTGCTGCCCGCTGAAGCAGACCGTGCGTACCTGGCCGATCCGCCCGTCGGCGACCGCCCGGCCCAGGGCAAGCAAGTTGCCGTCGCCTCGCATGGTCAGTTGGCAGCCGACGCTGAGATTCCCGGCCGCGGAAAGCTCGGCGATCCTGTCCAGTTCCCCCAGCCGGGTGCAGATGGGCTTGTCGGAGATGACGTGCTTGCCGGCGGCCAGGGCGCGGATGAGGATCTCGCCCCGCCGGCCGTAGTAGTCGCCCACGGCCAGGGCGTCGAAGTCGGCCTGGGCGAACATCTCGTCGTAGGACTCGTGGGTCAGCCCGACCCGCCCCGCCGCCGCCAGTTGCTCGGCCGTGGGCGCGTGCTCCTCGCAGGCGGCGACGATCTCCACGTCGCCATGCCGCCGGGCCAGCTCATAAGCCTCCAGAATGTGACCGTGTCGAAATCCCGCGAACGCCAGGCGCAGTGCCATTGCCTTCCTTTCCGAACTCACTGACCCGGAGGGTTCAGCACGTACCGCAGCAGCACGTCCTCGCCGATCCGCTCGACCTCCGGCGCCGGCAGCGGGAGCGACTCCTGGATGGTGCTGACGTCCTCCCAGTCGACCGGACCAAGGCTGTGGAAGCCGCCGAGGATGCGGGGGGCGACGAACACCATCAGCTCATCGGCCACGCCCTGGCGAATGAACGAGCTGAGGACGCCCCGGCCGCCCTCCACCAGCAGCCGCGTCCATCCCCGCCGGCCGAGTTCGGCCAGCAGGGCGTACAGGTCCACCCCCCCGGCACCCGCCGGCAGCCGCAGGATTTCCGCCCCCAGCCGAGAGAGGCTTTCGGCGATCACCTCCGAGGCGTCGGCGCCGGCGGCGATGATCACCGGGGCCGCGTCGATGGTCGACAGCAGCCGGCAGCTCGTGGGAATCTCCAGCCTCTCGTCCAGCACCAGCCGCGCCGGCTCTTTGCCGCTGCCGCTGCGGTTGGTCAACAGCGGGTCGTCATCCCAGACGGTGCCGACGCCGACGCACACGCCGTCGCAGGCGCCGCGCAGCTCGTGGACGCGCCGGCGGGCCGCCTGCCCGCTGATCCATCGGCTGTGGCGCTTGTACGTGGCGATCCGCCCGTCGAGGGTCTGGGCCCATTTGCAGATCACTCGCGGCCGTACCATCGTCCGCAATTCCACGTAGCCGGCCAGCAGGTCCCGCGCCTCATCTTCCCGGACTCCCGTAACCACCTCGATGCCCGCCTCCCGCAGCTCCGCCAGGCCCCTGCCGGACACGTGCGCGTCCGGGTCCTCCATCGCCACCACCACGCGGGCGATTCCCGCCTCAATGATGGCCCGGGTACAGGGCGGGGTCTTGCCGTGGTGGCAGCACGGCTCCAGCGTCACGTACATGGTCGCTGCCCGCACGTCGTGGCCGGCCGAACGGGCCGCGGCGATCGCTTCGACCTCCGCGTGCGGGCCGCCGAAGCGGGCGTGATAGCCCCGGGCGATGACCTGGCCGTCGCGGACGATCACCGCCCCGACCATGGGATTGGGCTCCACGGACCCCCTGCCCTCACCGGCCAGCTCCAGCGCGAGCTTCATGAACTGTTGATCCAGGTCAGCCATCCGGCTGGATATTATACCGGCTCTTCGGGGTCTTGCCGTACAGGAGACTGCCCCTACTTTGCCGCCCGCCGGAGCGGGTGCAAGCCGGGCGAGGGGTTACGGCGCTTCCTGGAGACTTGTGGATTCGCCCCGGCACGGCCCGTCACGCCGCGGCCGGGCCCGCCTCAGGCCCCCATGGCGGGACTGCCGGAAACGATTTTAGTCCGACTCCGCCGAGCTTTCCTCCGAAGCGTCTTCGGCCTCATCCAGCACGTTCAGGCGGCGCAGGGCGGCCAGGGCGGCCCCCTGTTCGGCCTCCTTCTTGGAGCTGCCCCAGGCGCTGGGGAACTGCCGACCGTTGAGGCGGACGGCAATCTCAAAGCACTTGGCGTGCTCGGGGCCCTTCTCGTCCAGCACATCATACTGCGGCATGGCGCTCCACCGATGCTGGGCGTATTGCTGAAGCAGAGACTTGTAGTTGCGCTGGTGCTCGCAGGCCGCCGCCTCCTCCATCGCCGCGTCCATCTTCTCTCGGATGAACTTCGCCGCCGCCTCGATGCCGCCGTCCAGGTAGATGGCGCCGATGACGGCCTCGAGCGCAGCCGACACCACGCTGCTCGGCAGCTCCGCCGCGGAGGTCACCCCCTTGCCCAAGTACAGCATCTCGGCGAGTCCACATTCTCCGGCGACCTTGGCGCACGTCTGGCGCGAGACCACCCACGACTTGATCTTCGTCATCTGCCCTTCCAGCAGCTCCGGCTCGCGCCGGTAGATCTCTGCGCAGATGACCATCCCCAGGATTGCATCCCCTAGAAACTCCAGACGCTCGTTGCTGGCCAGGCGCGTGGGAGACGCAGAGGCGTGCGTAAGCGACTGCCGAAGCAGATCCAGGTTGGAGAAGTCGTATCCGATCCTCTGCTGACACTCGGTGAGATTCCGCTCGTCCACAATCGACCTCGCATTCCCAACGAGCGGTTGGCGAGAGGCACTCTGCGCCCTTCGGAGCCAGCGCCTCTCGTCAACAGCTCGGCGACATCCTCGCCCAACATGCTACAGCGCAAGGGCGAATCTGTCAAAACCCATGGCGTCCGGCGGGTTGATATACCCGTCCCGGCAGGAATACAATGCGAGTCAGTGGATATACCCGATCCGAGTTCTTTGAGAATCGTCAAGTATCCGAACCCGGTCCTGGCTCAGGTCTGTGCCCGGATCGAGCGGCCCGACGAGAAGCTGCGCGCCCTCACCGAGAGGATGTTCGCCATCATGTACGCCGCGGGCGGTGTGGGGCTGGCCGCGCCACAGGTGGGGCTGCCGATCCGGCTGTTCGTGGCCAACCCGACCGGCGAGCCGGGCCAGCAGGAACGCGTCTACGTCAACCCCAAGATCGTGGCCCAGAGCGGCTCGATCACGAACGATGAGGGCTGCCTATCGCTGCCCGGCGTGGTCTGCAAGATCAAGCGCCACACGCACGTCACCGTCCGAGCCGAAGACGTGGGCGGAAACCAGTTCCAACAGACCGGCGAAGATCTGCTGGCCCGCATCTTCCAGCACGAGCTGGATCACCTCAACGGCATTCTGATCGCGGACAAGATGTCGATGGTGGCAAGGCTGGCCAACCGCCGGGCCATCCGCGACCTGCAACAGCAGTACGCCGACGGCCAGTCCGACCGATCACAGGCCGGCGCGTAGGCCCTCTCGTCCCGGGTGCCGCGACATACCGACCCGGCCCCATTGCTCCCCCCTGGGATGTCCAGTCCGGCGCCGGCGCCCTTCCATCTTCTCGGGGCCGCGCAAGCGAAACGGGCGAATCGACCCGTCAGCCGGTTCGCCCGTTGTTGCCCGGTGAATCAGTCGCCGCTCAGCTTCGGCGTCTGCGGCAAATC
>CAYNYF010000121.1:0-7876 GCA_964401385.1 uncultured Planctomycetaceae bacterium | reverse complement strand
TCTGGTATCCTATAGTTGGGAAGGAAAAGTATGGTTCGATGATGTTTCCTTCCGGATCTGCGAGATAGACGAATGTCATCGTGCCCTGGCCTTTGACCTCAAAAGCGGTGATATCGCCTATCTTTTGTCCACCGTGTCGAAGGACCTCTTCCATGGCCTCGGCAACATCGTCGACGCCGACGCCATGATCGTGCTCAGCCACGGCAAGGGCCACGGCCAGAGCGGCTTCGGCGGGGCGATCAAGAACATCGCCATGGGCTGCGTCGACTCGCCCACGCGCAGCCGGATCCACCGGCTCATGAGCGCCAGCTTCGAGTGGGACGCCTCCAAGTGCACGGGTTGCCTGCTCTGCCGCGACAACTGCCCCAACGACGCCATCACCTACGTCGACGGCAAGATCTCCATCTTCGATCACGCCTGCAAGTACTGCATGCACTGCCAGCTCGTCTGCCCCAACGACGCCATCACCATCGACCAGCGCGGGTACCGCTACTTCCAGCACGGCATGGCCCTGGCGGTCCGCGAGGCTCTCAAGTGCTTCGATCCCGGCCGCGTCTTCTACATCACGGTGCTGTTGAACATCACGCCGTTCTGCGACTGCTGGGGCTTCACCACGCCCTCGATCGTGCCGGACGTCGGTATCGTCGCCGGCGACGACATCGTCGCGGTGGAGACGGCCGCGCTGGACCTGATCAAGGCCGAGAACTTCATCGTCGGCTCGCTGCCGCCGCCGCTGAGCCGCAGCGGCTCCGGCCACCTGCTCCAGCAGATCCACGGCAAGGACCCCTACATCCAGGTCGAAGAGTGCCGCAAGCTGCGCCTGGGAGCAAAGCAATATCGGCTCTCCAAGCTGCGATAGCTATGGGGAGTCCACGAATTACACAAATTCCACGAAAGGACCGAAAGGCCTCTTCTTATTGAGCGATTCTGCCCGATTCGTGCAATTCGTGGACCTATTTCGCCGTTTCAGCTTCGTGAAATTCGTGAACCTCTTCTGCTGTTTCCCTTTCCTGCAATTAGTGTAATTCGTGGACCTCTTCTGCTGTTTCGGCTTCTTTTAATTCGCCGACTCATTTGTTGGAACGTGTGCAGACCGTGGCGGCTCCACTGTTCAAACATTGCTGCCCTCCGCTTATTCGTAATTTCCCCGGGAAAACGCGGATAAGCGTTCCTATAATCAGGTGGGCGATGAATAAGCAGTAATGATTGTCTGCCCCGGAAGGCCCGCCATGAACCTGGACGTGCTGAAGACGTTCTGCAACGTCGTGGAGTGCGGCAGCTTTTCCAAGGCCGGCGAGATGAGCCTCATTTCCCAGTCGGCCGTCTCCCAGCAGCTCGCCAAGCTGGAGCGGCGGCTGGGCACCCAGCTCGTGCAGCGCGGCGGCGGGCTGGTCACGCCCACCGAGGCCGGGCGGGCCTTCTACCGCGGGGCCCGGGACATCCTGCTGCGGTACGAGGCGCTGACGGGCGAGGTCCGCAGCGCGGCCGAGGGCATCCGCGGGGTGCTGCGGGTGGGGACGATCTATTCGGTGGGCATGTACAGCCTGGACGCGTACTTCAAGCAATTCATGCAGTTGCATCCGGACGTGACGCTGCGCGTGCAGTACATGCGGGCCCACAGCATCTACACGGCCGTGGCCGGCGGCGAGCTGGCGCTGGGCGTGGTGGCCTATCCTGAGCGCCAGCGGTCCATCCAGGTCATTCCGTTTGAGATTGAGGAGCTGGTGGCGGTGTTCGCCCCGACGCACCGGCTGGTCGGGCGGAAGTCCATCGCCGCCACCGAGCTCAACGGGGAGAGCTTCGTCGCCTTCGAGCCGGATGTGCCCACGCGCCGGCACATCGATCGGCGCCTCAAGGCCGCCAAGGTCGGCGTCGTCGTGACCATGGAGTTCGACAACAACGAGATCCTCAAGCGGGCCGTCGAGATCGGCGCCGGGGCGAGCATCCTGCCGTTGACGGTGATCGAGCGCGAAGTGGCGACCGGCAGCCTCTGCTACGCCCGCTTCCGCGACGAGCGCAAGTGGGTCCGCCCGCTGGGGATCCTCCGGCCGAAGGGGAAGACGCCAACCCGCGCCGAGAGCAAGTTCCTCGGCCTGCTCCGGCGGACGCAGGTGAAGGCGAAAAAAGGTTAGAGGTGAGAGGTTAGAGGTGCCAGAGCAGCGTGCGTCCAGCCTGATTTCCGTCGATCGGGGAGCTTCTGCGGCCGCGTGTTTTCGGCACCAAAAGAAGCAGCGACTCCCGGCGTTCTCTAACCTCTAACCTCTAACCTCTAACCTCTAACCTCTTCCTTCCGCTCACCCGGCGGGGCTGCCGCTCCATGAGGCCAAACAGTCGTGCGGCGGGATTGTTTCAACCGAACAGGCGGCGCCGCTTTCTTTGGCGGAAATGGGGTAGCGTCGCCCCTTTATTGCCAGGTCTTTTGCAGCTCGGCGATTTTGGCGAGCTGGTCCGCGGTGAGGGCGCCCTCGGCCGCGGCGATGTTCTGGCGGGCCTGCTGCGGCGTCTTGCCGCCGGGGATGACCACCGAGACGCCGCGCTGGGCCAGCACGTACCGCAGCGCCGCCTGGCCCAGGGTCTGGTTGGCCCCCTCCAGGAAGCGGAGCTGCTCGGCCCGATCGACGTACTTGGTGAAGGTCTTGTGGGCCCAGCCGCCGGGGGCGCGGAAGTCGCCCTTCGGCAGCGTGAATCCGGGCCTGTACTTTCCGGTCAGCGCCCCCCAGGCCATGGGCGTGCGGACGATGACGGCCAGCCCGGCCTCGTCGGCCGCCTGAAGCAGCGGCAGCGCGCGGACCTCAGCCATGTGGACCATGATCTGAATGGACGCGCAGCCGCCCTCGACGGCCGAGCGGAACTCCGCCATGGAGTCCAGGCTGGCCCCGTAGAAGCGGATCTTGCCGGCCTGCTGGAGCTGCTTGAGGGCCGCCCACGTCTCCGGGCGGGCGGAAACCTCCACCCCCGGGTTGTGCAACTGGTACAGGTCGATGCAGTCGGTCTTCAGCCGGCGCAGCGAGTCCTCGGCCGAGGAGACGATGAACTCCGGCGAATAGTCGGTGCGGAACTTGTCGCCCTCCCAGTACTTGCCCGTCTTGGTGGAGACGAATACGCCTTCGCGCCCGCCCAGAACCTCGCCGAAGACCTCCTCGCTCTTGCCGCCGCCGTACTCCTGGGCGGTGTCGAAGAAGGTCACGCCCGCCTCCAGGGCCGCGCGCATGGCCGCCTTGGACTCCTCCACCGGCGGGCTGCCCCATTGCCTCTCGCCGATGGACCAGCCGCCGAAGCCGATCTCGCTGACCTTCACGCCGGTCGTGCCGAAGTCTCGCTTTTTCATCGATTCGTTCCTTTCGCCATGCCTATACGGTGCTTTTGCCGCCATCGACGTCATTTGAGTTGTTTTCGCCGCACCAGGTTGGGCACATAGACTATTAGGGCCATGGGCAGCCCGATATGGAATAGCAGAGAAAGCAAACCCTCCAAGGGGTGTTTGAGAATCTTGAGTTGGTAAAAGGGCTCAATGATGAAGTCGTTCGCATGCGCCCAATAGTGGAATGGGAGCTTGCTCTTCAGGAGAGAGGTCGCAACCATCGCGGCGATGCATCCCACCAGGGCGCCCAGGGCCGCCCTGCGAAAGAGCAGTGCCAGTATCACGCCCGCGGGAACGGCAAAGGCCAGATATACAGCTCCTGTAAGCTCCAAGCATACGACGAAGCCGATGGCAGCCGTGAGTGAGATGGTCGGCATCAGGCGATGCTCCTGCCGCCGTCGACGTTGATGGTCTGGCCGGTGATGTAGTCGTTGGTCGCCAGGAAGACCACGGCCGCGGCGACGTCCTCCGGCTCGCCCTTCCGCCCGAGGGGAACGGGCTTGATCAGCCTGGCGACCGACTCCGGCGTCGCGTCCGGCGGGGGGGCGATCACGCCGGGGGCGACGGCGTTGACGCGGATGCCGTCGACCGCCAGGGCCTTGGCGGCAGAGATCGTCACCGCCGCCAGCGCCGCCTTGGACGCGCAGTATGCAACGAACGTCCGCCACGGACGAGAGGCCGAGATGTCGGTTATATTAATGATGCAGCCGCCTCCGCCGGCCCGCATCAACTCGGCGGCCGCCTGGATGCAAAAGGTCGGGGCCTTGGCGTTGACGGTGAGCAGCTTATCCCAGTTCTCCTCCGTAAGCTCCGCCAGCGGCGTGGGATAGAAAGTCGAGGCGTTGTTGACGAGCACGTCCAGCCGCCCGAACCGCTCGGCCGCGGCGGCGAACATGGCCCGGATCTGCTCGACGCTGGTCAGGTCGGCCCGGATGGCTTCGGCCTTGACCCCGAGGGCGCGGACCTGCTCGGCCGTGGCGTCCGCCTCGTCGACCGAGCGGTTGTAATGGACGATGACGCTCGCCCCGGCCCGCCCCAGCGCCAGGGCGATCGCCCGCCCGATACGTTGGCCGGCGCCCGTCACCAGCGCGACTTTCCCGCGAAGCTCCACGGCCGCATTGTAAGGCAAGCATGCCTCGACGGAAACCTCCGGGTGGACGGGAACCGGCGCGGCCGCCGCGCGTCGAAGCAGGCAAGCGGACTTGCTGAAAGGGAATCGATCATGCAACGAGGACTTGTCTTGATTGCGCTGGTGGCGCTGGCGTTCGCCGCTCCGGCCGGGGCGTATCCCGTCGGTCCGGCGCTGACACTCGAGGAACTCATCAAGCAGGCCGACGTGATCGTCAAGGCCAAGGCGGTTTCGGCCCGACCCATCGAGGACGTCTGGTTCACCGAATACCGCGGCTACGTGGTCTTCGCCACCGAGATGAAGGTCGTCTCGGTCCTCAAGGGCGATCTCAAGGAAGCCGACCTGGCCTTTCACCACTACGGGTACGATCCGAATCACCGCGACGGCTACGAGTTCTTGCCGCAGTTGTACAAGTTTGAGCCGGGGCGGAGTTACATCCTCTTCGCCAAGAGGACCGAAAGCCCGGGCATCCTCCGCCAGCTCTGGAAGCATCACAAGACCAGGGAAGACCAGGGGGTCATCCTGGCGGCCGACGACAAGCCCAGCCCGAAAGGGCGGTCCATCAAGGACGTGCTCTGGGCGGAGCTGACCGGCCTGCTGGCCAGCAGCACCTCGGCCGACGTCCGCTACGGCATCCGCCAGCTCAACCAGATGAGCGGGGGCGGCCTGTGGGGCACGAAGGATTTCGACCGCGAGAACGTGGCCGCGGCCATCATCAAGCTCATCCGGCACAAGGACGCGCCCGTCGCCGACGAGGCCATCCGGGCCATCGGGGCGAAAAGCCCGTATGTCGATGACGGGGAGGCGGCGTTCTGGCTGTGCACGATCGGCAAGGGTTCCATCAGCGGCCTGACCAGGCGCGACGCGAACGTGGTCAACCGCGCCGCCGGCAAGTTCTGGAAGGAAATCGTGGCCCTGATCGACGGCGACGCCGCGGCCAAGAGCCGCGCCCTGGCGATCCGGGCGCTGGGCCGGTCGGGCGTGAAGGAAATCGACAAGCCGCTGGGCCGCTGGACGAAGGACGCCGATGCCCAGGTCCGCCAGGCGGCGGCGATCCTGCTGGCCGATTTCCCCATCGAGCGGGCGGCCGAGCCGCTGACGAGGCTGTCGAATGACAAGGACCCCCGCGTGCGGCTCGGCGTGGCCCGGGCGGTCGGCTTCGGCCAGTTCGCCCGGCTGCTGCCGCTGCTGGATCGGATGCTCGAGGACAAGGACGCCAAGGTCCGCACGGCCGCGGCGCTGAGCCTGCTTTCCTTCGATCCCAAGCTCTCCAAGGACGTTCTGCTGGCCCACCGCAAGGACGCGGACTTCAAGTCCGTCTTCATCAACGCCCTGGCCGTCGGCGATGCCGGGGCGTACCTGGACGACCTCGTCGAGATCATCCAGAAGCGGTTGGAGCCGCGCGACTTCTGGGGCGGGCTGATGCCGTGGTGCGTCAGTTGGGAGATTCTCTTCGAATACGTCGGCCGTCACACGGGCGAGCAGCTCCAGTCGGGCAAGCTGGACAAGTATCTCGACGCACTGGAGCGGGCACACACGCTCAATGTCCGCAATTTCCGCAACAGCCTCCTCGAGCTGTCCGAGCGCAACGGCTTGGCCCAACGCGCCCGGAGGATCAGGCAGAAGTGAGCCCGCCAAGGCGCCTGCTCTGCTGTCGGCCGTAATCCGCCGGGAACTTTTCGGCCCGCCCGCGCGTCCAAGTAATCAGGAACGGTCATTAGGGAGAAGAGCCATGAAACGGACGAGTGCATTTCTGCTGACGGCGGCCTTCGCGGCCACGCTGGGCTTCGCGGCGGCCGTGGAGACCGAAGACGCCGGCGCCGCCGCCAAGGCGCCGCGGCACGTGGATCTGGTGATCTGCCTGGACACCTCCGGCTCCATGGGCGGGCTGATCGAGTCGGCCAAAACGAAGCTGTGGGCGGTCGTCAACGAGCTGGCGACGGCCAGGCCCCGGCCGGTGCTGCGCGTGGGGCTGTACCAGTACGGCGGCGGCAGGCTGGACGCGAAGGCCGGCTATGTGAAGAAGATGTGCGACCTGACCGACGACCTGGACACGGTCTACGGCAAGCTGTTCGCGCTGACGGCGAGCGGGTCCGTCGAGTACGTCGCGCGGGTCACGCGGGCGGCCACGCTGGAGCAGAAGTGGTCGGGCCAGGCTAATGCCCTGCGGATCATCTTCGTGGCCGGCAACGAGACGGCCCACCAGGACAAGCAGTACAAGCTCAAGGACGTCTGCGCCGCCGCGGCAGCCAAGGGGATCATCATCAACACGATCTACTGCGGGCAGGAGGCCGAAGGCCGGAGGACCGGCTGGGCCGACGCTGCCCGCTGGGCCGACGGGCGCTACGCCGCCATCGACCAGAACAGCGGCACCGTCACCATCACCACCCCCCACGACAAGAAGCTTGCCCGGCTCGGCGCCGAGCTGAACAAGACGTATGTGGCCTACGGCGCCGCGGGGCGGGCCGGGGCGGCCAACCAGATCATCCAGGACGGCAACGCCGCCAAGCTCGGCGTGGCCGTCGCGGCCGAGCGTGCCGCCGGCAAGGCCAACGGCCTCTACCGCAACTCCCGCTGGGACCTGGTCGACGCCCTCAAGGCCAACAAGGTCGATCTGGCCAAGGTCAAGGCCGAAGAGCTGCCGGAGGAAATGCGGAAAATGAACGCCCAGCAGCGCAAGGCCCACGTCGAAAAGCAGGCCCGCCGCCGCTCGGAGCTCCAGAAGGAAATCCAGACCCTCAACGCCAAGCGGGGCGCCTACGTCAAGGAGCAGATGACCAAGCAGGGGCTCAGCGACAAGAAGTCCTTCGACGCCGCCCTCCGCTCGGCCGTGCACGCCCAGGCCGCGGAGAAGGGGTTCAAGTTCCAAGAGGGCAAATGAGCGGGCGGCTCTTGACAAGTCGGTATGGTGGCTGCTCGCAGCCACGCGTCATGGAATGACATATCGCGCAGCCGGTAGGGTGGCTGCTTGCAGCCACCTGTCATGCGATGAGACATCGCGCAGGCGGTAGGGTGGCTGCTCGCAGCCACGCGTCATGGAATGACATATCGCGCAGGCGGTAGGGTGGCTGCTTGCAGCCACCTGTCATGCGATGAGACATCGCGCAGGCGGTAGGGTGGCTGCTTGCAGCCACGCGTCATGGAATGACATATCGCGCAGGCGTCGCCGGGAAGAAAGCAGTTCGCGTGCGTGCGAGCACGCACCCTACGCGCTGAAAGGGAGGTAGGAGGTGCGTGCAAGCACGCACCCTACGCCCCAGTCCCTGGTCCCTATGCCGTTCCCGGTCCCACGGTATTCGGTCTCACGGTCCCCAGTCCCTATCTGTTCCCTGTTGGTGCCATGCTTCTGCCTGCCCACCTCCGGTAGGTAGGCGGGCAGCAGAAGC
>CAYNYF010000120.1:0-7888 GCA_964401385.1 uncultured Planctomycetaceae bacterium | reverse complement strand
GTCGTCCGTGACATGTTGCCTATATCGGCACAACATGGCTGTTTTCAACAGAGCACTAGCGTCCCCTACTTTACCGCTTCCGGGCGGTAGTTCTTCAGCGGCCAGGTGCCGCCGCACTCGGCCTTGCCGTAGATGACGGCCGCCGCGTGGGCCAGGCTGGAGGGCATGACCGAGAAGGTCAGGATCAGCGCGGCCGCCCGCGGCGGGCAGCTCATCGGGTACGGCGTGTTGGAGACCACGACCACTTTCTTGCCGGCGGCGATCAGCCTCTCGACCAGATCGACATTGGTCGGCAGCGACCGCCAGAACGCGCAGAGCACGATGACGACCTCGACCTTCTCGGCCAGGGCCATTACGGCCCGGACGTCCTCGGCGCTGACGGTGAGGGCGGTCTCGTAGTCGATCACGTTGCGGGCGTGCCGGCGGATAAACTCCTGGAGCATGTTCGGGTGGTACCAGACGTCGTTGGCCTTGTTCTGGTACAGGTCGCACCGCTACTGCGTGACCAGGACGGGCGTCTCCGGGGCCAGCGGCAGCAGGCCGGCGTCGTCGCGGACGAGGATGGAGCACTTGGCCGCCACCCGGCCGCACACGTCCGCCACGGCCGGGTCCCGGATCGCCGCCAGCGTCTTGTCCGGGTCGGCCTTCGGGGCGGAGAAGATGCCGTAGTCGTACTTCATCCCCAGCACGCGCCGGTTGTGCATGTCCAGCTCGTCCATGGGGATCTCGCCTTCCTCGGCGAACTTCCTGATCCAGTCGAAGACCTCGTCGCGGTGGGCGGCGTCGGTCTTCGCCAGGACCAGGTCCGCCCCGGCGGCGATGGCCCGGGCGCAGGCCTCGCCCAGCCCGGAGAAGCGGTCGATCACGCCCTTCATCATCATCGCGTCGGTGGTGATCACGCCGCCGAAGCCCAGCTCCTTCCGCAGCAGGTCGGTGGTGATCCGCCGCGACACCGACGCCGGCAGCTCGTCGGGGTCTACGCCGGGGAAGATGGTGTGCGAGGTCATGACGGCGGGCAGGCCCGCGGCGATCAGCGCGCGGTAGGGGGCCAGGTGCACCTCCTCCAGCTCCCGCCGGTCGCCGGGGAACACGTCGGTGGCGAAGTGCAGGTCCACCCTGGAATTTCCCCGCCCGGGGAAGTGCTTTCCGGTGGCGATGAGGCCTTCGTCGCGGCAGGCGCGCAGCATCAACCGGCCCATACGGGCGACCGTTTCCGGATCGTCGCCGAAGGAGCGCGTGCAGATTTCGGGATTCTCCGGCTCGACGTTCACGTCCAGGCAGGGCGTGTGCAGCATGTTCACGCCGACGGCCCGCTGCTGGCGGGCGACCGCGCGGTAGGCGTCGTAGACCATCTCCTCCTCGCCGGTGGCCGTCATGCCCATCTGCGAGGGGAACAGGCTCAGCCCGCCGCGGGCGACGTCCTGGCTGTAGTCACCCTCCTGATCCGAGGAGAACTGCAGCGGAATCCCCAGGCGGCTTTCCAGTGCGATCTGCTGCACGCGGCTGAGGATCTCGGCGTACTCGCGCGGGCCGGCGTAGGGCGAGGTTCGCTGGACGACCTCGCCGCCGGTCAGCAGGCGGCTGCCGTACGGCTCTTCGGTGTAGATGTGCGGCGTGATCCGCAGCCCCGCGCAGTGGTGGCGGAGAATCTTGTCGTAGGCATGGCCGTCAATCCGCGTGCCGCAAAACTCGAAGGTGATGCAGCCGCCGACCTTCTCGTCCAGGCTCATCCGGCTCAGGAGATCCTCGACGAACCTTTCTTTCTCACTCGGCATCTGTTTGCACCCTGGAGTTGCGATGACGGCGAACCGGGGTGTTCTATCATCAATGCCGCCGCCGGACAAGGCGTTCGCGCCCGGGGCAAGGCCGCCACGGCGGCGTCACGGCTGCGCTTCGCCCAGGGCGGCCAGGGCGGCGGCGGCGAGCTGGTGGATGATCGCCGGCCGGAGGTCGCTCCGCCGGCGCCAACGCGGCGAGCCGAGATGCGGACCCACGTCCGCGGTGACGAGCCTTTCGACGAACAGCCCCGCCTCCGCCAGCGGCAGGCCGTAAGGAGAGAAGATCGCGCTGTCGCCGTAGCCGAGGCGCTCGGGGTCCCGCCAGCGGCCGACGACGTTCGACCGGGCGACCACCACGCCGTAATGGGCGGCGATGCCGACGTGGTTGTTGCGCACCAGCAGCCGGTGCTCGTCCATGCGCTCGGGGGCGATGGAGTTGTAGTGGGGGCTGAAGATGATCCGCGCCCCCTTCCAGGCCAGCGTGGCGGCCACCTCCGGGAAGGACGAGTCATGGCAGATCATGACGCCGAAGCGGACGCCGTGGGCCTCGAAGACGGGCAGGTCGTCGTCGAAGAAGTCCATCACCTCCCGGTCGCCGGTGGTGAGCATGGTCTTGGTGTAGTGCCCGGCCACCCGGCCGTCGGCGAGGACCGCGGCCGTGACGGCGTGGGAGCGGCCGCGCTTCTCGCACAGGCCGACGATGGTCACCACACCGCGCCCGCCGGCCTTCTCGGCCAGAGCGGTCAGCCGGGCGTCGTCCAGGGAGATCGCCCCGCGGATCTGGTACTCGGCCTTGTCGCCGCCGGAGAGAAACAGCTCCGGCATGCACAGGAAGTCGCAGCCGGCCTCGGCGGCCTCGTCAATCGCCCGCTCGGCGCGGGCCAGGTTCGCCGTCAGATCGCCGTCTTTGCACGCGCCCTGCCAGACGCCGATGATGAGTCTGTCCATGGTCGAAATCCTTTCGCCGGCGGGTGCTGCTCGCCGTGCGAGCGCGCGCCGACCTCACGCCACGCCGAGCCCGCGCATGACGTACTGATACAGCGGCGGCAGCGTCGCCTCGTGCAACCCCTGGAAGTAGTAGCCCGTCCCGCCGAAGACCTTCGGAATCCGCGTGGCCACGGACTTCTGGTCGCGCAGGTAGTAGTACGCCTGGGACTCGTCGCGCGCGTCGTCGTCGAAGACGAACGGGCGGACGTCGAAGTCGCCGGTCACCAGCCCGTTGGGCGCCCGGGCGGTGTTGGCGGCCATGGAGACCGCCTTCAAGAGCACCTCCGGTCCCATGATGGCGGTGCCGACGTTCAGCACCACGCCGCCCTCGGTGAACCGGCACATCTCCTCGGCGAAGACGAGGAAGTCGGCCCCGCTGGTCGCCCCCTTGGCGGCGCCGTTGAAGCTGTCGTGCTGGTCGGTGATGTCCGTGCCCATCGACGCGTGCACGCACACGGGAATGCCCTGGGCGTAGGCGGCGGCGAAGACGCAGCTATCCGCGTACGGGAAGCCGTCGTAGGGCTTGTAGTACTGGCCGGTGTCGGCGCGATCGGCGAGCGCCCGGTCGATGACCTGCTTGCGGAACGCCGCGTCGCGGTACAGCCGGCCCATGGCCTCGCCCAGGCCGATGCCGGCGGCAAAGCCGATCTCGATGGCGGCGTTCAGGTACGCGCCGGTCTCGAAGGCCATGCCGAACTCGCCGGTCGGCAGGGCGTCGCGAACCGACTCGCTCGACGCGCCGGTCAGGGCTAGCTCGAAGGAGTGGATCGCCCCGGCGAGGTTGGTCGAGTACAGCGTCACCACGCCGCGGCGGATGAGGTCGATGACGATGGGGATCTGCCCGTTCTTGATCGGGTGTGCCCCGGTCAGGACGACCACGGGCTTGCCGGCGCGGTGGCAGTCGACGATGCGCCCGGCCAGTTCCTGGAGCCCGGCCGAGGAGTCCGGCCCGCCGCCCGCCCGCCCGTCGCGGAACCACGGCTCGGTCGGGCAGCGGATTTCGGCCCGGCGCAGGGCGGCCACGTCCAGGAAGTCGGCCACCTGGACCTTGCTCGGCCGCACCCGCAGCGGATACGTCCGCACCCCGGCCGCGTCGAAGAGTTTGTACGCGCCCTTGTACTTCATGGCCTCACTCCCTGCGGATCAGCTCGGTCAGTATCGGATCGGTGTAATCGGGGAGAATGTAGTTCGTTCCCAGGCTGACGTGCAGCTCTCGCTGGCGGGCGGCCTCGGGCGGCAGCCGGCTGACGGCGACGCAGCCCATCTCGGCCGCGGCCTTGATCTCCGTCCGCCCGTCCCCGAGCACCAGCACGCCGGCTGGGTCGATGCCGTCGGCGGCGAACAGGCCGCGCATCAGCTCGTCCTTGGGCAGCTTCCGGTCCCAGGACGAGCCCAGCACGGATTCGACCATCCTGCCCGGGCCGACCTCGAAGCCCAGGGCGAGGATCTCTTCCAGCATGCCGCCGTCCTCGTAGATGACCGCCCCCGTGACGAAATAGTTCACGCAGCCGACCCGGCGGAGGTGCTCCAGGAACTCCATCGACCCCGGCACGCGCCACTTCTCCGGGCGGCGCCGGGCGTCGGCGGTGTTGCGGTCGCGGCAGGCGCCGTTGAGGATCGCCTCGTACAGGCGGAACAGCCGCGGCGTCCGCTCGTTGATGAACTCCAGCAGCTCCGGGGGCTCCTCCACGTCGTCGAATCGCTCCCGGCCGTTCCAGATGCGGCGGACGATCTCGGAGTTATTTCTTCGCTGCTCCGCCGTGAGGGCCCCGGCGGCCCCGGCCGGGACGTTCCCCAGCTCGACCGCCCGGCGGATGCCGTACTCCATCTGCGTCAGGGCCGAGAGGCCCGCCGACTCGATGCAGAACCGGTCGGTCTCCTCCAGCAGAGCGTCCGCCCGCGTCTTGCCGCGCTGGGAAGCGCCTTCATGCGGCCCGAGGCGCCGGGTCAGGGCGGTCAGGTTCTCGGCGGAGTCGAAGTCGTCCCCCAGCCCGCAGGTCATCGCCCAGTGGATCGTCAGGCTCATCACCGGTTGCCACTGGCGGATCAGGCTGTGGGTGCCGTCGACGTCGTGGATGGCGTGGGTGATCCTGCGCCTGCCGACGGGGCGGACCACCTCGATGTTGCCGCTTCCGCCCGCCAGCGCGCTGTCGTCGAACACGGCCATTGCCGCTCCCTCAGCCCCCGTAGACGCCGGTGATCTCGATGCGGACGCGCCGGCAGCCCGCCAGGTCCCACACCTCGGCCTTCTCGGCGCGCTTGCCGTTGACCTTGATGAGGGTCCCCTTGCGCTTCCTGCCCTCGCCCCGCCGGCGGATGTCCAGGGAGAACGGAATCCGCCGGTAGCCGCCGCCGGGCAGGGCGCAGTGGATGGTCCGTCGGAACGTGAGCGTCTCGTCGATCTCGCTCGGCAGGTTCGGCCGGACGCGGACCGACGGTTTGGCGTCGTCGTGCAAAGCCAGCTCCAGACCGGCGATCTTCTGGAAGATCTCGACGATCCAGTCCGTCGACCCCGACAGGCCGAAGTACATGCCCTTGCCGAAGTGGGGGTCCTTCTTGTCGGAGGCGTAGGAGGTGCACGGCGTCTCGAACGGGCCGGCCAGCGATTCGTCCCGCATGGCCGACATGATCGGCTTGAACTGCCGCCAGACGGTGTCGGCCTGGCCCGGCGCCGACAGCCGGAAGCGGTGCATGAACACCTGGCAGTGGTGGTACTCCCCGTTCTCGGCGCAGCCGACCGGCACCACGCCCATCCGCCCGACCATCCGCCGCGAGCGGGCACTGTTGGCGATCGGAACGGAGAACATCACCAGCCCCAGCTTCTCGTCGAAAAAGAGGTTGTCGGTGGTCTCCAGCAGCTTGGCGATCATCTCCCGGGCGCCGTCGACGGGCGTGAGGTAGTCGCGCTCGGTCAGCAGCATTTGCAGGCCGTAGGCCTGCGCCTCCAACTGGCGCCGGCGGATGCCGTCGAAGTCCCTTCCCTTCATGGACCCGAGCGTGTAGCCGATCTGGCCGGCGGCGTAGTCCGGGCGGGAGCCGTCCTTGTTCAGCTCGTGAATGAAGTCGATGAAGCCGGCCGGGAAGCCCCGGGCGCCGGCCTCCCAGGCGAACTTGACGACGTTCCGCCGGATGCTCTCGGCCAGCCGGCCCAGGGCGGCGACCCTGCCGCCGAGGTCGAACCTGGCGACCATTTCCGCGATCGGACGCACCCGGCAGAGATCAACGACCGCCACCAGGCACTCGAACAGGTGGGCCGACAGCCGGACCTGGACGCCCCGGCCCTTGCCGCGCGTGGCGGCGTCGCCGACGGCCGAGGTGCCGAACATGTCCACCGGGTCGCACCAGTCGCCGTACAGGACCTGGGCCATGCCGTAGGGGCTGTCGTTCACGTGCCGCTCGAAGCAGGCGAAGATCTCGAAGAGCACCTCCAGAATCGTGTGCTCGGCGTCGTGGCCGACGATGCCGGAGACCTCCGGCTGCTGGGGGTTGGTCAGGCGGACGGTCCGGACTTTCTCCAGCAGGATGCCGGCATCGCCGGTCTCGCGGATGTACATGTCGAGGGCGTTGACCAGCCACAGGGGGCTGTCGGCGTAGGGGCGGTTGTCGTTGGCGAGTTCCTGTGTGCGGTCGTCCCAGCGGCTGGGGTATTGGCGGGGGAACATGCCGTGCAGCTTCTGCGGCAGCGTCAGGGGCTTTCCGCCCGCCGGCGGTGCCTCGCAGGTGACGTACATGAAGCTGAGGGCGTGGATCAGGTCGGCCCGGACCCGGCCGGGGTCTTCCTTCATCTTCGGCCACATGTCCTGAGCCCGGTCGCGCGTGCCCAGCTCGATGCCGCCCGCGAGCTTGGCCCCGTGGGCGCGGCAGTTCTCGTACAGCTCGGCCACGCCCGTCCAGACGGAGTTGGCATACTCCGAGACCGCCCGCTGCGCCGGCAGGTTCAGCTCAAAGAACGGTGCGGCCCGGGCCTTTCCCGAGGCGGCGAGCTGCCGGCAGACGTCCGCGGCCGCCGGCGTCCGCTCGATCAGCTCCCTGGCCGCGGCCAGGAACGACTTGGAAATCGCCTCGTAGGCGGGCGTATCGGTGCCGGAGGTCCGCCGGAACCGTTGGACGAGGCGCTCGTCGGTCACGTAGAGCAGGCTCTGCTGCACGGTGGCACTGCGTCCGCGAGGGACGGACGCGACGAACTTGCCGGCGGCCACGGCCGCGGTAGTGAAGCGGTTGAGCCTCCTGGCGGCGCCGCCGGGGAGCATCCGTCCGCGGCGGACGGCCTCGGGCAGGAACGCGCTGGCGGCGGTGTCGCCGACGAAGGTGGCGTAGTCGCAGGTGGCGTCGGTGGGGCGGGCGCCACGGGCGGCGCCGGAGACGCGCTTGATCTGGACGATGTCGCTGTACGGCACGGTGGCGGCGACGACGGTCTCGCCGGGGGTCACCGGCAGGCCGCTGTCGTACCACAGTTCCTTGTTGTAGACGAACCGCTGCGTGCCGTGCAGGTGGAAGCACGTCCACAGGTCGGCGGCCAGGGCTTTGGTGCCGGTGTTCTTGAGGTAGATCTCCCGCACCAGGGCCGGGCCGGCCTTGGTGGTAACCAGCGCGTACCGCACGGCCGTGGCGAAGGCGACGGCCCGGCCGGGCTTGAAGAAAGCGCAATACCACATCGCCCGGCGCGGATCGCCCAGCTTGACGATGCGGATGCGCTCGGCGGCCAAGCCGATGTTCGCGTTAGGGTTGATCAACGAGGCGACCCGCCGCCGGCCGCCGACGCCCAGGCCCACCCAGACGTTGCCGGAGGGAACGCCGATTTCGCGCTTCTCGACCGGGTCGAAGCTGCCGTCCAGGACGTGCACCTCTATGCCGTCGGCGAGCTTGAGAAGGAAGTCCACCGAGCCGTTGGACATGAACGTGACCTTGGCGGCGTCCTGGCTGTCCACCAGCACCGACGGGCAGCCGGACGGGTGGGACTCGTAGATGACCTCGCCGCCGGGCCCGTATCCGCCGAGTGCGTTGACGCGGTGGGCCACCGGCAAAGCCAGGATCCTCTCGGCCTGCTCGGCAAAGGACGACATTCGCTCTGCTTTCTTCACCATTCTGCTGCTCCTGCTGGACTGTCTCCGCCTGGCCGGCGC
>CAYNYF010000119.1:0-8108 GCA_964401385.1 uncultured Planctomycetaceae bacterium | reverse complement strand
GCCGGATGACACGAACACCCGAACACGAACTTACACACAATTAGTTACACCACTGGACCGGACCGCATTTTGCACAGAGTGGTCAACAGCCGTCCGGCGATCTGATACCCTGCTGCACCGCCGGCCCGGCCACGGTTGTCCAGGAGCCTTCGCCCCGTCCGGGCAAGCAGGATCGCCAGCATGACATGACCGAGCGAACTGAACAGCACGCTGCGCCGCCCGCCGGGGGCGTCTCGCCGCGCGAGCGGCGCAGGGGACTGTTTTTCCTCGGCATGGCCGCCTTCGCCGTGGGCGTGGCCATGTACCTGCAACTGGGCCTGAACGCCAACTTCCTGGCCGACGAGATCGGCATCAGCGGGCTGGAGCTGGGCATCCTGGAGGCGGTGCGGGAATCCTGCGGCATCATCGCCATCGGGATCCTGGCGATCCTGGCCGGGTTCGCCGAGCCCATCGTCGGGTCGGCCATGCTGGTGCTGATGGGCCTGGGGCTGGGCAGTTACGCCGCCGTGCCCAACTACGCCTGGGTGGTGGGCATGTCCCTTCTGTGGAGCCAGGGCCTGCACGTGTGGATGCCGCTGCCGCAGTCGATGACGCTGTCCCTGTCCGAGCCGGGGCGGGCCGGGCATCGACTCGGGCAGATCCGCTCGGCCGGGGCGGCCGGCGCCGGCATCGGCGTGCTCGCCGCCCTTGCGCTCACCCTCGGCGGCGTCCGCATTCGCCCGCTGTACCTGCTGGCCGGGGGGGCGGCGCTGGTGGCGGCCGGGGCGTGCCTCGGAATTCCCCGCCGCCTCAAGACGCCCGGACCCCGGCTGGTGCTGCGACGGCGCTACGGCCTGTACTATCTGCTGTGCTTCCTGGAAGGCTGGCGGAAGCAGATATTCATCTGTTTTGCCGGATTTCTCCTGGTGCGGAATTATCATACGTCCTTGACCACCATGCTCCAGCTGTGGGCGACGGTGCAGGTGCTTGGGTATTTCACCTCCCCGCGCGTGGGCCGGCTGATCGACCGCGTCGGCGAGCGAAAGATCCTGATGTTCTACTTCGCCTGCTTGACCGGCTTTTTCGTCGGCTACGCCTTCATCCCGAATCGCTACGTGCTGTTCGGCATCTTCATCATCGACAACGCGTTCTTCGTTTTCGGCATGGCCCTGACCACCTACGTGAATCGCATCGCCCCGCCGTCCGAGCACACGGCCACGCTCGGCATGGGCGTGACCATGAACCACATCGCCGCCGTCACTATGCCGCTGGTCGGCGGGCTGCTGTGGAAGTACCTGGGCTACCAGGCGGCGTTCCTGGTGGGCGCGGCCGCGGCCGCGTTGAGCGTGCTCGCGGCCATGCGCGTTCCGCCGCGCGAGGTCGGCTCCTCGCCGCCGGCCGGGACGGCCTGAGCCGGCTGGCGCCCGGGGCGTCAACCGGGCGGGTCTGCGCTTGCATGCCTGCTCGTTCCCAGCGACAGCAGCGCCCGGGCGGCACAGATGATGAACACCGGCCCGATGCCCGCCAACGTTCCCAGCACCTGCCCGCCCAGGACCGGCGCCAGTCTGATTCCGATCAGACCGGCCGCCGGGCCCACGGCAAAGCCCAGCCCGATCAGCCCCTCGTGCGTGCCGCCGGCGCCGACCGAGGCGTTCTCGATCACCATGGCGTAGTACAGGGCGGCGTAGTACGTCATTCCCGCGGCCAGTCCGAACACCATCTCGCCGGCCAGCACCACGGGCAGGTTCGTTCCGAACAGCACCATGAAAAAGCCGGCGGGCAGGCCGACGATCGCAATCACCAGCGGGCTCACCCGGCCGTGCCAGAAGCGCCACCGCGCCAGCAGCACGAACGCCGTCACCCGCATTACGTCGACCAGTCCCGACAGCGCCGTGGCGACCTTGACGCTGTAACCGAGCTGCTCGAAGATCCGCGGCATCAGCGCCGCCAGTACCCACAGCGCGGCGTAGCTGGCGAGCATCGTCCATCGGCTGGCGGTCAGCAGCGCCCGGTAGTGTGCGATCTGCCCGGTGGGCAGGCGCTCGGGGTGGTCCAGCGGCAGGTGGACCGGCCTGCTCGCCAGCGGCCAGATGAGCGCGATCGCGGCCAGGTTGATCGCCGCCGGCAGCAGGAACAGCCCCGCCGGCCAGGCGTGGATGATCGGCCCGGCCGCCGCCAGCGCCAGCGGCACCGAGGACGCCCAGGAGATGTTGAAGCGCCCGACGGCCTTGGCGGTTTCGCCGGGCGTCCGGCCGGCGCTGATGTAGCTCTCGACGACCGGCCACTTCAGCCCGTTGAGTAGCCCGATCGCGGCCACCCCGACAAACAATGCCGCCGGCAGGTAGCACGCCGCCAAGGCCGCGTGCACGACGAACTGCCCCGCGAGCACGCCGCCCAGCAGCTTCTTCTCCCCCAGCCGCGACGAGAACCGCTGGCTGGAGATCGCCCCGATCGCGTAGGCCGCCCCGAACACCAGCGCCAGCGCCAGGTTGGCCGCGTCGGGAAAGCCCAGCCGGTTGCGGGTGAAGAAGTACACCCCGCGCTCCACGCAGATGGTGGCGAAGCTCTCCAGGAACGTCAGCAGCAGCAGGCGGTGCAGTCGCTTCACGGCCGGCGTTGGCCTCCTTGACGGTGGCTGCTTCGGGCGTCGGGTGCGGGCGTGTGGACCTGCCGGACCCGCAAATGGCCAGCGAGTCTAGGCAGTCGGCCGCGCGGTTGCAACAGCGACCCCCCGGGCCGACGGCCGGAATGAAACAATTCAACAATCGAGCAATTCCGGCTCGTGCTTCTGTTGTTGCCGTCGCCAAGTCCCAAGTCCCTGCCTACCTCGCCGGTAGGCAGGCAGGCCTAATCCCAAGTCCCTATGCCGTTCCCGGTCCCACGGTCTTCCCGTCTCGCGGTTCTCCCGGCCCCACGGTATCCGGTCTTTCCGGTCCCATCGGAACCAAGCTGTACCATTCGATACCATTGAGTACCATTGAGTACCATTGAGTACCGTTGAGTACCATTGAGTACCGTTCTGAACCGTTGTGAACCATTGAGAACGGAGCCGAAATCCGTAAGTCCTTTCCCAACAATGTCTTGTCGTTTTTCCTCCTTCATTCGCGCGCATTCGTAGTAATTTGCCGCATTCGCGTTCTGGATTTGAACGTCCGATAACACCGCCCGCCTGGCAGAGGCGGGCAGGAATTCCACAATCAGCAATCGAACAATCCAGCAATGGGCAACTCCATGGTCGCTGCGGGACCGCCGGCGGGCGGAGAGGTTCGCAAAGAAACGCAAGGACTTGCCTGCCGCGGCCGGGTAGGCCTGTCGGCGGTGGGCAGGGAGGCCGGCAGGTTCGCAAAGACTTGCCTGCCTGGGTTGGTGCCATGCTTCTGCAGCAGAAGCATGCCACCCTGTGTTCCCTGGTCCTGAACGCAAAGACCCGCCTGCTTGCCTGCCGCGACCGGGTAGGCCTGGCCGGGCGCGGTTGCCCGGGCAGGTAGGAACGCAACGAAACGCAACGATTCGCAACGATTCGCAACGATTCGCAACGTTTCGCAAAGGTCCCAAAATCCCCAAGTTGTTGGGCTGCAAGGCCGTGGGCTTTTGAACGTCCGATAAGCTTGATTCTTCGTTCACGTCCGGGCTCCGTGTTCCCGGTTCCGGGTTCCGCTTCTGCTGTTCCCTGGTCCCTGGTGCCTGGTCCCTATTCCCTGTCCTCTGCACTTTTCAAAGAGGCTCGGCGCGCACGCGCAGCGCGCCCTCCGTACTTACCGGGCGCGTTCACGTATGCGCGCGCAAACGCTTTCGCATGCGCGGGCCTCATCGGCCGAACCCGCGCTGGCCGCGGGGGATAAAAACCTCAGAAAATCCGGATTCCCCCGGCCGGAACGTTCACGTTTGGGCGCGCATACGCTTTCCGTTAGAGGCGACGCTAGCCTATTTTTGCTCCGTGCGAGGGTAGCCCCCGCCCTGGCGTCGGAGCAGGATGCAGGTGCCCCATCGGGGTCCTGCGGGAAATAGGGTAGCGTCCGCTCTGGAGGTCCAGCCTGCCTGTGCCGTCTGGCAGGTGCCCGCCCTACGGCGACGGTTCCATGGCCGCGTTCATCTCGGCCGTGACCGGCGTGCCCGACAACCGCACCTACCCCCTCGCCATCGTCCCCATCTCCGAAGGCGGCCACGTCCTGGAAGTCCTCCTGGCCATCCAACAGTCCGCGCGGACGAACGCACTCGCGGCACTTGCCCGACGCCCCGGGCGTCCCCTGAGGCGCAAGGACGGAATTGAGTCGCCCGACTCAGCTCGCGGGGATTCCATCTCCAAGCTTAGACAGGAGCGCCCCTAAGATCTTGGTAAGACCTGAAAAGAACATAGTTTGACGACAGTAAGATCCGCACGACGGGCGTAGGTGATGTTGCCGACATACAGGGAAAAACTAACAATTGTCTTGATTTCCGACGATTGGTACAATATCATACAGGTGTCGGAGAACAGGAACAGGAGAATCCAATGGACCTAGCAAGGACCATAGGGCACAACCTACGGCTCGCAAGGGAGGACGCCGGCCTCAGCCAAGGGAAGCTGGCTTCGATGCTGGGTCTCTCTTCGCACTCGGCCATATCGGAAATGGAGTCCGCTCGACGAAGGATCTCGGCCACGGAGCTGAGCAGGCTCTCCGAAATCCTGGGCAAGACGGTCGATTGGTTCCTGGACCCTCAAGCTGCGCGGGAGGACTTCGTTTCGCGGGCCAGGGCTCAGGGGGAGCCCGAGGACGTCAAGAAGGCGCTCCGCGAGGCCGAGAGGTTCTACGCGAATTTCGTGTTCCTTGAGTCATTGCTTAAGCGCAAAGCCGGGCAGAGGTCCGCATGACACCTGAAAGAAGAAAGCAAGTCCTCTCGGGCGTAACGCACCTGCGGACGACCTGGCGGGCAGGCAACAGGCCTGCGAGGCAGCTTCGTGACATCGCTGTTTCGCACGGCGTGCTCGTCTTCAGGATGGCGCTTACATCGGACGTGTCTGGCGCCTTCGTCCGAAGCAAGCGCCGGGGGCGCGCTATCATCATCGTCAACACCAACCGGAAGAACATGAACCATCAGCGGTTCACGCTGGCCCATGAACTGGGCCACTTGTTTCTGCACCATGAAAACGAGGGCCTCGTCGAGCGACTCGACCGAGGCAGCAAAGGAAGGAATCCCCAGGAGCATGAGGCGAACCTGTTCGCGGACGAACTCTTGGTCCCTCTGCAAGAGCTAAAGCGCGAGTTGAATGTGCGCCGCGTCGACGCTCTGAATGTTTCGGATCGCTCGATTGTTGAGTTGGCCCAGACGTTCGGCGTCAGCCAGCAGGTAATTCTATACAGGCTGCTATTGTTCGACCCCGGGTCCACCTACCAGGACATGCTGAATCGCCTGCGGAAGACGGGCTGGAACGATGCGTGGCGACGGTACGCTCCCGACTCACACGAGGACACACTGCCGCAGGTTTTGCCGGGGGTGTGGCGAGCGGAGGGCGTTTCCAACAAGACGGGCGAGGCCGTTTCCCGATTCCCCGCCGCCTACCGGGAGATGGCATTCGAAGCCTACCGGCGCAATCTGATCACCGGCCGCAAGTTGGCACAGATACTCGGGATAGAAGACGGAGCCGCGGTGGCGAGAGAACTCCGGCCGCTGTTGAAGCCCGAATCCGTGGAGGCGGACAAGCAGCTTCAGGAAGCGCTGGCCAAGCTGGGCCAAGTCAAGGACGACTGATGGGGAAAGCCCAACGCCCTATCCTTTTCGACGCAGACGCCATTATCAACCTGCTCGAGTGGGGCTGTTACGGGAAGTTATGCAGGGCCCTCGGGAATAACGCGTGCGTAGCCGACGCGGTACGCGGTGAGGTCAAGTACTACGTGGACCGGGTAACCCGTCGACGAAGGCGATTCAATTCGAGCGCCATAACCACAAGCAGCGTGCCCCGTTTGGTCACGATAGACGAACTGAGCGACGAGCAGTACGCAACTTACCTGCGCCATTTCCGGACCTTGGCAGGGGCCCACGCGGGAGAACGCGAGACGGTCGCGCTGGCCTGGGTACTCGAATACGACGTATGCGTATTCGACAAGGACGCAACGGACCTGTTCAACAGGCACAAGCCGCCCGGGTGTCCATCAAGGCACACCTCGCTCTTAGATCTTCTCCGCTCGCTGCGACTGATTCAGTAAACTCCCTCCTTACCCGTAGACGTTCCGCGGGCAGGCACCAGCCTGGTTGCGCTAGCTGGTAGGCGCCAGCCCTACGAGTCGGCCGCGGGCGCGGGCGCCTCCGCCTTGGCGACGGCGCGCTGGAGGACGAGGACCCAGACGGCCAGGAGGAAGCCGATGGCGAGGTCGGCGGCGATGGCCCAGAAGAACCACCCCGGCCGGCCTATCTCCAGTTTGCCGAACCCGGCCCGGAGCTGACAAGTGTGCACGTGGCGAGAGCCATAGAATGAGACATCGCCCAGACAATTCCGGTGCGTGCGAGCACGCACCCTACGCCCGGCCCCAGCCCCAGCGGGGCGTCTTTGTTAGCCCCGTGCCAGAGCACGGGGGAATCGGCGGAGGAAGCAGCGCAGCCCCATCGGGGCGTCTTGAGTGCGTGGGGAGCTAAGACGCCCCTACGGGGCTCCAGCTTGGCGCAGCCTTCCACGTCCCCGGGCTCGCGCCCGGGGCAAAGAAAGGCGCCCCTGCCGGGGCTACCCATGGAACTGGGGATAAGTCAGCGCCGGCGGCGGCGCGGGGCGGCGAATGGCTTGTAAACCACGCGGGCGAGGCGGTACATTCGCGGCGAAATACTTCCCGTCTCCGCAAGTTGAGGAAATGACATGAGAGGCGAATTCTTGATCGCAGCGGTTCTGATCCTGGCGCTCGTGGCCCCGCCGGCCGGGGCCGACGAAAAGAATGAGCTTCGCGGCATCGTCCTGACGACGGACCGGACGGTGGACGCGACCTCCAACGCCGCCATCGTCAAAGGCGTGACCCGGGAGGGGATGACCGAGCAGCAGAAGGCCTACGCCCTGTGGCGGTTCTTCATCCAGCGCAACCGCCACAAGGAAAAGGCCCGCGCCGCCGACGACGGCAACGCGGCCGAGCTGATGACCAAGACCGGCTACGCCCTGTGCGGCACGTGGGCGCGGCACTGCGCCCACCTGGCCGCTGACGCCGACCTGACGGCCGCCACCGTCGGGCTCAACGGCCACTGGGTGGCCGGGGTCAAGTACTGGGGCAACTGGCACGCCTACGACGTGGACATGCTGGCCGTTTACGCCAAGGCCGACGGCGTGGTCGGCTCCCCCGGCGAAATCCGCCGGCTGAAGGGCGCCGACGGCAAGTACGTCCTCCGCCAGGGCCCGGCCGTCAAGAGCTTCCCCTGGTACATGGCCTCCGATTCGATCGAAGGCACGGCCGGGCTCTACAGCCGCACCTCCGTCGGCAAACCGCTGAAGAAGCGGCAGTGGAAGTGGAAGTACGACCTCCGCCTGCGCCCCGGCGCCGAAATCTCCTGGTCGTGGTACGGCGATGCGGACGTGGGCTTCGTCTGCCTGAGCCACCTGCCCAACGTGCGCTCGAAGCGCCAGTTCAAGACGCTGCGGGAGTACCTCGAGGGCGACTTCGACTACTACCGCCAGGAGCCGGGCAAGCCCAAGTGGAGCTGGGGCTATCGCCGCGGCGGCCTGCCGGGAAACCCCCTGAGCAGTTGGAACGGGATCAACGGCAACGGCCGACTGACGTTCGACCTGGGGCGGGGCGGCTTCCGGCACGCCCTGGCCATGGCCGAGGCGCATGAGAACCTCCAGGTCAAGGACGGCAAGCTCGCCCTCGCCGACGCCGGCAAGGACGGCTGGCTCGTGCTGAACTTCAAGCTGCCGTACCCCTACGGCGACGCCTGGATCGAAAAGCCGCTGCCGGAAGAGGGTCTGACCATCGCCCTGTCGCTCGATGGCAAGCACTACCGGCCGGTGTATCCCAAAGGCGGCGTGGACGACGGCAAGCGGATCCGCCTGTTCGACCTGGTTCGCGGCCGGTGCGGCTTCCGGCTGAAGCTGACGCTTTCGGCGGGCGCCCGGCCGCTGGAGAAGTGGTGTAACTAATTGTGTGTAAGTTCGTGTTCGGGTGTTCGTGTCATCC
>CAYNYF010000118.1:0-8374 GCA_964401385.1 uncultured Planctomycetaceae bacterium | reverse complement strand
GCGGCGCGGGCGACGTGGGAGGTGTGGCGATAGTCCTGCCCGAGCGGCAGGTGGCGGGTGTGCACCTTGAGTTTCCCTTCGCGACCGCGCACGTCGGGGCGGTCCACTACGATCTGGCGGTCAAACCGTCCCGGGCGGGTCAGCGCCGGGTCCAGCACGTCCATGCGGTTGGTCGCGGCGATGACGATCACCTGGTCGGATGTGCCGAACCCGTCCATCTCCACCAGGATGGCGTTGAGCGTCTGCTCGCGCTCGTCGTGCCCGCCGCCGTTGAAGCCCGCCCCGCGACGGCGACCGACGGCGTCGATCTCGTCCAGGAAGATGATGCACGGGGCCGAGTCCTTGGCCTGGCGGAACAGGTCGCGCACGCGCGAGGCGCCCACGCCCACGAACATCTCCACGAAGTCGCTGCCGGAGATGGAGAAGAACGGCACGTCCGCCTCGCCGGCGATGGCCTTCGCCAGCAGCGTCTTGCCGCAGCCGGGCTCGCCTATCAGCAGCACCCCCCGCGGGATCCGCCCCCCCAGCCGCTGGAACTTCCGCGGGTTCTTCAGGAACTCGATGATCTCGGCGACCTCGTCCTTGGCCTCTTCGATGCCGGCCACGTCGTTGAAGGTGACGTTGGTGTGCTCCTTGGTCAGCACGCGGTGGCGGCTCCGACCGAAGCTGCCCAGGAAGCCGCCGGCGCTGCCCGCCTGGCCGATCCGGCGGAACAGCAGGAACCACACCAGCAGGAACAGCCCCCCGTACAGCAGCAGGTACGGCAGGATCTGCTGGAGCCAGCTCGGCTTCTCGTTGGTCAGGCGTGTGCCCTTGCCGGCGATGGCCTCTCGCAGCTCCTTGCCGAAGTTCTGCTCGGCGTCGAAGTTCACCGTCATGTAGATCTTGGTGGGGGCGTTCTTGTCCCGGCCGGGAATGTCGGGCTTCATCTCCCCCTCCACCCGGTCGGACTTGATCACCAGGGTCTTGAAGTCGCCGTTCCTGGCGTGCACCCAGAAGGTGTTGACGTCCATCGGCTCGCGCGAACTCTGAAGCAGCACGCTCATCAGCAGCACCGCCAGCCCGGCGAAGACGATCCACGCCATCAGGTTCCGACCGAAGCGCGGCGGGGCCGGCACGGGTCCCTTGCCCGGGGGTTTGTTCGGCGGCTTTTGCCACATGGGCATCTAAGGCTACTCCATACGAAGCGGCGAAACTTCCGCCTGCGCTATCACATTATACCCTTGGCCGGGGCAGTTTCCGAGAGCGGGCGCGCCCGAGGCCGCCTTCAAGCACGGTCAACCGGCCGGGCCGGCGCGGGGACGTCGGCGAATGCCCCGGCAGACGGACCTGACGGCCGCTGTTCGAATGTATCGGTCCGGCGCTTGCAGGCCTCCAACGAAAAAGCCCTCCCCCGACGCCGCGGGGCCCCGACGGCCGCAAACGCCCGCGCCGGCCTACCAAGGCTCCGTCAATTGCTCTACGATCCGCCCGGCGAGCTTGTTCAGCGCGTCCTCGCTGACGGTGAAGAAGTCCTGCCCCAGCGGCCTTTCCGGGACGTACTCGGCCGTGACCGGGAACTTCTTCTGCTCGACCAGAATCTTGCCCGTCCGCAAGTCCTTCCAAGTGAACTCGACCAGGAAGCGGGCCTGGATCTCCCGCGCCTGTCCGCTGCGGGGATCGAAGCTCAACACGTGCTGCTTGACCGACAGCAGCGTCCCGGTCAGCAGCGTGTCGGCCCGGGCCTTGTCCACGACCTTGTAGGGGGTTTCGGCCTCGATTCGCTTGAGCAGCGACTCGGTCAGGCGGATTTCGATGTCGCGCCGGAATTCACCGGCGGCCCGCTTCCACATGGGCACGGCGACGGTCTGGATGCCCTGGCGGTACTGGCTGCGCGTGGTGTAGGCCCGGGTCGGGTCGGTGTTGGCGCAGCCGCTGCCCGCGGCGGCCGCCGCCAGGCACGCCACGGCGAGGACGGTCCAAAGCCTGCTCATTTTCCCGATTCCTTCTTGGCCCGCGAGGCCTGCGCTGCACCGGCGCCGCCGGTGGCCTGCGGCGACTCCTCCCGCCCCGGCGCCTGGGGCAGCCTCGCTAGCTCGCTGCGGGCGCGGGCGGCCCAGGGCGTGTCGGCGTAGTCCTCGATCACCATCCGGAAGTAATAGCCCGCCCCGTCCGGCTTGTCCGTGCGCACGTAGAACTGCCCCACCTCGTACTGCTTCCGCGCTCGGGCGGAGTGAATCTCCTTGAGGATCTCTTCCACGTTTGCCCGGCGGGCGGCGGCCGGCCGGGCGGCGACGAAGGCCCGGTATCGCTGCTCGGCCTCGATCAGCGCGGCCTCGTCCCACCACGGGCCGCGATACGAACGCCACAGCGACTCGGCCAAATGCAGCTCGGCGTACACCGTCCGCGGCGAGTTGGGATACTGCTGGATGAAGCCTTCGTAGCTGGCGCCCGCGTCGTCGTAGCGGCCCTTCTGGAAGTAATAGTCGCCGATCGCCAGCAGCGCCATCTCCGCCCGCGCCGCGGCCGGGGCGTGCTGGGCGACCTTGGTGAGAATCTCGATTCCCGAGTCCTCCGCCGGCAGGGGCATGAACCCCCACAGGCGGCGCTTCTTGCCGGAAAGGAACGCCTGGGCGACCTCCATCTGCCGCTCCAGGGCGCGGTCCTCGTTGGCGGCGCCGGGGATGTCCAGCACCTTGTCGTACCACTTGTACGCCTGCCAGTACCGCCCGCGGTGCAGCTCGGCGTCGCCGGCCAGCAGCAGGACCTCCTCCCGCAAGGGGCTGCTCGGGTAGCGCTTGAGGAACTTCTTGGCGTGCCCCACGGCCGGGCGGTAGTGCCCGCCGTCCACGTCGCCGCGAATGATCGACAGCTCGCCGGCCGGCGTGCCCTTGGCGGGGGGGGCCTGGCGAACCCACTTGCCCTCCCGCCAGATGAGTTCGGCCTCCTGGCCGGCGACCAGGGACGCCATCAGTCCCGACGACAACACGAGGGTAACCAAGTATCTCATCGGACAAGATCCAATCAGTTTGCCGGCCGCGGCTTCCCGCCCGGCTCCCGCATGAGATCCCGCGCGAAACGCCGCCCGTTTCCAGACCGTCCCGGCGGCGCCCGCCGGGGCCCGCCAACGCCGGGAATTATACCCGCCGCCCCGGCACATGCAACCACGGCCGGGGGGGCAATTTCATTGCATCCGGGAATCGCAGCGACAGGTCTTCGCCGAGCCCGGCAGCCGGCGACAGGATTGGGCCTGCTACCGGCGGCGCTTCCTCATCAGCCCACAGAAAGCCAAGAGCAGCAGACCCGTCGAGCAGGGCTCGGGAACGGCCGCGGCCGCAGTGACGCAGCCGCCTGCGGCGAGCCCCGTCGAGCCGTAGTTGTCGGCCCAGAGGGTGAAGTCGGCCCCGTCGACGCATCGGTCCCCGTTGAAATCCCCCTGGCACCAGCTCAAGCCGCTCATTATGTAATGATCGGCCCAGACGGTGTAATCGCCGCCGTCGACCGAACCGTCGCAGTTGGCGTCGCCCGGAACCGCCTGCCGGGCAACCAGTGTCAGGCTCTCCGTGGCGTACGCCAACTCCAAGTACAGCCCTCCCCCCAAACACCAGCCGCTCACGCCGGCGAACTGCCCGCTGAGGGAGTCGACGGTCATGAAGGGGAAACGATCGCCGGCGCTGGGGACGAACCCCTCGAGCATAGAGACCTCCAACGCACCCCCAAGCGTCGCGCCGCCGGCGACCGTGACCACGTCGAATTGCCCGCCGCCCGTGCCGCCGACCTCCACACGGAGGAGTCCATCGGCCGTCTGAGTGTAGTGGCCTTCGATCACGAGCGTTCCCGGCGAGCTCCCCGGGGAAAGCTCGCCGGCATTGGTCAAGTCTCCCTGAGTGCTGCCCTGGCCTTCGAGAACGCCCTCCAGCACCACCGTCCCAGCCGTGATCGTTCCATCCTCGAGCAGGACGCTCGCGGGCGGCCAAACCTTCAGCTCGTTGCCCACAGTAACCGAGGCGCCTTGCCGGACCGTCAGCGAGGAAGGCCCGTTCTGGCCCACCTCGTCCCCCCCGATTTCCAGGTCCGTGGCGATGGACCAGCTCGAGCCCGCTCCCTCGACGGTGGCTGCGCCTCCGCCGTACGTGTACGCGTAGACATGTCCGCTCGTGCTGGAGACGCTGGCGCCATCACTGATCCGGAACGTCCCGCAGCCGGCCACGCGCAGGTACCCATCGCAGGTCCAGGTTGAGTCGGACCCCTCGACGGTTACCGTGGCCGCGTGACCCCGCGGACTGTTGAGGCCGACCGCCGCGCTCGAAACGCTCGCGCCGTTGCGGATCCGCACCGCCGCCGTGCCCTCCCCGCCAACCCCGAGGTTCCCGGTGGTCCATGTCGAACCGGGCCCGTCCACGACCACGGTCGCGTGGGAATCCGGGTCCTGGGCGGTCACACAGCGCGCGGAGGAGACGCTGCCCCCGTCGAGGATCTCCAGCGTGCCGTTCGTGATGACCAGCTCCTGGGTGCTCCACCTGGAGCCGGCGCCCTGTACCGTCACCGTGTTCGTTCCCCCCCGCCTGCCCTTGATGCGGCCGCTCGTGCAGGAAACGAGGCCGCCATCCCGGATGCTCAGTGAGGCTGTGTTGTAGTATCCGACCCACAGCCACTGATCGACGTTCCAGGCCGAGCCGGCCCCATCCACCAGCACGCTCCCTTGGGAGCCAGTGCAAGAGGCGATCCTGCAGGTCGTGGAGGAGACGCTGCCCCCGCGGAGGATCTCCAGCGTGGCCGTGCCGTCGCGGCCGATCGTCAGGCTGTCGGTCGTCCACATCGAGCCAACCCCGTCAACGGTCACCGACCCCTGGCTGCCCCGATCGTGGGCGACGGACGAATTAGACCCGTGGCAGATAATCGCACCGCCGTTGCTGATCTGCGCGCTGCCCTGCCCCCCGTTGCCGACGGTGAGAGAGCCGACCATCTCCCACTCCGAGCCCGGCCCGTCCACCGTCACGGCGCTCTCGGAAAGCTCCTGCACGGCCAGGAGCCCGGCCGTACTGGAAACTCTCCCGCCGTTGCGCACCTGCAGGGCCCCGCGACCTTCATATCCGATGCGCAGTCTCTCGGTGTTCGTCCACGTCGAGTCGGCGCCGTCCACCGTCGCCGCCCCGTCGGAGCCGGTGTACCTGCCCAGGTAGCACTCGCCGTTGAGGGCATGTGCGCCGTTGAGGATGTTGAACGTGCCGCTGCCGGACATGCCTACCAGCGGCTCTTCCTCGCTCTGCCAGCTCGATCCAGGCCCGTCGATCGTCAGCACCCCGCTGCTGCCTTCGTTCCAGCCGATAAAGGTAGTACGGGTCGAGCCGCTGCTGCCGTTCCGGAGCGTCAGCTCGCCCGTTCCGCCAACGCCGACGGCCGTCCAGTTTATGGCCGTCCACGTGGACCGGTCCACCGTCACCACGCCGCCGGAGCCGACACCGTGGCCGATCATTGCGGACGTGCAGTGATAGCTGGCGTCCGTCCGGATATCCAGCGCCCCGGAGGTGCCGTCCAGCGACCCCAGGTACAGCACATGCGCGCCGGCGTGGCCTCCGTCGAACTCCGCCATCCCACCGTTATTGATATGGCCGGTTCCGGGTAAACCGTTGGTCCAGTTGGCCGGATCGAACCAGTCGCCCGGCGTGGCCGGGTCGTGCTGCCAGTACGTATCCGCGGCAATGGCGGGCGCGGAGACCGCGGCAAGGACAGCGGAGAGAATCCACCTCGCGGGCACCCATTTCATCGCGGTTCTCCTCTTTCATTGACACTGCTATCTCTGTTGGGAACGGTCGGGCGGAGGCCCCGCACAGAAACCCCTTGCCCCAACGCATGGACGCTCCAGCAGCAAGCATTAGTCTACCGCCACTTGCCGAAATCGCAAAGGGCGATCCCTCGCCTGTGGGTGCCAGAGGCCATCCCGGATGGGTGTGGCCCCATGCAGCGGGCGCCGCGGGCGGCGGCCGGGCGCGGCCTATTTGGCCTTCCGCCTGGCGGCGGGCTTTCTGGCCGTCCAGTGGCACTTGCCGGGCATGCCGGCGGCCAGGGCCTCCAGCTCCGTTGCCAGCAGCCGGCGGATGAATGCCTTCCGGGCCTTCGTGTAGATCCGCCGCGGGGCCCTCGCGGCCGAGAGCACCGCCGGCGCCGGCCGGGTGAGCACGCCATACGCCGACGGCACCCGCTCCCGCGCCAGCTCGTCGCGGATGCGCTCCAGCCCGCTCATCTCACTGTGGAAATGCCCCGGCGGGAAAGTCTTGTGCCGGCGCGGGTCGGTCCTGGCCTTGACGATGAAGTCCGCCCGCGAGCCGGCGTCGGCCAGCACGTCGCCCCAGGTATCGATCACCTGGCTCCGCCGCGAGCAGGCAATCACCACGTGCACGTCGTTGTCGACCGCCCGCGCCCGGGCCTGGATGTCGCCGATCCGCTCGGTCCAGCCGTAGCCGGCCGTGGGGTGGCACAGCAGGTCCGCCCCGTTCAGCGCCAGGCACCTCGCCGTCTCGGGGAACATGATGTCGTAGCAGATCATGAAGCCGACCTTGCCCAGCCGCGTGGGGAAAACCGCCATCTGCCTGCCCGGCGTCAGCACGCACGCCTCCTGCGGCGGCAGGTGCACCTTGCGATATTTGCCGAGAAGCCTGCCGCCCGCGTCGACCAGAACGGCCGTGTTGTAGTAGCGCCCGCCCGCCCGCTCGAAGAAGCACGCGGCGACGTGCATGTTGTGGCGGCGGGCGACGGCCGAGATCTCCTCGGTGAGCGGGCCGGGAATGGTCTGGCTGTAGCGCCGCAGCAGGCTCGGCCGGCCCGCCAGCGGGATCACGTGGGCGACGTGCTGCATGTCTTCCCCGCCGAGGACCAGGTCCAGCCCCATCCTGCCCGCCCGCTCGAACAGCGCCAGCGCCCTGGCCGTCCTTGCCCGGACGCGGGCGTCGAGGGCGTCCAGGTCGAACTCCTTCGCGCCGGGATTGGCCGCCGGCGGCAGCGGCTTCCCGGCCATTTGGACCGCCCCGATGAGAAAATCTTTCCCTTTCGGCATGTCCGCACACCTCCCGTCTGATCGCGTGGAGTCGACGCCGCCCGCCCGGACGGCGTTTGACGCCCGGCCGAGATTACACCTTCCGCCGCGCCCTGGCCAGCCTCATCGCCCGCCATCCCGCACGCAGCGGAGCTGCGCGCCCTACCGATCTGGCGGGGCCGTAGCCCCGCCCCACTCCCGGCGGAAAGGCGCTTGCGTCTGTTCCGGAAACCATATAAGAGGCACGCACACGCGATGGGAGGATGATGATGGCAGGCAAGGGTATGTTCCCCGAGATCAAGGTCCACGTGTGCGACGAGGCGAAGATGCAGCCGGGGCTGACGCTGGTGAACTTCTGCAACCACGGCCTCGGCGCGCCCGTCACCGCGGCCGTGCTGGACGCACGCGGCCGGATCGTCTGGTCGCACCGCCGCTGGAGCGATCGGCGGATCTGGGGCCAGACGGCCAACGCCCCCGACCTCCGCGGCGACATCGACGTCCGCACGACCGCCCACGGCGTGCTCATCGGCGGAACCAACATCGTCGAGGGCACCGCCCGCGTCCACGCCGCACTGGTGAGCTGGCAGGGCGAGCTTCTCTGGGAGTGCCCCGTCATCAATCATCACCACATCCACCAGACGCCCGCCGGGACGTACATGTTCCTCGTCGACGACCGGCGCGCGTTCGGCAAGTTCGGCGGAAAGACGCTCGTGGGCGACCAGGTGGTGGAGTGGGACCCCACGACCAACGCCATGGTCTGGAACTGGCACCTGTTCGACCACCACGAGCCGGAATCGGACAGGGGCGATTACAGCCACTCCAACACCATCGAGCCGGACCCCAGAGACGACGGCCTCATCATCTCCTGCCGGAACATGAACCAGCTCCTCAAGGTCAGCCGGGCCACCGGCGAGATCCTCTGGCGGCTGGGAGTCGGCGGCGACTTCCGGATGGACTCGGCGGACTATTTCTACCATCAGCACTCGCCCGAGCTTCAGCCCGACGGCAACATCCTGCTCTTTGACAACGGCACCGGGCGCCCGGCCGAGCACGGCGGCGAGTTCAGCCGCGCCCTCGAACTCCGCCTGGACGAGAAGGCCATGACGGCCGAGGCGGCCTGGAGCTACCGGCACGCGCCGGACCTGTTCTGTCCCATCTGGTCCGACGCCGACCGCCTGCCCAACGGCAACACCCTGGTCACCTTCGGAACCCGCACGCAGGGAGACACCACGCGATACGTCGAGGTCACCGCCGCCGGCCAGGTCGTCTGGGACGTGGAGCTGCGGCCAAGCGGGTGGGGCACGTACAGGGCGGAGAGAATCCTGCGGGACGTCCCCATCGGCGCGTGAGCCGGGTCGCGCC
>CAYNYF010000117.1:0-8584 GCA_964401385.1 uncultured Planctomycetaceae bacterium | reverse complement strand
TGGTAGGCGGGCTGCAGAAGCATGGCACCAACCCAGGCAGGCAAGTCGTTGCGTTTCTGCCCGCCGGCCGTATGCTGCTTGGACCGGCCAGGCGCGCAGGCGGCGGATTTGCCGGAAAGGAGGCGTCAATGAGCCAGGTCAGGATCGGCGTCGTCATCCACACGAAGCTCCGCGACGCCCTTTTCACCAGCGAGGACCAGGCCCGGTTGGACGGACTCGGCGAAGTGGTCTGGACCGACTCGCCCGGACCGATTGACGTCGCCCAGGCCTGCCGGATTCTTTCCGATTGCCAGGTCGGCGTCGGGGGCTGGGGAACGCCGCACCCCTGCGCCGAGCTGCTGGAGGCCTGCCCGAAGCTGCGGCTGTGGGAGCACGTGGCCGGCACGGTCAAACACATGTTCGGGCCGCACATGGACGGGCGCGATCTGATCATCGCCTCCTGCAAGCCGGCCAATGCCGACAACGTGGCCGTGTTCACGCTGGGCCAGATCATCATGGGGCTGTGGCGGGTCTTCGAGAACGCCCGGGCCAACCGCGGCGGGCGTACTGTCCACCCGCCGAATCTGAAAGTGCTCTACGGCGCGACGGTGGGCGTCATCGGCGCCTCGCACGTCGGCCGGCGCGTGATCCGGCTGCTGCGGCCGACGGGCTGCGAAATCCTGCTGTACGATCCGTTCGTCTCGGGGCGGCAGGCCCGCGAGATGGGCGCGGCCGCGGTGGCGGACCTGACGGAACTGTGCCGGCGGAGCGACGTGGTCACGCTTCACGCGCCGGCCGTGGCCAGCACCGAGAAGATGCTCGGCGCCGGGCAGTTCCGGGCGATGCGGGACGAGGCGATCTTCATCAACACCGCCCGCGGCATGTGCATCGACGAGGCGGCGCTGATCGCCGAGCTGGCGGCGGGGCGGCTGTTTGCGATCCTGGACGTGACCGAGCCCGAGCCCGCGGCCGACGACAGCCCGCTGCGGAAGCTGCCGAACGTCGTTCTGACCTCGCACGTCGCCGGGGTGGCGGCGTTCAACTTCGGCCGGCAGGCCGTCGAGGACGTCGAGGCCTTCCTGAACGGCCGGTCGCCCATGTGCGTCGCCCGGCCGGAAGAGCTGGACAGGATGGCGTAGCGCCGCCGCCGGGCCGCCGGCGGGTGCGTGTCGGGAATGCATAGAGATATCACCATGTGTCGGATCGCCAGGCCGGGTCAAACCGGGCCCGGCGCGCTTGTCGGGCTTGGGCTACTCGGGCGGGGCGGTCGGGCAAGGATGCCGAATACCACCACGCCGCCCACCCGCTCGACCGGCCGGGCGTGCCGACGCAGGAACTGCCGGAGCATGTGCAGGCTGAGTGTCAATTCATCGTGCCGGACCTTGGCGTGGTGCAGACACCAGTCGAGGTAGCCCTGATTGAAGATGATGTAGCCGATGCGGCGCCGGCGGAAAGACCGGGCGAGGCGATCGAGATTCCCATCTGCCTTGATCAGTTCGACCAGCCAGGGATAGCCCTCGCGGCTGGAGTCGGGAATGTAGCGGCAAAGCAGGTCGCCGCCTTTGCCCTCGCCGATCATGAAGAAGACGGTGTCCGTGGGCACGGCGCCGCGGCGGATCTGGGCATTGATGACCGGCGCCAGGCGGGCCATGTCCTCGGCTTTGTTGTAGCCGGTCTGTGCCAGCCAATGCATGCGCGAGACCTGCCCGGTCATCAGCCTGGCCGGCTTGGAGGCGATGAGCTTGCCCCACTCCGAACTCGTGTTCCATCCAAGCTGCACCGCCACCGCCAGGGCGAATGCGGCGGCGCACGGCCGCCAGCGGCAGCGGGACAGGACCCCGCCCGCTCCGGCGGCCATGACCGGCACTATGAAGACCGCATACCGCAGCAGGGGGCTGGCCACGGCCGAGGTCACCAGGGCCGACGTCCCCACGCCGTACAGCCACAGCGCGGGGGCGTCTCGCTTCCACAGCGGCAGGATCAGGAACAGCAGCAGCAGCGGCGAGATCCAGTGATACGGCTTTCTGGCGTAGCGCGAGGGGTGAACGATCACGTCCCAGACGTTCAGCATGGTCCGCGGGCCTTTGGCGTCGCCGGCCTTGGCCAGATCGACTCCCAGGATGGTCTCCCGGCCGACGGCCGCCATCCGCTCGGGAGGCAGCGTCCGGGCCGCGAGCCTTTCAAAGGCGGGGCGGAAAGGCGCCGGACGATACCGGGCGTCGCGGTAGACCCGCCCGCGACCGATCGGGTAGATCGGGTTTGCCAGGCGCAGTCCATTTCGCAGGTACCAAAGCCCGGACGGCAGCAACACCACGCCGGCGGCCAGGGCAAGCGCCGCTGCCGTGCCCGGAATCCTTCGCCGGATGCGCAGCCCCGCCAGGACGGCCGCGCTGATGCCCAGCGGCCCCAGCAACAGCATGGCATTGTATTTCGTCCCGGCCGCCAGGCCCGCGGCCATGCCCGCCAGCACGAGCAGCCCGCCGCGCCGCGGCTGCCGCACCCACAGCAGCACCGCCAGGCACGCCATGGCGCAGTAGAAGGCCAGGAAGCCGTCGATGCGGGGGTCCAGGCCGAGCTCCCAGAGAATGTTCGTCCCCAGGCAGATGCTCACCGCCCACAGCCCCGCCCGCCGGTTCCACAGCCGCGATGCCAGGACGTAAGCGGCCAGGGCTGCCCCGCAGGAGGCGATGAAGTTCAGGGGGATGATCGCCGACTCGGCCCGGATCTGCAGAAAGCAGGCGTAGAACAGGTGGATCGCCCCAGGATAGTTGTACCCGGGAAACGTCGGCTCGGTGGCCCACAGGCCCTCTCTCAGCAGCCGTCCGGCCAGCGGCAGGTGATACGCCGCCCCGTCCCAGTCGGTGTTCGGCAGGAGAGTCTGAAGCAGGTAGGGCGCCGCCCAGGCTGCCGCCAGCACGGCCGCCAGGTAGCCAATCCACCGACGGCCTGCCGCCGCTTCGGCCGGAGGGCCCGGCGACGGCCGCGACCGCACCTGGGCGATCATCAGGCCCAGCCCCCACAGGCCCACGACCGTCGAAGCTCCCAGGAAAAGCGGCACCCCGAAGCTGCCCAGGGCGCCGGCCAGCGACAGTGCCGCCAGCACGGCGTAGCTGGCGAACGATCCCGCCGTGAAGCACACCAGCCAGCCCGCAAGCCCCTCTTCCCGGCAGTCGCGCAGGCGGCCCGCGCCGAGCAGGGTCCGCCCGACGCCGACCTGCAACAGCACGAACGTGACGGCCGCCCAGTAGCCGTAAGCGCGGTTCAGCCAGAACGCCGCCGCCCCGGGCGCCGAGTCGGCCTCGACGTCCAGGAAGAACCCGCCCAGGGCCGGCATTGTCAAAGCCAGGTAGAGGAGGACCGGCCACAGGATCGCCGGTGGCAGCCCGCGTCCGGCAGGTCGGTCTTTACTCATAGGACCTCGCGAGGCGTTGTTTTTCGTAGCCGGCAGCCGGTAGCCAGTGGCCAATCGGCCGTCGTGTGCGTCCAAAATACCCCGGCGGCCCCCGCGATGCACAACTTTGTCCACAGTTCGGCCGGGCCGGCGGCGCCGCGGCGTCCGCCTGCATCTGGTGAAGCGTTGAATTCAAGCGCCGCAGGAGATAGCATCAGTACGCATTGCGGGCGGCGCCGCATGGCCCTCTGCGATGAAGAAGGCACGAAGAAGCTGGCCGTCACGATGCGGTCGTCGCGTTCGTGTTCGGCCAGCCGCAAGGACATCTGAGGCCCGCGCAGCGTGAGCCCGTTCTACAAACTTCTCATCGTCGTCCTGATCGCCGGCGTTGTGGTGATCGCCTACGATCTGTTCCAGGCGAAGATCGAAAAGGGCGAAGGCGATCCTCGGATTCGCTTCGATCCGGCGACGGGGCGGTTCACCTTCTGGAAACCGGAAGTCCGGGTGCGGATCGTATATGCCTCGATGTTCGGCCCCGGCGAGCCGGTCATGCGCGTCCGCGACGACTGGATCTACATGTTCGAGGAGGACTACTCGGACGTGCTGGCCGGCAAGCTCGGCCGAGAAGTGACCGGCGAGGAGAGAACCCGCTTCGTGCGGGAGACGCTCAAGCAGGCGGCGGAAGTGCGGGGCGACCTGAGCGAGCGGCTGAAGGCGATCGAGTCCATCAGCGACGCCAGCAAGAAAACCCAGCAGACCGAGGAGCTGCTGGTCTGGCTGGAGGGCCGGCACGTCTTTCTTACGCCGCTGGAGCCGATGGCGGGCCCCGAACAGAAACTCCGCGCCTTGCGCGATCTCATCACGGGCCTGGACAAGCTCGCCAGGGACGCCGATCCGGCGCGCTTGGTCCGCGTGGCGCCGCGGCTGGTAAGTGTGGAGCGGCGCTGGCAGGGCCGCTGGGTGCTCTCGGCCAACCGGCCGCGGTTCCTGACCGGCCGGGAGGTGCCCGACATCATGACCGGCAGCAAGATGGAGCTGCTGGCGCTGGTCCAGGACCACTACGCCGTGCCCCTGAACGTGCCGCTGGCCGGCGAGGAGCTTTCCCCGCTGGACGCCCCCGACACCTACGGCGACCCCGGGCGCACGTGGCGGGAGGCGTTCCTCCCGAAGATGCTGAAGGAGGGCAAGTACGACTTCCTCGACGACCCCACGGTCCGCGGCAAGATCTACCTGGCGCCGCTGACCTGCTCGACGACCATTCTGTTCTACAACGAGGTGCTGCTGGCCAGGGCCGGCATCGACTCACCTCCGCGCACCTGGCCGGAGTTCATCGCCGTCTGCGAGAAGCTCAAGGCCGCGGGCATCACGCCCCTGACCGCGGACGCCGACGTGTACAGCGACTACTGGCAGTCGTGGCTGATCTTTCGGGTCATGGGGCCGGAGACGTGGGAGCGGACCATCAGCGGCGTGCCGCCCGAGAAGCCGCCGGCCGAGCGGGGATCCGACCCGCCCTGGACCGATCCGCGCTACCGGCGGGTGCACGCTGAGATTCGCCGGCTGCGCGACAGCGGCTACTTCGACAAGGACTTCCCGGGCTCGACCTGGCCGGCGGCCCAGCGCGGCTTCGCCAAGGGCTCGGCCGCCATGATGATCTGCGGATCGTGGCTGGTGCAGGAGCTGTCCGGCTACAAAGGGTTGGCCACGGCCGAGGGCTTCCGGCTCAAGTGTTTCAGCTTCCCCCAGTGGCCGGGCGGGCGCCAACGCGACCAGACCGCCGCCTGGGCGGTGCCCTACGGGCTGATGGTCTGCCGCCAGGGCAAGGCCACCGCTGGCGCCATCGAGCTGGTCAAGTACCTCTCGGCCAAGGACTGGCCGGACATGGTCCACAAGAACGCCCAGATCTCCTGCATGGTCGACGCTGATTTCTCGCCCGACCTGGCCGGGATCAAGCAGGACTTCATGAACGCCTCCGCCGTGTACAGCCGCACCCCGGACATCTACGCCCGCCGATTCGGAAGCCAGGTTCTCAGCCCCCGCTACCGGGCCTTCTTCCTCCAGGAAAAGGGCGCCGGCGACTACGTCTCGGTGGAGCAGTTCCTCAAGAACATGGACGAGCAGAACCGGCGCTACCTCAGCGACGGCGGCGAGGAGGGGTACGAATGATGGTGGGCAAGCCCAAGCGGCTGGGGGGCTGGTGGGGCCCGCCGGCGATCTTCCTGGCCCCGGCGGCGGTGCTGTTCGGGGTGCTCTTTGCGGCCCCGGCCGTCAGCTCGCTGTACGTCTCGCTGTGCAAGTGGACGGGGTTTACGCCCCAGATGGAGTTCCGGGGCGTGCGCAACTTCGTCAAGCTCTCCGGCGACCTGAGGTTCTGGGCGGCCATCAAGAACAACCTGTGGATCATGAGCGTCGGCGGAATCATTTTCTTCTTCTTCGCCCTGCTGTTCGCCGCCGCCCTGAACAGCAAGTTCCTCCGCGGGAGGAAGTTCTTCCAGACGATGATCTTCTTCCCGGCCTTCATCTCGGTGGTGGGCGTGGCCACCTTCTGGAAGCTGATCTACGACCCCAAGAGCGGGCTGATCAACCTGTCCCTGCGGGCCGCCGGGTCCGAGGGCCTCCAGTGGCTCGATTCCGCTCACGCCATCAACTCGGTGATCATCATGATGGTCTGGGCGGGCGTCGGCGGCACCATGATCCTGCTGCTGGCGGGGATGCGGCGAATCCCCAAGGACTACTACGAGGCCGCCGAGATCGACGGGGCCTCGGCCCCGCAGCAGTTCTTCCACGTCACCATGCCCATGATGCGCGAGGTGATCCTGATCGCCCTGTCGCTGTGGATGATCGGCTCCATGAAGGTCTTCGGCTACATCCAGGCGCTGCTGGCGCCGACCATCAACGACCGCAACCAGGTCATCTCGACGCTGCAATATCAGTACGCCTTCAGCAACCGGGAGTGCATCTTCATGATGGGAAGGGCGACCGCCATGGCCGTCGTCCAGGTCTGCGTGGTGCTGGTGCTGGTGGGAATCATCAGGCTCTTCCGCGAGAAGAAGAGCGTGGAGTATTAGGGGCGGGCCGCCCCGCCAGAGAAGCACAGGATGAGCGCGTTGGCACAAATTCAGGTCCTGGCGGCCTCGGCGATGCCGCTGGCGGGGTTGGGCGTGCTGGCCTACTGCCTCATCTCCATCGGCATCCTGTGGGCGCACGCCCGGACGCGGCTGTACCCGCTGTACCTGCTGAAGATCTTCTGGGTGGGCTTTACGCTCGTGGGGTTCGCCTGGATCATCTCGATGTCCTTCGGCGACCCCGGGCCCAAGCACGGGGGCGTGACCTCGGAGTTCCTGCAGAACCCGGCCGGGCCGTTCGCCGCGCTGGGTAACTACAGCCTTTTCGCGACGCAGCTCTACGCCTCCACCCCCTGGTGGTTGTTCATGCTGTTCGGCCTGCTGCTGCTGTGGCGCGGGCTCGTCGGGCACAGCCTCTCGGCCAGGGACAGCTCCGCCCGGAGGCGGTTCGTCAGGATCTTCCTGGCCGCGTCGGTGGCGGTGATCTGTGCCGCGCTGCTGCTGCTGGACCGCGGGCAACAGCGACTGCACCTGCGATACACGGGCGCCGCCTTCTTCGTCGCCGCCTGCGCGGCCTGGGCCCTGCTGCCGCTGCGCTGGAAGCGGCGGTACGGCGCGCCGGCGCTGCTGATGCTGGCTGCGGCCGCGGCGGTGCCGGTGATCGTCAGCTTCGCCCGGTTCGACTGGAGTTCGTACACGTACGTCGTGGGCAACTACAAGTTCGCCTGGAAGACCGCCCGCATGGGCAACTACATGCTCAACAGCCTGCTGGTGTCGGTGCTGACGGTGGCCGTGACCACCCTGTGCGCGTCCATGGCGGCCTACGGGCTGACCCGGTTCGAGTTCCTCGGCCGGGGGGCGGTCCTGCTGGCGTTCGTGGGGGCGATGGTCATCCCCGCGCAACTCTACATCGTGCCGCTGTTCCTGATGGTGCAGAACTGGCACGTGGCGGCCGCGGGCCTCGAATTCAGCTTCATGGACTCCCGGCTGGGCTTGGGCCTGATTTACGCCGCGGGCGGGCTGCCGTTCGCGATCTTTCTTCTGACCGGCTTCTACCGCACGCTGCCGGGCTCGCTGCGCGAGGCCGCCGCCATCGACGGCTGCGGGGAATGGCGGATCTTCACCGACGTGTACTTTCCCCTGGCCGCTCCGGGCCTGGCCACGGCCGCGATCTTCCAGTTCCTGGGCGTGTGGAACGAGTACCAGTTCGCCCTGGTGTTCCTGACCAACGACAGCCTCAAGACGCTGCCGGTGGGCCTGTACAACCTCTCGGTCAGCCAGCAGTACGCGGCCAACTGGTCGGCGCTATTCGCGGGCGTGACCATTTTATGCCTACCGACGTTCCTGATCTTCGTCATCCTCCAGGAGCGCATCGTCGCCGGCCTGACCGTCGGCGCCGTGAAACAGTGACGCCCCGTACGGCCCCTGCGGCTCCCGTCCGGCGGCGCGACGTGCTCGTGGTCGTGATCTTGTTGGCCGCAGCGCGCGAGCGCGGTAAGCTACCGGACAGCGACGCCGACGGCGAGCCGAGGCAGGTCATCGCCCACGACGTGGACTTGCGGGAGCCCAGCGGGCGGCGCTCGGTCCAGCGGGCCAGCAGGAAGGCCCGCAAGTTCCACGAGCGACAAGCGCGGCAAAAGTGACCGCCTACAGGTCAAGCGGGTCGGCGTTCGTGCTGTGCGCGCATCGCCAGGATCACGGCACGTATGTAGCCCATGAGCGTGAACAAGACGCCGAGGGCCAAGGGCAATGCCCAAGAGGGGTCTGTAGGCGTCCGCCATCGCGTTAGCAAGAAGCCGAGGCAGCCCCCCAGCATCAAGACAAGACCACACACTACCATCACGTAGCACCCGCGCCGCTTCGACGATTCGACCTTGCTTATAAGCCACTTGAAGTTGGTCAGTCTTTCCATCCCGTCCCCTATCAAACTTGTCGCCGGTCTGTTCGCAGTTCTCGCTCTGCGCGATCCACACGCCCGAGGGGCCTGGCTGAGGCCTTGATCGTCGAGTCTTCTCTCCTCAGGGAGCGCACGACACGCCCGTGGCTTCCATTATCCTAGCTTCCGGGCCGCGTTGATGTCTACTGGCTGGTCCAGCTCGATAGCGTCAAGAGTCTTGTGTAAGTTCCGGCAGCAGGTGCCATCGAGCGAGCT
>CAYNYF010000116.1:0-8751 GCA_964401385.1 uncultured Planctomycetaceae bacterium | reverse complement strand
GCCGGATGACACGAACGCCCGAACACGAACTTACACACAATTAGTTACACCACTCCGCCCGGGCGGCAGGCTGCCGGGCGGGGCCCCGCGCAACGTGCGGCGACCGGTGATCTCAACATCGCCCGGGAAGTTTTGATCTGGAGGTTTCCATTGTGATAAAGTGTAAGTAACGTATCGTCTCCTGGCTGTCGAAGCATGAATAAGCAGTCCGGGGGGGAACCGGTGTGACGGGAAGGTAGATGGTATGGGTGATCTGGACGAGTCCCTTCAGCGCGAGATCGACGAGGCACTGGAGGGCAGGAGCATCGAGGAGCTGCTGGACGAGGTCGGGCCTTCGGCGGGCGGGCGGGCCCGGACCGGCGGAGAAGTCGCGCCGGGTCAGGTGCGCCCGGCCCGCGTCGTCGCCGTGGATCGGCAGGGCGTTCTGGTCGAGCTGGGCGGCAAAGACCAGGGCGTCGTGCCGCTGGAGCAGTTCGAGGAAGAGCCGACCACGGGCACGGAGATCGACCTGGAGGTCGTCCGATACGACTCGGTCGAGGATTTGTGGGTGCTTTCGCGCCAGGGGGCGATGCAACGGGCCACCTGGGACGACCTGGAGGAAGGGCAGCTCGTCGCGGCGTTCGTGGAGAAATCAAACAAGGGCGGACTGGAGGTTCGTTTCGGGGGCGTCCAGGCCTTTATGCCCATCAGCCAGATCAGCATCTACCGGGTGGAGGATCCCGGTGAGTTCGTCGGCAAGAAGCTGCCCTGCCAGATTGTCGAGGTCAATCGGCGCGAGAAGAGGGTGATCGTCTCGGCCAGGGCGGTGATGGAGCTGGAGGCCGAGAAGGCCCGCGAGAAGCTGCTCGCCGAGCTGGCCGAAGGCGACGTCCGCGAGGGCGTCGTCCGGCAGGTGATGCCCTACGGTGCGTTCGTGGACCTCGGCGGCGTCGACGGGCTGGTGCATGTCTCGCAAATGAGCTATGCCCGCGTCGCCGACCCCAACGAGCTGGTCCAGCCCGGCCAGACGGTGCAGGTCAAGGTGCTGAAGATAGATAGCGAGAGCAACCGCATCTCGCTGGGGATGAAGCAGCTTGCCCCGGATCCGTGGGAGAGCGTCGAGGCCAAATACCCGCCCGGCTCTCTGGCAACGGGAACGATCACCAGCCTGGCCGATTTCGGCGCCTTCTGCCAGCTCGAGCCGGGCGTGGAGGGGCTGGTCCCCATCAGCGAGATTACCTGGTCCAGGCGGCTGCGGCATCCTTCCGAGGAGCTGGCGGCGGGGCAGACCGTCCAGGCCGTCGTGCTCTCGGTCGAGCCGGCGCGCCACCGGCTGTCGCTGTCGATCAAGCAGGCCCTGTCCAATCCGTGGGCCGGCGCGACGGAGCGTTTTGCCCCGGGCCGGGAGGTCCTCGGCCGCGTCAGCCGGATCGAGGAGTACGGCGCGTTCGTCGAGCTGTCGCCGGGCGTGGAGGGGCTGGTGCATATCTCCGAACTCTCCTACGAGCGCGTCGGCCGCGTGGAGGACGTCGTCCAGGTCGATCAGCAGGTCCGCGTCCGCGTGCTGGAGGTGGACGAAGCGGCCCGAAGGGTCGGCCTGTCGATGACGAGTGTGATCCAGCCCGGCCAGGAACAGTCCGCTCCACCGCCGGACGAGCAGACAAAACGCAAGCGCCCGCGCCGCGGTGGACTGGACTAAGCGTACCTGCCCACCTGCGGAAGGCAGGCGGCCGGAGGGCAGGCGTGTGATTCGGGGTCTCCCCCGCCGGCCGCTATCCCATGAACTGAAACGGGCCCTTCGGCTTCTTGGGCTTCTGCCCGCGGAAGTGTTTGCCCGGCATCGCCACCGCGGTTTCGGCGGCGGCTTCGGCGGCCTCCTTCTCGCGGATGTGCTTGCGGATGACGTACTGCTCGGCTACGCCGGCGAAGGTGGAAGCCATGATGTAAAGCGTCAGGCCGCTGGGGGCGTTGTAGAAAATCAGCAGGAAAAAGCCCGTCATGAAGTACATCATGAGCTTCTGCTGCTTCGCCTGATCGGGATTTGCGGAGGTCGTGGGGGTGAGCTTCTGCTGGAGCGCCATGGCCACGCACAGCAAGACGGGCAGCAGATTGAAGCCCACGATGGGGCCGATCATGCTCCCGATGAAGGGCAGAGCGATCACCGTGTCCTTGAAGCTCAACAGCGCGTCCGGGGCGGCCAGGTCGGTGATCCAGAATGGCAGCAGCCCGGCGTGCCGAAGCTCCACCGCCGCGTTGATCCCCGTCCACAGGGCGATCCAGATCGGAAACTGCAGGAACATCGGCAGGCATCCAAGCATCGGGGAAAAGCCTCGTTCCTTGTACAGCTTCATCGTCTCCTGGTTGAGCCGGGCCTTGTCGTCTTTGTATTTCTCCCGGATCTTCTGTATCAGTGGTTGGAGCTTCTGCATCCGCGACATGGAAACCTGGCTTTTCTTTGTCAGCGGATGCATGGCCAGGCGGACCAGGATCACCAGCACGATGATCGCCAGCCCGTAGTTGCCAAACGCGGCCCTGCTGAAGACTTCCAGCAGCCACATCATGGCCAGCGACAGCCATGGGAGGGTGCACATCGGGCAGCAACTGCCGAAGTCCAGCGTGTCTTTGTAATGCAGCGCCGTGTACAGCTTTGAGCCGTCGAAGACGCCGCGCTGCTTTGGGCCGGCGAAGACGGCCAGCGTCAACGTTTCACTCTTGCCGCCGTCGAGCTTGTCGACGCCCATTTTCATCACCGGCAGGTAGGTCCGCGAGCCGTCGGCGTCCTCGATGGCCGCGCGAGAAAACTCCACCCCCGGCCTCGGGTTCGGCGCCTCCTCCTTGGGGTCCTTCGGCGGGTACGCCAGGCAGGCGAAGAACTTGTTCGTCAGGCCCATCCACAGGACCTTGTCGGTCTCGTCGGTGGTGCCGATCCTCTCGGCCTCGTCCAGGCCGAGCTTCATCTTGGCCGTCTCCCCGACCGCCGGCTTCAGGACCTTCAGCTCTCCCTTTTTGTAGCGGCCGTAAGCCAGGGCACGCCGGTCCTGACGGATGTCCTCCCTCTGCATGCCCGTCGGCCCGAACTGCCTGACCGCGAAGCGGATGTTCTTGCCGGTCCGATTGATCACGTCCAGACTGACCACGAGCGAGTAGCTATCCTTGGCAAGCGTGTAGGTCTTCTCCAGGTCGACGAACGGCACGTTTTTCCCGTCCTTGTCCTTGCGGAAAATGCTGGAGACGAAGGTGACGCTGTGGATAATGTTGCGCTGGTCTTTCTTCTCCCGCTCGTCATCCGCCTTCCATTGCGAGCCGGAGAGGTCGACCCACATACCCACCGTGCCGTGCTCGTACTTCTCGTCGGGGAAGTAGACTCGTTCGGTCGCCAGGGGATAGGTTTTCTCTTGGTCAGTGCCAACGGGTCGGACCAGGACGTAGTGGCCTTTGAGCTTGGGACGGTCCTTGCCGGCCTCGTCCTTTACGGCCTGCTCGTACGTGTCCGGATCGCGCTGGTACCTGCGCTTGTCGGCGACGGTCTGGAAGTGCTCGGCGAGTCTGATCGCCTCGACGGCCGCGCCGCGACTGGTCAGCTCGACCTGGAGCTTGTAGCCGCTGCGCGGGTCTGCCGATCCCAGGATGCGCTGGTGCGGCTCGAAGCGGGTGACCCATTCGGGCGGAGACGCGCCCTCGCCCTGGGCGGGACGCGATTGCGCTTGCGCCTCAAGCGGGCGCGTTGCCGGTTTGGCGGCGGCCTGCTCTTCCGCGTTGGGGGGCTCGCCTTTGGTCTCCGCCGGCCGGGTCGTCGGTTCGGTGGACGGCTTGGATGCGGGTTCCTGCCGGGTCGCGACGGGCTGGGCGACGGGCTGCGAGGCGACAGGCTGCGTCTCGGCCGGGTCGGTTGCCGTGGACGTCGCCGGCGGCGTCTGGCTGGGAGCCGGCTGCCCCTTCTGCATCCGATGCTGAAGGTACAGCATCGTCAGCATTGCCGCCAACGCCACGAATAGCACTGCCCAGATGAAACGTCGAGCGTTCACCGATTGCTCCTTATCTGCCCTCGCGCAGGCGATTGCCCAGGTAGTCGTCCAGGTCCGGGATGGCGTGAACCTTCCGTATCGTGGATTCCACGTCGTACGGGACGCGGACGAATCGCACGACCTTCTCTTCCAGCATCACGTAGCTGGCGCGGGGATCGCGGTCCCGGGGCTGGCCGATCGAGCCGACGTTGATGATCGCCTTGCGCCCGTCCAGTCGGTACTCATAGCCCAGCTCGTCCGGGCTGTAGAAGTCCGGCGCTTGGAGAAAAACCCCCGGCACGTGCGTGTGTCCGACCAGGCAGATGTTGTCAAACCGGTCGAAGAGCCCATGAAGTTTGCTGGGGTGATTGTAGATGTCGTCGGGAAAGATGTACTCATTGACCGGGCGCCGCAGAGAGCCGTGCGCCAGAGACGCCGCCCCGGCCGGGCAGTCCTCCTCGGACAGGACGACCTTGACCGCCAGCGAGCCCAGGAATTCCCAGCGCCGGTCGCGGGCGGCCTTGTCCGGCTCGGCCTCGAGTTCCTGGCGCGTCCAGTAGCAGGCAAGCTCGGCGCCGATGTTAAAGTTGTTGGGCTCGAACATGGTGGCGAAGTCGTGGTTGCCCATCAGCGTCACCAGGCAGTGCTCCAGGACCAGGTCCAGGCACTCCTTCGGCTGCGGCCCGTAGCCCACCACGTCGCCCAGGCAGACGATCCGGCGGATCTCACGGTCGGCGACGTCTTTCAGCACGGCCATCAGGGCCTCCAGGTTGCTGTGGATGTCGCTGATGACGGCTATCGGTTCCATGCTCTTTCCGCTTCCGGCGACAACAGCACGCCGGGGACCAAACGCAATACGCTTCCCTTGGAAGTCTTTCCGGTCCCGATGCGCCGAGACCGGAACCCGTCATGCTATGGTCTTGCGGGCGGGCTTGTCAAACGACCTTTGTCGGACGCCCGCGCGTTCGCCGCCGCCGGGCGGCATGCCGGCGGAGGCGAGCTTCCGTGGGCGCAGCGTCCACAGAAAAAATCTAGATGCACGTCTATTTTGCTTGACACGATCTAGGCGAGCGTATATATTTGCTGGCGCGCGGGCAAGGCCGGCAGGCCGGCCGGGAGCGTGGCGCCCGTTTACGGAAGGGCTTCTCGGAGGCCCGGGATAGGTGAGCCGTTTCGGCCGCGGGGCGAGCGTTGCATGAAGCCGGGCATTGGACTACAGTGTGAAAATGAGGTTCGGCCTGCGGGCCGGGCCGGCAACCATGGGGTATTGTGTTTCCTCGGAGAAACGGAGAAAGGGGTTGTGACATGAGAGCCTGCTGGATAGCCCTGATGCTGCTGGTGGGGGCGTCTGCGGCCCCGGCCGAGCCGCTGCTGGAATGGGGCGTGAACGATCTGGGGGACGGCTGGTACGGGTACACGTTCGCCGTCGTCGGCAACGACGGCCTGGAGAAATCCTTTTTCGCGGACGTGACGTTCGAGGGCGTCGACGGCGCCTGCATCGGGCAGGTCAAGGCCCTCGACCTGCTGGACGTTGACAGCCAGACGGACGCCGCCCTCTACGACGGTATTGCCCAGGCTACCTACGATGCCTCCCACGACAGCTATTTCCTGGAGCCCTTCGTCAACGTGATGGCCCTGACGGAATCGGAGAACTTCTACCACATTGAGGCCGGCACGGCCAGCAGGTATGCCGAGGTCGGCCTGGCGTACATCTGCGCCTCCGGTGACGTTCGCTTCAGCGGTAGCATCAGCCGGTGCGGGTCGACCTTCGCACTTGACGGCCTGACCGCCGATGCCCAGGCCGGCGTCTGGCAGACGCTGGCCTTCCCGAAACCTGAACCTGCCCCGCCGCCGCTGCCCGCGCCGCCGCCGGCCGAACCGCTGCCGACACCGGAGGAGCCCGTGCCACCGCCTGAGCGGCTGCCCGCGCCTCCGCCGGTCGAACCGCTGCCAACGCCGGAGGAGCCCGCGCCACCGCCTGAGCCGGTGACCGCGCCACCGCCTGAGCCGCTGCCCGCGCCTCCGCCGGTCGAACCGCTGCCGACACCGCAGGAGCCCGCGCCGCCGCCGGTCGAACCGCTGCTAACGCCGGAGCCGACCCTGGAGCCCGACCCGGTTCCGCTGCCGGCGCCGCCGCCGGCCGAACCGCTGCCGATACCGGAGCCGACCCTCGAGCCCGACCCGACTCCGCTGCCCGAGCCACCGCCGGTGGGACCCCTTCCGCTGCCGGAGCCACCGCTGGTGGAACCGCTGCCGACGCCGGCAGAGCCCCTCCCGCTGCCTGATCCGCCCGTGCTTGATCCTATCGACTTCTTGCCTGGGGATTGGATCATCTGGGAGCCTGTCGGTAGGTCTGAGGCTTTCGACCTTTCCGTGGAGCCGGTCGTCTTCCCTGGCGATTGGCCTGGTGACCTGGTGGTGCTCCGGACGGACGGATTCGACGATTACTTGTCCGGCACCCGTATGTCCACGACTTGCGTAACGGGGATGCACACGTTCGCGGTGGCTGGCGCCTTCGGGAACGGACTCGACGGCGGATTCGTCACGACCCCCGCGCCCGGGGCGGCGGCGGTGCTGGCCGTGGGCGGGCTGTGCCTGCTGAAGCGAAGGCGACGGTCGCGATAAGTCCGGAAGCTCGCCGCGGCAGGCGCCTGGGAACACTTCCGCCTGGGCACACGCTCAACAGCGCCAAGCGCCGGCCGGAGCCGGGGAGCCGCGGCCGCGCGGTCGTCTTCCCCGGCTGTCACCCCGTCGCCCGGGGGCATTGCGGTTGGGGGCTTGATGGTGGTCCGGGCCTGCCCAGCGACTATAATCCCTCAGCAAAGGAGAACGCCCGATGATACGCGCAGGAAATCGGTTTCGTTGGACCGCGGCGCTCATGCTCGCGCTGGCCGGGCTGGTGCTGCCGGGCTGCAAGAAGAAGGTCAAGCACCACCTCGTGATCGTCAGCCCGCATGACAAGCAGATCGAGGCCGAGTTCGACCGCGCCTTTCGCGCTTGGCATAAGGAAAAGTTCGGCAAGAGCGTCCGAATCGACTGGCGCGACGTGGGCGGGACCACCTCGGTGACCCGTTTCCTGCTGAACCAGTACGCCAGCGCCGACGGCAGCGGGATCGATCTGTACTTCGGCGGCGGCGCGCCGGACCACAAGCTACTGGCGGCCAGGGGAATCCTCCAGCGGGTCGACCTGCCGGAAGAGCTGCTGAGCAAACTGCCGGAGGCCATCGGCGGCGTCCGCCAGTACGACCCGGAACATCGCTGGTTCGGAGCGGCCGTGAGCTGCTTCGGCATCATCTACAACGCCCGGCTGCTGAAGGAGAGGAACCTTCCGCCGCCGAGACGGTGGGAGGAGCTGGCCTCGCCGTCGATGTACAGGCTGGTCTCGGCCGCCGACGCGTCGCAGTCCGGCAGCGCGCGGGCGGCCTACGAGATGATCATCCAGTCGGCGCCGGACTGGCCCAGCGGCTGGGCGAAGCTGCTGAAGATCTACGGCAACTGCAAGCGCTTCACCGGCGGGGCCAGCGACGTGGTCAACGACGTGGCCAACGGCGAGGTGCTGGCGGGGGCGGCCATCGACTTCTACGCCTACAAGACGATCGTGGTGCGCGGCCAGGACATCGGGTTTTCGGTCGTGCCCGGCACCACGGCCTACACGCCCGACCCGATCAGCCTGCTCAAGGGCGCGCCCAACCCGGAGACGGCCAAACGCTTCATCGAATTCGTGCTTTCCGAGCGCGGGCAGACCTTGTGGTGCCTGCCGGCGGGCGCAGCCGGCGGGCCCGCCCAGCATGCCCTGTATCGCCAGCCCGTCCGCCGCGACGTCTACGAGAAGTACAAGGGCAAGATGCTCGCCCCGCTGTCCGACCCCTTCGTTCAATCCGGTGATTTCAAGCTGAACCAGGAAGCCCTCGAGATTCGCGTCAGCCGGCTTCTGGGCCCGCTGATGGCGGCGGCCGCCATCGACTCCCGCAAGCAGCTCTCCGAGGCGTGGAAGGTCATCGTTGACGCCGGTCAGCCCGCAAGCCTGCTGGCGGAGTTCACCAGCCTGCCGGCGGACCTGGCCACGGAGGCCAAAGCCCTGGAGACCGCCAGGAAGCTGACGGACGAGAAGCAGCGGGAAATGATCACCAGCGCCTGGCAGCGGTTCTTCCGCGAGAAATACGAGCGCATCATTTCCCGCGCGGGCGGATGAGGACGGGCCGCGGGTTAGCCGGGGGCTTCGAGTGGACGCCGGCGGGCCGGGCCTGCCCCTGCCGCCGGATGCGTGCCGGTTGCTGAGCAGTCATGCGGAAGTGGCGCCGTTACATCCTGGCCGGAGCGTGCGCGGCGTTCCTGATCGGCTTTCTCGTCATTCCGATCGCGCTGGCGATCCGTTCCGGTCTCACCCACGAAGGCCGGGTCACGGGCTTCTGGATCGGGCGATTCTTCGCCGACCTGGCCGCCCGGGAGGGCCTGGTGAACGCCCTCAAGGTCGCCTGCGTCACCACGGCCGGGGTGTTCCTGCTGGCGCTGCCGCTGGCGGTGCTGGCGAACCAGTACGACTTCCGCGGCAAGAGCCTGGCCTCGGCCATGCTCATGGTGCCGATGATCCTGCCGCCCTTCGTCGGGGCGATCGCCATGCGGCAACTGCTGGCCCACGGGAGCGGATCGGTGAACCTGATCCTCCAGGCGCTGGGGCTGGGGAAGGTCGACTGGCTGGGCAGCGGCTTTTCGGGGGTGGTGATCCTGGAGGTGCTGCACCTGTATCCGATCATGTACCTGAACGCGT
>CAYNYF010000115.1:0-9085 GCA_964401385.1 uncultured Planctomycetaceae bacterium | reverse complement strand
CCGCCCGGGCAACGACGCCCGGCCAGGCCTACCCGGTGGCGGCAGGCAAGCAGGCAAGTCGTTGCGTTCAGGACCAGGCAACACAGGGTGGCATGCTTCTGCAGCAGAAGCATGGCACCAACCTCCGCCAGGCAGGCGGGCCGTAATTGGCTGGCCGAAAGCCGCGCGGGCCGCTACGCTGCCCGCTGTAAAGTCCGGCGCGCTGTTCGGCCGCGCCGAGGTCCATTGATCGTGGTGTAAGATGATGCGACGCCGCGCATCTGACGGGAAATCCACTGCCATGTCCGTTCCGCCTGGCAGGCTGCAACCATTCGAGCTGGGCAACGTCGCCATCGAGGGCGGCTTCTGGGGGGCGCGGCTCCAGAGAAACCGCCGGGCGACCATCCCGCACGTCTACCGCAAGTGCAAGGCAACCGGGCGGATCGACGCCTTCCGGCTGCGCTGGCGGCCGGGCCGGCCCAACCCGCCGCACGTATTCTGGGACTCCGACGTGGCCAAGTGGATCGAGGCGGCCAGTTACGCCCTGACCACCCAGCCCAGTCCCCGCTTGGCGAAGATGCTGGCGGAGGTCGTCGGCCTCGTCGCCGGCGCCCAGCAGGCCGACGGGTATCTGAACGTGCACTTCACTGTCGTCGAGCCGGCCAAGCGCTGGAAGAACCTCCGCGACTGGCACGAGCTGTACTGCGCCGGGCACCTGATCGAGGCGGCCGTGGCTCACCATCAGGCCACGGGCAGCCGCACGCTGTTGGCGGCCATGATTCGCTACGCCGACTATATCGGCTCCGTCTTCGGCCCCGGCAAGTCCAACGGATATCCCGGCCACGAGGAGATCGAGCTGGCCCTGGTCAAGCTCTACCGGCTCACGGGCGAGAGGCGGTATCTGGCATTGAGCAAGCACTTCGTGGACCGGCGGGGCAGGCGGCCGTACTTCTTCGACGCCGAGGCGGCCGGGCGCGGCGAAGATCCCGCGACTACCCGTGCACGCAGGGCGGGCGGCTATGACTACTGCCAGGCCCATCTGCCGGTGCGGAAGCAGGCCGAGGCCGTCGGCCACGCCGTCCGGGCGATGTACCTCTACAGCGGCATGGCCGACCTCGCCGCCGAGACCCACGACGCGGGTCTGCTGGCGGCGTGCCGGCGGCTGTGGGAGACGGCCACGACGCGGAGGATGTATGTCACCGGCGGGATCGGCTCGGACCGGCACGGCGAAAGGCTCACGGGCGATTACGACCTGCCCAACGAGAGCGCCTACGCCGAGACGTGCGCCGCCATCGCCCTGGTGTTCTTTGCCCACCGCATGCTCCAGATCGACCCGGATCGCGGCTACGCCGACGTGATGGAGCGGGCCCTGTACAACGGTGTGCTCTCGGGCGTGAGCCTGGACGGCAGGAAGTTCTTCTACGTCAACCCGCTGGCCTCGGCCGGCGGGCATCACCGTCAGGACTGGTTCGGCTGTGCGTGCTGTCCGCCGAACCTGGCCCGGCTGCTGGCGTCGCTGGGGCTGTACGTGTATTCGGCCGGCGAGGCGAGCGTGTACGTGCACCTGTACGCGGCCGGGCAGGGCACCGGCGAGGTCGCCGGTCGGCGGGTGACGATCGCTCAGGAGACAAACTACCCGTGGGACGGGCGAGTGAGGATTACCGTTGGCCTGGACGGGCCGGGCCGGTTCGCGCTGATGCTCCGCATCCCCGGCTGGTGCGGGAAGCACAAGGTCAGCGTCAACGGCGAGCCGGTCCGGCCGGCGGTCCGGAAGGGCTATGCCAGGATCGCCCGCCGATGGCGCGGCGGCGACGCGGTCGAGCTTTCGCTGGACATGCCCGTCGAGCGGATCGTCGCCCACCCCGGCGTGGCCGAGGACGCCGGCAGGGTCGCCATTCAGCGCGGGCCGATCGTCTACTGCCTGGAACAGTGCGATCACGCCGCTGACGTGCGCTCGATCCGCCTGCCGGATGAGGCCGCCCTGACGGCTCGCTTGGACAGGAAGCTGCTCGGCGGGGCGGTCGTGATCGGCGGCGCCGGCCTGGCGGCCTCGCCCGCCGGGTGGAAGGACAGGCTGTATCGTCCCCTCTCCGGCAAGGGCCGGAAGGTGCGCGTCAAGGCGGTTCCCTACTGCCTCTGGGACAACCGCGCGCCCGGGGCGATGGCCGTCTGGCTGCCCCGGGCGTAGGCCGCGGCGGCCGCGCGCGGCGGTCGGCGGGCCTGGATTGATTTTCTCCCGCGGCGGGTGTATCAGTGCGGGCGCGCGCGGGTCGGCGGTGTTCGCCCGGCGACAAGGTAACGGAGCAATCGCATGATGAACCACTATGTGGTCACGCCCGCGATGGGCAAGCGGCTGATCGGCAAGGCAATGGTCGTGCATCCGGCCGTGCAGACGGCCATGGAGAAGGGAACGCTGGCGATCATCGCCGGCACGACGAACGGGTACGTGGCCGAGGAAATCCTGGAGGTGACGGACCAACTGGAAGGCTTTTCCCGGCAGGGCTTTCGCCGGGGGATGGTCGTGCCGCCGCGGTTCGACGTGGCCGAGACCAAGGCCGACTTCTCCGGCGACGTCGTGCTGGTCGACGGCGCCTGGCAGAAGGGAAAGACGATCTTCGACGTGGCCGACGAGCTGGAAGTCGGCGACGTGATTCTCAAGGGCGCCAACGCCCTGGACCTTGCCCGCGGCCGGGCCGCCGTGCTGATCGGCGACAAGCAGGCGGGCACCGCCGGGGCGGCCATCCGGGCGGTCTACGGGCGACGGGCAAGGCTGATCGTTCCGGTGGGACTGGAAAAACGCGTCCCGGACGATCTGGCCGAACTTGCCGACCACGTCAACGCCGGCGACGCCGAGGGGCCCAGAATGTTGGTATTGCCGGGAGATGTCTTCACCGAATTGGACGCCATTCGGCTTCTGGCCGGCGCCTCGGCACGGCTGCTGGCGGCCGGCGGGGTCTACGGAGCCGAGGGCGCGGCCTGGCTGGTGGTCACCGGCCATGTGGGACAAATGGAGGCCGCCGCGGAACTGATGCGCTCCGTGGCGGACGAGCCGGCTTGCCGGGCCTGACCGGCCGGGGCGGCCTCGCGGGGCTGAGGCCTTGAATCGGCATAATCTTCGAGGCAACAATAGCCGATGAAATCCTTGCGCGGAAAGGGCGCCGGACCCGTGTTTTCGCTCGGGGCCGGTGCGCCTGCTGAAAGTGTGCCATGAGGCCGCTACGAACATTCAAGGTGGAGCCGTCCCTGCCGGAGGAACTGTCCGGGCTGGTGGAGCTGGTCTACAATCTTCGCTGGTCGTGGCGGGGCGCGGTTCGAGACGTCTTTCGACGGCTGGACTCCCGGCTGTGGGAGGCCTGCGAGCATAACCCGGTGGCGATGCTGGGGCAGATCGATCAGCAGCGGCTGGAGACCGTCCGCAAGGATGCGGGCTTCATGGCCCAGTTTCGCCGCGTGCACGCCGAGATGAAGGAGTATCTGGGCAAGGGGGGCTGGTGGGGCCAGCGCTGCGGCGAGGTCGGCCCGCCGCTGATTGCCTACTTCTGCGCAGAGTTCGGATTGACCGACTGCATTCCGATCTACTCCGGCGGGCTGGGCGTGCTAGCCAGCGACCATCTCAAGAGCGCCTCGGAGCTGGGCGTGCCGCTGGTGGGGGTGGGGCTGCTGTACCAGCAAGGCTATTTCCGCCAGCGGCTGAACGTGGACGGCTGGCAGTTGGAGCTGTTCCCCCGCAACGACTTCCATAACATGCCCGTGCGCGAGGTGACCAGACCGGGCAGCGATGAGCCGGTTATTGTGGAGGTCGACTTCCCCGGACGGAAGGTGAAGGCACGCATCTGGGTCGCGCACGTTGGACGTGTTGACCTGTACCTGCTGGATTCAAATGTGGCGGAGAATTCCCCCGAGGATCGGCAGATCACCGCCCAACTGTACGGCGGCGACCAGGAGACGAGGATCTGCCAGGAGATCCTTCTGGGCATCGGCGGGGTTCGGGCGCTGGTGATGCTGGGCATCCAGCCGGAAGTGTACCACATGAACGAGGGGCACTCGGCCTTCATGGCCCTGGAGCGCGTGCGGATGCTCATGGCCGAGGGGGGGCACTCGTTCCAGACGGCCCGCGAGGCGGTGATGGCCTCGACCGTCTTCACCACGCACACGCCGGTGCCCGCCGGCAACGACGCGTTCGAGCCCTGGCTGATCGAGCGGTACTTTTCGGAGTATTGGGGGCAGTTGTCGCTGTCGAAGGAGGAGTTTTTCGCGCTGGGCCGGCAGGAGACCAACAACGGCGACGAGCCCATGGGCCTGACGGTGCTGGCCCTGCGGCTGAGCGGGTATCGCAACGCCGTCAGCCAGTTGCACGGAACGGTCAGTCGGAAGCTTTGGTCCGGCGTGTGGCCGGACCTTCCCGTTCAGGAGGTGCCGATCACCCACGTCACCAACGGCGTTCACACCGGAAGCTGGATCAGCCACGACCTGGCCGACCTGTACGATCGGTACCTCGGCCCGGATTGGCAGGAGCAGCCCGCCTCCGAGCGGGTGTGGGAGTCGGTCGAACAGATTCCCGACACCGAACTGTGGCGGACGCACGAGCGCCGGCGCGAGCGGCTGGTGGCGTTCGCGCGCCGGCGGCTGCGGGAGCAGATGGCCCGTCGCGGGGCCAGCGTGACCGAGCTCAGCGCCGCCGATGAAGTCCTGGACCCGGAAGCGCTGACGATCGGGTTCTCCCGCCGCTTCGCCGCGTACAAGCGCGCCAACCTGATCCTGCACGACATCGAGCGCCTCGCCCGGTTGCTGAACAACCCGGAAAGGCCGGCACAGATCATCTACTCCGGCAAGGCGCACCCGCGCGACAACCCCGGCAAGGACCTCATCCGACAGATCGTGCACATTGCCCGCAGGCCGGAGTTCAGCCGCAACATCGTCTTCCTGGAAGACTACGAAATGAACATCGCCCGGTACCTGGTCCAGGGGGTGGACGTGTGGCTGAACACGCCGCTGCGCCCGATGGAGGCCTCCGGCACCAGCGGCATGAAGGTGGCGGCCAACGGCGGACTGAACGTTTCCGTGCTGGACGGCTGGTGGAACGAGGGCTACAGCAGCCACGTCGGATGGGCCATCGGCTCCGGCGAAAGCTACGAGGATCTGGACTATCAGAACACCGTGGAGAGCCAGGCGCTGTACGACCTGCTGGAAAAGGAAGTCGTGCCCGCGTTTTACGACCGTGGCCCGGACGGCCTGCCGCGAGCGTGGGTGGCGAAGATGAAAGCCGCCATGCGGAAGCTGGCGCCCTTTTTCAACACCAACCGCATGGTGCGCGACTACTGCGAGCGCTTCTACATCCCGGCGATGCAACGCTGGCAGCAGCTCATCCGGGAGGGCATGGCGTCGGCGAGCTCCCTGGCCGAGTGGAAGCAGCGGATGCGGAGGCAGTTCACCCAGGTCCGGGTCGAAGGCGTACAGGACAACATGGACGGCGCTGCCAGCGTGGGCGCTCCGGTGCGCGTGGAGGCCGCCGTCTTCCTGGGGCCGATCAGCCCGCAGGACGTCACCGTGCAACTATACTACGGGCAATTGGACGCGGACGGGCAGCTTCAGCTCGGTGAGGCACTCGACATGGCCCTGCTGGGCGGGGCCGACCCCGACGGCCGGGCCCACTACGGCGCGGACATGCCGTGTGAGCGCAGCGGCCTGGTCGGATATACCGTTCGCATTCTGCCGCGGCATGAGGCCATGCCCGATGGCCGCGAAATGGGGCTCATTCGCTGGGCATGAGCTGAAGGACCGGCGCCGAAAAGCGTTTGACATCTTCTGTCCGTTGGGTATGCTTTAATAGGACAGTGGGTGGATTAGACTATTCGGCCACGAACGATGTTCTTGTTTGCGACGATCACGACGATCTCGTGACGGTTGGGCCTGACAAGTTGAGCCCGACCGTGGCCCGGCGTGTGTGCCGGCCGTCGCGTGAACGGGACGGTTCGGGCCGATTTTTCATTTCGCCAGGGCTGCTGCCGAGGGGACTTGCCAGGACAGCCGCGGTGGAGACCGAACGAATTGGCATCCTGCGGCGGAGGTCCTGAAATGATCGAGATTGAATTACCGGACGGCAACGTCAAACAGTATGACTCGCCGGTGACACCGGCCGATGTGGCGAAAGACGTTTCCCCGCGGCTGGCCTCGGCGGCGGTGTCGGCGGAGCTGGACGGCAAGCAGGTGGACCTGACGGTGCCGGTCGGCGACGGCCGGCACACGCTGCGGATTCTGACGGATCGGGACGAGCCGTCCCTGGAGGTGCTGCGCCATACCGCGGCCCACGTGTTGGCGCAGGCGGTGCGGCGGATCTACGGCGAGGGGGTGGCCTACACCATCGGCCCGGCGCTGATGGACGACTTCCAGTACGGGTTCTATTACGACTTCGACCTGCCTCAACCCGTCGGCCGGGAGGATCTGCCCAAGATCGAGCAGGAGATGCAGCGCATCGTCGATGAGAAAATCGCCATCTCCCGGACGGAGCTGCCCGTGGCAGAGGCCAGGGCCCGCTTTGTCCGGCTCAACCAGGATTACAAGGTCGAAATGATCGACGACCTGGTCGCGGCCGAGGGCGTCTCCACCGTCAGCATCTACCAGCAGGGGGACTTCGTGGACCTCTGCCGCGGGCCGCATCTGCCGGACACCGGAAAGGTCAAGGCCTTCAAGCTTCTCTCTCTCGCCGGGGCGTACTGGCGCGGCGACGAGACCAGGAAAATGCTCACCCGCATCTACGGGACGGCCTTTTTCGACAAAAAGTCGCTGGCAGCCCAACTGGAGCGGATCGAGCAGGCCCGTCAGCGCGACCACCGTCTGCTGGGCAAGCAGTTGGGGCTGTTTCTTATTTCCGAGGCCGTCGGCCCGGGGCTGCCGCTGTGGCTGCCGCGCGGCACGATCGTGCGGGAGGAGCTGGAATCGTGGCTGCGCGGGGAGCTGAAGCAGCGCGGCTATCAGAGCGTCATCACCCCTCACATCGGCAAGGTCGGCCTGTACCGCACCAGCGGGCACTACCCCTACTACGAGCACGGGCTCTTCCCCCCCATGCAGATCGGCCAGGGCGAGGACGCGGCCTACCTGCTGAAGCCCATGAACTGCCCCCACCACATACAGATCTACAAGGTCGCCCAGCGAAGCTATCGCGAGCTTCCGGTCCGCCTGGCGGAGTTCGGGACGGTGTATCGGCTGGAGCAGTCCGGGGAACTGAGCGGGCTGATCCGGGTTCGCGGCTTCACCCAGGACGACGCCCACATTTTCTGCACGGCCGGGCAGTTGGAGGCGGAGATCGCCTCCTGCGTCGAGCTGACCCAGCTTGCCCTGAGCACCCTGGGACTGACCGACTACCGGGTGCGGATCGGACTGCGCGACCCGGATTCGAGCAAGTACATCGGCGAGCCGGCCAACTGGGACCTGGCCGAGCGCAACATCCGTAACGTCGTCCGGGACCTCGGCATGACCTACACCGAGGAACCCGGCGAAGCGGCTTTCTACGGCCCGAAGATCGACTTCGTCGTCAAGGACTGCATCGGCCGCGAGTGGCAGCTCGGAACCATCCAGGTGGACTACAATCTGCCCGAGCGATTCGAGCTGGAATACATCGGGCAGGACAACGCGCCGCACCGCCCGGTCATGATCCATCGGGCCCCGCTGGGTTCTCCGGAGCGGTTCATCGGAATCCTGATCGAGCACTTTGCCGGGGCCTTCCCACTGTGGCTGGCGCCGGTGCAGGTGGCGGTTCTGCCGATCAGCGACAAGTTCAACGACTACGCCGGCAGGGTCGCCTCGGCCGCCGGAGATGCGGGCTTGCGCGTCGAGCTGGACTCCTCGCCGGAGAAGATCGGGGCCAAGATCCGCCGCTGGACGCTACAAAAGGTGCCGTACCTGTGGGTGGTGGGGAAGCGCGAGGCCGAGGCGGAGACGGTCTCGATCCGCCTCCGCGGAACCGGGGAGCTGGGAACCTTCGCGCTGGCCGAGGCCCTGGGCAAACTCGCCGAGGAGGCGAAATCGCGATCAGCAAGTTCGGCATTCCGCGTGGATGCCAGTTAGAATATACGTGTATGTGCCGGTGCCGGCCCGCGGTGGGCCGGCCGAAAATGCGGTCATAGTCAGAGGATCACAATCATCGCACAACAACTTCGCTGCAATGAAGCCGTTCGCCTCTCACCGGTGCGCTTGATCGACGTCGACGGGACACAGGTCGGCATCATTGAAACGCGCGAAGCACTGGAGCGGGCCCGCCAGGCGAGTCTGGATTTGGTGGAAGTGGCGCCGCAGTCCCGACCGCCCGTTTGCCGGATCATGGACTACGGCAAATGGAAGTACGAACAGAAAAAGAAGGAGCACAAGGCCAGGGCGAAGCGCCACGGGATGGAGATGAAAGAAGTCCGCATCCGGACCCCCAAGATCGGCAAGCACGACCTGGACATCAAGGTGCAGCGGGCGCGGGGTTTCCTCGAACGCGGCGACCGCGTGCAGTTCACGCTGCGGTTCCGCGGGCGCGAAATGGTGCATCAGAACCTGGGCCGCGAGGTGCTCAACAGCGTCAAGGCCGCCCTGAACGAAGTTGCCAAGGTGGAGAGGAACTTCCGCATGGAAGGGCGTGTTCTGACGATGGTCTTGGCCTCGACGGCGAAGCCTCGCCCGGCGAAGCGCGCCTCGCCCAAGCAGGCGCCGACGAAAAGCGCGGCGGCCGAGTCACAGCCGGAAAGTGCCGCGCCGGCCGAGCCGGTGCCGCCGCCGGCTGAAGCACCGCCGGAAAGTCCCGCGCCGGCCGAGCCGGCGCCGCCGCCGGCTGAAGCACCGCCGGAAAGTCCCGCGCCGGCCGAGCCGGTTCCGCCGCCGGCTGAAGCACCGCCGGAAAGTCCCGCGCCGGCCGAGCCGGCCGGTTAGCGCGTGCAGGCTGCCCCGGGCCCGGGGCTGCGTCCTGGCGTGCCGGAGGTCGCCGGAGGTCGCGTGCTCCCGTCGGGGCCGTGGACAAAGGCTCTGCGGGCGCCGCCGAATCGCTGCGGCGAGCGAGGCCGCTCCGCTGGTATCCGGGTGCATCCCTTTTCAGTAGGTAAGATCGCCGGGTAATGCCGAAGACTCCAAC
>CAYNYF010000114.1:0-9287 GCA_964401385.1 uncultured Planctomycetaceae bacterium | reverse complement strand
AGCAGGGCGATGATGGAGATCACCACCAGCAGCTCAACCAGTGTGAAGGCCGAGGTCTGCCTGCACCTGACAGATCTCCGCGGGATAGTCCGAGTCTTCATGGTTCTAACTCCTACAATTCGTACCTGAAGATCTGATACAGAATTGGCAAAATACGCGAACATTCTATAGCGGATCGGGCCGCTGTGCAAACATTAAAACAATACCTCAAACCGACCGCACAACCTGCATTGATTGTAACAGATTTCGCGATTCTTTCCAGTTTTTCTTGGCCGTCCGAGACGCCCTGCTCCCCCCGCCATCCCCGACTGCCTCAGCCGGCTGCCGGGGGGCGCGACTTCTTCCATTCCTCGACGATGCGGTGCGAAGGCGGGCAGACCGGGCATCCTGCGCTCCGGCACAGAAGGGCCGCGGGCTCCCTGCCCAGCAGCTCGATCGTAACGTTCAAGCAGTCCATGGCGACGAACTTCAGCGTCTCGGCCGAGCCGACCTTGCAGTGCTTGATCAGGCCCCGACGCTCCAGCTCGGCCTGGACCACCGTAAAACCGGCCGAGTCGCCGGGATTGTCCTTGGGAGGGAATTTCATCTCGCTGCCGTCATAGTCGATTAGCGTTAGCGTGCGGTCGTAGCCGGGGTAGCAGACCTTCCCCAGGTAGGGGACCCTGGCCACGGCCTCGGCCACGTGAACCAGGCTGCACGTGGTCAGGCCGCAGCCGATCATGAGAATGTCGGCCCCGGCCTTGGCGGCCTTGTGGAAGGGGCTGTCCACGCCCAGGGCGGTGGTCTTTTCGTGGTCGGCCAGGAATTCCTCCGCGCGCTTGCCCCAGGCGGCCACCGAGTGGGTCGGATTCCGGCTGCGCTTGACGCCTCTGGAGCGGCGGAAGGCCTCGGTGATCAGCCCGACCCGGCTGGGCGTGCGTTTGATCTTGAAGATGCCGTCGGGCCTGGGACTGGAAAAGACCGGCAGCAGCAGCGTTCCCTCCTCGGTCACCACGGATTTCAGCGCCCTGACGGTGGGGATGGGCCCGCCGGCGACATGGCCGATGGCGTCTGCCGAGGAATGAACCATCAGGATATCCCCCGGCTTTACCTCACAGGACGCTCTTAGATGCTCGCAAAGATCCTCAAAGCTCCACTGATATTCCATGCTGCCCGTTCCTGCCTTCCCGGCCTCATGTCCTCTTCGAGGCCGCCAGCGGCAATAAAACGCGCCCCATGCCCGCTTGTCCAGAAAAGATTTCTGGGAAAGCCGCAGGAGCACAAGGGCCGCGACGGCAAGATCATCAAGGATTCTTATGACGGTGATTACAGCGGACAGATCAACGCGTATCTCCGCTGGGACGGCGTCGCCGACGAGAAGGACCGGTATGAGATCACGGTCTTTCTGATCGGCGGGAACCGGGGCGCGCCCAAGGACGAGTGCAGCGTGGACATGACGCCGCGCCGGTGTCAGAACTTCAAGTGCAAGCCGGGCGAGAAGTTCCAGTGGAGCAGCACTCCGGCCGGCCTTTCGGAAATTGGAGCGCCGAAGGGTCGGCCCATCGGCGCTTGACAGGCCCCGCCCGGGGGTACTACCATCCGCGATGCAGAAGTTGGTTCGACACCGTGCCGGCGGCGCCGCCGGCGGCACAGAGGACGAGCTGGAATGGTAGGACGTACTTTTTTTCTGTTGGTAGTCTGCGTGGGGTTCTCGGTCTCGCTCGGCTCGGCTTGGGGGCAGGAAACTGCTCCTCAACTGCCGGCCAATGATGAGGTGACCGGCCCGCTGGCCCCGGCGGCCATCGACAAGATCGACGGCTACGTCGACTGGTGGGTCGGGCGTGTGAAGGCCGCCAAGACCCCCGATGAAATCATAAAGGTCTCCGATGTCTTGGCCAAGGGTTACGTTCGTCACGCCACGCCGGACTATCGACACGCCTACGCCCGCAGCGCCGCCAGGGGGGTTCGTGCCGTCTTGGCCATCGACAGCCCGGTCAAACAGATCCAGGCGAGCATGGCCCTGTCCGCAATGCCGCAGATCACGATAGAGTCCGCCCTGGAAGAAATGTCCCGACATGCAAATCCGGCGGTGCGGTACTGGGCGGTGAAGGGGTACGGGCGCGCCGCCAAGCTGCTGTTGATTCAGGACGGGCAGAAGATGCTTGCCACGCTGGAGAGGCTCGGGCGGACGGACTCGGGCCTGATGCTCGCGGCCGTCTTCCGGGCGATGACGCCTTTCCCGGGTGCGCGCAAGCGAGACGTCACCAGGCTCCGGGCCGTTCTGGCCAACGTGTGGACCGCCAGGCTTCCGGACATCCTGGCCGGAAAGGACGACGTCATTGAGGCGTACGTCAGGGCCGAGGCATTTCTGGCGCCGCGCGACGAGGAGGACAAGAAGCGAGTCCTGCAACTGCTGGCCGACGCGATGGAAACGGGGACCCGGGCCTTCATGAAACGCGACAACCAGAAGAACCACCTCACCAGGCTGTTCAAAGAGTTCTTGCTTCGCTTCGAGAAGAAAATGGCACAGATCACCGAGGCGACCCAAGCGCCTTTGCAGGCGATACTGGAACAGAAGACCCTGCCGGCGGAGCAGTCCACCGAGGCCTGCCTGAAGTGGAACGAGCACTGGAAGCCGGCTTTGAAAAAGCGCGGGATCACGCCCGTGGTCGTTCCGGAGGCAAGCACGGCCCCGTCCAGGGGGCCCACAGGAATCGCTCCAACGACCACCGCCGCCGGCGGATAAAGCTGTTGGTCCCGTCGGAGAAGGCCGCGACTCCTGCCGGGACGGCAGCATGGAGTTTATCAGCCACCGGGGGTAAGCTGGGCGCGTCCGGAGGATCCCACGGGAGACCGTATCGGGGGGTCGTGCGAGGCCATGAAGTGGTTTTACGTCATTTCGCTGGTGGTGGTGGCCGGGTTGACGCTGCTGCCGGTGATGTATCTTCCTGGCGAGGCGGAAGACGAATACGCCGGCCGGGTCGTGCTCTACGACAGTTACAGCTCTGCCGTCAAGTCCGTCGATCCGGCCACCTGCGGCGACACCACCAGTGCCTGGATTCAGGGCAATGTCTACGAGGGACTGTATTGTTACCACTGGCTGAAGCGGCCGTTGGAGGTCATCCCGCAACTGGCCGCGGAGATGCCTGACGTTTCCGAGGACGGGCTGACCTACACGATCAAGATCAAGCCGGGGATCGAGTACCAGCGGAATCCGTGCTTCGGCAAAGGGCCCGATGGCTCCTGCAAGACCCGCACGGTCCGGGCCGAGGACTTCGTCCTGGCCTGCAAGCGGGTGGCCGATTACCACGTCAATACGGGCCTGGCCTGGGCCTTCCTCAGCAATCGCGTCGCCGGCCTCGACGAGTTTCGGAAAAGGACCAAGAAGTTCAAGATCGGCGACTTTTCCCGATATGAGCTGCCGGTGGCGGGGGTCAAGGCGCTGGATGAGCACACGCTCCGGATCAAGCTGCGGGAGAGATTCCCGCAGTTCCTTTACGTGCTGGCGATGTCCGTCTACGCCCCGATTCCGCGCGAGGCGGTGGACTACTGGCTGGCGAGTGAGGACGACGGCGGCGGGGGCCGCAAGCAGGTCCCCCTCGAAAAGCGCAGCACCGAGTTTCGTGAGGCGGAGATGGTCGTCGGCACCGGCCCGTACATCCTCAAGACGTTTCGGCGCAAGGCGCGGATCGTACTGGAGCGGAACCCGCACTTCCGCGACGAGTACTATCCCGGCGAAGGAGGCCCGGGCGACAAAGAGGCCGGGCTGCTTGCGGATGCCGGCAAGAAGGTCCCGTTCATCGACGTGCTCCACTACGACTTTGTGTCCGAGAGCTACTCGGCGTGGATGCTCTTCCTGACCCGGCGGAACGACGCCAGCGGCATCCCCAAGGAGGTGTTCGAGTCGGTCATCACGCCGGGCAGGAGCTTGGCCGAGAAGTGGACCCAGCGCGGAATCCGCCTGATGAAGTACGAATCCCCGGCCGTCTACTGGCTGGTGTTCAACATGGAAGACCCCGTCATCGGCGCCAGCAAGTCGCTGCGGCACGCCCTGTGCCTGTCGTTTGACGTGGAGAACAACATCAAGGTCCTCTGGAACGGCCGGGGGAAGCGTCCGGTCAACATCCTGCCCAGCTCCTTCAAGACGCACGCGGCGGCCGGTCCGGGCCCGTATTTCAAGCTGGACCTGGCGACCGCCCGGAAGAAAATCGAGCAGGCCAGGAAGGAGCTGGCCGCGGTGGGGCGGCTCAAGAACGGCAAGATTCCCCAGCTCAAGCTGGACATGGGCAGCCGCGACCACGAGGCGCGTCAGTTCGGGGAGTTCTGCCAGCACCAGTTCAAGAAGGTCGGCGTGGAGCTGAAGGTGGTCTACAACGACTGGCCGGGGCTCCAGGAGAAAGTCCACAACAAGCAGACCCAGATCTACACCATGGGCTGGCACGCGGACTACCCCGACGCCGAGAACTTCCTGCAACTGTACTACAGCGGCAACATCGACAAGGGCACCAACAACTCCAACTACTCGCGTCCTGCTTTCGACCGGTTGTACGAGAAGATCCGCGTCATGCCCGATACGCCGGAGCGGACGGAGATGTGCGCCAGAATGGTGCGAATGATCGGCGAGGATTGCCCCGTGCTGCCGATTCGGGAGCCCATGAACTTCGTGTTGATCCACAACTGGGTCAAGAACGTCAAGCCTCACCCCATCGGCTATGGTTTCCAGAAGTACCGTCGCGTCGACACGGCGCTTCGGAAAAAGATGGGCGGGAGGTAGAGGCCCGTGGCGGTCTTCATTCTCAGGCGGCTCTTGCAGGCGGCCTTCACCGTCTTCGGCGTGATGCTGCTGAGCTTCCTGCTGTTCCGGGTTATGCCGGGGGACGTCTCCGCCCGCTACGTCAGCGGCAAGCTCGGCAAGGAGGCCCGCCAGGCGTGGCTGGAAAAGCACAGGCTCAACCTGCACCTGCTGTACAACAAGGACGTCGGCTTCCGGCCGTGGCGGAAGGAGTTTTACGACGCCCAGTTCTTCTGGCACCTGCACGATTCGGCGACGTTTCGGTCGCGCAGCTACAAGACCAACGAGCGCCTCACTGACATCATCGCCGACCGGGCCAAGTACAGCCTGGCCATCACCGTGCCGGCCATGGCGTTGGGCTGGCTGCTGGCGCTGGTGGTCGCTTCGGTGGTCGCCTACTTCCGCGGAACGTGGATCGACCACGTGGGCGTGTTCGTGTCCGTGCTGGGAATGTGCATTCCCTTCCTGGCGTACATGATCGGCGGGCAGTGGCTGATGTTTCAGATCTATCCGCCGGCGGCCTGGGGGCTGCACAATCCATTCAACATTTACGTCCCCGTTTCCATCGCCGTCATCGCCGGCCTGGGGGCGAGCGTGCGATTTTATCGCACGGTCATCCTGGACGAGGCCAACCGCGACTACGTCCGGACGGCCCTGGCCAAGGGGGTGCCCCTGCCGGGGGTGATGTTCAAGCACGTGCTGAAGAACTGCATGCTGCCGATCCTGACCCAGTTGGTGATGGTGATCCCTTTCCTGATCATGGGCAGCCTGCTGCTGGAACAGTTCTTCGGCATTAACGGGCTGGGCGATCTGCTGCTGACCAGCATCAATGACCGCGACGTGCCCGTGGTGACGGGCCTGACCTTCCTGACGGCGGTGATCTACACGTTGGCACTCTTGCTCACGGACATCCTGTACGCGGTATTCGACCCGCGCGTGCGACTGCGCTAGGGCTAAATGGATGGCGTCACCGGAAAACGCTGAGTTGGCCGCATCGGGGCCGGGCCGGGCCGGCCGCAGCCTCTGGGCCGACGCCCTGCGCAGGCTTCGCCGCGACAGGATCGCGGTGCTCTGCTTTGCGGTCATCCTGGTGTACGTGGTCATCGCCATCGTCTCTCCCTTGCTGTTTCCCAGGTGGTCGGACGAACACGACTACGACAACATAAACCTCGCCCCCTCCGGGCGGCACTGGCTCGGCACCGACGCCCTCGGCAGGTCCGTTTTTCAGAAGACCCTCCTGGGCGCCAACACCTCGCTGACGGTGGCCTTCATGGCCAACGTCATCGCCGTGCCGCTGGGGATGGTCCTGGGGGCCCTGGCCGGCTACTACGCCGGGTGGGTCGACGACCTGATCGTCTGGCTGTACACCACGCTGGCGAGCATTCCCGGCATCATCCTGCTGGTGGCCATCCGCTTTGCCTTCAAGGAGGTGGTGCTGTTTGAAGACAGCTTTTTCAAGATGGACCTGGACGAGGGCATGGCCGGTGTGTACTTGGCCTTGGGGGTGATGAGCTGGATCGGCACCTGCCGGCTGGTGCGGGCGGAGGTGATGAAGATCCGCGAGCTGGACTACGTCCTGGCCGCTCGCGCCATCGGCACGCGGGGGATTGTGACCCTTTTCCGTCACGTCTTTCCCAATGTGCTCCATATCGGCATCATCCAGTTTTCGTTGGGTTTCGTCGGCGCGATCAAGGCCGAGGTCATGCTCTCGTTCCTGGGCCTGGGCGTGGGCACGGGCGTGCCGAGCTGGGGGCGGATGATCAACGCCGCCCGCATGGAACTGGTGGTCGGACGCTGGTGGCAACTGACCTCGGCGGTCGCGGCCATGTTTTTCCTGATCCTGGCATTGAACATTTTCGGCGACCGGCTGCGCGACGCCTTTGACCCGAGGCTGAGGACGGCATGAATCGGGACGGCGCCATCCTGACCGTCCGCGATTTGCGGACGCACTTCTTCACGCAGGAGGGCGTGGTCAAGGCCGTCGACGGCATCGGCTTTGCCATCGCCCCGAAGCAGACCTTCGCCCTCGTCGGCGAGAGCGGCTGCGGCAAGAGCGTCACCGCCCTCAGCATCATGCGCCTGGTGCCGCACCCGCCGGGCAGGATCGTCGCCGGCGAGATCGTGCTTTCGGGCAAGTCGCTGCTGGACCTCACCCAGCGCCAGATGCGCGACGTCCGCGGCGGCCAGGTGGCGATGATCTTCCAGGAGCCGATGACGTCGCTGAATCCCGTCTTCACCATCGGCAATCAGATTGTCGAGGCCGTCCGACTGCATCAGAAGCTCTCCCGGCGCGGCGCCCGCGAGCTGGCGATCGAGACGCTCGCGGACGTCGGCATTCCCGATCCGGCCAGGCGGTTCCGGGAATATCCCCACCAGCTTTCCGGCGGCATGCGCCAGCGGGCGATGATCGCCATGGCCCTTTCCTGCGATCCGACGCTGCTGATCGCCGACGAGCCCACCACCGCCCTGGACGTGACCATCCAGGCCCAGATCCTGGAGCTTCTCAAGCGGCTCCAGGGCCGGCGGGGACTGTCGATCCTGTTGATCACGCACGACCTGGCCGTGGTGGCCGAGACCGCCGACGCCGTCGCCGTCATGTACGCCTCCAAGCTGGTGGAGCTGGCCGACGTGCGAACTCTCTTCGGCAAGCCGCTGCACCCTTACACGCACGGGCTGTTCCGGTCGCTGCCCCGGCTGGGCCAGGAGCGGAAGCGGCTTGAAACCATCCCGGGCAGCGTGCCCAACCCGCTGGCGTTTCCGTCCGGCTGCAAGTTCCATCCGCGCTGCCCCGTCGGCCGTGACCTGCCGCGCTGCCAGGGCCAGGAACCGCAGCTCCGCGAGGTCGCCGCCGACCACTGGGCCGCCTGCTGGGAATGCCCCGGCTACGCGGAAGCCAAGCCCACCGATCCGGCCCGGCCGATGCCGTACCGTCGAGCGGATGATGATCCAGCAAAGTGACAAACCTCTGGTGGCCATGAGCGACCTGCGGACGTACTTTCCCGTCCGCGGCCGGCTCTTCCACAAGCTCTACGTCCGGGCCGTCGACGGCGTTTCGCTGACGATACCCGCCGGCAGCACGCTGGCCCTGGTCGGCGAGAGCGGCTCGGGCAAGACCACCGTCGGGCGGACGATTCTGCGGCTGATCCCGGCCACCGGCGGCCGCGTGCTCTTCGACGGCATCGACCTGTTCGGCCTGTCCGGCTCGGCCATGCGCTCGCTGCGCAGGCGGATGCAGATGATCTTCCAGGACCCCTTCGGCAGCCTCAATCCCCGGATGACGGTCGGCGGCATCGTGGGCGAGCCGCTGAAGGTCCACCGCCTCGCCTCCGGCCGGCGCCAGCGCCGCCGGCGCGTGGGGGAGCTGCTGGAGCGAGTCGGGCTCAGCGCCGCCCACGTCTCCCGCTACCCGCACGAGTTCTCCGGGGGCCAGCGCCAGCGAATCGGCATCGCCCGTGCCCTGGCCTCGCAGCCGGACTTCATCGTCTGCGACGAGCCCATCAGCGCCCTGGACGTGTCCATCCAGGCCCAGATACTCAACCTGCTGGGCGACCTCCAGGATGAGTTCCGGCTGACCTACCTGCTCATCGCCCACAACTTGGCGGTGGTGGAGCACTTCGCCGACACGGTGGCGGTGATGTACCTGGGCAGGATCGTGGAGCTTGCCGACCGCCACGAGCTGTACGCCAACCCGAAGCATCCGTACACCGAGACGCTCTTCTCGGCCGTGCCCGTCCCGGACCCCACGCGCCGGCCGAGACGAATCCAGCTCGAGGGCGAAACGCCCTCGCCGATCAATCCGCCGGCGGGCTGTCCGTTCCATCCGCGCTGCTGGCTGACGCGCCAGGCCGCCGCGGGAAACCTCACCGCACCCGGCAGGGCGGGCCTGAGCCTCCGCCCGGACGAGCCCGTATGCCGGATCAAATGCCACGGCCGGTGGGTCAGCGTCATGCAGAAATGCGTGGCCGAAGTTCCCCAGCTCCAGAGCATGCCCGACACGCCGGCCCATCGGCACGCCTGCCATCTCCGCAGGTAGCCCCCGGCCGGCACGAACCGGAACCATTCGCTACCAAACGCAACCATTCGATACCATTGAGTACCATTGAGTACCGTTGAGTACCATTGAGTACCATTGAGTACCATTGGGAACCGTTCGGAACGGAGCCGAAATCCGTAAGTCCTTTCCCAAACAGGTCTTGCTGTTTCTCCTCCTTCATTCGCGTGCATTCGTAGTAATTCGCGGCATTCGCGTTCCGGATTTGAACGCTGGTGCCCATTGGTGCCATGCTTCTGCCTGCCCACCTCCGGTAGGTAGGCGGGCTGCAGAAGCATGCCGCCCTGTGTTGCGTGGTCCTGAACGCAAAGACCCGCCTGCTTGCCTGCCGCCACCGGGTAGGCTTGCCGGCGGTGGGCAGGTAGGAACGCAAAGACTTGCCTGCCTGGCAGGGCGTCGTTGCCCGGGCAGGTAGGAACGCAACGATTCGCAACGATTCGCAACGATTCGCAACGATTCGCAACG
>CAYNYF010000113.1:0-9297 GCA_964401385.1 uncultured Planctomycetaceae bacterium | reverse complement strand
CTTACCGCAGGAAGCGGGTGGCGACCGACGCAGGCTGTCAGAGCACGGCGCCAGGGGCCTCCTGGACGCCCACAACCGACGAGCTAACGGCAGGCCGACCCGGGGAGCCGCCTCCAAGGTGCAGACGCGCCACAGACGGCCAGAAGCGCGCGGCCGGGAACATGCGAGCCCTGCCGGCAGACGATTCCCTCCGGCCGTGGTGGGTACAGCCGCGCACCCGGTCTGCTCCCTTCGATGGCCGTGCACCGCCCCCAGCGTTCAGGTGCGGCGCCGCAAGAGGCCCCCCGCGCGGCGAAGCGCCTCCCGGCCGAAGGTCGGGGGCGCCGGCTTCGGCGAGGCCGGTTCGCCGCCCCGACCGGCCGGCCCGCCGAGGGGGGGTATGGAGCCCCAAGGGGGTGTGCGTTTGCTGTCTATTACGGGTCGGGCAAATCTACGCCATTTTCGGTTTTTCGGCGACACCCACGGCCTGCGGCCAACGGGCTTCCCCCGGTGCTCTCTCCGGCCGGTGCGCGAACAAGATAATAATTTCGCGCCCTTCCATGGCAACCGCTCAGAAGGAACAAGAGGCTCCGGCAAATAGATATGCGTGCGAACCGATATCGAGAACCGTGCGCCGCCGGTCGCAGAATTGGGCAAACTTGCGCAAGAGGAGACACGGAAGTCCCGAACGTAAAACGCAGGGAGCAACTAGAGCAGTTAACGATTTAATGTGGCGTTCCAGGTCGAGCGAGGACGAGTCTGGCAAGGAAGGCGAAGCAGGCAACCCAGTGGGTTGTCGATGCAGCCTGACGCAGCCAGACGACGCCGCAGCCGGCCTGGGGGGCTACAGGAAAGCGTTAACTGCTCTAGATGGGCGATCAAGATTATGACGAGCTGGAAGCACTGAGCGTCAGGGAGGTCGCGGCGCTGGTACACGTCTCTCGGCCCACGGTCGAGAAGTGGATTAAGAACGGCGAGCTGGTGAGCCTGCACCTTGGCGGCTGCCGACGGGTCATGCGAAGCGACCTGCAATCTTTCATGGAACTGCGCCGACGATGGGGCTGGCAGCCACTTAAGGAGAAGCGTGCTTCTCGGACTGGTGGCCAGGTTGAACAGCACGACGACCACCCCGATTATCCTGACGTGGAGACGTTCGCCTTCTGAGTTGCGGCGGCGCTGCTGCACGTTTCCCGCCCGACCGTGGAGAAGTACGTCAAGACGGGCGAACTGCCAAGCGCCCTGATCGGCCGTTGCCGACGGATCCGCCGGATGGACCTGGAAGCCTTCCTTGAGCGCCGAACCGCCTACGGCTGGCAGAGACACCGGCCGGAACCAACTCCGCAGGTTCGCCCGCCGATTGAGTGTGGTCGCCAAAAGCCCGGAGGGAATTATTTTGCCCCGGGGGGAACCGCGAAGGAACCGGGGGCGTCTAATAGACTAATTAATAGAGAGCTGGGGTGGTCTATCCGCCCGGGGTGTTGGCGTGAAGAAGGCAACAGTTGGCGTGCTGGCTGTACTGTGCGTGACGGCGCCGGCGCTGTGCGCCGCCCCCACCGACCCCGACGCCTTCATCCAGGAGCTGCTCAGCCGCTCCCGCCACTTGGCCGACGCCCGCTTCCGCATCCCCGTGGGCGTCTGGGAGATGTACCTGCGGGAGACCCGGCTCGGCCCGCCCAAAGCGGCCCCCGCCCCCGTGGCCTACATCGCCGAGGAGGGGATCTACCACTACGATCGCACGGCCAAGCCTCGGCCGGTGCTGACCGCCACCCTCCGGTTGCGGGTGTTCGACCCCGACAAGTGCCGCAACATCGGCGTCCTCACCGGCCGGCGGGACTGGGAGAAGGTAACGATCAACGACAAGCCCACCCGCCTGCCAGTGGCCAAGAACTGGCTGCGGTTCAGCCCGCCCGACCCCGGGCTGTACGTCATCGCCGCCCAGACCGTCACCGCGCCTCGCCTGGACGTCCTGCCCACGGTCACGACACTGGTGCGGTTCGACGCCGAGAAGGCCCTGGACGTGAAGGTCGTCCGCGGCGGCGGGCTGGTGGGCGACGCCGAGGCCGGCACCCACGGCCGGATCGCCCTGACTCCGCGCTCGCGGCTGGAGGTCTCGTGGGGCCCGGCCGCGCCGGAGCGCGACCGCCCGCCGCGATACGCCCTCCGCGGCCAGCTCACCTGGAACCTGGGCCCGGCGGCGCAGCAGGTGGCCGCCCGGCTGGACGTGCGGATCATCGGCGGCCGCAGCGACCGCATCGACCTGGCCCTGCCGCCGGGGGCACACCGCGTGGCCGTCACCGGCCCGGACGTTCGGCAGGCGCAGGTCAACGGCGCCGCCGCGGCCGTCTTCCTCCGCGGCAAGGTCGCCGAGAAGACCTACCTGGCGCTGAGCTACGAACTGCCGGCGGGGGCCGGCGAGGTGCGGCGCTTCGTCCGCCCTGAGGTCCGCGGCGGCCACTGGTCCGGCGGGACCTTCGTCATCACCAACACCGCCGGCGGCAGCGAGCTGCTGGAAAGCAGCGCCCGAGGGCTGCGGCCGCTGGCCGTCTCGGAGATTCCCCAGCAGGTCGCCGCCATCCTGGCCGGGCCGCCGGCGCTGGCGTATGAGATCACCGCCCGCGACTTCTCGGCGGCGGTCGAGGTGATGGACCTGGGCGAGTTCGCCCTGCGCGAGTCCATCGTGGACCTGGCCCACTTCCGGCTGCTGTACCGCGACGACGGCTCCATCCTGTGCAAGGTCAACTACGAGGTCCGCAACCGCACTCGGCAGTTCCTGCGGCTGGAGCTGCCGGCCGGGGCGGCGGTGCTGGTGGTCCGGGTGAACGAGAAGTCGCGCCCGGTCTCGCCCGTTCCGGGCGACGGCGGCGCCTACCTGCTTCCGCTGATCCGCTCCAAGGCCTCGGTCCAGGGGCTGGTGAGCTTTCCCGTCGAGATCGTGCTCATGTGCCGCGGCGGCCGGCTCCGGGAGGGCAAGGGCGAGGTGGAGCTGCCCCTGCCGCGGGTGGACCTGCCCATCGCCTACGCCTGGTGCGAGGCCTACGTGCCCGACGGGCTGGACGTCCGCGACTGGTCCGGCCCGCTGACGAACGTCGAGCAGTACTCCTCCGAGACGGCGGTGGCCCAGCTCGGCTACGGCCGGTCCGAGCTGGCCGAAGGTTACACCGCCGAAAAGCGGACCGCCCTGATCGCCAGGCCGCCGGAGCCGGAAGCCAGACCCGAGAGGGCTCCTGCGCCTGCCACCCAGCCGGCGGCCAAGCCGCCGGCGAAGGTAACCACGGCCCAGCCGGCCCCGATGCCGGTGCTTGGCACACGTCCGCTCCGGCCGATGCTGGCCCTGAACTACTGGCGCAGCGGACGGGACTTCTACGCCAAGGGCGACTACGACAACGCCGCCAAGGCGCTGAACAAGGTCATCGAGATGGCCCCCAAGTCCAGCGACGCGGCCAACGCCCACCGGCTGCTGGGCAACATCCGACTCGCACGGGGAGAGCTGGCCCTGCGCACCCGGGCCGAACGCGCCGCCGGGGCCAAGGTCCGACAGGAGCAAGCCCAGATCATCGTCGGCGAAGCGGCAAAGCAGCTCAAGATGCTCGAATCGGGCCTGCGGGCGACGCGGGCGGGCAAATACGAGCAGGCCCGGGCCCAGTTGAAGGTGGTGGAGCAGCTCAGCGAGAAGCTGCTCAAGCAGGGCGCCGAGGCCAGAGACCAGCGCGCCCGCGTCCGACAGGCCCAGCAGGGCCTGGCCCGCGTGGCCCAGGCCGAGGAGGGAAAGCGGCGCCAGCTCCTCTGGCAGTTTGGCGCCCTGAAGAAGGCGGGCAGGTACGAGGAGGCCCTCCAGACCGGCCAAGCCCTGCGCCGGCAGATAGACTACAGCGACGGGGACGCCGCCGGTTTCCAGACCGAGCTGGAGGAGCTGGCCGCCCGCGCCGCCAAAGAAAAGGACCGCCAGCGCCGGGCCGGGGCCCTGCGGGAACAGATCAAGGCGCTGGAGCAGGCGTCCTACTCGTACGACCGCCGTATTGCCCAACTGCGGGCGCCGACAGACGGGCGGGCCGGGCGGCGGGGCGTCCCGGGGGAGGCGCGCCCCGCCGGCAGCCGGCCCGCCCCGGCCATCATCTCGCGCCTGGCCGCGCCCGCCGGCTCGCGGGCGAGGGTCAGCGAAAGAGATGTCGCGGGGCTGGAGAAAAGGGCCAAGGAACTGTCGGCCGCCGTCCAGCAAAGGCAGGCGGCCATTGCCACGCTTCGCAAGCGCCAACTCCGCGTGGTCGCGGAGTACCGGGCATCCAGCGCCGACCTCGTGAGGAAGCTGCCCGAAGTGCAGGAGCGTCTCCGGGCCCCGGGCGGGGTGCAGCAGCGTTTGGCCGCCCGCGACGTGAAGGAAGCGCCGCGGCCGCAGGAGAGGGTCGTGTACGGGAGGGGCCGGCGTGGCGTGGCGCCGCCCCGGACGGTCTTCTTCAAGCTGCACAACGCCCGGGCGGAGGAGGTGGCCGAGGCGCTGCGGCGTCTGGGCGAGTTGCGGGACGCCCGCGGCCGGCCGGTGGTTCGGCTCACCCCCGATGGGGCCGCCAACGCCCTGGTCGTCTCCGCCACGCCGGAGAGGATCAAACAGGTCCGCGAACTGGTAAGGCAGCTCGACCAGCCGGCCATGGTGGACGATGTGGCGGAGGCCTTCGTCCGGCAGGCGGCGGGGGAGCCCAGGCCGGGGCCGGGGGTCGTAGCGCACGGAGACGAGGTCTCGGCCCTGAAGGGCCGGGCTCGCTACCTCCGCGAGGCGGGGCGATACGCCGAGGCGCTGAAGGTGCTGAAGGAGATCCGCCGGCGAGCCCCCAGCGACCAATGGGCGGCCGACTTGCACGACACGCTCAGCGCCTTCGTGCTGCGGCTGCGGGATAAGGAAGCCGTCGGCACCGGCCTCCGGGAGGAGACCAAGCAGTTGGTGGGCATCCGCGAGGCCCAGATTCCGTGGTACATGCTGCTGCGGTACCCGACGGACTGGCCGCAGATCCGGGAGTCTCGCCGGCGCTTCGCCGTGGGGGCGGCGGCCGAGAGCCCGGCTAACCGGGCCGTCCGCAAGAAACTGATGCAGACCCACCGCAAGTTTGAGTTCAGCGGCGTGCCCTTCGAGCAGGTCACCGAGTTCATGCGCGAGGTCAGCGGGGCCAGCATTCACGTGAAGTGGAACGCCCTGGAGCAGGCCGGCATCAACCGGGACACGCCCGTCAACGTCAAGCTGACCGACGTGACCATTGAGAAGGCGCTGCGGACCGTCCTGGACGACGTCGGCGGCATCAACCCGCTGGGCTTCGTCATCGACGACGGCGTCATCACCATCTCCACCACGGACGACTTCTCCCGGCGGACCGTCACACGGGTGTACGACGTCCGCGACCTGATCGTAACGGCACCGCAGTTCAAGGCTCCCAGCATTGATCTGAGTGCGACGACCCGGCCGGGCGAAGTTGGCTCCCTCTTCGGCAAGGCGGGCGAGGACGCAGTCGAGGACATCAAAGGGACGCTTCGCACCACGGTCGGCGGTCTGGGCAAGGACGCCATCCGCGCCGGCGACGGCAAGATCATCGTCACCGCCGAGCTGTACCGGCAGGACTCGGTGCGGGACACCCTGGCCCAGGTCCGAGCAGCCCGGGGCGCCCAGGTGTACATGGGCGGGCAGCGGATCGCCGGGCAGCGGGCCAGGGGGCTGGCGCCGCCGATCCGCCGGCGCGACGTGCGGGCGTACGTGGCCGGGTCCGAGCCCAGCCCGACCGGCGCGTTCGTCCCAATGCGGTCCGTAGTGGAGGAGGCCGAGGAGGATGTCCTCAAGGCCAACCAGGAGCTGCGGCGGTTCATCGGCGCCAACTACGGCTGGGCGTACCGCCCGCCGTCGCAGGCCGTCGCCGGGGCGGCCGAGACCTCCCGCGTCAAGGACGTCGTCAGGAAGTGGTGGGCCAACCTCGGCCAGAAGGTGGCCGTCAACTCCATGAACATCAACGTGGACGAGGTCACCGCCAACGGGCTGGGGGTCAACTTCCGCCGCGGCCGCAACAACGTCAGCTACACCGTGGTGGACGAGGCCCAGCTTCGCACGCTGATAGAGCTGGAGGGCCGGCGGGCCCCCGCGGCCGGTCGGGTCGCCGCCAACGACCGCTTCCAGGAGACCATCGTCGGCACCGACGCCCTACTGGCCAACGACATGTTCGCCAACGCCACCTTCGCCGGCGACCGCAGCAACACCCTCGACGTCAACGGCAACGGCATCGTCCTGCGCCACGAGCAGGTCGTCCTCATCAATAACGGCGATTTCCTCACCGCGGTGCGGGTCGGGCCCATGCAGCACTGGCAGGAGAAGCCCGCCGACGTCCGCTTCGCCGAGGTACCCCAGGACATCGAGCTGCCCCGCGTGGGGCAGATGGTCAAGTTCGAGAAGACCCTGATCAAGCCGACGGACAGGCTGTTCGTCCGGGCAAGCTACGTCTGGAAAGGAGAAGGCAAATGAGACGCGCAATGGTACTGGCACTGGCGGTCAGCGTGGCGGCGGCCGCGGCGACGGCCCCGGCCCAGAAGCCCACGCCCACGCCAAACGGCAAGGGGCAGGTCATCCTGAGCTGGGACGAGTTCGTCAAGATCACCGGCTTCGACCCGTCCAAGAAGCCCCCCGGCCAGCAGGTGCTGACCATCCCCTGGACCGAGGTCCAGGACCTGCTGGGCATCAAGATCAAGGACGTCGGCAAGGCCACTGTGGACCTGCCGTGGAAGGAGTTCAGGACCCTCCTGGAGTGGTCCGTCAAGCGCAAGGAGCCCAAGCCGGAGGTCCCGCCGCCGACCGACTACATCGTCGCCTCCACCAGCTACGTGGGGCAGCTCTCGGCCGACGGGGCCACTTTCAAGATGACCGTGGCCCTGGAGGTGCTGCGGAAGAAGGGCTGGAAGCGGATCGCCATCCTGCCGTCCACCGTGGCGGTCACCAAGGCCACCCTGGAGCAGGGCGTGTACCTCAACAGCGCCGGCGGGCGGTACGAGATCCTCACCGAGAAGTCCGGGCCGGTGAAGGCGGAGCTGGAGTTCTCCGTGGCCGTGCGGAAGTCGGGCGGGATCAACCAGGTCAACTTCACTCCCGCGCTCCCGGCGGCCAGCGTGGTGGACCTGACCATCGCCCGCGAGAACGTGGACGTGAAGGTGGCCGGCGCCCAGTCGCTGACGACCAAATCGGCGGCCGGGCAGACCAAGTCCCTGGCCGCCCTGCCCACGGGGGTGCCGGTCGCCGTCAGTTGGGAGCGGGCGCTGCCGAAGGTCGCCGCGGCCCCCACCAAGCTCTACGCCGAGACCCGCACGCTGGTCAGCGTCGCTGAGGGCGTGCTGCTCTGCCAGGAGGCGGTGTACTTCAACATCCTGCACACGGCCGTGCGCGAGCTGAAGCTCCAGGTGCCGGCCGGTGCGAGCGTGCTGGAGGTCACCGGCTCCAACGTGCAGGACTGGCGCGTCGATGACGCCGGCGCGCTGGCGGTGGTCCTGCGGCAGGAGACGATCGGCTCCTACACCCTGCGGATCGCCTACGAGAAGCCCGCCGAGGGCGACGCCGAGGCACCCGTCATCCGCACCGTCGGCGCGGAGCGGGAGAAGGGCTTCGTGGGCGTGGTGGCCCTGGCCAACGTCGAGATCGCCCCAGGGGCGGTCACCGGCGCCACCAGCATCGACGTGCGGCAGCTCCCGTCCGACATCATGGCCATGACCAACCAGCCCATCCTGCTGGGCTTCCGCTACGTGGCCGACAAGTTCGCCATCCCGCTGACCGTCAAGAAGCACGAGGAGGTCGGCGTGCTGGTGACCATCGTGGACAGCGCCCTGTTCACCGGCATGCAGCTCAACGACGGCCGGCGCATGACCAAGGTGGTGTACAGTGTCCGCAACAACCGAAACCAGTTCCTCCGGCTGACGATGCCGGCCGGGGCGGACATCTGGTCGGTGTCGGTCAGCGGCAACACCGTGGCCCCGGCCAAGGACGAGCAGGGCAAGCTGCTGATCCCGCTGGTCCGCTCCAAGAGCGGGGCCCGGGAGCTGGCGAGCTTCCCGGTGGCCATCGTGTACGTGGACGCCCCCGACAAGCCCGCCCCCGAGCAGGGCAAGCTGCACGTGGAGCTGCCCACCTGCTCGGTGCCGGCCATCCACGTGATGTACAACCTCTACCTGCCGACCGAGGGAAGCTACACCGTCGGCTGGGGTGGCAGCGGCATCTCCGGCGTGCTGCGGGTGGTGAAGCAGTTCACCTCCATGGCCGCCGGGCTGGGCGCCGAGGTCATCAAGCGCGACACCGCCAAGCAGGTGGCCCAGATGCAGAAGCAGTTCGATCAGCGGGTGGACGCCGCCGCCGTCCGCACCGGCGCCACCCCCATCCGCGTGCGGCTGCCCCTCAAGGGCAAGCTCTTCAAGCTGGAGAAGGTGCTGGCCCTGCCCCAGGACAAGCTGTTCTTCGACGTGCAGTACCGAGGCTGGAAAGTCGCCAAGTAGAACCGACTCTTTTCCAGACGGCGGCCCTCGCCCCGTCGGCGGCGCAACTCCGTCGGCGGGGCGGGTCCTTTTTGCCGCGGCGCGCAGAGAACGCAGCGCGCCGCACGGCGACACTCACAGTGAGCGTATTTCCCCTTCAATGCTCCGGGCAGGTCAGGGATATAGGCGCTGAAAGCTCTTGAAGTCTACGAAACGCTCCAGGGACTTGCCTTCCAGGACAAGCTCGTGCAAACCTCGGCCGTAGTCCTTGTATATCCACACGCTGTGGGCCGACAGCTGCAAATTCCCGGGCCGGGGATGGCCCGGCGGGGCAAGCGCCAGACCCCCGTACGTTACGAGCTCCAGGGCCAAGACCGGAACTGTTTGCCTTGTGGGGGTACACGGAATCGTCAATCTCAACAGTGTGAGATCGCCAGAACGCACCTCTGCCCGTGAAGAGGGATCGGCTGACCGGAACTCCGTATCTGGCTGGCACGATGCGATACGTCTGCTACACCCCGTCACGGCGGCGGGGGCAGATGCATCGGCGGCTGTACCATTCGCAACCATTGAGCACCATTCGATACCATTCGATACCATTCTGTACCATTCGATACCATTGAGTACCATTGAGTACCATTGAGAACGGTTTGAAAATCCCCAAGTCCTTGGCGTGCAGTGTCTTGCGGATTTGAACGTCCGATATCCCCGCCCGCCTGCCGCCACCCGGTAGGCCTGGCGGAGGCGGGCAGGAACGCAACGATTCGCAACGATTCGCAACGATTCGCAACGATTCGCAACGATTCGCAAAGATTCGCAACGATTCGCAACGATTCGCAA
>CAYNYF010000112.1:0-9409 GCA_964401385.1 uncultured Planctomycetaceae bacterium | reverse complement strand
ACGTTCATGGCCCGAAAGATGAGGCTTTTCTACGGAGCAAGCCTGTCCCCTTTGTCTCCCCTTTGTCTCCCCTTTGTCTCCTTTGTCTCTCGTTCCTGATTGACGGAAACGGGGATGTCTGGTAGAATGCGGCCGCAACGTCGGGCACCGCTCTCTTTCCCGCCCGGAGGGACAGTTCCGCTCAGGCTCAGGGGATGTTCGTATGCGCCGGGCGTGGCGGACGCCCGCCGCGGCCGACGTGCAGCGGAGTAACGGGGGCCGCACATAGGGAAAGGATGGACCATGAAGAGGGCCCAAACATCGCTGATCCTCGCCTGCCTCCTGTTCGGGCTGTCGGCTTCGGCATCGGCGGCCGACAAGGACAACAGCCCCGCCAAGTTTCCCAGCGACGCCGTGGCGATTCTCGTCAGCGGGTCGGCGGATGGATGGTTCGACGGGAACATCGACAAGATGAAGGCCGTTCTGGCCGACGACGGGAAGAAGTGGAACTACGATGCGCTCGGCGACAACGCCCTGCAATGGTTTCAGTACGGAGGCGAAGGCCAGCACAAGACCGAGTGGGCGAAGGTCGAAACCGCCATCGACAACGCGGGCAAGGCCCTGAACCAGCTCAACGTGTCGCAGCAGCACTTCGTGTATTACCACACCGGGCACGGACACTACGACAAGCGCGACAAGAAGAAAGCCTGGGTGGACTGCGGCCCGAACCCGTACGGCACCGACCATTGGATGTACGTGGACAACCTGTGGCAGGCGCTGCGGGACCAGATGACCGACGGGGGCAAGCAATACAGCAGCAAGGGCAGCGAGACCTCCATGGCCCGCAGCATGACCTTCATCCTCCAGGCGTGTCACTCCGGGGGGTTCATCTTCGACCTGACCGACGACGACGCCGGATGCCTCGGCGACAAGGCCCTGCGCCGAGAGTATTTCCCCTTTCTGACCGACTTGACCGTCCTGACCTCCACGGACTGGGCCAACAAGTCCTATAAGCAGAACAACGAGAACGTCAGCGCGTTCACCAAGCAGCTCGTGGAACTGAGCCTGAACCTGAGCGCCAGCAGCTTCAGCGACCGCTCCGCCTGGAGCGCCTACGAACGGGGGGCGAACTTCGACCAGCGGAACTGGAACCAGGAGTACACCCCGGACGTCACCTGGGGCTCCGGGGACAGCAAGGTGATGCACGTGAAGGGCAACGACTTCCACGGCACGGACAAGGAATACCCCTGCTACCGCCACACGCGCTACTATCCCGCGCTGACCGGTGACAAGGCCAACTCCGTCGAGCTCTCACAGAGCACGTCGGGCGTGAGCGTGGATGTGCGTCTCGGCGCGAGCCATGTCCAGCCGGCGGGGCCGGTGCCGCTGAAGTTCGATTTCAACAAGCTGGACGTACCCGGCGCGGGCGACCAGACGCACCTGCGGTACGAGCGGCTCATGGGCCTGCCTTCGGGAATCGATCCCGATGGAAAGCCCTTCCTCGACTACTACCTCTTCAACGCCTACTTCGAGGAGGACATCGCCTTCGACACCGGCACGCTCACCCTGGAATACGAGGCCGACGACATCCCCAAGGGCTTCGAGGGCCAATTGAAGGTCTGGTTCTGGAACGGAGTCAAGTGGAACGGCCTGTCGCACACTGCGGGCACCCACAGCCTCCAGGTAAGCATCAACGGGCTGGGTTTGAACGAGAAGGACAAGAGCTACTTCGGATTGGCCATCCCCGAACCCGCCACGCTGGCGCTGCTCGCCCTCGGGGCCTGCCTGCTGGTAGGCAGGGGTCGGCGCCGATTCGACGACGCGGCCGGGCAAGGCTATCTGGGAAATCCCGCCTAAATGCCTATACGCCTGCAAACGAGAACGGGGCGAGAACTGGGCGAGAACGGGGACAGGCTGCTTTTCTGTTCAGGGCGCCGGGCGATATCAGCCCAATCACGGGGGCGGGCTTGCCCTACCGGGTGACGATGCCCTTGAGGTAGCCGGCCGGGCGGTTCTCGAAGGTCTCAAAGGCCTTCTGCACGTCCTCCAGCGGGAAGCGATGGCTGATAAGCCGGTCGGTCTTGAACACGCCGTTGTTGATGAGCGTCTCGGTGCGGCGGCAGCCGTCCTCCTTGTCCATGCAGATGCCGGGATGGGCGTGAATCATCTCCACGGCCTTGGCGCACAGCATGACCATGTCCACCTCGAGGGGGCGCTTGAAGCTGGACATGATGACCAGCTTCGGCCGGCGCGGGCGGAGCAGCTTGATGGCCGTCTTCACCCCCGGCCCGCCGGTGGCCTCGACGGCGACGTCGACCATCCACCCGTCGCTGATCTCGCTGACGGCCTCGACGGGGTCGCACTTGTCGGCGTTGACGGTGTGGGTGGCGCCGAAGGAGGCGGCCAGCTTCAGCTTTTCGTCGTCGATGTCCACCGCCACCACCGCCCGCAGCGTGCTGTTGGTGAGTGCCTGGAGGGCCCACAGCCCCATCGGCCCGCAGCCGACGATCGCCAGCACGTCGCCGATCTGCGGGTGGGCGGCCCGCACCACGTTGTGCACGCAGTACAGCGGCTCGCCCGGCACGTCCTTCTGGTCCAGGTCGGCCCGCAGCAGCATAGTGTGCTTCTCCGGCATGGTGAAATAGTCGGCGAAGCACTCCCCGCACAGGCCGGTGACGGTGTCGCCGACCTTCACCCGCCCGCTGGTTTCCGGCCCGACCTCGACGACCACGCCATAGCCCTCGTGGCCGAGGACCATCGGGCACTTGCCCAGCCGCCCGGCCCAGTGGTTCAGCTCGTACGTGCACAGCCCGCAGCCGACCGTCTCCACCAGCAGCCCGCCGGGGGGGACGCTGATGTCGGCCTGGCGGATCTCGAACTTCCCCGGCTCAACCAGCACGCCCTGTCGCGTCTTCATGATGCTTTTCCTTTACTGAATCTCGATCTCCGCTGCGCCGGCTCACTCGGCCAGCACTTCCAGCAGCCTCGAGGCCCGCCCATTCAGCCTGACGGTGAGTTGGCCGCCCGCGAGGGCGACCGGCCGGTGCGTCCAGAAGTCGCGGACCCGCGAGGCCCGGGCGATGCCCAGCGTCGCCGCCGCATAGCCGATGGTCCTGGGCTCGTCGTCCCAATTGAAGAATCCCACGTGCTTTCTCACTCCGGACCGGGCGGTCCGGCTGTTACCGGGGTAATCCACATACAGCACTTCCGGCAGGGGCTCGCCGAGGAAGGCGCGGCGGTCCGGGCAGCGGACCTTCCGGCCGCGGTCGCAGGCGCCGGTGATGCGGTCCAGCCACGCCACCTGCCTGTCGGAAAGCTCCGTCAGGTCGCCGCCGATGCCCATGACTCCCTGCGTGATGAAACACCAGTTCAACCGCGAGAGGTTCTCATCGTCGCTGCCGTCCGGGCGGACCCCGGCGCTGTCGACGTCCATCAGCATACTGCGCCTGCCCGGCACGGACAGCAGCGGCAGCGGCGCCCGGCTGGCCGAACGGTGCTGGGACCAGAGGCCCTTGCCGATGTCCCCGCCGACGCGGTAATTGTCGCAGAACCGCCCCAGAAAGGGGTTGCCGTACGGCGCGCCCCCGCAGACCTGAAAGAAGCCGCCCGCGGGAATGAACTTCGCGATCGTCTCCAGCAGCCAGTACCACCAGCGAACGCCCTCGCCGCCGCGGAGGCGGATATCCTTGGAGTCGAACGGGTACGTGCAGAAGTCCAGCTTCATCCCCCGGAAGCCCCAGTCGAGAAAAATCTTCTCCAGCGCGGCGACCACGAAGTCGCGCGCCTCACGCACCGAGAAGTCCAGGGCGGCCTTGCGGTAGGCGCCGGAGTCCATGGACCAGGAACGGCCGGATTCGTCCAGGCAGAGCCACTCGGGGTGCTCGGCGACCAGCCGGTTCCTGCGGCCCATGGCCGGCGTCCACCAGATCGCCGGCGTCAGCCCGTGGGCGCCGATCAGCTCCGCGACCGCCCGCATCCCGTTGGGGAAGCGCGCCGGGTCGATGTTGGCGTCGGGGTCGGGGTACCATTTGCCGAAGTCGTAGCTGGGGGTGTTCTCCGGGAGTTGATAGCCGTCGTCGATCAGGAAATGGCGGACGCCCGGCAGGCGGGCGGAGACGAACTCGGCCTGCCGGCGGATGATTTCCTCGCTGATGTCCGCGAAGAAGGTGTAGTTCCAGGTGCAGTACAGGGCGCTGTCCAGCAGCGGGGAGGTGCCCCCGCGGAGCCGGTATCGCCGGTTCAGCTCGCGCAGGTAATCGTCGTAGAGGTCCTGGAGGCCGCAGCCGGTCTTGATCTGGTAGAAGACCCCGGCCAGCCGCCTTTGTTCGCCCGGGGCCAGCGTGATCGGCTGGGAGCGGCCATCGCGGGCAATGGCCGCGTACTCGGAAAAGACCGAACCAGGCGCCTCCGCGTCGTAGCGGGCCTGGATGCGCCACATCTGCGTGAAGACGTCCTGCTGAAGCGACGCCTCCAGCAGGAAGGTCCGCATCGCGCCGTCGCAGATCGCCAGTGCCGGGAAAGGGTGTCCCTCCGAGTCGCCGACGGTCCGGGCGCTCTCCGGCAGCGGGCAGACGAACGGCCCGATCCGCCGGCCGAGGCGGCGGGAACTCTCCCGCAGGTTGCTGACGTGGACGCACCGCAGCCCCGCGGGCGGGGTGTCTCCAAACAGCACGCCGGCGCCGGTGCCGCCCGGGGTCGTCCGCACCTCCGTGACCTTCACGCCGCGCCGGCCGGCGTTGATGAAGACGCGCTCGACGGTCAGCGCCGGCGGGCGGGAAAGCAAGCGGATCGTGACCTGCTCGCGCACCCCCAGGGCGTACTGGAGCGTAAGGGCGAACTCGCCCCCGCGGCGCCTCTTGAAGCCGGCAAGTCGCCCACGGCGAAGCCGGCCGTCGATCACGGCCGAGAATGCCAGGCCGCTCCAGCCGAGCCGCCCGTCGGGTGTCAGATACGAAAACGCCCCCTCCGGCGAGAGCCGGAAGAGGAACCGCGACGTCCGCCTTTCCAGGCGCCAATCGCCGCGTTTGCCCTTTGCAGCAGTCTTGCTGGCCATGCCAACCCGCTCGCCCCGGCCGAGCCGCCCACGGGACCGATTCTCCAAACAGAAGGGGGCAATCTTGCCCGCTTTCGGGGGCGTCCGCAAGGGACCCGATGGCGGCGGGCTGGATTTTTTTGCCTGAAAGCCCCCCCCGCCGCTGCCGGCCATTTCGCTTGCAAGGGCGCCGGCGGGCCGCTTGAATGGATTGTGGACAGGCGCGAGACCGTCGGCCGGAGCGGCCGGGCGGCGGCGACGCGCGAAAAATGCGGAATCGCACCGCCGCAGGGGCTCGCGAGAATGGTCAACCTCAGCGTGAACGTCAACAAGGTGGCGACGCTCCGCAACACGCGGGACATCGGCATCCCCAGCCCGCTGGCCGCCGCCAAGGCCTGCCAGGCCGCCGGCGCCCACGGCATCACAATCCACCCCCGCCCCGACCAGCGGCACATCCGCCCGGCGGACGTGTACGAGCTGGCCGAGGCCGTCTCCGTCGAGTTCAACATCGAGGGCTACCCCGCGCCGGAGTGGCTCAAGCTGGTCAGGGACGTCAAGCCCACGCAGTGCACGCTGGTGCCGGACGCGCCGGGCCAGTTCACCTCCGATCACGGCTGGGACGTGCCCGCCAACCAAGAGCTGCTCCGCCGGGTGGTCGGCGAGCTGAAGTCGCTGGGCATTCGCGTGTCGATGTTCATGGACGCCGAGCCGGAGGCGATCGCCCAGGCGGCCGAGGTCGGCTCGGACCGCGTCGAGCTGTACACGGCCGGGTACGCCCACGCCCACCAGGCCGGCGACCACGCCGCCGAGCTGGCCCGCCACGTCGCCGCCGCCAGGCAGGCCCAGCGCCTCGACATGGGCGTCAACGCCGGACACGACCTGAACCTGGACAACCTCGGGGCGTTCGCCGCGGCCATCCCCAACCTGGACGAGGTATCCATCGGCCACGCACTCATCGCCGACGCCATCTTCATGGGACTGGAAAAGACCGTCCGCGAATACCTGAAGGTCCTGGGAAGGGCGTAAGACGGAACCCGCAGCCCGGAACTAGGAACCAGGGGATAGGGGAGTTGGGACTGGGGACTCGGGACTAAGCAACGCCAACGACGGAACCAGGAACCACGGAATAGGGACCAGGGACCAGCCATGCAATGACATATCGCGCAGCCGGTAGGGTGGCTGCTTGCAGCCACGCGTCATGGAATGACATATCGCGCAGTCGTCGCCGGGCACACAATTCGCGTGCGTGCGAGCACGCACCCTACAGCCGGCCTCCGTGTCGTTGGCGCGCGGTCGGCAGGGCGGCTGCTTGCAGCCACCTCTCATGCAATGACACATCGCGCAGCCGGTAGGGTGGCTGCTTGCAGCCACCTGTCACGCAATGACACATCGCGCATCCGGTAGGGTGGCTGCTTGCAGCCACGCGTCATGGAATGACATATCGCGCAGTCGTCGCCGGGCACACAATTCGCCTGCGTGCGAGCACGCACCCTACGCCCCGCCTCCGTGCCGTCGCCGTGCACACAATTCGCGTGCGTGCGAGCACGCACCCTACAGACTGAAAGGAAGGCGGCAGCAGGTGCGTGCAAGCACGCACCCTACGCACTCCGTGCCGGCGCCCGGCGGAGCCGCTTTGTCCGGGCGGGGCCGATCTGCTATCCTGGCATCGGCCATGAAGGTATTCCTGGAAACCATGGGCTGCCAGATGAACGTGCTGGACAGCGAGCTGGTGGACTCTCTGCTGCGGTCGGCGGGGATGGAGCTGGTGGACGAGCCGCGCCGGGCCGACGTGCTGCTGTACAACACCTGCTCGGTGCGGCGGCACGCCGAGGACAAGGTCCACTCGCGTCTGGGCTGGGCCTGCCAGCGCAAGGCCGACGGCAAGAAGCTTATCATCGGCGTGCTGGGCTGCATGGCCCAGCGGCTGGGGGCGGAGCTGGCCCGCCGGCACGCGGGGGTGGACATCGTCTGCGGGCCGGGTCAGTTGCCCCGGCTGGCGGAGATGATCCTCTCGGCCGCGGACGGCCGGCAGATCGCCCTCGACCCGCCCCGCGCGGGCAAGGGCGCCCGCGCGCCCGCCGAGCCGCTGGGCGACCGGCTGGAGAGCCTGCGCGACCCGTCGCGGACGCACCTGCCCGGCCAGGCGTACGTCCGCATCATGCGCGGATGCGACAAGTTCTGCACCTACTGCGTGGTGCCGTACGTCCGCGGGCCGGAGCGCAGCCGATCGCCGGAAAGCATCCTCCAGGAGGTCGCCCGCCTGGTCGACGCCGGCGTGAGCCAGGTGACGCTGCTGGGCCAGACGGTCAATTCATATCGCCACCGCGACGGCGGGAAGACCACCGGCCTGACCGAGTTGCTGGAGCGGCTGGACGGCGTGTCGGGGCTGCGGCGAATCCGCTTCGTGACGAGCTATCCGGCCGATTTCGACGAGACGATCCTCCAGGCGATGAGCGACCTGCCCAAGGTCTGCGAGCAGCTCCACGTGCCGGCCCAGTCCGGCTCGGACCGGATGCTGCGGGCGATGCACCGCCGCTACGCCCGGAGCGAGTACGACGAGCTGATCGACAAGGCACGGCAGCTCGTCGCCGGCGTGGGCATCGCCGGAGACTTCATCGTGGGCTTTCCCGGCGAGAGCGAGCCGGACTTCGCCGACTCGGCCGACCTCATCCGCCGCAGCCGGTACAGGAACTCCTACATCTTCAAGTACTCCCCGCGGCCGGGGACGGCGGCGGCGCGGCGGCTGGTCGACGACGTGCCCGAGCCGGTCAAGCGCCGGCGCAACCGCGACCTGCTGGGCGTGCAGCAGGAAGTCTCGCTGACCGGCAACCGCGCACTGGTCGGGCGGACGCTGGAGCTGCTGGTGGAAGGCCGATCGCCGCGCAGCCGCTCGCCGGAGAACCGCTCGTCCGCTTCGGGGAAGGTGCAGATGGTCGGGCGGACGCGGAGCGACCACATCGTCGTCTTCGACGGCTCCGACGAGCTGGCCGGGAGCTACGTGGACGTGGACATTACCGACGCCGCGGCCGTGACGCTGTTCGGCCGGCTGCGACGCGCGTAGGCAACCGCGGCATCGCTCGGGGGTCGAAAGTCATCTCTCCGCCGGCAAGGCCGGGCCCCGCGAGCCGGTCAATGCAGCCCCAGCGCCGCGGCGATGGGGTCGGCGTCGGCCGGAATGCGGACGAGAACCAGAAAGGCAATATTGAGCAGCGCCAACACGTCGTGCGCGAGCGTCCGCCGCGGGTATCGCCACAGCCGCAGCCGCTCCAGCAGGCGAGGGCTTTCGCGCGGGTCGGTGACGGGGCTCTTGCCGGCGGCGACCTTCCGCGTGTAGTCGATCCTCGCCCAGACGGTGAACATCGGCAGGATGGCCTGGTGCCACAGCAGGATGGGAACGTTGTGGGCGAACACCGCGGTCATGGTGGCGACCACGCGCTCGCCCCGCTGCCAGTAGCCGACGGTGCAGAAGCGGATGAGGTCCTCGGCCCGGGCCCGGGTGTAGGAGATCATCTGGGCGGCGAAGACCGCCACCAGCGGCAGCAGCGTGTAGGTGACGTTCCCGCGGACGGCGAAGTAGAAGGCGATGCCGAGGTAGACGGCGAAGTCGCTGAAGCGGTCGAGGGTGGAATCCAGGAACGCCCCGAAGGTGGTGCCCTTGCCGCCGAGGCGGGCGACGGCGCCGTCGAGCATGTCGCCGGCGGCGCAGAAGAAGATCAGCACCCCGGCCAGCAGGAGGTAGGCGTTGGGCCGATAGGCCTTCAGCGGCCCGGCAGCCAGGGACCAGCCCAGCGGCGCCCCGGCCCCCAGCGCCAGGCACACGCCGGCGGCGGCGGTGAAGGCCAACCCCATCATCGTCAGTGTGTTGGGGCTCACTCCGGCCGCGATCAGCGCGCGGGCAATGCGGTCACGCAGGGCGGCCACGCCGCAACCGATAGCCGATCCGATCATGGCCAGAATGTATGCAAAGGGCGCCGGGGGGGCAAGTGCCGCCGCCGGCGGGCGGTAAGCCTATTTGGCGACGGTGGGCGCCTTGGCGGGCTTGGACGGCTGGTAGGACGTCTCCGGCAGCGACGCCGGCCGGCCGTCGCTGGCGATGAACTCCTCCACCATCCGCAGGGCTTCGTAATCCGGGAACTGCTCGGGCGGATGCTTCATGGTGAAGGCCGACACCCCCGTCAGCGGGCCGGCAACGCCGCGCCGGCGAGCCAGCTTGCAGCAGCGGATGGCGTCGATGGTCTCGCCGGCCGAGTTGGGCGAGTCCTCCACGCTCAGCCGAACCTCGATGTCCAGCGGCACGCCGCCGAAGCCCCGCCCCTGGATGCGGCAGAAGCAGACCTTGTTGTCCTTCTGCCAGGGCACGAAGTCGGACGGGCCGATGTGCACCTGATCCGGCGGCAG
>CAYNYF010000111.1:0-9415 GCA_964401385.1 uncultured Planctomycetaceae bacterium | reverse complement strand
TCGTCCGTGACATGTTGCCTATATCGGCACAACATGGCTGTTTTCAACAGAGCAGGACGGTTTCCTATTATTTTGCCTTGGTCTTCCTGCGGAACAACCGGGACGGTTTCCTATTATTTTGCCTTGGTCTTCCTGGATGTCGTTTTGGGGGTCTTTTTTGTCGGGCGCCCGGCGGGCAGGGGGCGCAGTCGCCGGCCCAGGGCACGCTCCAGCTTGCTGAGAAACGAATCGCTGCCCAGCGGGGTGCCCCGATTCGTCCAACCCCGGAAACGCCGCACGATGTCCTCATCCTCCCTTCGCGTCAGCTCCCCGCGCCAGTCGCCGCCACCCAGGCGTCGCCGCCATGCGCGCAGGTCCAGCAGGCCGGTGGGGTCGTCGCCCCGCACGTGGGCCGACGCGCTGCTCCAGAGCCAATCCCACGCCCGCCGCACCAGCTTCGCCCGCACCGGATTCCGCTCCGTGTACCGCATGGCATGCCAGAACCACGCCTCGTCCAACGCGCTGGAGAAGAACCGGTCCTGCCACAGGTGGCCGCTGCGGGCGTGGAGGCGATTGACGTACTGCGTATACCGCAGGTGCGTCCGCCCGACCGCCTTGGCCAGGGAGTCCTCCCGCCGCGGGATCGCCACCAGATGCACGTGGTTGGTCATGAGGCAATAGCCGACCAGCTCCAGCCCGTAGCGCCGGCCGTACTCGCCCAGCAGCTGCAAGTACAGCCGTCGGTCGTCGTCGACGAAGAACACGTCCTGGCGGTTGTTGCCACGCTGCGTGATATGGTGTGGACAACCCGGAATCACCACCCTGCCCGTTCGCGGCATGACCACAACCTACAACCGAGCGCACGGGCTGTCAAGCACAAATCGGAAACCGTCCCGGTTTTGCCCGGTTTTGCCGTCCCGGTTTTGCCGTCCCGGTTTTGCCCCCTTTGTTCCCCGCGCTTGACTGTCTAACTGCGCACTAACCCACTCAAGCCCACGACGAGAAGGGTCGTAAGTATCCAGCCCATGATAATATGAGACCACAGGTAGTAGCGTAGCAGGCTGCCGGTAACCAATCTAAACCCCTTTATGTTGACCAGTTCAGCCCCCCGACCGGCATCAGGTAGCCAATAACTCGCCTGGTGCAGATCAACCAGCGGTACGAACATATCAAGCGAATATACTAGCGGATTGAATTTCGGATAGTTCTCCGACAATTGACGGTTCTCTCCGCCGCTGTCAGGAACGTAGGCCTCCCCCTTTGTTGGCGTCATGACATCTGCTCGGAAACCGATTCCGAAAAGAAGCCAACCGAGTACAACGACCACCAGTCCGATCCCAAAGGCCCGCCATGGGCGATAACCGAAGCCGATTAACTTACCAAAAAAGTGATACCAACACTTCTGCGCCCAGGTCAGTTGCGTTAGAGATGCTCGGTCTCTTGCTTTCGCAATGAGAATCTTCTTTGCATCGGCATCATGTCCGCCTCTGCGAAGCACCGCTGCCAGTTGTTCGTAAGGCTGCGCCCGGAAATGCTCAGTAGGCTGCCGGCGTAGCCAGTCGAGGCGGGTCTTCGCGTCTCTTGGGGCATCGCCTTCGATTTCCCCGTAAACCAGGCCGTGAAGAAACAGTCTGCCCTTTTCCGGCCAGCTTTTCTGATCGTCCCATAGTGTGCCGACTGTGGCAGACCGAAGATCCAGCGTCACCTCTGGTGGCGAAGCAACATCGGTCCAGACGAAGGCCCCACCGATTGTCGCACCGCACAGATACACCTTGCCCTCGGCCCTGAAGCCGTTCCGCATGAAAACATCACGCTCGACCTTTAGCCCGTCAGCGTTGAGGGCCATTCCCCCTTTCTTCCTGTTGACAAACTGACCGTTCTCGCATTCGAGGTTCCCGCCGATTCTTGCGCCCAGCAGACACACCTCCCCCTGAGCCCTGAAACCGTTACGCAGGAAAACATAGCCTCCGACCTCCACTCCGTCAGCATTGAGAGCATCCCCAGCCGGGTTGATAAACTGACTATTGTCACATTCAAGGCTCCCGCCGATTGTTGCGCCCAGCAGACGCACCTCGCCCTCGGCCCTGAAGCTGTTCCGCATCAAAACATCACCCTCGACCTTTAGCCCGTCAGCGTTGAAGGCTTTTGCCCCTTTCTTCCTGTTGACAAATTGACCGTTGTCGCATTCAAGGTTCCGACCGATTCTCGCGACCAGGAGACACACCTCGCCCTCGGCCTTGAAGCCGTTGCGTAGAAACACATAACCGTCGACCTTGACGGCATCTGCGTTCAGGGCACACCCACTATCGTTGATGAACTGGCCTTGATCACATTCAAGGTTCCCGCCGATTGTTGCGCCCGGCAGACGCACCTCGCCCTCGCCCTTGAAACCCTTACGCAGAAAAACACCACCCTCAACCTTTAGCCCATCAGCGAATAGAGCGATTGGCTCCTTCTTCTTATTGATGAACTGGCCGGCCTCACAATTGAGGTATCCACCTATTGTAGCGCTATGAAGACGCACTTCACCCTGGGCTCTGAACCCGTTTTCAAGAAGTACAGCACCTTCGACCTTGAGACCATTACCGTTGAGGGCGCAGCCCTCAGGATTGATAAATTGCCCTTTGGCACAATTGAGGCTCCCGCCAATTCTCGCACCGACCAGACACACCGATCCTTGAGCCTTGAACCCATTACACAGATGGATACAGCCCTCGACTTTGAGCCTGTCAGCGCTAAGAGCATACCCATCGGGGTTCATCAGCTGTCCGCTCTCACATTCAAGGTGCCCACCAATTGTAGCCCCGCGCAGACACACCGACCCCTCAGCCTTGAACCCATTACTCAGGAAAACGGAGCCCTGAACGTTCATATCGTCTGCGCTTAGGGCCCTTGCCTCCTTGTTTTTGCTGATGAACTGACCGCCACTGCAATCAACCTGTCCGCCGATTGTCGCGCCGGACAGACGGACCTCACCCTTGGCCTCAAAACCGTCGCTCAGAAAGACACTGCGCCCAACATCGAGCCCATCGGCGGTAAGCGCAGCATCTTTAGGGTTGATGAACTCGCCGTTGCCACATTCCAAACTTCCATTGATTGTCGCGCCCAGCAGACATACCTCGCCCTTTGCCTTGAAGCCGTTACGTAGATAGACACTGCCGTGGACCTTAACCCCGTCGGCGAATAGCGCTTTTGTCTCCTTGTTCTTGCTGACGATCTGGCCTTCATCACATTCAAGGTTCCCACCGATTGTCGCGCCGAGCAGACGCACTTGGCCGTTGGCCTTGAAGCCATTACGCATAAAGACATTGCCGTCGACCCTCAGCCCGTCGGCAACGAGGGCATCTCCCTCACTATCGATGAACTCGCCCTTGTCACATTCAAGATTCGCCTTGATTCTCGCTCCGATTAGACGCACCTGCCCCTCAGCCTTGAAGCCGTCAGTCAGAACGACACTACGCTCGACCTCCATTCCGTCTGCTTTGATTGCGCCGCTGTGCGTGGCGCGCAGATACAACCCATGGATTTGAGCTTCTTCGAGGTTGATTCCTCCTGCAAGGGCGCTTTTCTCGAAATGCAACGGAAATGCAATCTCGGCCAATTCTAGGTCAAGCTCACCGTCAATCCGGGCTCCCTTGACAACGATGCCCCGACACGTCACCAGCCCCGACGCTTGCGAATCGGTGCAGAGCCACGCGATCCGGTCGGCCTTGAGCACACGTTCGTCTCCCCACTTTTCAGCTCCTGCCGGATCATTATCTTCTTCGGAATCAGTCCTGTAGTCAGCAAACTTGCCCTTCGCGGTCGCTTGGAAGAGCTTTTCCTCAGCTTGGGAAAGCGTACCGAACTTTTCCCTGGCCAAGCGAAATAGTTTGGATGCATTATCGGTCGCTGCCTCGCATTCATCACTTGGCCCATGCATGAGCAATACCTCATTGAGTTTCATGTAAATACTTTGACAAGTCAGCATCTGCTCAAGAAGCCATGAGCGCATATAGGCGCGCCGGTTGTCTCCATTCCATGGCTCTTCAAGGCCGTATTGTAGATGACTGGAACAACCGCGACGGTTTGCTATTGTTTTTCCCTGGTCTTCCTGGCTGTTGTCTTGGGGGTCTTTCTTCTGGGGTGTCCGTGCGGCCGACGAGATAGTTCATGGCCTTTCCCCTGCAATTGCCGCAGCTATTCTAGCCGGCCGAGAGACGTGGGGCAAGCGCCCGGCGCTGACATATCCGGAGTTTGCCGAACCGGGCTGGGAGCTGGCAAGTGTGCACGTGGCGAGAGCCATGGAATGAGACGTCCCCCAGACAATTCCGGTGCGTGCGAGCACGCACCCTACGCCCGGCCCCAGCCCCAGCGGGGCTACCCATCAAACTGAGGATAAGTCAGGCCGGCGGGGCCTTGATCGGCCCGGCCGGCCGCAGTACCGTTCACGCCGAAGGCAAGCCGCCAGGAGCAGACTTTGAGCCCGTCCAATATCGAAGAGCTGGCGCAGCACCGCATCGCCGCGATCGAGACGGTAAGAGTCCGCACCCGCTGGCCGCGGCTGCTGGGCAGGAACGCCATCTTCGAGGAGCACGGCTTCGGCCGCGAGCTGCTGGTCCGGCGGATCACCACCGACAAGGGCGCGAGCGGCTGGGGAGTTTCCCGGCACCTGCCGCCGGAGAGGACGCCGAAACTCACCGGCCGGCGGCTCTCGGAGCTGTTCGACCCGGCCGCGGGGGTCATCGACGAGCAGGCGATGCCGCTGGACTTCGCCCTGCACGACCTGGCCGGGGCGATTCTGGAGATGCCCGTGTACCGCATGCTGGGCGCGGCCGGTGAGACCGACGTGGAAATCTACGGGGCCGCCACCTACATGGACGACATCACGCCGGCGTATCAGCCCGGCGGCGTGCGGACCGTGCTGGACCACTGCCGCCAGGACTACGAGCTGGGCTATCGCAGCTTCAAGATCAAGATCGGCCGGGGCTACCGGTGGATGCAGCCGGCCGACGGCCTCCGCCGCGACGTCGAGGTCACGCGGGCCGTCCGCGAGAACTTCCCCAACTGCCGGATCATGGTCGACGCCAACAACTCCTACGCCTGCGCCGACTTCCTCCGCTACTTTCAGGCCGTCGCCGACTGCCGTCTTTACACCATCGAGGAGCCCTTCCACGAAAACCGCGACGACCTGCGGCGGCTGCGGGAGATGATCGAAAAGCTCAACCCGGCCACGACCGTCACGGAGGGTGAGTCCAAGGCGGACGTGGAGTTCCTGCTCGCTCTCGGCGCCGAGGGCCTGGTGGACATCCTCAACCTGGACATCGAGGGCTACGGCTTCACGCCCTGGCGGCGGCTGGCGCCCAGGGCGATCGAGCGCGGGCTGCTGTTCTCGCCCCACGCCTTCGACCTGCGGCTGAAGACTCTCTACGCCGCGCAGTTCCTGGCCGGGGTCGGGGCGGCGACCCCGCTGGAAGGGGTCATCGACGAGACCGAGGGCGTGGACACCAGCGGCTACGGCTTCCGCGCCGGCGTGCTGGCCGTGCCCGACGCGCCCGGCTTCGGCATGAGGCTCATCTGGGGCCGGCGCTACGACGAGCACGGCCGGGACGACAGCGGCCACAAGCTCACGACGTGATGCGGACCAGGCTGAGCCGGCGGATTCGGCGGGGCCGCGGGCACATCCGCGGCCGTTCCGCAGACAGCGAAACAAACCACGAATTTCACGAATTTGCCCGAATGGCACGAACCGAAAGGTGCTCGAAAAAAAAGTAATTCGTGCAATTCGCTTTCTTTCGTGTAATTCGTGTTCTCCTTCGCCCCGGGGCGCCTGGAACCTGGCGGAGATAATGGCGCGGGCGTTTCAGCGGGCGTATGGCAGAAAAGGGTCAAGACAGTGGACACCGATTTCCTGATCGACAGCACGGAGCTGACCTTGAAGTTCCTCCACCCGGCGGGGCGGCGGGCCCTGTCCTACAAGAACGTCGGCGGCGACTTCCAGGCGTGGCGCGGCCGGTGCGAGGCCAAGCTCACGGAACTGCTGGGCCTGGAGCTGCCGGTTTCGCCGCCGGCGGGCGTGCGCGAGCTGCGGCAGGCGGAGCACGACGGCGTGCGGGTGCAGGCGCTGGTCATGGAGGTCGACGAGAGGCTGTCCATCCCGGCGTATCTGCTGCGGCCGGAGCGCGACCACGGGCCGGGCACCGCCGTCATGGCCATCCACGGCCACAGCCCCGGCAAGGGCGAAGGCTGCCTGGGGCTGAAGAAGGACGGCTACAGCGGCTTCGCCATGGCCCTGGCCAAGGCCGGCTACCTCGTCCTGCTGCCGATCCACCGCGGGTTCGGCCCCCTGCGCGACCTGTCCGCCGGGCGGGCCGGCTATCGCATGGACTACGAGCAGAGCGCCCACTTCACTTACGTCACCGACGCCTTCCTCCACGGCCGCACGGTCGTCGGCGAGAACGTCGAGGACATGCTGCGGTGGGAGGACTACCTGGCGGCGGAGCTGTCCGTCGAGCGCATCTTCGCGGCGGGCCTGTCCTACGGCGGCGACCTGGCCTTCGTGTACCCGATCTTCAGCCGGCGCGTGGAGCGGATCTTCGCCAGCGGCTCCAGCGGCTCCTACGCCCTGCACTTCAGCCGCTGCTACAACGGCCCGGCCCACTGCGTGCCCGGCATCTGCAACTGGATGGAGCGGGCCGACGTCGCCGGCATGAACGCCCCCCGCCCGCTCGCGATTCACTACGGCCAGTTCGACACGCCCTGCATGAACGAGCCGGGAAAGGAAAACTGGTCGGCCGCGTACAACGAGGACGTGCCCGAGCTGATGAGCGACGCCCGGCAGATCTACGCCGCCGCCGGGGCCGCCGATAACGTGGAGCTGATCGTCACGCCCGGCGTCGGCCACGTGCTGGACGTGGAGGCGCTACTACGATTTCTGGAATAGTGGACGCTACCCCGGCTCATGCGGCTCAGCGGCGGAGGTAGAGGTAGGCCGAGACGGCGATCGCCGCCAGGACCACGATCGCGGCCAGGATGAGCCACTTCCGCGGCCGGCGGACGCCCTTGGCTTCCTTGGGGTACCTCGGGCGCTGGGTGAAGAACCGCCCCAGCCCGCGGGTCAGGCGCATGCGGGCGTTGATGGCCCAGCCGGAGCCGGCGAGGATGCCGCTCAGGTCGCGCCGGCGAAGCTTGAGGGCGGCGATGATGGAGATGGGAACCACCACCGCCAGCACCGCCCCGCCCAGGCCGATGAGTATCTGCCAGTACTGGAGCCCGGCGAGGGTCTTGGTGAAATAGGCGACGGCCGAGCCCAGGGCGGCTACGGCCACGCCCCCGCCCATCAGCAGTCCGCCGGCCATCATGCCCGAGCCCTGGGCGGGCGCCGCGCCAGCGGTAGGCCCGCCCGCGCGGACCTGCGTGACGGTCGCGGCGGTGGCGGTGTCCAGCTTCTTCTCGGCCTGGGTGGTGATCGCCTCGATCTTGCCGGTCACCAGCCGGCCCATCCGCTGGAAGGGCGAGATGAGGGCCTCGCCCACGCTGATGGGGTTCTCGATGATCTGCATGACCCTGGCGTCGCACTCGTTGCCGTGGACGTCCTCGAAGACGCCGCGCTTGCCCACGCACAGGTTGCCCTTGCCGCCGGAGGTCACGGGCACGGCCACCTCGTACTTCTCGCCCCCGCCCTTGGGGGCGATCTCCACGTACAGCACGTACATGTTGCTGCTCTTGGCCACGGCCGCGTGCTGGGCGCGGTTGTCCACCCGCACGGAGAGGTTGAACCGCCGGCCGTCCATGATCAGCGTGCCCAGCTCGAACATCGCGCGCCTCTCCGCGCTGTACAGGTGGGGGAAGCTGACGAAGTTGTTGGCCAGGTCGCGCAGGTAGGCCTGATACAGGATCAACTTCTCGGCCTGGCGGATGTTGTCCAGGACGAAGGCCGTCTCGGCGCTGGCGGCCATCAGCGCCCGCACCGCCCGGGCGAAGCGCGGGTCCAGGTAGGCCTGGAGCTTCTCGGCCCCCAGCGGCTCCACGTCGGAGCCGGCCTTGGAGGTCACCCACGCCTCGTGGGCGGCGAAGGCCTGCTTGATCCTGCCCCACTGATCTTCCGAGAGCGACTCATCCGACGCCCCCAGCACCGGCTCGATCAGCCCGGTTCGCAGCTCGGCCAGCCTCACGGCGTAGTGCGGATTGACCGGATCGGCAAAGCCCAGGACGCGGTCGGCCCGGGCCCGGGCCAGCGGCGCCGACTTCAGCACCTCCCGGATGGCCGCGGGGTCGCCGAAGTCCATCCCCTCCAGCTCGGCCGGGCGCGGCCCCAGCCGCCCGCCCAGCTCCGCGTCCAGCGCCACCGCCTCGCACTGGGCGAAGTACTGGTCCATCTTGTCGCGAACGCCCGACAGCAGCGCGTACGCCGCGGCCGTGCCCTCCCCCAGCGGCATCACCTCCGAGCGGGACTGCCCGGGGGGAAGCTCGCCCTGCCGGCGCCACTCAAGATATGCCTGGGCGCCGGCGAGGAACTGCTCGAGCTGGGCCTGGGCGGCCCCGACCGCCCCGCCGGGGTGCGGGGCGCCGCCGACGGTGGCGACGACGTCGGCGATGAACTGCCGGACCTCCGGGTCTTCGGCCGCCTCCGGCAGCACCACGCCGGCACCGCTGACGGGGGTGGCCTCGACCTCGGCCTTGATCTTCCGCACCTGCTCCAGCGTGATCTCCCCGGCGTCGTCGGCGCCCAGGCGGGCGAGCATCTTCCCGGCCGAGGCGTGGATGCGCCTGCCTTCCTCCTCGCCCACGTTGATCGCCGCCAGGGACAGCACCGCCCTGCCGGCGTCGACGCCGCTGGTGTCGGAGAGGTTCTTCAGCAGCCAGGCGATGGCGTCGGCCAGCTCGAAGCAGAGGATCCGGCCGTTGCGGTCGGTGTCGACCAGCTCCAGGAACGTCCGGTCGCAGTTGATGGTCTCGATGGGGGCGCCGGTGGCCACCCACAGGGCCTCGTCCAGGGAGACGATGGCGCGGAGGTCCTCGGCCGTTCGGATGCGAAGGTGGTAGGAGCGCCCGAACCTCTCGAACGTCAGCTTGCTGTCGCCGGCCATTGGAGATGCTCTCGCTTTCGGTGCGGCTGTCCCGGCCAATACCCACGCGGCCGGGGCTCCACCGCACGCGAATGATGCTATGAAGGCGGGGAAGGCTTGTCAACGCCGGCGCCGCCCTCCCCGGCGGGGCCCTGTGGGCTGGCTCGCCGCGCCGACCTACCTTTTCCTATCGAGCTGCGAACGACGCGAACAACAACGAAAATGTAGGGCGGGGCTACGGCCCCGCCAAATGAACCATCAAGCCGCGAACAACGCGAACCACAACCGAAATGTAGGGCGGGGCTACCGCCCCGCCAAATGAACCATCCAGCCGCGAACAACGCGAACAACAACAAAAATGTAGGGCGGGGCTACCGCCGCGCCAAATG
>CAYNYF010000110.1:0-9428 GCA_964401385.1 uncultured Planctomycetaceae bacterium | reverse complement strand
GTGGCATGCTTCTGCTGCAGAAGCATGGCACCAACGGGCAAGCCTACTCCGCCGAAGCAGTCGCTTCGGCTGCGAAGGCTGGACAGGCAACAGTCTTTGCGTTCCTACCTGCCCGCCTCCGGCACGCCTACCCAGCGGCGGCAGGCAAGCAGGCAGGTCTTTGCGTTCCTGTCCACCGCCGGCGGCTTGCTTCGTTCGCGCTGTTCGCGGCTGGGTTTGCCTTGGGTCTTTCTCCCTATTGCTGGATTATTCGATTGTGCAATTGCTGCATTCCGCCCTGCGGCCGGCGGGCACGCGGGCGCGGCCGGCGGGGGAGGAGACATTGCCCGGATGCAAGTTAAACCCGGCCGTGGCAAATCGCGATAAAGAGGTTGGCGGTTACAATGGCGCCTGAGATGAGCGATTCGGCGGACATTCCGAAGGTCACGCGGGAGACGATCGTCTCCGGCCTGCGGCGGCTGGGACTCTCGGCCGGCGAGGGCGTGATGGTGCACTCCTCACTGAGCAGCTTCGGCCACGTGGTCGGCGGGGCACCGACCGTCATCGCCGCGCTGATGCAGGTTCTCACGCCGGAAGGCACGCTGCTGATGCCCTCGTTCAACCACGGCAAGGCGTTCGCCGCCGGCGGGGAGGGCTGTTTCGACCCGCTGACCACGCCCACCACGAACGGGGCGATTCCCCACGCCTTCTGGCGGATGCCGGGCGTCTGGCGCAGCCTGCACCCCACGCACGCCTTCGCCGCCTGGGGCAAGAACGCCCGCCGCTACATCGAGTTCCACCATCGCACCCTCACCTGCGGGCCGGACTCGCCCCTGGGCCTGCTCGGCCGGGAGGGTGGCCGCGGCCTACTGATCGGGGTGGACTATCGCTCCAACACCTTCCACCACGTGGTGGAGATGACCACCGGCGCCCCGTGCCTGGGGCGGCGGACGTCGACCCTGCCGGTCAAGCTGCCCGACGGCAGGATGGTGGAAGGGCGGACCTGGTCGTGGCGGGAGAAGGGCTGCCCGATTACGGACGCGACGCGGTACGCCGGCCTGATGGAGCGGCGCGGGCTACAGAGACACACGACCATCGGTGCCGCCCGCGTGATCTGCTTCCGCCTGAAGGACTGCTTCGACGTGATCGCGGAGCTGTTGGCCGAGGGGATCGACGGCCTGCCGCCGTGTGCGCGCTGCCCCATCCGGCCGCGGGAAGCCGAGCGGACGGCTGTGTCCGACTGGGACGACGCCCGGCAATGCCTGAAGCCGGACTCGCCGGCGTGGGGCTACTAAGTGAATGGTCTGCGGGAAGCTGAGGGCAGGGCAATGAGCGGCTCAGTTCAGTCGCATGACGTAATGGATCTGGCGGGCGGCCTCCCGGAAGCCGACGGCGGGGTAGAGGTGCCGGCCGACGGGGTTGGTGGTGAGGGTCTCGATCCTCGCCTGCTTCATGCCGGCCTCTCGAAAGTGCTCCAGTGCGCGTTGCAGCAGCTTCCGGCCGATGCCCTTGCCGCGGTGGCCGGCATCGACGGCCAGGTTGGGGACCTGCCCGCGCAGCAGCAGCTTGTCGCAACGCGTGGTGACGTACCCGACCACCCGGCCGCCGACCCTGGCGACGAAGCACTCGTCGGGAGACTGCCGGATCTCGCGTCGGACCTCCTCGGCCTTGGCGTCCTGCCAGGCCATGGCGGCCGGCCCGGCCAACTTCTCCATAGCCTGGTCGATGGACACGCCGTCGAAGGCCTCCCGCGTGATCTCGCCGGCGGCGGCGGCGTCGGCGGCAGCGGCCGGGACGATCACCACCGCCTCGTCTTCCGGCCTGCCCGCCGGGTCGGTTTCGCCTGGGGATACCTGCTTTGCCAAGGTCGTCGGCTCCTGGGCATCTGCACTGACGCGGACGTCTGTTCTCATGCGAGGGGCGGGATTCGAACCCGCAACCCGATCTCTCGGGACCAGGACCTAAACCTGGCGCGTCTGCCAATTCCGCCACCCTCGCGGCCGGAAAGACCGCCGGCAGGCGAATTCTAACCAACCCGGCGGCCGTTCCCAAGCCGAAGCTGGGGCTAATTTGCCCCTTGGCAGATGCATCGGCGGATTGATACAATGGATTCAGTTGGCCCAGTGCTCTCGCGGGCGTTTGCGAGGCGAGTTTTCGGGCGAATAGGATGCATGTGCAACAAGCTCTCCGGGCGGGTGAGTCGATTCACCTGCCCCAGCGGGCCCCATCTCCAGGCGGTCCGACACGGACGCCTGGCCCGCCTGATATCGCACGCGACGGAGCTTCGGATAACCGTTGAAGTCGTCGGTAGTGAGGTTTACGCTGCCGGCTGCCTTTGCGTGTCTGCATAGCCGGGAGTTGACTCGTGGCCGTGGAATTTCGATGTGAGAAATGCGGCAGGCTTCTGAGCGCGGAGGCGGAGCCCGCGGCCATGGTCAAGTGCCCGTATTGCAGGGCAAAGGTCCAGGTGCCGGCGGGCGTGGCGTCGCTGCCGCGGCCGCAGGTGCCGGGCGCCGCCGACGAGACTGGCCAGGTCGAGCCGCCCACCCCGCTCGGCGGGCCGGCCGAGCAGGAGGTCCTCGACGACGGCCAGGACGCGCTGATGGGCGTGATGGCCAAGGTGATGCCCTGGGTCATCAGCGCGTTCTTCCACGCCGGGGTGCTGGTCATCCTGGCGTTCATCGTGATCGTGATGCGCGAGCAGGGGGTGCGGGCCGAAATCCGCGGCACCCCGGACCTGGACGTGGTGGAGCGTCTGACCGACCGGATCAATCCGGGGCAGAGCAACCCGGAGCTGGAGGCCCGGTCGCTGGAGGTTACCAACCAGGCGGCGTGGTCCCGGCGCGACTCGACGATCGCCAACACCGACACCGGCGAGACCGAAAAGCAGATCAGCATTTACGGGGCCCTGGGCGACTCCGCCAGCGGGCGGTCGGCGCCTTTCGGCCTGACCCCGGGCGGCAGCGGCGGGCCCCGGACCAGGTTCTTCGGAATCCGGAAGAACGCCTACTACATCATCTACATCGTCGATAACAGCGGCTCGATGTACCGAGGGTTCGACGAAGTCCGGCAGGAGATGCTGCGTTCGATCGGTCGGCTGGAGCCGGCGCAAATGTTCCACGTGATATTCTTCTCTAAAGGGATCGGCAAGCTCCAGGAGAACCCCCCTAAGCGGCTCGTAACCGCCACCGAGATCTTCACGAGAGGCGCGGGCAAGTTCCTTAGGGAGACCCAGGCCGGCGGAAGCGGCTCCAGCCCGATCCCGGCGCTGGCCAGGGCCTTCGAGCTGTTCAAGCAACTGCCCGATGATCGGAAAGGCAAGCTGATATACATCCTCACCGACGGTGAATTTGCGGGTTTCGAGGGGGCGGGGGCCGTGTATGAACCTCGCACGGGGGAGACCCTGCGCGGCAACGAGGCGGTGGTCGCCTGGCTGCGGGATCACAACAAGGCAGCGCGCCAGGTCCAGGTCAATCCCATCCTTTATAATTTCAAGGGCATGCAGGAGACTGTCGATAGCATGCGCCGGATCGCCAAGGAGAACCGGGGCGACTTCAAGATTATTAAGTGAAGCGAATGAAACTGACCCGGATGGCAAAAGCTTCGTGTGCGCTGGCGGCCTCGGCCTGCCTGCTGGTGGCGGCCGAGGCCCCCGGCGACGTGGTCAAGCTGACCAGCGGGCTGGTGTACGACCCGGTGACGGTCACCGACGTCGACAACGGGCAGATCGCCTTCCGAACCCTCGGGAGCCGGCCCAGCAAGCCGCTGCGGGAGCTGGCCAGCGTTACGCTGACCGGGGAGAAGCGTTTCAACGCCGCCGAGGAACTCTTCGCCAAGGGCAAGTATGACGAGGCGGCGGCGGCATACCTCGCGGCGGCGACGGCGACCGACAAGCCTTGGCGGAAGAGGCTGATTCAATACCGGCGAATGGCGGCGCTGGCGGCGGCCGGCAAGATCGATGAGGCGCTGAAGCTGTGGCTGGCGATGGTCGACGCGGCCGGGGTGACCAAGGGGACGCTGGACCTTCGCCCGAGGAAGCTTCCCCCGGCCGGCAGCAAGGCCAACGACCGGGCCGTCGCCCTGCTGGAAGGGAAGGCCAAGCAGATCTCCTCGGCGGCCTATCGCGGGGCGATCGTTCTGGCTCTGGCGGAGCTGCACGAGCGGCAGGGGCGGATCGGCCAAGCCCAGGCCCTGCGAGAGAGCCTGGGCACCTCCGGCGGCAGACCGACGGCCGGCACGCCGCCGCCGGCGGCCCTGGCCCGCACCAGTTCGGCCAACGCGCTGCTGCGGAGCGCGAATACGTGGCTCCAGCGGGGCGAGTGCGAAAAGGTCGCCCAGGCCGTCAAGAAGAACCTGAAGGTCTTCCGGGCCGGCGACCTGCCCTCGGCGCTGTATCTGCTGGGGCGGGCGCAGTCGGAGCTGGCCAAACGGGAGAAGGACCCCAAGGACGCCCGCGAGCTGCTTCTGCGGGCGGGACTGAATCTGATGCGGACGGTGGTGTTTTTCCCCGCCAGCGACGAAGCCCCGCACGCGCTGCTCTCGGCCGGGCAGGTCAACGAGCGCCTGGGGAACCTGGGGGCGGCCCGTTCGGCGTACTCGGCCGTCGTCAGCGGCTTTTCCGGATCGCCGGCGGCCGAACAGGCCAGAGCCGCCCTGGCCAGAACCAGGAAAGAGCGGGATTGAAATGCCGCAGACGCTGCCGGCGGCGGAGAATACGAGGAGAACAGATGGTTCATAGAGCATGGATTTGCCTGCTGATTGCAGCCTTGGTGCTATTGTGGTTTACGGGCGCTGCCATGGCCCAGGAGGCCAAGGCCGGCAAGACAAAGGGCGAAGTGACCAGCTACTTTGACTGGTTCATCATCAAAGGCGGGCCCATCGGCTGGCTGCTGATCCTGGTCGACGTCGCCAGTTGGGCCATCATTATCGAGCACTTCATCAGCATTCGCCGGCTCAACATGGTTCCCGAGCCGATACGGGCGCAGATCGGCTCTTTCGTCGAAGCCAAGCAGTACCGGGAGATGATCGAGTACACCGCCGGCGACCCGAGCTTTCTGTCGTACGTGGTTCACCAAGCGGTGACGGAGGCGGGTCACGGCTACTCGGCCATGGAGCGCGCCCTGGAAGAGGCCACGGAAGAGCGGACGACCAAGCTGCTGCGGAAGATCGAACTGCTGAACATCATCGGCAACGTCTCGCCGATGCTGGGGCTGCTGGGCACGGTCTACGGCATGATCAAGGTGTTCAGCAAGATCGTGGAGCAGAAGGGGATACCGAATCCGGGCGAGCTGGCCGGCGGCGTCGGCACGGCCCTGGTGACGACCTTCTGGGGCCTGATCGTGGCGATCCCCGCCTTGGCCGTGTACGCGGTCATGCGCAACCGGATCGATGCCCTCGCCAGCGAGGCCACGGTGATCGGGCAGGAGATCATCTCCACCTTCCGTCCGGGCGCAAGGAAGCCCGCCGGCGGCGAGCCGGCTGAGTCGGACGGCAGTTAGATCCAGGCCGAAGGAGGCGGGCCTTGCCGCAAAGCATGGTATACAGAACGGGGCGGGCGCGGGTTGCCTTCAACATGACCCCCATGATCGACTGCACCTTCCAGTTGATCATCTTCTTCATCCTGACCACGCAGCTTGCCTCGCAGGAGTACGTCCGCATTGAGCTGCCAAAGCCGGACAGGAACGTCGCCAAGGAGTACGAGCTGAACAAAGTCGTCGTCAACGTCGTTCCGCACACCGATGCTGAAATTGACGAAGATGAGACGCTCCGCGGTCTGGCCAGGGAATATCGCATCAGCGTCGACCGCTTCGACAAGAAAGACATCGACGGCCTCATCGCCCGGCTGATCCAGTTTCGGCGCCAAGCCGAGTCCAGCGAGGCCGGCGAGGGCAAAGCCGGCTCCGGCGCCTTCACGGTGGAGCTCCGCGCCGACAGGGGCATTTACTTTCAGGAGATCGAGCCGGTCCTTCAGGCTCTGCAAGAGGCCAGGCTGGGCAGGATGTACATCACCGCCGTGCGCGGGGAGGGGACGTGATGGCGGCCCGACGCAGCCAACAGCCGGCGGACAACGGCTTGGGCCGGTACGTCTCCGCGCGCAAGGCGCGGGCCAAGCAGCAGGGCCCGCCGGTGATGCAGCCGCCGCTGACGCCAATGATCGACGTGGTGTTCCAGTTGCTGCTGTTCTTCCTGCTGGCCTGCACGTTCCGGATCGACGAAGGGCTGATACCGGCCAACCTGCCGGACCTCAGCGGCTATACCAAGCCCACCGCCTGGGTGGAGCCGATCCAGATCAACGTCTATGCCCACGCGGACCCGAAGGTGCTGGACAGGGCCGAGTTCCGCATCGAAGGGACCACGCTGAAGTTCGACGACGCCGCCGGCCTGTACGGCTACCTGGTGCAGTTCGCCGAGAACGAAAACCCGGAAAAGGTGCCGGTGGTAATCAAGCCCATGGGCAAGGTCCGCTGGCAGCACGTTGTCAACTCGTTCAACCAGGCACTGGTGGCCGGCTACAAGCGGATCGGCCTGGCCGCCAGCGGGCAATGACGGCCTCGGGCGGCGAGCTTGCCAAAGATGGTGATGTTGAAGACATTCCGATGGGCGGCTGCATGGGCCGCGGCAGCGGTCTTCACCTGGCCTGCGCTGGGGCAGGACCCAAGCAAGCCCGCCAGCGCGTACGAGAGGCTGGACGAGTCCCGCCTGGCCACCAGGCTCAAAGAACTCCAGATGACCGAGCTGCTGAACGCGCTGCCGGAGCTGTCGGATAAGGCCGATGACATCCAGCGCAAGTTCCTGAGGATTCAGGCCAAGATCGCCGGGGCCGCGAGAATCGAGGACGAAAACGCCCGGAACAAGCTGCTGGATGAGGCGATTGCCAGCCAGGACGAGCTGATCAAGCTCACCAGGAACGCCAAGACCGGCCGGGAGCTGCTGCGGCACTACCGCTACAGTCTCGACCGCGTGGTTACGGAGGGCATCACCAAGACCCGCGGCACCGTCCAACGGCTCCAGTACTTTCTCGCCAGGGCCGGCGACGAACAGGCCGTCGAGAAAGCCACCAAGAGCGCCCTGGGCGTTCTCGATCCGTTGATGAGACGGATGGAGATGACGCTGGACGACTGGAACCGGGATGACGACAAGATCGTCACCGGCATGCTCTACCGGCTGGAGGCCCTGGTCGCCGAGGCTCGCTACCGCGGCTCGTGGGTCCGCTTCCATCGTGGCATGGTCCTGCCCCGTTCCGGCAAGGCCGAGGCCGTTACCGAACGCAAGCTGCTGCTGCACAGGGTGATGGAGGATCTGGCCGACTGGGCCAACGAGGGCGACAACGCCAGCGGCGTGAAGTTCGACTCGCTGCTGCTTTCGGGGATGGCCGCGCGCGAGCTGGGAGAGTGGAATAGCGCCATGTCTCTGCTGAGACGGGCGGCGGACAAGGGCGCCGGGCCGGTTCGGCTGAAGGCCCTGTTCGAGCAGGCGCGGTGCCTGATCGAGCAGGGAAAGTTCGCCCAGGCCGACACGTTCATCGAGAAGGACTTCACCACGATCGGCCGGGAGGCCATGGGGCCGGTGGCGGCCGAGATGCAGGCCAGCCTGCTGAGAAGCCGCCTGCTGGAGGTGCAGGCCGCCTCGGTTAAGGCCTCCGACCCGAAGCGGGCGGCGGAGCTGGAAGGGCAGTCCGTGCAGGTCCTGCTGGACTTCGTGGCCGAGCGCCCGGAGTACCGCGAGGCCTTCATGGAGGTGATCGGCCCGAAGCTGGCCCGCACCGACCCCGGCAAGCGGGGGCCGAAAACGGAAGTCGCCCTTGGCATCTGGTATTTCAACAAGAAAACGCCCCAGGCCCTCGCCGAGGCGGCGGCCAAGTTCCAGAGCGTCGACAAGAAGGAGTACGAGGGTACCAAGATTCACGCCACGGCTCTGTGGTACCTGGGCGTGATCAAGAACGCGCAGCGGCAGAATCTGTCCGCGGCGAGCTACTTCCGCAGGTTCGCGCAGTTGTATGGCAAGAGCGACCCCCGCGGCAAGGACGCCGCCATGAACGCCGTCAAGAGCATCCACGGCTACCTGGAGGAAAAGGGCCTCGAGCCGCGTCAGTTGGACGAGAGCTTCATCGAGAATTACCGCGACGCCTTGAAGGTGCTGGTGGGCGGCTGGGCGGAATCCGACCCGAAGATCCCGCTGTACTACTACGATCTGGGGATCCAGTACGAGACGCTCGGGCAGGTCCCGGAGGCGATCGTGGCCTTCAGCAAGGTCCCGAGCGACTCGGAGCTGCGGATGCACTCCGCCTACAGGATTCTGGACCTGAGCGTGCAGCGCGCCCTGGCCGATCACGGCACCGGCTACGGCGCGCGGCGGGCGGCCCTGCGCCTGGTGGGCGAGCTGCAAGAGTATCGCGCCCGGGCCGGCAAGTACCTCGCCGAGGCCCCGCCGGCGCGGGCCAAGCTCGTCCGCGCCTGGGCGGCCAAGTGCCACCTGCTGGAGGCCCAGCTCTACCGGGAGATCCTCGAGGATCCGGCCAAAGCCATCCAGGCCGCCCGGGACGCCCCCAAGCAGTGGCCGGACGTGCCCGACATCGAAAGCATCAGCCGCGAGTTCGTCGTTCGCGTCCAGTTGGAATCCGGGCAGACTGAGCAGGCCATCCGGGAGCTACAGGCGCTGCGCGGCGCCGAGAAACTGGTGGCGGCGACGATTGCCCAGATTCGCACCCGCATCGCCCGGCTGGAGATCCGGACGGACCCGCGCTCGGCCAAGGAGCTGGCGAAGTACCGCCAGGCCTACAAGGCCTTCGCCGAGCGGCTGTACAAGTTTGCCGAGAGCAAGTACCGGGACGATCCGGAAAAGGACAAGAAGATGTACCGGTTCGCCCAGGCCCTGGCCGGCGCGTATGAGTTCGGGACCAAGGAAGAGGCCCAAGACGCCCTGCGGCGGTATGAGCGGCTGCACAAGCAAAGGCCGAAGGACGGCGACAACATCCGGGGAATCGCTCGCTGCCATCGCCGCCTGGGCGATTACCAGGCCGCGAGCGAGCAATACGAGCGGCTGATCCGCGGGCTGCCGGAAGATTCAGAGGCTTGGTGGCGGGCGCAACTGGAGCGGCTCCAGTTCTTTCTGGCCGCGTACGGCAGCGATGCCGACGTACTTAATGACGTGCTGCTTCAGATACGCCAACTGCGGCGTTTCAAGGGCTGGAACCTGGGCGGGTTCCGCAGCGGGTTCGCCGCCCTGGAGGATAGAGCCAAAGAGCTGCTACGGGGCCGCGCGCAGAGGCCCGGCCGGAGCCGGTAGGCCCGGCAAGCGGCGCCAGCAGAGCGGCCGAGAGCGGGCCCAGAGGTTTGAACGCGGACGCGATTGCGTCTATACTTGCGACCAGTGCGGCGGCATAGCCAAGTGGACTAAGGCGACGGATTGCAAATCCGTTATTCGTGGGTTCGAATCCCACTGCCGCCTTT
>CAYNYF010000109.1:0-10585 GCA_964401385.1 uncultured Planctomycetaceae bacterium | reverse complement strand
TTCACGTTTGCGCGCGCATGCGCTTTCCGATCCCGGGCGCGTATGGTTCGGCATTGGCGCCACGCTCAAGCGGCCGTGTGCTTGAGCGTGCGACGGAGTGCTTGCACGCACGGGGACGATCTGGGAAAAGGTGGCTTGCCGCGCGAGGCGATTTGCTGGTGCGATGGCGTGTAAGCTGGGTTGCCCCGGCAACCCACCTTTGTTTGCCGCCGGCGGGATGGATGGATGGTCAGCAACGAGGAAAAGGAGCAAATCTGGCGGGCGTACCGCGACGGCCGGCCGACGCGGGTGCCGGTGACCTACGGCGTCAATCCGCGGGTGGTGCTGTTCGATGCCAAGTGGAACCCCAAGGGCATCACCTTTCAGGAGTACTACGCCGACGCGGCCGCGGCCGTCGAGGTGCAGCTCCAGTTCATGGAGTATCAGCGGCAGTACCTCAACCACTACTGCGACCATCCGCTCGGGCGGCCGGCGGAGTGGGAATTCTACGTGGACAACCAGAACACGTACGATTCGGCCTATTTCGGTGCCGAGCTGGTCTTCCGCGACGGCCAGGTGGTCGACGTCACCCCGCCGCTGGCCGGGGCGGCTAAGAACCGCATCTTCGAAATGGACATCGACCACCCGCTGGAGAACCCCTTCATCAAGGATTGTCTCCGCCGCTACGAGGAGCTGAAGGCCGCGGCCGGGAGGTGCCGCTACCACGGGATGCGCTTCGGCGTCCGCCCGCCGCTGATGGGCTTCGACGGGCACTTCACCATCGCCGTCAGCCTCCGCGGCGGCGAGCTGCTGGCGGACGTGTACGAAGACCCGGACTACGTCCGCCGCCTGATGGATTTCCTCCATCGCGGCGTGTCCATCCGCAACCGCGCCCTGGCCGGGCTCTTCGGGCGGAAGGCCTTCGACGGACCGCGCGGCTCGCTGGCCGACGACTCCATCCAACTGATCTCCACGGAGATGTACCGGCGGCTCGTGCTGCCGCTGCACCGGGCGTGGTACGCCCAGTGGTCCGTCGAGGGGCCGCACTCGATGCACCTCTGCGGCGACGCCTCGCGGTACTTCCCCATCCTCCACGAGGAGCTGAACGTGAGCAGCTTCGACACCGGCTTTCCCCTCGATCACGGCGCGGTCCGCCGGGCGCTCGGCGAGGACGTGGAGATCTCCGGCGGGCCGGAGGTGGCGCTGCTGCTGGGCGGCACGGCCGAGGAGGTCCTCGAACGCACCCGGCAAATCCTGACCTCCGGCGTCATGGCCGGCGGGCGGTTCGTCCTGCGCGAGGGCAACAACCTCCCGCCGGGCTGCCCGGAGGAGAACCTGGCGGCGATGTACCGCTGCTGCCTGGGGCACGGCAATTATGAGAACCAATGAGACGCATCCGGCCGCGGCGTGCGGACCCGCGCCGCCCGGCCGCCGTCTCCGGCGGGGAGTGCGGCCGCTGGCGATGGCGTTGGCCCTGGCCGCAGCCGCCGCGGGATGTTCCAAAGAAAAGCCGCAGGATCGCACGCAGAAGGATCGCACTGAAATGATCAAGACGCACGTCGACAGGGAATGGTTCCGGCAAAGCCTCCTCCAGGACAACCTCGCCCACTGGCTTTCGGCCGTGCCGACGCCGAACGGGTTTTTCCAGACGAACCTGGACCGGCAGTGGCGGCCGGCGGCAAGCCAGACCGGCACGCTGGTCTCGCAGTCGCGGATGCTGTTCGTCCTGGCGACCGGCTTCGAGGTCACCGGCGACGCGGCGTACCTGGAGGCGGTGCGGAAGGGGGCGGAGTTCCTCATCGGGCACTTCCGCGACGACGAGTACGGCGGGTGGTTCTGGTCGGTCTCGCCGGAGGGGGAAGTCCTGGAGCGGAACAAGAACAGCTACGGTCACGCGTTCGTGATCTTCGGCCTCTCGCACGCCGCCCGGGTGACGGGGCGGAAGCCGTTCGCCGAGGCGGCGCTGAGCTGCTGGGAGGACATGAAAAAGCACCTGCGCTACGCCGGCGGCGGCATCAAGCCGGGCGCCAACCGCGATTTCTCCCGCGTCCGCGGCGGCAACACCCAGAACCCGATGATGCACCTGTTCGAGGCGCTGCTGGCCCTGCACGACGCCACCGGTTTACAGACCGTCTTCGACGACGCCGGCGAGCTGGCCGAGTTCATCTTCGGCAGGCTCTACCAGGCCGCCGGCGGCTTCCTGCCGGAGCGGTACGATGACGAGTGGCGGCCGCTGCCGCTGGCCGACGGCGGCTACGTCGACCTCGGCCATCAGTTCGAGTGGGCCTTCCTGCTCAGCCGGGCGGTGGAGAAGGGCTTCCCCGACCGCTACCTCCAGATCGGCGGGCGGCTGCTGGAGTACGGCATGAAGGTCGCCTACGACGCGGACAACGGCGGCATCTTCTCCAGCGGCGACTACGACGGCAAGGTCATCCGCCCGGGCAAGGGCTGGTGGCAGCAGTGCGAGCTGCTGCGGGCGCTGATGCACCACGCGGGCACCCGCGGCCGGGAGGACCTGTGGCCCGCGTTCGGCCAGTCGCTAGCGTTCGTCAAGGCCAACTTCCTGGACGCCGAGTTCGGCGGCTGGTACGGCGCCGACACGGGTGGAAAGACCCCCCGCGGCCGGTCGGGCAACAAGGGCTCCACCTGGAAGACCGGCTACCACGACACCGGCATGTACGCCGAGGCACTGCGCCTAACCGGCGGCCTTGGCAACTGACCCCGCCGGCGGGGCGGGACGCTCGTGCGCCTTGACCCGAGGCCGCGCCGGGCATTAGGATTGTCATGTCGCATCTGCCGCCGCGGGCGACTTCGACATGGATCTTCTGGTTCAGCCATCCCGTAACTTGCACGGCACGGTTCGGATTCCGCCGAACAAGTCGCACTCCTTCCGCGCGCTCATCATGGCGGCCCTGGCCGAGGGCACCAGCCGGATCACCGCCCCGGCCGTTTCGCGCGACTGGATGCGCGGCACCGAGGCACTGGAGATGCTCGGGGCCCAAGTCTCCCCCAAGGCCGGCGGGGTCTGGGAGATCGCCGGCACCGGCGGCAAGCTGCGGACGCCCGAGGACGTCATCAACTGCGGCAACAGCGGCATCATCTTCCGCTTCTTCACCGCCCTGGCGGCCTGCTGCGAGGGCTACACCGTCCTCAGCGGTGATGACTCGATCCGCCACATCCGCCCCTGCGGGCCGCTGATCGACGCCCTCAACTCGCTGGGGGCGTGGGCGGTTTCGACCAAGGGCGACGGGCACGCACCGGTCGTCGTCCGCGGACCGATCCAGGGCGGGCGGGCCGAGATCGACGGGGCCGACTCCCAGCCGGTCAGCGCCCTGCTGATCGCCTGCTCCCTGGCCGAAGCCCCCACCGAGCTGATCGTGCACAACCCCGGCGAGAAGCCGTGGGTGGAGGTGACGCTGCACTGGCTGAACCGCTGCGGCGTCGAGTGTGTCAACGAGGACTTCCGGCGCTACCGCCTGGCGGGGGCGGCGCGCTGGGGCCCGCTGGAGGTGACGATCTCCGGCGACTGGTCGGCCGCCATCTACCCGCTGGTGGCGGGCATCCTCTGCGAGGATAGCGAGGTTCGCGTCGCCGGGGTGGACCCAGCCGACGTGCAGGGCGACAAGGCCGTGCTGGAGGTGCTGCGGCAGATGGGCGCCGACGTCGAGATGACCGCCGACGGCGCGGTCGCCCGCTCCTCGAAGCTGACCGGGCGCGAGATCGACTGCAACGACTTCATCGACCAGTTCACGCTGCTGGCGGTGGCGGCCACGCAGGCCGAGGGCGAGACGGTCCTGACCAACGCGGAAATCTGCCGGCGGAAGGAGTGCGACCGCATCAGCGAGATGCACCGGGCCCTGACGGCCATGGGCGCCGACGTGGAGGAGCGGCCCGACGGGCTGATCGTCCGCAAGAGCCCCCTCCGCGGGGTCGCCCTCGACAGCCGCGCCGACCACCGCATGGTCATGACGCTCAGCGTGGCCGGGCTTCTCGCCTCCGGCGGCACCACCATCAGCGACATCGAGTGCGTCAAGAAAACCTTCCCGCACTTCGTCGAGCAGATGTCGGCGATCGGCTGCGAAATGCAGAAACAGTAGACAGGCAAGAGGCAGCAGGGAGGAGGGAGTAGGGACTAGGGACCAGGGACCAGGGAACAGCAAGGGCAACGGCGGAACACGGAACTCGGAACCCGGTAACTGCAAAGGGACTTGGGAGTAGGGAGTAGGGACTAGGGACTAGGGACCAGCAACGGCAACGGCAACGGCCGAGGCGGCTCGGTTTTGCCCGGCTCCCGACTCCGGCTTTGGAGAGTGAAGGAGACATTCCGTGCTGGGAAACACGTTTGGACGGGTCTTTCAGGTAACCACCTGCGGAGAGAGCTACGGCTGGCACGCCAGCAAGGACGGCGCCGGCTACGGCGGGGCGCTGCTGGCCATCGTCAACGGCGTGCCCCCGGGCATCGAGCTGGACGTGGCCAGGATCCAGGAGGAGCTGTACAAGCGCCGCCCGGGCCAGAGCAAGCTGGACTCCCCGCGGAAGGAGACCGACCTCGTCGAGGTCGTCTCGGGGCTGTTTGAGGGCAGGACCACCGGCGCCCCGGTGGGGCTGGTGATCCGCAACGTGGACACGCAGAAGGTCCACATCGACCAGTACCGCGAAGTCAAGGACGTCATCCGCCCCGCCCACGCCGAGGTCAACTTCTTCTACAAGTACGGCGAGCACGGCGACTGGTGCGGCGCCGGCCGGGCCAGCGGGCGCGAGACCGTCGGGCGCGTCGCCGGCGGGGCCGTCGCCAAGCAGATCCTCGCCCGCGACGGCGTCGAGATCCTCTCCCACGTGATCGTCTCGCACGGAATCAAGGGGCGCTGCCTCTCCGACGGGACCATGACCTTCGAGGAATTGAAAGAGAACTACCGCACCAACGACCTGAACTGCTGCGACCCGGAGGCGGCGGAGAAGATGATCGCCGACCTGCTGGAGGTCCGCGAGGCGGGCGACACGGCCGGCGGGACGATCGAGATCGTCGCCCGCGGCGTGCCGGCGGGGCTGGGCGAGCCGGTCTTCGACAAGCTCAAGGCCACCATCGCCCACGGGCTGTGCAGCATCGGGGCGATCGCCGGGCTGGAGTTCGGCGCCGGCGCCAAGGCCGCCGCCATGACCGGCGGTCAGTGGAACGACCAGCCCTTCCTCGCCGACGGCAAGGTCCGCTTCCGCAGCAACCACTGCGGCGGCTTCCTGGGCGGGATGAGCAACGGCGAGGACCTGCTCCTGCGGCTGTTCGTCAAGCCCACGCCGACGCTGTCGCTGGACCAGGACACGGTGGACATGATGAAGATGAAGGCCGGCAAGCTGGCCGCCATCACCCGCCGCGACGTGAGCATCTGCCCGCGGATCTATCCCGTGGCCGAGGCGATGGTCGCCATCGCCGTCACCGACGCCCTGTTCCTGGCCCGCGGCTGGTACGGCGTGGCCAAGCTGGACCCGAAGTGGCCGGCACTGACCGAGCCGCGATACAAGGGCGAATACACCAAGTAGCGCCGGATGAAGACCCGGCCGGGGGGCGGGCGCCGCCGACGAATCTGCTGTCGCATCCCCAGTTCCATGGGTAGCCCCGGTAGGGGCGCCTTTCTTAGCCCAGGGCGCGAGCCCTGGGAGGTGGAGGGCTTCGTCGCCCTGGAGCCCCGTAGGGGCGTCTTACCTCCCCACCCCGTCAAGACGCCCCGATGGGGCTGCGCTGCTTCCTCCGCCGATTCCCCCGGTGCTCTGGCGCGGGGCTAAGAAAGACGCCCCCCTGGGGCTCTTGCCACCCACGTAGTTGCCAGCTCCCAGAGCGGTTCGGAAAACTGGGGACAGGCCAGCCGAATCTCGCCTTGCGGCGCCCGGCCGCGGGGGCAATAATGCTCGAGCGTCGCCGCGTCGTAGGGCGGGCACCCGCCAGACGACCGAGGCGGGCTGGTGCCTGCCCGCGGGAGTGTTAAGGTGCGATCCATGTTACGTCGAACTCTTGCTTCAATCGTCGTCATGACGGTCTTTGGTACGTTGTGTCCTCACGCCGCTGCCGCTGAGGATGCCGCGGGCAAGCCCGCCGCCCGCGTGAAGGACCCGGAAGTCTGGATGTGCCACCGCGATCCGTTGGCGCTGCTGGGCGCCGACGCCGGCTGGGACTTCGTGAAGAAGCACGTTTCGGGGATCAAGATCTACATCGGCACGCTCCAGAAGGCCCCGGCCGACAAGCTCGCCGCACTGGCCGCGATGCTCAAGGAAAACCGCATCCAGGTGGCTATCGAGTGCGGCGGCACGCTGGGCTTCGCCCCGCTGGATGAGACCAACGGCGAGAAGTCGGCCGCGATCGAGCTGCGGAAGATCGACCGCTGGTATCAGGCCGGGGGGAAGGTGGACTTCCTCGACCTGGACGGGCCCGTCCGACGGCTGCTGTATCCGCCCCGGGGCAGGAAGGGCTTCACGTCGGTCGCCAAGTGCACGGCCGAGCTGATGGACTACATGCGGGCGGTGCGGAAGGCCCACCCGGAGATCCGCTTCTTCCTGCTGACCAACTTCCCCAACTGGGGCTATCGCGGGGACGTCTCCTACCACGCCCGCGGGCCCAAGCGCCAGGACTGGGGCGACTACCACGAGGTCGTCACGAAGGTGCTCGCGAAGGCCGACTCGGCCGGGCTGACCTTCGCCGGCGTCACCGTGGACAACCCGTATGAATACGCCATCGGCGAGCATCGCTCCGTCAAGCTGGCCGACCCGAAGAAGGTCGATTGGATCGGCCGGGTGCGGGCGTATGAGGACTTCGCCCGCTCGCGCGAACTGGACTTCAACCTCATCGTCAACTCCGAGGCCGGCGGGAAGAAATCCGAGAAGGCCTTTTATGAGCGGACGCTGAAGATGGTCGACGCCTACGTCGCCGGCGGCGGAAAGCCGACGCGGTACGTCGTCCAGAGCTGGTATCCCCAGCCCAAGACGGTCGTCCCGGAGACTGCGCCCCACTCGATGACGGCGCTGGTCAAGGCGGTCATCCTGAAGCTGCACCCGCGACCGGCCGGGGCCAGCCCCTCGGGCAGGGCGCCCGAGCCCGTCGCCGCCAAGCGGCTGTACGATCGCGGCCTCACCGTGCAGAAGACCGGAGATATGGCCGCGGCCATCAAGCTCTACTACGACGCCGTCCGGGCCGACGGCGACTATGCCCCGGCCCTGAACCACTTCGCCTGGCTTCGGGCGACCGACAGGGACCCGAAACTGCGGAACGGCGCCGAGGCCGTCCGCATGTCCGAGCGGGCCTGCAAGGCGGCGGTGGAGCCCGACCGGCCGAACATCTTCGCCGCCAACTGCCTGGACACGCTGGCCGCCGCCTACGCCGAGGCCGGCCGCTTCGACGACGCCGTCAAGACCGCCGGGCGAGCCGTTGCCATGGCCGAGAGCCTCGGCAAGCCCAACGCCGCCAGGAGCTTCGCCGCCCGCCTGCGGCAGTTCGAGAAGGGCAGCCCTCACCGCGAGTAAAGACTCGCCCGGCCGGGAGCTGTCGTGACCCTTGCGGTTCTCTCTTTCGCCCCTCCGGGGCTGGAGTTTGTCGGCGCCCATGCACCGGGGGCTCACGCCCCCGGCTAAAATCTACCAGCCCTTCGGGCTTCCCGTAGGAGCCAACTGAACTACTGTATGGGCGAGAGGCTGTCCCGCTGGGCCGGGGCATGGGAGTTCACGAAAAACACACGCGTCGCGCGGGCGATCTACACGGCCCGCTTCCAGGCCTCGATGAACAGCAGCACCTTGCGCCACACCTCGGCCGAGGGGTTGCGGATGTTGTCCACCGGCGAGAGGATGAAGCCGTCCGGGCCGAGGGTCTGGATGGCGCGGGCGGTGGTGGCGAGAATCTGCTCGTCGGTTCCGGCCTCCATGGTGACGAAGCCGTTGACCCCGCCCCACAGCCCCAGCTTTCCGCGCGTCCTGGCCTTGAGCTTCGCCAGGTCCATGCCGCGGTCCTGCACGTCCTCGACGCCGATGACCACGTCCACGCCCGCTTCCACGATCACGTCGGCGAGTTGCAGCGCCCCCACGGACATGATGTAGCCGAATTTGGCCCCGGCCTGGTGGGCGAGCTTGACCTCCCGCTTCAGCCGCGGCAGCAGGAACCGGCGATACGACCGCGGCGACCAGAAGCTGGTCCCCTCATACCACCCGCGGCGAACGAACAGGTCCACGCCCTCTTCCAGGACGATCTCCATGCGGCGGCGGTTCCAGTTGCCGATGACCTCCAGCAGGGCGTCGAGGAACTCCGGCCGGTCGACCCCGGCCAGCACGGCGTTGAGTAGCCCGACCAGCCAGGCGGCGGCGTCGGCGGCCACGCCCCAGCCGCCCGCCAGCAGCAGCCCGTTCTCGGCCGCCAACCGCCGGGGCGCCTTCCACGCCTCCCGGCAGCGGCGAATGTCCTCGGCCGCCGGCTCGGCCAGCAGGTGCTTCAGCGCCGGCAGGTCGTCAACGGTGGCCACCGGGAACTTCTCGGCCCGGGGCTCGATGTAGTCGTCCAGGAAGGGCACGTGGTCGCCGTAGGGCCAGTCGTCGGTCTGATTGACCGCGCACGAGAGCGTTCCGGCCGGCGTGACGTACTGCTTGTGCAGCAGCGGGTATCGCCTGCCCGGCGGCGCCTCCCGCCACTCGCGGACGGAGACGCCCTCGCCGAAGTGCACCGGTACGCCGGGCGCGTCGGAGTGCTCGGCCCAGGCTTCCGGCTGGACGTTGTGCAGGTACACCACCGCGTCCAGCCCCATGCCCAGCGACGTTTCGAGGAAGTCCCGCCAGCCGTTTGTCCGCCCGGTGAGCGCCTGGAAGATCATGAAGGAAAGGGGAACGCGGTCGGGCCGGGCGCCCTCGATCGCCGCCAGCATTCGTTCGCGCGAGTCCATGGCTCACTCCGTGCGGATCGCCCGGTCGGCCCCGCCGTCCGCGGCCGGCTCAACTGCCGCCGGCCAGCACCTTGACCGGGCGAATGCCGCCGCCGCCCGGGTCCGGGCGGACCAGCGCCACCAGTCGCCCGGCCGGGTCCACCGCCCCCAGCACCTTCTGGTCCCGGGCCGATGCGGGCAGGGAAGTATATTCCACCGCCTGCCCCAGCGCCAGCCGGCGCCACTGGGCGTCGCTGACGGGCAGGCGGGCCTCGGCCGGGATGGCCTCGACCGGGTCGATGAGCAGGCCCTCGATCGGGCCGGCCTCGAGGGCTTCCATTGTCGCCGCCGCCTCGGCCGGAAAGGGCCCGATGCGCGTGCGGATCAGCTCCTTGCAGTAGCCCCCGACCTCAAGCTGCCGACCGACGTCGCGGACGATCGCGCGGATGTAGGTTCCGGTCCCGCAGACAACCCGCAGCCTGAGCTCCGGCCAATCGTAATGCAGGATCTCCAGTTCGTGGACGACGACCTCGCGGCCGGTGAGGTCCGGCCGCTTGCCCTGGCGGGCCAGCTCGTAGGCCCGCCGCCCGCCCACCTTCACCGCCGAATGCGCCGGGGGAACCTGCCGAATCCTGCCCACGAACTGCCGCACCGCCGCGGCCACCGCCTCCGCGGCCGGAGGCGCGGCGCCGGGCATCGGCTGAATTTCGCCCTCGGCGTCGTCGGTGCTGCTGGTCGCGCCCAGCTCGCCGGTGACCACGTACTCCTTCTCGTAGGCGTGCAGCACGTCGGCCAGCCGCGTGGCCGGGCCCAGCAACACCAGCAGCACGCCCTCGGCCATGGGGTCGAGCGTGCCGGCGTGGCCGATCTTGACCTTTCGCCCGATTTGCCGGCGAAGGTGGCGAATCACGTCGAAGCTGGTGATCCCCGGCGGCTTGTAGACGTTCAGAAGGGCGAACATCGCCTCGCTTCCATTCTCCTGGCGGGGTCTGGCCGCCGATGGATTCGACCGGCGCCCGCCGGCCCAATCCTAAGCGCACGCGCCCGGATCGCAAGTGGGCAGAACGTCGCCCCCACCCGGTCCGCGAAAAAGAAATCCTCTGGCTCTAATGGCGGAGACGATCTTTGCCCGATATCATCTCCAGGCGCTGAGGCACCGAAGTCGAACGGGTAGCAAAGGATTGCGGGAGGTGCCGGATGGATCGACACGCTAACGTTGCCGGATGCCGACGGGTGATCGACGGGGTCCGAGAGCTATTCTCCCTGGACCGGGCCCAGCGGTCCCTGGTTTTAGTCCGCAGCATCGTCGCCGACGCGTCGGCCATGTATTCCCACCTCTTGCAGACGCAGAGCAGGCTGGAGAAGCTCCAACGCTGCGGATCCATTGAGGAGATCCAACGCCTCCAGGAGGAGATGGGCGTATCCGTCAGCCGGCTGGAGGAGCACATGAGCGAGCTGGCGGCGGTGGGGGCGGAGCTGCGCGACCTGGACCGCGGCGAGGCCGATTTCCCCGCCTTCGTCGGCGGGCGGATCGTGCACCTGTGCTGGCGGCTGGGGGAGGAGCGAATCTCACACTGGCACGAGCCCGACGGCGACTTCATGCAGCGCAGGCCGATCGCGGAGCTGATCGGCGTCAGCCGGGTGGCCCCGGCCGGCGCGTAAACAGGGGACGCTACTGCTCTGTTGAAAACAGCCATGTTGTGCCGATATAGGCAACATGT
>CAYNYF010000108.1:0-11132 GCA_964401385.1 uncultured Planctomycetaceae bacterium | reverse complement strand
GGCGGGGCCGTAGCCCCGCCCTACATTTCGGTTGTGGTTCGCGTGGTTCGCGGCTTGATGGTTCATTTGGCGGGGCGGCAGCCCCCCCTACATCTCTGTTGTGGTTCGCGTGGTTCGCGGCTTGATGGTTCATTTGGCGGGGCCGTAGCCCCGCCCTACATATGTGTTGTGGTTCGCGTCGTCCGCGGCTTGACAGAAAATGGCGAGTGGCCGGGCAACCGCCCTTGCGGCTGAGCCCGGCCGGGGGGAGAATCGCCGCCGGTCGGCCGCGACGGTCGCGGCCCAGCGTTCATCGGGCGGACGTCCGGGAAAGGGACAGGAGATGCTCAAAGGCATACGACGGGTGGCATCGTTGGCTTTTGTGCTCGGGTTCTTTTGCGTGATCTTCGTGGTCATCCCCTGGTACGTGACCGTTGTGGATGAGGCCAGTGTGGGCGGGCGGCTGCCGTTGTGGGTCCGCGTGGCCGTCTACGCGCTGCTGGGCGGCATCGCCGTCGTGCTCGTCACGGTGGCCATCGAACAGCGCCTCCAGGCGGCGACGACGGCCGAGCCGCAGTTGGCCGGCACGCCCGCCGGCATCCTGATGGAGAACACCGGCCGCATTCCCGGGCGCGAGGTGAGCGAGTCCCTGGGGCTGGTCAAGGGGCACACCATCTACGCCATCTGGCTGGGCAAGGACATCTCCGCCCTGGTGCGGCTGATCCTCGGCGGGGAGCTGACCGAGTACACCGAGATGATGGGCAAGGCGCGGGAGCTGGCCTTGCAGCGGATGCTCCAGCAGGCGGTCGACCTCGGCGCCGACGCCGTCCTCAACGTCCGCTTCATGACCAACAGCGTGGTCGGCAGCGCCGCCGAGCTGCTGGCCTACGGCACGGCCGTCAAGCTGGCGCCCTGAGGCGAGTAGGGCGGGGCTACTGCCCCGCGGAACCTTTCCCGAAGGCGTGGTCGCAGGCCGGCGGGGCGGTAGCCCCGCCCTACATTTCGGTTGTGGTTCGCCTGGTTCGCGGCTTGATGGTTCATTTGGCGGGGCGGTAGCCCCGCCCTACCAGCTGCCCCTTTCCCGAAGGCCTAGCTCGCGGGGGGCCGGGGCGAGGTGATGGCCAAAAGCAGCCGATGCACCTCCGGCTCAGTCAACGGCACCCGGTCGGCCGGCTTAACCGTCACCGCCGCGATCCCACGCCCCGAGTCGATCCCCTCGAAGCAGCGGATCAGCAGCATGCGGAAGTACACCCCAGGCGGAATGCTCGGCCGGCCCAGTCAATCGTGGTAAAACTGCTGACGCGGCCCCTCCACAAACCCGTCGAAGCCGTGCTCTCCCGACAGCCCATTCAGCTTCCGATAGAAAGGACGCCCCGGGGCCTGGGGCATCTCGGTTACCGCCACCCACGGCTCCGACTGCCGTTCCCTCGCCCGCTTGCGCATCGCCATGTGCGCGTCCTCCTTGACCGCTTCAGCGATTACCATGCCATGCGTGTCAAGAGGCGTTTTTCAACGGGCTGATAGGTCGGCGCGAATGCAGCGAGCCGGCCGCTGACGCTATTTCAGGACTGCGTCGATGATGCTGTCACGCCACCGATCCATCCGCTCGTAGCGCTGCATCTCGGCGTAGAAGTCGTAGACGGTGTCGCGCCCGCGCTGTGAGCGTCTGCCAATCGCCTCCTTGAACATCGGCTGTAGCAGCGCCTTGGCCGATTCCGCACCGGCGCGCTTCCTGTACGTCTCGATCCAGCGGCGGTCGTCCCAGCCTTCACGCAGGCCGATCAGGAACGGCGTCTCCACCGTCCCGAACGGCGTATACCAGCCGTAGCCCCAGTTCCGCCCTTCGGAAGTGTCAAACCGGCCCATGGCGTTGTACGCCCAGACCAGCGAGCCGCGGCTGTCGTAGGCGGCGAAGTACCAGCCGAAGCTGAACCGCGCCCGGTGGGCGGGGGCCTGGTCGCTGCAGCCGGAGTACTGCCAGAACTGCACGCCCGCCTTCCGCACCTTGTTGCCCAGGTCCTGGTCCTCGTGGATGGCGTTGGTGCAGAAGACGTCCACGTCGTCCAGGAAGACCATCGAATCCTTGGCGTGGTGCATGTCGCCGCCGACCAGGATGTTGTCGTAGCCTTTGGCGCCTTTGCGGATCAACGCGGAGGCATCCTCGAAGTGGGGCCTGATCCACTTGCCGGTGCCGATGACCGGGTGGTAGGGGTTGTCCCACTTGCTGGACTGGACCCACTTGGCCGGCTCGTCGAAGGGGTGGATGATCAGCGTCGGCCAGCGCTTCTTCCTGGCGTTCTCGGCCGTCTGGCGAACCCACTGGACGTACAGGTCGCGCAGCTCGGGGATGATCTTGCCGGGGTTCTCGTTGTTCTTGCGGAGGAACTCCTTGCGCAGGGCGTCGCGATTGCCCGTCTGGGAGCGGTACAGGTCGCGCTCCAGGTTCATCGTGTCCGGGAAACCGTACGGGTCGCCGCCCATGAACCACATCATGTGCGTCATGCCCAGCTTGGTGGCGTAGGCCATCCAGTCGTCCAGGTAGGTCGAGTCCATCTCCAGCTTGCCGTTACGGACCTGCATCTGCTGCTGGGTGCCGCCGAACCAGACGTCCATGCCGGTATGGTTGTACTCGGCCAGGGTCTTGAGTTCCTGGAGCGTCGGCCGGCCGCAGGCGCCGAGCTCCAACCCCGCTTCCTGCATTGTCAGCAGCGTCACCGGCAGGACCTCGACCTCGATAAGAATGTTCACGCCAAAGCGCCTGTTCGACACCGTGTGGCCGATCCAAAGGTCGCCGGTGTACTTGCCCGGCTTGGTCTTCTCGCCCAGGGTCTTGATCGTAATCCAGAAGGCGTGCGACCGGCCGGCCTTGACGTCCACGGGGTACGCCGGCCAGAAGCGCTGCGGGAACATTTGGAAGCCGGACCTTCCGGCCCGGACGACGGCGTACTCGGCCGTTTTCAGCGCGACTTCACAGTTTAGCTTCCCGCCCGGGCCTTTCAGTTCGCTGACGGTGCAGTTGACGCCGTTCAGGTCGCGGCCGTTGGCGTAGACGCCGAACTGGACGGTCTCGTACTCGTTGCGGGCCATGCGGACCTTCAGCGTCGCGCCGGCCTCGCCCTTCTGCGGGGCGGCGTTCTGCATCAGCGGGACCATGTATGTCCGGGCGAACGGGACGATGGCCCACTCCATCTCCTCCTCCGGGAGGACGGGGGTCTGCTTCCGCCCCAGGCCGGCCTTGGCACGCTTGTCCGCCTGGGCGCGGGCGATCCACTCGCGTGTCTCGGCGAAGTACTTCTCGGCCGCTCCCTCGCCGGCCGGAACCACGCGAATCGACTCGATCGGCAGGTCCTTGTCGCAGGAAATGGCGAACTCGGTGGTGTCGGTCAAGTCCTTGAAGTTGTTCTTGCGGCAGAGGAGGTCCCAGGAGAGGGGCACGTCGGCGACCTTCCATTTGCCGTCGCCGGCCCCGCCGAAGCGGTGCACCTCGCCCAGGCCCCAGTAGCCGGTGAACCCGCCGTGAGAGGAGAAGACCACCGGCTTGGTGGCGGTGTCCTTGTAGGAAACCTTCAGCACGTACACCGTCCCCTCCGGGGGGCGGAAGCTCTTTCCCCACCAGACCGGCACGGTCAAGCTCGCCCGGCCGCCGGCCAGTGCCGCCCGGTAGGCCTTGCCCGCGTCCTCGCCGGCCGGACCCCAGCCCGAGCCCAGGTCCTTCAGTTGCGTCATCTTCCAGGTGGGCAGCTCGCCCGCGGAGGCGCAGCCCGGCCCGACCAGCAGAATGGCCGCCAACAAGACGATTTCGATTCGACGCATCGTTCAACTCCTTTGCTTGACAGGGGTCAGGACAGCCTGACCGGCCGCCTTTTACCCGAACCGCCCAGACAGCCCGGTGGTCGGTGAGTCTAGCAACCACGGATGCGAAAGCCTACACAATCCTCTCTGGCTCGCCCGTGACGTCGGCAGCGCGGTCTTGACGGGGCGTGGGGCATCCGATTGGAAGTGCCGGCGAGGAATGGCAACCGCACCCGACTCCCCCGACATCGCCGTTTCCGCGGGGCTTGGCCGAGGCCGGCTTGCAGTGGGGGCCTTTGCAAAGCTCCTATCAGACAGTATTGTCAATGAGCGCGGATTGCCGGAACCCGGATTCTGTTGGGAGCGTTCGGCCATGGACATGGTCAGTCAGCTTCAATCTCACCCGTTGTTCGCGACCTTCAGCCCCGATGCCCTGGCGGAAGTGGTTCGGGCGGGCACGGCCATAACCTACCAGCCGGGGGAAGCCTGCATCCAGCAGGGGGAGGCCGGCGACATCTTCGGAATTGTCATTTCCGGGCGGCTTGAGGCGGTCAGGCGCCCCGTTGCGGCCGATCGGGAGCACCTCGGCTACATCGAGGCGGGCGAATGTTTCGGCGAGATGTCGCTGCTGACGGGCAACCCCACGGGCGCCGACGTGATCGCCCTGACGGTCACGGAGGCAATCGTGTTCCTCCAGGAGGCGATCAAGCCGATCGTCGCCCTCAACGCCGAGGCGGTGCAGTACCTCACCCGGCTGATCACCCAGCGGCTCGCCCCGTCGGCCGAGGGGCCCGCACCGGCCGCCCGGCGCGCGGTTCGCTACAGCCTGGGCGCCTCGGCGCCGATGCGCATCCTGGCCGTGAGCTGCCGCCGCCACGACGTCCGCTACAGCTATTTCGACACGACTTCCGAATCCGCCCGCGCCCGGGGCGAGGTGACCGGCCTGGGAGGAGGCCACGGCCTCCACGTCCACCACGGGCCGAAGGGCCGCCTTGAAAGCCCCGTTCGTCCGGCCACGCACGAGGCGGCGCTGGCCGCGGCGCTGGCGGCGCTGAGTTCGACCGAGGGCGGTCTGATCGCCTCGCCGTCCGAGCTGTCGGCCATCGGGCACCGGGTCTGCCACGGCAGCCTGCGTTTCAACGCCCCGGCCGTTGTCGATGATGCAACCAGGAAAGAGATTTCGCGGTTGGCGGACCTCGCCCCGCTGGACAACCCATACAACCTGGCGGGCATCGACGCCTGCCGGAAACTCACCGCAGGCGTGCCCCAGGTGGCGGTCTTTGACACCTCCTTCCACCTGACGATGCCGCCGGCCGCTCATCGCTACGCCCTGCCGAAGGACTTGGCGCGAGACCCGGAGCTGCGCCGCTTCGGCTTTCACGGCATCTCGCACGAAGGGGCCGCTCGAGCGGCGGCGGCGTTTGTCGGCCGGAGTTTCGACGAGCTGAAAATCGTGAGCTGCCACCTGGGCATGGGGGCGTCGCTGACCGCCATCGACCACGGCCGGAGCGTCGACAACAGCATGGGCTTCACGCCCCTGGAGGGGCTGGTCATGGCCACCCGCCCGGGAGACGTCGATCCCGGCCTGCTGCTGCACATTCTGCGCCAGGGCAAAATCAGCGCCGAGGAGCTGAACCGGCGGCTGTACACCGAGGCCGGCCTGTTGGGCCTGTCGGGCCTCTCCGGCGACGTGCTGGCCATTACCGAGGCCGCCGACGGGGGCGATCCCAACGCGCTGCTGTCGCTGCAAGTGTTCTGCCAGCGCGGGCGGAAGTACCTCAGCGCGTACATCGGCCTGCTGGGCGGGCCGGACCTGATCCTCTTCACCGGCGGGGTGGGCCAGAACGCCCCCGGCGTCCGGGCCCGCATCTGCCAGGGGCTGGAGTGGATGGGGATCGTCCTGGACGAGGGGCGGAATCGCTCGGCGAGGGTCGGTCCCGGCGAAGTGACCGAGATATCCCTGCCGCAGTCGCGCGCCCGCGTGCTGGTGGTCGGAGGCGACGAGGAGCACACCCTCGCCCGCAAGACCGTTGCCGCCCTGGCCCAGAGGCGCGTGACCGACGTCATCCGCCGCAAGCAGCGCCCGATCCCGATCGGCATCTCGGCCCACCACGTGCATCTGAGACAAGCACACGTCGAGGCCCTCTTCGGGCCCGGGCACGCCCTCACCTGGTACGCCGACCTGACACAGCCGGGGCAGTTCGCCTGTGCCGAGATGGTCAACCTGATCGGCCCGAAGGGGCGGATCGAAGGCGTCCGCGTGCTCGGCCCGGTCCGTCCGGAGACTCAGGTGGAGATCGCCCGGACGGAAGAGTTCAAGCTGGGCATCGACGCCCCCATCCGCATGTCGGGCGACCTGGCGGGCACCCCCGGCATCTCCCTGGAAGGCTCCGACGGCCGAATCGAGCTGCAACGCGGCGTGATCTGTGCCCGGCGGCACATTCACATGTCGCCGGAAGATGCGATGGAGTTCGCCCTGCGCGACCGCGACGTGGTTCGCATTCACGTGCCCGGCGAGCGGTCTCTGGTGTTCGGCGACGTGGTGGTGCGCGTCAGCGCCGACTACCGGCTGGACATGCACATCGACACCGACGAAGCGAACGCGGCCGAACTCAGCGGGGGGGCCGAGGGATACCTGGACTCAGTCCAGGAACGCACCTGATCTCCGCGCGAAGAAACGGACAAGCCGAGCCCCGCAAGGGACCCGGCCCGCCCGTTAGCCATCGTCTCGGAACAGTGCGATCGCCAGCCGGCAGGGCGGGCCAGCGATAGGCATCACCTGCGCCTGCGGCGAATCAGCGACACCCCGGCGACCGCCAGCAGCGACAGCGCCGCCGGCTCGGGGATGGAAACGACGCCGGTGCCGTAGTTGTCGGCCCAGATGGTGTAGTCGCCGCCGTCGACCTTGTCGTCGTCGGTGAAATTGCCGTAGGCCCAGCCGCCGTCCAGCCACGCCGGCACTCCCGACGCTCCATAGTTGTCGGCCCAGATGGTGTAGTCGCCGCCGTCCACCTTCCAATCCTCGTTGGCATCGCCGGGGCAGCGCGCCCCCTGGTACAGGTGGACCTTTCCGTCAGCGGCGCCGATCAGCACGTCCAGCAGGCCGTCGCCCGTCCAGTCGCACACGAACGGCCGGGAACGCGGCGTGCCCGGCAGGTCGATCGGAACCCCGTCCGATTCGACCAGACTGTAGCCGGAAAATCCGGGTATCTGGTCCGACACCACGTTCGAGTAGAACAACAACTGGCCGTTGGTGTTGCCCGTCAGCAGGTCCTTCTTCCCGTCCCCGTCCAGGTCCTGAACGTGCGGAGAGGAGCGCAGGCTGGGCACCGCCAGGTCCGAGCCGTCCGCCTGGGCGTGGAACTCGTAGATGTACTCCGGCAGCGTCAGGCTACAGCCGCAGTTGGGATAGACGTGAATCTTGCCGTCCAGGGCACCGACGACCAGGTCCTTCAGGCCGTCGTTGTTCCAGTCCAGCACCGTCGGCGTGGCCCGGTAGCCGACGTCGATGTCCACCTTCAAGCCGGTCTCGCCCACCTGGATGAAGTACCCACCGTCGAAGGCGGGGCTCTCCTGGGTCCCGACGTTGAGGTAGGCCTTGACCGTGCCGTCGGCCAGGCCAACGATCAGGTCCATGAGCCCGTCATTGTCCCAGTACGCCGCCCGCGGGAACGCCCCCAGGCACCCGCTGGCCGGTACGCTCAGGTCAGCTCCCTCGGACTGGGCATAGGCAAACCCGGAGAAGGCCGGGGCCCCGGGCGTTCCGGTGTTGGCGTATATGCGGACCTTGCCCGGGTCGAGGATGCCGCCTTCCCCCACGATCAGGTCCTTCAGTCCGTCGCCGTTCAGATCCACGACGGAGGGCACGGAATAGCCGGTGACGGCGATGTCGACCCCGCCGGAGGTGACCAGCTCCTCAGAACCGAGGTGCAGTTCGGCCCCGGCCGGGATGGCCGTCAGCATCAGGAGCGCGTGGACTAGAAAACAAGCCCACAAGAGATCTCGCGAGTGCATGAGCTTTTCCTCCGTTTCGTCTCGGCTGGGAATATGTCTGTAGTTGCCGAGCACTTACGAGCTAAATTCATTCTAACCCAGAGGCCGTTTTCCGTCAACCGGCCTTTTGCCGAGCGACGCACAACTCGCCTCCCGGCCGCTGCCGGCCGGGGCTGGCCCCCCAACACCTTCAGGCACTTGCGTTTGAAGATCGCTTGAATATGCTGCATACTCTCCTGCCGGCCGGACCGATAGTAGGATACATGATTATGTGCAGCACCAATGTCCCCGAAGACCGCCAAACCGACTCGCCTGAGACCGGCGAGGCCGAGATTGCCGCTACGGTGGAGGCGATTCTCTTCGCCGCCGAGAAGCCCTTGTCGCCCCAGAAGATCTCGGAGATCGGCGAGCTGGGAGGCGTGCGGGTGGTGCGGAAAGCGGCAGACCGGCTGAACGCCCGCTACGAGCAGACCGGTTGCAGCTTCCGCATCGTGGAGATTGCCGGGGGCTACCAGATGCAATCCCTACCCGAGTACAACGACGTGCTCGTCAGGCTACACAGCAGCCGTTCGGATGCCCGGCTTTCCCGGGCGGCGCTGGAGACCCTGGCGATTGTGGCATACCGCCAGCCGGTGCTGCGCGCGGACGTCGAGTCCATCCGCGGGGTTGCCTGCGGCGACGTCCTCCGAGGGCTCATGGAGAAGAATCTCATCCGCATCGTGGGGCGGGCGGAAGAAATCGGCCGGCCGCTGCTGTACGGCACCACGCGGCGTTTCCTGGAGGTCTTCGGCCTGGCCGGGCTGGATGACCTGCCCAACTTCGAGCAGCTTCAAAAGCCGGCCGAGAGCGGCCCGACCGCCGACGCCGCCGGCCAGCCTACCGACAGTGAAGCCGACCAGGCGCCCCGCGCCGAACAGACCGATCCGTCCTGACCTGGCCCCCATAGCAAGCCGGCTTATCCACCACCCCGTTCTTACCCCAGGCGGCCTTCATCGCTTCCCGCGGCGATGCTAGCCCCCGACCCCGCCGGGCGGACCGAACAGCTCGGTCATTTTGGCGGCGATGCTTTCCGCGCGCATGAGCGTTTCGCCGATCAGCACGGTGTTGACGCCCGCGGCTTGCAGCCGCTGCACGTCCTGGCGCGTCTTGATTCCCGACTCGCTGACCAGAACCCGCGTGTCAGGCGCCAATTCCGCCAGCCGAGTCGTGGTCGCCAGGTCGACCCGGAAGGTTTGCAGATCGCGGTTGTTTATGCCCAGCAGACTGTAGGCCGAGTGTGGAAAGCCGATCATCGATCGAACCTGCATGAACTGCTTCATCCCGTGCACTTCCACCAGGCAAGTCAGTTTCAGCGAAGCCGCCAGGATCATCATGTCGATCAGCTCGCCGGGCTTGAGGCACTCGGCGATCAGGAGGATGGCGTCCGCGCCGGCCGCCCGGCTTTCGTACACCTGATACGGATCGATAGTGAAGTCCTTGCGCAGCACGGGCAGATTCACGGCCGCGCGGGCCGCCCGCAGGTCGTCCAGGCTGCCGCGGAAGTATTCGCGGTCGGTCAGCACGCTGATGGCGCTGGCTCCGGCCTGTGCGAACTGCCGGGCGCTGGCGGCTGGATCGAAGTCGGCCCGAATCAGACCCGCCGAGGGAGATGCCCTCTTGAGCTCGGCGATGACGTTGACCAGCAGTCGCGGCCGGCGACTGCACGCGGCGAAGAAGTTCCGCACGGGCGGCGCCTGGGATAGCTGCGCCTGGACCTGGGGCAGGGGGCGGGCGAGCTTCGCCTCGGCGACCTCTTTCCGCTTGGTTTCGACAATCCTGTCCAATATATTCTGTGGCACGGTTGAAACCTTAATGCGTGTGGATAGATTGTCAAAAGCTTTGTGCTTCGCGGCCGCCGGCACGACTACCGCCGGCGGTGCGACCAGCCAGCCAACGGACGTCGTCACGGGTGCGTTCGCCGGCCTGCTGGCCGTGGGCATTTGCGTTCTGACCGGCTGGACGTTTCTGCGCATCCTCCGGCCGGAGAAGCTCTTCCTCCGCCGTGTCCCCGGCCGCAGCAGCCGGCTCAGCCTCCTGCACGTGCTGGCGCTGCTCCTCATGTATTACTTTTCCATACCGCTGGCGGAACTGGCTCTGGCCGGCGTCTGGAACATCAACGTCCAGTCCGTCCGGGACCTGCCCATGACGGTGAAAATCCCCGGCACCATCTTCGGGCAACTGGTTCTGATCGGCGGAACCCTGACGGTGGCGGCCATGAGCTTTCGCCACGGTCTCGGCCGCGGCCTGGGGCTGCGTTTCAGACGCATCCACTGGGACGCCGCTCGTGCCGTCATCGCCTACCTGGCCGTCGTGCCCCTTTGCTACGGCGCGCTGTATATCTCCAACAGCCTTCTGGCGCCTTCGCTGAAGACCGCCCACCCGATGCTGACGTTCCTTCAGTCGCGGCGGGAGTCCACGCTCTGGCTGGCGCTGGTGTGGATCAGCGCGGTCGTCCTTGCCCCGGTCGCCGAAGAGCTGTTTTACCGCGGGTTGATTCAGTCGATGCTGCGGCGCTACGGGCTTAAGCCCTGGCCGGCGATCATCATCACCTCGTTTGTTTTCGCGGCCAGCCACGTCCCTCAGTTTCAGGATATGCTGGCACTGCTGATCCTGGCAGTGGCGCTGGGTTACAACTACGAGCGCACCGGGCGGCTGATCGCTCCGGTGCTGCTGCACGCGATCTTCAACGCGGTCACGATCTGGACGATTGTGGCGAGTTAGATGCGGGGAAAGACAACGTGGCTGGCCGTAGCCGCAACAGACTCGCGGAGGCTTGTGGTGCGGGGGTCCGCCGGCTCCCTCAAGCCGACCTTTTCGGGCCCACAATAATGGGCCGTCGGACCTCCGCACCACTTACAGCCTTCCACAACCTCTGTTACTGAGGTTTCCACCTCCACCTACAAAGGCAGGCGAAGGAGCGATGAGCCCGCCGCCCGGTAGCATGAGCCTGGCCGCCGGACGGAGCCTACGGTATTATGTTACCGCAAACCCCAAAGACCGTCAAGAGTAAACCGGCCTGACCATGCCCGGTTTTTTGGGGGGAAGCCACGGCCGGGGCCTGTGGCGGAAGTAATTCCACCCACTCGGTTTCCGGGCGGGGACATGAAGCGCCCCGCGCGGCCCGTTTGGCTGCCGTCTCAGTGCGGCCGGACGCGGGCCGCGAGCCGGCCTGACGGACCCGACCCGTTGCGTGTTTGAGTGGCTAAGGTCCTTGACTTTCCAAGCCGATTATCTAGACTGATGCTTTGCTCCGTTGGCCAAAACGGGGCATGCTTTCCCCGATAGCTCAATTGGTAGAGCGAGCGGCTGTTAACCGCTAGGTTGTAGGT
>CAYNYF010000107.1:4455-11353 GCA_964401385.1 uncultured Planctomycetaceae bacterium | reverse complement strand
CCGTCGCCCCAGTACATGTTGATCTCGTCCCAGTACGGCTCCATCTTCGGCGGCTTCGGCGTGGGCGACTTCTTCCGGGTCCGGCCGGTGAGCGGGTCGAGGACCTCCAGCGACGGCCCGAAGGCGGCCAGAACCTCCATTCCCTTTCCCCTCTCGGCCGCCTGGAACGGCAGGTCGCAGGTGACGTCGCCGGAGTCCCGGGCGATCCGCCCGCGCTGCCAAAGCACCTCCCCGTCCAGGTTCACCGCCGAGAGCTGAGAGATCATGGCATACTTCCACTTTCGGCCTTTGTAGTAGGTCGGCGCGGCCAGGATGATCTCGCTCCGTCCGTCGCCGTCTAGGTCGGCCAGGCGGAGCTGCCGCCCGAAGGCGTGGCCGCGGACGTCGACCTCGGCGACCAGCTCCATCGCCGGCAGGGCCTTGCGCTTCTTCAGGACGGCGGCGGCCTGTCGCCTTTGCTCGCGGGCGATGCGGGCGGCCTCGGCCGCGGGAGCCTTGACGGTGACCCTGCCGAAGGCCGCGGGAACATTGGCCCAAAGGCCGATCCCGCCGGAGGTTATGCAGCCGTCCCGGGCCGACAGCACCAGCTTGCCCGCCCTGGCGGTCAGGCGGTCGCCCTCCACGCGCAAGCGCATGCGCAGCGGCCGCCTGCCCGGCGCCATCGGCGCCGACGCCAGCACGGTCGGTGTCCCCTCCAGCATCCGCAGCAGCTTGAAGACGCCGGACTCGAACACGGCCGCGTAGTAGTCCCGGTTGGTCTGGTAGCGGGCGACCACCCCCGCCGGCAGGGCGCCCTTCACCGTCACCGCGCAGGCGACCTCGAAGTCCCGCCACGGCCGCGGCCCGGTGGTCAGCACCACCGACGGCCCCCAGGGATGCATCCCGGCCGGAAGCTCCACAACCCGCCCGGCGCGGGCCTGCCCACCAGCCCTCAGGCGGGCCTTCCTGATCTTGAACGGCGAGTGGTCGCGATCGACGCCCGCACCGGCGTTGGCGTTGTGGTACCAGCCGCCGGGGTTATCCGGGACGACCATCGCCATGTACTCGCCGCGGGCGGTGTTGTCGCGGTGAAGCGGACCCAAGGGAAACTTGGACCAGTCTTCCGCCAGCAGCGTTGTCGAATACGTCCTTGCCATCGTCCACCTCTCAATTGGATCACGTCTCAGAGCGGCTTCTCTGACCGCGGCACGTTGCTTACCACGTTCGCCCATCTCCCGCCAGGGAAGTTTCGTCGCGGGCGAACGGCGGGGAGTCCACGAATTACATGAATGTTCTCTACTTCTTGTTCTTCAACGGCTGTGTTCAATTCGTGCAATTCGTGTAATTCGTGGACTGACTCTTTGGAACGCGTGGAGACCGTGGGCGCTTCGGTTGGAGTTGACTCACTTCTGGCGGACCCAGCGGAGGATCTCGCGCAGCCCCGGGCGCTTGCCGTACATGAGGATGCCGGTGTGGAAGATCTTGGCTCCCGCCCACACCGCCACCAGCACCGATCCGGCCAGGACGACGATCGAGGCGGCGACCTCCAGCATCCCAATCTCCGCCCCGGCCGCCAGCCGAAGGATCATCACCATCGGCGTCAGCGGCGGCACGAACGACAGCGCCCTGGCGAGCGTGCCGGTGGGATTCCTGACCAGCGCGAACCACGTGACCATCGGCAGGACGCAGAGCATGCTCACGGGCATCATCAGGCCCTGGGCCTCCTTGATGGTGTTGCAGACCGAGCCGATCCCCGCCAGGATCGAGCTGAACAGCAGGAAGCCGAGGACGTAATAGACGAAGAAGTACGGGAGGATCTCGAGGGGGATATTGAGGTCCAGCCCCCGCCACCGGGCGGCCGCGTACGCCCCGAAGCCCCACATGGCGATCACCGTCAGCGCGATGCCGCCCAGGCCCGCGATCTTTCCGGCCATCAGCTCCAACGGGCTCAGGGCCGACAGCAGCACTTCGATCACGCGCGAGTTCTTCTCCTCGATCACGCTGGTGATCAGGTGCTGGCCCATGCCGAAGATGCCCATAAACATCAGGAACATGAAGAAGAACGGGACCATCATCCCGATGATTCTCTGGCTTTGGCTGCGGACGTGTTCTTGGTCCGCCGCGCCCACCTCGACGTGCTCGGTCGGCACGCCGCGGCGGATCTCGGCCAGCAGCTTCGGGTCCAGGTCCCGCAGCTTGCAGCGGCGATTGACCACCGCCGCCTGGAGCAGGTTTCTCACGATCGAGACCACGTCGATGTCAGCGGCCTTGGTCGCGCGCGTGTACAGGCGCATCTTCCCCCGGCCGGCGACGACGTCGGCGTCCAGGACGACGTGCATGTCCAACTCGCCCCGGCGGAGCTTGTCCTTCCCGGCCCTCTCAGCCGAATTGGCGCTGTCGGCGCCGGCCTGGACCTGCTGGAGGAGAAGCTGCCGCTGGGGGTGAGCGGAATTGTAGTTCTCGAAGGGCTGCTTGATCTCGCCTGCCAGCTTGCCCGACAGGTCGGTCACGGCGACGCGCTTGGCCGGCTGCGGGCCGGCGGCGCGAGGGTCCAGCCGAGAGGCGACGTACAGGATCACCCCGATGATGGCGGGCGTCGCCAGCACACTGAACAGGAAGGTCTTGGTCTTGGTCGTCTCGACGTATTCCCGCCAGGCGACTTTAAGAATCCTGCGCATCACCGTTGCCCACCAAATGAACGAAGATCTCATGCAGCGAAGGGACTTTGACCTCGAAGGCCTGGACCCGGACCCTGCCGGCCAGCGCTTTGAGCAATTCCTGCGGGTCGGCGCCCTCGGTGAGGGCGATTTCCACCCGCCGGCCGTCGGGCTTGACAGCGGCCACCATGGGCAGATGCTCGATGAAGCCCGTCTCGCCGGCCAGCTCGACCGAAACGGCGCTCGAACGCCAGCGGGAACGAATCTCATCCAGCGTGCCGTCGACGACGGCCTTGCCCTCGTTGATCAGCAGGATGAAATCGCACAGCCGCTCGGCCTCGTGCATCACGTGCGTGGACAGGATGATGGTCTTTCCCTTCTCGCGCAGGGAAAGCACGATGCCCTTGAGCAGGTCGAGGTTGAGCGGGTCCAGCCCGGAGAACGGCTCGTCCAGGATCAGCAGCTCCGGATCGTTGATGCAGGTGACGGCGAACTGGAGCTTCTGGTGCATCCCCCGGGAAAGCTCCTCCACCTTCTTGCCGGTCCAGTCGGCCAGGCCCACCTTCTCCAGCCACTCCGGCACGCGCCGCGAAAGCTCACCGGCCGGCGTGCCCTTGATCGAGCCGAAATACGCCAGGACCTTCCCGACCGCCATCTTGCGGTACAGGCCGCGCTCCTCGGGCATGTAGCCGATGCGATCCTTGGCCGCGGCGGCCGAGCCGGCGCCCAGCACCTCGATTCGCCCGCTGTCGGGGCGGATGATGTCCATGATCATGCGCTGGGTCGTGGTCTTGCCCGCGCCGTTCGGCCCCAGAAACCCGTAGATGCTCCCGGCCGGGACGCGCGCGCTGAGCGCGTCCACGGCGTGGACGTCGCCGAAGGATTTGCACACGCTCTCCAGGCAGACGGCGTTCATCCGGTCCGATCCTTCACACGCACGAAACCCAACCCGCAAAGATGGCTCATCCTACTCCGCCGAGCGGGCAAAACGGAAGGGCGGACCGCAGCCCGCCCTTCCGCGTTTTGGCTTCGACAAGCTGGTAATCTTCGCCCGATCCGGCCGCGAGGGGAGTCTACTCGGCCGCCGCCGGTTGCTCCGGCGAATCCTTCGGGGCCGTGGTCGGCTCTTCCGGCAGATCCTCCGGGGCGACGTCCTCGATGCGGAGGTCGCCGTAGAGAACGCGGTAGTTGTCGGCCCCCTTGAGCCGCCACCACGCGATGGGCGTGTCCTTGGCGCCCAGCTCGACGCCCGCGCCGAAATACTTCCAGTCCTGTGACTCTGCCGAGGTTCTGGCGACGAACAGCGTCATCCTGACGCCCGTGTTGCGAAACTGCTGCTTCTCCTCGGGCGAGAGGTCAGCCTTTTGCAGCTTCTGGATGAACTCTGGGTCCACCCCCTGCAGCTTCGGGAACTTCCCGTCATTGACCTTGGTGGCAATGAAGCGCAGGCCGGCGACCAGGTCCTCTTCGGAGGTATCACCCAGGTCCATCTTGACCCTCTTGATGTCATAGTCGTCGGGGATCTCCAGGCTGAAGAGCTTCTCGTCCAGCTTCGGATTCAGGACGAAGTCGGTCAGGATGATCCCTTCGCCCTTGCGCATCGGCGAGTCCATCTCCATCCGGATCGGGTGGGCGGTTTCCGGGTCCACCCACAAATCCATGACATACCCGTTCTTGGTCACCTGGTATCCCTTCGCCAGTTGTCCGTCGATCTCCTTTTCGCCCAGGTCCTTGTTCTCGCCCTCCAGCATCTTCCTGATCTGGGTCAGAAAGTCGCCTTCCTTTTCCATCCTCGCCTTGATGTCGGACATGTTGCCGAGGTCAACGATGGTCGCGACCTTCTCCTTTAACCTCAGCGTCACGGACTTGCCTTTGCTAAAGTCGAGGACGGTGACGACCCCCATCTCCACCATCTCCTGCCGCATATAGTCAGGGGTGTAGTGACTCTTGATAGTCATGGCCTTGCCCGTGCCCGGCATGTTCATGTGTATCGTGAAACTCATCGCCCGGGCCTCCTGGATCTGGCGCTTGACGTCGCCGAAGGCGATGCCGGCCGGGCTCTTTCCATCGAACGGCCAGATCAGCACGGCCGCGATGCCGCCGACGAGAATGACCGCGGCCGCGGTTTTTACGATACGGTTCATCGTGAATATCCTTTCTCGGAATGTTGGCTTTGCTGGTTGGTGCGCGTTCGCCCCGGCAGCCACAACGGCCGAGAGGACCTCCGCCGGCGGGCCGTCGGGAACCGTCTCCCGGCGAAGCGCGTCGGCGGCGCGATCGACGATTGCTTCCGATGCTTCCGGCGAAACGTTCTGACGATCGCTCATGGCTTTACCTCCACATCCTCGGTGGCAACAGTAGGTGACAGCAATTCTCGCAATCGCCACCGGGCCCGGTGCAGCAGTACGCCCACGGCCGAGGTCTTGATCCCGAGCTGGCTGGCGATCTGGCGGTAGCTCAGGTCGTTGAGGCATCGCATGCAGAACACTTCCGCCTGCCGCCCCGGCAGCGCCGCCAGCGCCAGCCGCAGCCGCTCAGACAGCTCTGCGGCCAGCACCCGCTCGCCCGGGCCGGGGTTGGGGCTGGCGACGGCCGAGAAGTCCGCCACGTCGTCGCGCCGATCGGCACGACGGTGTCGGCGGCGAAGCTCGTCCATCGCCCGGCAGGTGCACACCCGCATCAACAGGGCAGACCAGTTCCGCACTCTCTGCCGGCCGGAAAGGTCCAGCGCCGACAGGAACGTCTCCTGGAAACAGTCGGACGCGTCCGCCCGGTTGCCCAGCAGCCTGTAGGCAGTCTGCCAGACAGCCGACTTGTGCCGACCGACAATCGCTGGCCAATCCGTCATTCTCGGGCGCCCTTGCAGAACTGCTGCCACCAATACCATAGTCGCCGACAGCGCGGGTTTTATTACAGAGAACATGGGCAGCGCGACGCGGCAACAGCTTCGTTGGCGGAGGCCGCGCCGGCAGAAAGGCAGGTCGGATGCCCTATCGCCCCGGCGCGGCGGGCGTCGGCGGCGTCTTGGCCGGGAGGGAATACTCGTCCGCGCCGACGTCGGGCGGGGACTTTCGCTTCTGCCCGTCGAAGTCCTCGGCCACCTCCTTCAGGGGCGTTCCCTTGCCGACGGCGGCGCCGGCCTTTCCGGTCAGGTGCAGGTCGCCGATGGCCGGGTTGACGAACCACCCGGTGCAGTCGCCAACGATGTTGTTCCCCCCGGCCACGCCGGCCTCCAGGTTCACCGGGCCGTGCACGATGTTGTTGAACAGCCGCCCGCCCTCCGAGCCCTGGAAGAAGTGCACCCCCATGGTCCGCTCGCGGTTTTCCGTGTAGATCGTGTTGTGATAGACCATCGTATCCACGGTGCGGCACATCTCGATGGCCTTGCCCGTGCCGCCGACGATGAAGTTGTTCCGGACGATGCCGCGGATCATGTGCGGCCGAGAGCCGGAGGGGTTGCCGAAGGCGATCCCCCGATCGCAATTGATGATGATGTTGCGTTCGGCCACGACGTCCTCGGAGTTCACCCAGATGAAGATGGCCCCGCGGCCGCCGCCGTTGCGCCCGCGGATGCCGATGAAGACGTTGTCGGCGATGACCCAATCCTTCAGCCACATCATGTCGATCCCGCCGATGTAGTCGCCGCCGTAGGCGTCGTTGACCGCCTTGCGCTGGTCGTTGAGGAACAGGCAGTACCGGATCTCGCCGCCCCGGGGGCGCTTGCGGAGGATTTCCTCGCGGTGCGGCCCGACCGGCTCGTAGCCGAGCTTGGGGTGGGAGCCCTTCACCCCGCGCGTCCCCAGGTTGTGGAACTTGCAGTTGTAGATCCGCGTCCGCTGGGCGCCGATGTGGGGCTCGATGTGCACGCCGTAGCCGTTGGAGTCGCGGCAGGTCAGGTCCGCCACCAGCACGTCGTCGGCGCCGCGAACCTGCACGCAGGCGCCGCCGCGGCGCCGGCCACCGCCGCGGTCGAGAATGACTTTCTCCCTGTCGCCGCTGGCGCCGCGGAGGCTCACCCGGTCGGTCGAGATCACCACCGGGCGGTTGAGCCGGTACACGCCGTCGGCCAGGAGGATGGTCGTGCCGGGCTTGCAGGCCCGGGCGGCCTGGTAGATCGCCTCGGCCTGACCCGGCTTGACGTGGATGACGGGCTCGGCCGGCTTCGGCAGCGGCGGCGCCTTGCGGGCGAGCTTCAGCACCGCTGCCACGTCGGGATTGGGCCGATTCAGCAGCCCTTGCCCGCTACGCGCGGGCATGGCTTG
>CAYNYF010000107.1:0-4355 GCA_964401385.1 uncultured Planctomycetaceae bacterium | reverse complement strand
CAGCTCGCCCATGAGGTTGTGTGCCTTTTCGACTTGCTCGGGGGCTTCGAGCCGGCCGCGGAAGAGGTTGTTGATGCAACGGGCGCCTTCGTTGCGCCGATGGAACTGCGCCGCCACGCGTGTGGGATCGGCCGCATAGACCGTGTTATTGGCGACCAGGACGTTCTTCGTCTGGCAGATCTCGATGGCCTGGCTCCTGCCGGCGACGATGAAGTTGTTGCGGACGATGCCGCCGGTCATGTGCGGCGGCTCGCCGGAGGGGTTGCCGAAGCAGATGCCCCGGTCGCAGTGGAAGATGAGGTTCCGCTCGGCGACGACGTTCTCGCTGTTGACCCAGATGAAGATGGCCCCGCGCCCCCCGCCGTTGCGCCCACGAATGCCGACGAAGACGTTGTCGGCGATGACCCAGTCCTTCAGCCACATCATGTCCATGCCGCCGATGTAGTCGCCGCCGAACGGGCGCGTGTGCGGGTTGACGTGGTCGTTGACGAACAGGCAGTAGCGCACCTCCCCGCCGGCGGGGCGGATCTTTTCCACGGTCTCCGGCGGGTGCCTCCTCCTGTAGCCGTCGTTGATCCGCTCGGGGTGGGTGCCCTTGAGTCCGCGGACCCAGCAGTTGTGGAACTTGACGTTGTAGACCTTCAGCCGCTGCACGTCGCTGTCGCCGTAGAACAAGACGCCGTACTGCCCGGCGTTGGCGACGGTCAGGTCGGCGATCAGCACGTCCTTCGCGCCCCGGATCTCGACGACCCGGCTGAACTTCCCGCCGCCGTCGAGGATCACCTTGTCGCGGTCGCCGCTGGCGCCGCGGAGGCTGAGGCGGTCGGCGCGGATCCGCAGGCGGTCGATATCGTACCGCCCGTCGGCCAGGAGGATGGTCGTTCCCGGCTCGGCGGCGCGGGCGGCGGCGCGCAGCTCTTCGGCGGTCTTCACGCGGACGACCGCGCCCGCCGGCTCCGGCAGCGGCGGCGCCTTGGCCGCCACCTTCCCGATGGCCCGGAGGTCGAACTTATCGGGTGCCGTAGTTGTCACTTGTGCTCCGGCCGCCAGAGGCCCCAGCAGCACCACCGCCGCCAGCGCCGCCGATCTGCACGCGCCGAGGTCTCGCATGGTTGATCGTCCCAATCATTTCGCCGCCGGGCGGGCGGGCACCTTTCCGCCACGCCGAGGCCTACTTCAAGTAACCCGGCTCGTCGGTCATGCGGACGTATTCTTTCAGCCGCTTTCGCCGGGCGTCGAAGGCATCCAGCAGGGCGTCGGCGGTTTCGGCGATGCTGCGGCGGTTGTTGGTGTAGGGGTCGGCGGCGGTGGCGGCGTTGACCTGGTCGATCCACTCCCGCGGAATGGCGCTATCGCCGCTGAGTGCCCCGGCCAGCCCGCCGGCGACGGCGGCGAGGCAATCGGTGTCGCGGCCGAAGTTGACGGCCGTGACGATCGCCCGGGGCGGGTCGCCCTTCGTGACCGCGAACACGGCCAGGCCCTTGGAGACGATCTCGTTGGCCTGCGAGAAGCCGTACGTGAAGTACTGCCCGCCGTGGTAGATCTCGTAGAAGGCGTCGCGCATCGCCGTCGGATCGGCGTGCTTTCCCGCCAGCTCGATTGCGCGCTCGACCTCTCGCTGGATGGTGTCGTAGGCGGCGTACAGGCCGGCCGGCTCGCGGCGGAAGGTGGCGAATCGCCTGGCGGCTTCCAGCACCGACTCGCACGTGGCGCCGGGGCGGCAGGCCTCGGCCACCGCGGCGTTGTATAGCGCCGCCCACCGCAGCGCCGGATACTTCGCCGCCGAGTACACCTGCCCGACCTGGAAGGAATCATCGGCCGCGGACTCCGGGTCGCCGGCGTTGATCAGACCCAGCGGGTGCGAGGCCCGGGCCATGGACACGACGTTGGGGAACGGGCACAGCCGGCCAAGCTCCGCCGCCGCAACCCCCGCCCGCGCCAGCTCCAGCAGCGAGCGGTCGAAGCGCTCCTGCTTGTAGCGCATCTTTTCCGGGTCCAGGTCGCGCAGCCAGACCGCCACCAGGTCCTCGGCGGCGATGCGGCCCTGCTTTTCGATGATGGCGGTGGCGAAGAGCTTCTGCCGCTCGATGCCGTCCTCGGTCGTGCCCGGCTCCCGCGGCCAGTCGACCTCGCCCGTGTAGTGCTTGTAACCAAGCAGCCGCTCCAGCACGCCGTGGGTCTGCTGGATCTTCTCCCGCGACCAGCCCTCCACGGCCGCTCCCATCGCCGAGCCCACCCACGACCCGGCGATGCAGCCGGCGAACTTCTCTCGCAAAGCGACCATGCCCGCATCCTCCTCGCTTCTCTAAGGGGACGAGTCGCGACACTCGATCAGGGCAAAACTGCCTGGCGCGCGTTCGTTTTGAACACGGGCGGCATTTGATCCCAGGTGCGCCCATCAAGCAGACGCCCGCGCTTCTTCTTGTTCCGTCCACCCCACTGTTTGAAAAAGAACGGAATGCCGGCCCTCCGGCATTGAGCCCGAACGTTACGGGCCCATGCCGGGCGCATGGGGCGAGCGCCCGGGCCGGACTCGCCGCCGACGATTACCCAATCTATGCCGTCAAGGTTCAAAGACGGCATGGGGCCCAGAAGCGGCTCAAGGGAGAGGAATCTTGTAAGGGCCCGGCTCCTCCGAAGGTCATCGACCCGGAAGGTGTAGTCCACGGCCTCAACCGTCACACCCATCCAGATATTCGACGTCCAGGGCAGTACTCCATCCAGCTCACTTAAGCGACCAGACCTCTTGGTCAGGATTTGAAAGACGTGCCACCGAGCACGGTTCATCACATCAAACACCCGAAGGATGAATTCTGTGGGCACCCGCTCGTGGAACAGGTCGCTCATGGAATTGACGAAGATAACATGCGGCTTCTTCCACCGCAGGGGCAACTCGAGCATTCGCGGGTGAAGCGCTACCTCGAAACCCTTGGCGTAATTGCGCTGCCCCATGGCCTGGAGCCGCTTGGCGATCCGCTCGGCGTAGCAGTTCGCGCAGCCCGAACTGACCTTGGAGCATCCCGTGACAGGGTTCCACGTCGACTCTGTCCACTCGATGCGAGAATTAATCGCCACTAGACCACACCCCGCGCGCGGTACTTATCGAATATCCACTTGACTATGTCGGCTGCGACCGGCTTCGCCGAAGCGAAAAACAGGTAATATAAAACGCCGCCAGTCGAATTCCTCATCGGCACAGGATCAGGCACGTGTTTGAACCCCGCGACCGTGCGCAATCGGGCCTGGTACGCCCTCACCACGGCCTCACCGGGTAACTTCTCGGTAATCTCCCCGAACAAGCCATCTTGCTTCCTGTACGCCACCTCGCGCCACGAATGATCGCCCCAAAACCTGTCCATGCGTGCTGCCTGCTCGGCATTTACTCTAGCGGGGTCGCGCCACAGAACGTTCATATTCATATCCATCATGGGGAAATTGAGGAAAATTTCGACAGTCTTCATCTTCCCGGCGGTCTCTACCACGCTCCAGTCTAAGTGTAGACCGTACGGATCCAGGAGGCAAAGAGCGCGACAGTACTTTTCCCATCGCGCGCGAGGAAATACATCCTTTAGTAGAACATGATTGCAGTCGCCGTGATATACAGTGACGTTCGCATGGTCCGAGACAAGCGAGCGAAGGGATTCGACCTTGCTTCCGTCCAGGTCTACCAGATGGTATTCTTTGAACGGGGGATGAACATTCAGGGCGTTGAGCGGGCTGCCAAGTATGAATTCGCCTGTCTGCCTTGAAACGTGAACTCCCGCGCCTGCAAATGCATCCACGTACGAGTGATGCAAGGCCGGGCTGCGTTGGGCGGCGAGGATTGTGGAGTAAGCCTGAGCGTATTTCCTAACGATGTCCAGCTTGACTTCAGACCAGTAGTTGATCACGTCCAAGCGCGCTCTGCCCATGATACTCCCCCGCCCCTAGCAAATGGGGCACCCAAGAGATTGCGCCCAGAGCCACGGGCACCGAATCTAACAAAGCCGCACCGCCGAGGGCTTCCCAGACCATGTCGACTGATATTAACCTGTTGTGCCCAGGGCCCTGCAAGTTTTTTCCGCGCGTCCCGCTCTCCGCGCCCGGCATGGGAAAGCGCATGCGCGCGCATACGTGAACGGTCCGGCCGGGGGAATGGGGGTTTTGTGGGATTTTTATCCTCCGCGGCCGGAGGGGCTTCCCGGCCGGGATGCGGTTTTGCGAAAGCGTTTGCGCGCGCATACGTGAACGCAAGGGGAAAGGGTAGAGGGCGCGCTGCACGTGCGCGCCGAGGCTCTTTGAAAAGGGAATAGGGCTGAGACCAGGGAATAGGGACCAGGCACCAGGCACCAGGAACGGCAAAGGGACTCGGGACT
>CAYNYF010000106.1:0-12124 GCA_964401385.1 uncultured Planctomycetaceae bacterium | reverse complement strand
AAATGAGCGAGACGAAACGGTGCCACCGGCTCAAGTCACTGTCGGTGAATGGCGGGTTCCTGGACGGCCTTGAGATCAACCTTGCCGAGGGGCTGAACTGCTTGATCGGCCATCGGGGCACGGGCAAAACGACAGTGCTCGAGTTCGTGCGGTACGCGATGGACGAGTTCCAGTCCGGCGAGGCGGGCCAGCTCTGTCGCCGGCGGGTCGAAAACCTCGTCAAACGCAACCTGGGCGACGGGCGCATCCGCCTCGCCATCGAGACCAAGGACGGCCTGGAGTACATCGTCGACAGGACCGCCAGCGGGGAGCCGATGGTCCTGACCGCCGACGGCCAGCTCACCGACATCACGATCAACTCCGGGGGCATCTTCAGCGCCGACATCTTCAGCCAGAACGAGGTCGAGAACATCGCCGACAGCCCGGAATCGCAGTTGGCCCTGATCGATACCTTCGTGGCCGAGGAGATCGGCGCGCTGGAAACGTCCATCGCCGAGGTCCATGCCAAGCTTCAGGCCAACGCCAAAGCCATCGTCCCGGCGCAGACGACCCTGGCGAAGCTGGGTGATGAGCTGGGAACGCTCAAGAGCGTCGAGGATCAGATCGAGAAGCTCTCGAACGTCGGCGGCGAGAACGCAGATGAGATGAACCTGGCCCAGAACCACAAGGCGCTGCGGGACCGGGAAGCCCAGAGCGTGGGCGAGGCCGACAAGCTGATCAACGAGTACGTCGAGTGGGTCAGCGACGCCGACGGGCGCTTCACGGCTGGCGTCGACGCCTTGTTCGCCGACGAGGTCCTGGAAGGCCCCAACGGCGAAATCCTTCAGGGCGTCCAGCGACGGATGCGACAGGCCGGGACGGAACTTGATGAACTCTTCCGCCAGGCGGTCGCCGTCCTCACCCGCACCCAGAGCGACGTGGCCGAGCAGGTTCAGCAGCTCCAAGGCGAACACGACAAGCAGGAACTGGCCTTCCGGAACCTGCTCACCCGGTACAAGGAGGCCCAGGGCCAGGCCACCGAGCGGGCCGAGTGGGAGCGCAAGCGGAACGACCTGCTCAACAAGAAGCGCCAGCACACGGATCTGCAGGCGAAACTGAAGCGGCTTCAGGATGAGCGCCGTGAGCTGATCGACAGGCTGACCGACTTGCGGGACAAGCGGTTCCAGCTTCGTCGCTCGGTGGCCGAGCGCGTTACTGAGGCCGTGTCCTCGCCGGTGCGGGTGCGGATCGCCCAGGACGAGAACCGCGACCGGTACGTCTCGCTGCTCGCCGAGGCCCTGCGGCACGCGGCGTTGCAGCACAAACAGGTTGCCAAGAAGATCGGCGGGCTCGTCGCCCCTTCGGAGCTGGTGGACTTCGTGAGGCGGGACGACTCTGAGGGCCTCCAGAAGCAGGCGGCGCTGAACGAGAGCCAGGCCGAGAAGGTCATCCGGGCGTTGGCCGATCTGGAGACGCTGCTCGGGATCGAGACCGTGGACCTGGTGGACCTGCCGCGCATCGAGCTGCACGACGGCGATGACTGGAAGGACTCGCTGTCGCTGTCCACGGGCCAGAAGTGCACGACGATCCTGCCCATCCTGCTGCTGGAAAGCGAGAACCCTCTGCTGGTCGATCAGCCCGAAGACAACCTCGACAACCGTTTCATCTACGACACGGTGGTCGAGAGCCTGCGGCGGGTGAAGACCAGCCGCCAGCTCCTCCTCATCACGCACAACCCGAACATTCCCGTCCTGGGCGATGCGGCCGGCGTGTTCGTGCTGACCTCCGATGGCGCTCGCGCCAGCCTGCTGAATCACGGCGACGTGGACACGTGCAGGAACGAGATCATCAACCTGCTCGAAGGCGGCGAAGAGGCGTTCGCCCAGCGCCGGGAAAGGTATGCCCGCTGATGCATGACGGCTGGGAAGACATGCTCGCCCGCCTGGACGGCGGGCAGGTGGACTACTGGCGCGAGCGGCTCGGCATGGCCGAGGAACTGATGGATGCGCTCCAGACCGGCCAGATCATCGAGCCTCAGTCGGTGGTTCGTCAGTTGCTGCTCCGCTTGGCGGACGATCCGAAATGGGAGGTCCGCAAGGTCGTCGCCAACGGCCTGAACCTGGTGGACGATGGTGTCTTCGACGACCTGGCCGCCCGGCTGCTCAGCGACGCCAATGGCTTCGTGAAGCGATCTGCCGAGCAGAGCTTTCGGCTGCGCCGCCGGGATCATCGCCAGGCCCGCAAGCGCGAAGCGACGGATCGGCAGCTTGCCAACCGTCTGACCAAGCTCCGCGAAAAGCACGGCGAGGATGCCGTCAAGGACTTGATCGCCATCAGCGAGCTGCGGTTCAACCAGTTGGCCGGGGCGATGGCCCACGATCTGCGGAGCATCCTGACCCACCTCCAGCCAGCGGCGGCGGGGTTGCGAAGGTCGCTGGACGAGGAGGCCGAGCCCGCGGCGCTCAAGCGCAAGGCTACCCGTGTGGTCGACGGTATGGCCTTCATGGATCGCTGCGTCAGCGACATGGAGCGGTACACCCAGCCGCTGCCGGTCGAGCGGCAGGCCGAGGACCTGGCCGAGGTGCTCCACGCCGCCTGTGAGATGGCGGCCAAAAACATCGAGGAGCTGGGCTTCGACGCGCACATGGTCGTCCTGCGGCACGAGGTGCCGGACGGCCTGCGGCTCCAACTGTCGCGCCACCTGATCATCCTGGCGGTGTGCAACCTCGTAAAGAACGCCTACGAGTCGTTCATGGAGCGGCACAAGCATCTGCGGCGCGGAGAGATCACCGTCACGGCATGCAATGGAGATGATGAGGTTCAGATCGCCATCCGCGACAACGGCATGGGCATGGCGGCCGAGGACCTGGACGACCTGGCCTGCGGTGTGCCGCACCGGCGGAACAAGGCCAAACGCCGGAGCACGGGTTTCGGCGTGCCCATCGCACGGCGGTACATCGAGGCTCACGGCGGAACACTGACCTTCGAAAGCACAGAAGACGCGGGCACCACGGCCACGATTACGTTGCCGCGCACGCAGCCCTGCATGGAGGGGGCGATATGAAGCCGAAGATCAAGGCACTCGTGGTCGAGGATGACCTGGAGATTCAGGAAGAGATCGAGGACGTTCTGGGCCTGCTCGGCCATGACCACGACTGGGTGGAAAGCCAGCAGGAAGCCCACGATCTGATCGAGCGGAACCACTACGACTACGTGCTGGCCGACCTGGAGATTCCCGCCCGGCCGGGCCGGGGCTTTGCGAAGATCGAGTACGGCAAGAAGCTCATCGGGCAGATTCAGCAGATCAAGGGGCGGGGCGTCATCCCGGTCATCGTCATGACCGGCCACCACAAGCATGGCCTGAACATGGTCCGCGAACTGCTCGGCAACGGGGCGATGGACTTCATCTCCAAGCCGTTCGGCGACGGCACGGAGGGCAAGAGCCTTCCACAGGTGATCCAGGGCGTGCTCGAGCAGCACCGAAAGTCATTCCCGCCGGGCGTGCTGCCGGGCGATCCGCCCAGGAAGTTCGAGGGCGGCGTGCTGGCCTTCTACCCCGACCACATCGATCTCGAAGGCGAAATGATTGTCGAACGCGGCGGGCCCGGCCATGACTGGGAGGTCATTCGGATTCTCCGCACGCCGCGCTCGGGCAAGTTGCCCCGGCTGAGCGCCCCGAGGCTGGCCAAGGCCATCGACCCGTCGGGGCAGTTGTCCGACGGGGCGATCAACTCCTGCATCCACACGCTGCGGGCTAGGATCACCGAGACGATGCTGGCCGAGGCCAACCTCACCGTCGGCCGCGACGACGTGGTCGCCAACCTCGGCAGGGGCTACCATCTGGCCGCGTGGCTCGTGATCGAGGAGCACGACGAGGCTCCCCATAACGATGATGTCCACGCGCCGGCGCTAGGACATCGCGCTAGGACATTGACGCCGGCGCGCATGGACATTGCGCAGAATGTCCATGCATCAGACGCGGATGTCCTACTGACAGACCGTCAGCACTGGGTGTTGGATCAACTGCGGGACGAGGTGGAATTGACGCGCGGGATGGTCGAAAAGGAGTTCAAGATCGGCCCGAAACAGGCCGCTCGGGTGCTGAATCCGCTGACGAAACGGGGCTTGATCGAGTTCAAGCGTAAGCCGCGACCAGGCCATTATCGACTTCGCCGGAAGCCAAGTCGGCCATAAGTTCTTCGACTATCGCCCGTTGCAGCGACGGCTCGAAGAACCAGGACAGAAACGCGACCGGAGCGGGTTCAACGTCGCAAAGGGAGCGGCGTGGTCTGACCGAACGCCTGTCATGAGTTGAGAGGAAGGATAAATGAACGAAGGCAAACGCGCGAGATTGTGTGCCGTATCGGCCGTGGTCCTGCTGCTGGCGTCCACCGCGGTCTGGGGGGTCTGTACCGCCACCTTTACCGCCGACGGGAAAGGAACGTACCCGAACACGCTGAAATTCGACCGCAGGAGCGGGGTGCTGACGGTGGATCTGTCGGGGCTCCCGGCCGGGGCGACCATCTTCCGGGCCGAACTCATGCTCAACGGCCGCGGGCGGTTTCACAAGGTGCCCACGAAGCCGACGACGGTGTATCCAGTCGACGAGCCCGAAAATAAGCTCAATCTCGTCGGCCCGCGATTCGTCAGCCTGGACGCCTTGGACGCCGTCAAGGCCGCCGTCACCCAAAGGCAGCCGCTGAAGCTGAAGCTGGAGGTCACGCTGGCCGGGGCCAGCCGGCTGGAGGTTTCCTACCTCGAGGGCAAGCCCAGGAATCAGGAAATCCCAACCGTGGCGGACCTGAAGGTCACCCACCGCGCCGGGCAGTCGCTCATCGTCTTCACCGAGCCCAAGCTCAAGGTCACGGCCCCCGCGCTCGCGCCGTACGACACCACCCTGAAGACCGTCGAGGTCAAGTCGGGCCAGGCCGTCGAGCCGGGCGAAGTGCTGGCCACGGTCGACACCGCCACGCAGGAGGCCGAGCTGGCCAAGGCCAAGGTCGCCAAGAGCCAGTGGCAGATCGCGCGGTGGGAAGCAGAGATCGCCCGAGGCAAAGTGCGGGCACTGATCGGCGGCACCGTCGTCATCCCCAACGGCGCCCCCAAGCCGGGCGACAAGGTTCGCGGGCGAGCGAAGCTCCTGGAAGTGGCCGGCGAGCTGGTTCCCGGCGCTTATGCCCCGTTGGCCAACGGCGCCCAGGTGCAGACGCTGAGGTCGGCGACCGTGGCGTCCAACCCCGGCATGAGGTTGCGCATCTGGCGCGGGCCGGAGAAGATCACCGCCGCCAGCATCGCCAAGGCGTCGCTGGTGGGCGAGTGCGGCTTCCTCACCGCCTGGAACAGCGGCTATCACCAGGGCAACACCCCCAAGGCGGCGCCCGTCCGCTATCGCGTCACGGACGGCGGCGAGGCGGTGCCGTGGGGAACGGGCATCTACGCCCACAACCCCGCCCGGGCGGGCAGGGCCTACTACGCCGTCACCATCGCCGTCAACGGCGAGGAGAACCTGGACGGCCTCGGCCGCGGCAACACCACCGCCGAGGCGGTCGCGGAGGTCGTCGGCCAGGGCGAGCCCATCCTCCAGTGGATCGAGCGGCCAAAACAATGGCTCTATCGCCACGGGCCCCTGACCCGGCTGATCTACACCCGCTGGGAAGCCTGGCCGCATTCGTCCACCCCCTCCAAGCCGATCGACTACCTGGTGGCCATGGGCGACGACCCCCTGCCGAAAAAGCCCGCGCGCGAGCAGGCCCGGACCGCGTGGCGAGTGGAGCCTGCTCCGGTCGGGCTGCACCTGCACTGCTGGGGGGCCAGCCTCAACGGCGGCTACGGCTGGTGGTACAACGCCCACCGCGGGACGGTGCTGATCGCCTCCAACCAGATCCCCTATGACTGGTGGACCGGCTATCACGAGGCCAACGGCACCTGCAAGACGTATGGCGACGGGTTCGTCCGCCCGTTTACCATGGACCGGACGTTCGGCTTCCTGGACTGGGCCGCCAAGCAGTGGAAAGAGGCGCCCGAAGCCGTCCGCAAGCACTGGCGGAAGCTGGACCTGAGCCGGGTCTTCACGGCCGGCAGCTCCATGGGCGGGGCGGGCGCGCCCATGTACGCCATCCGCCACGGGCAGCGCATCGCCTGGTGCGTCGCCTGGGTGGGCGTGCACATTCCGGCCGAAAGCCCCACGTTCACCGGCAGCTACCGCGGCAGCTACGGCCCGCGGGACCAGGCGATCACCATGCCCGATGGAAAGACCTCGCCGTGGGATCACTTCTCCGACGTGTGGTGGCTGCGGAACCACGTCAAGGCCGAGACCGGCTTCATCATGGCCTCCAACGGCAAGAGCGACGGCGCCATCGGCTGGCCCCAGGCCTACAAGTTCGCCCGGGCCCTCCAGGAGACCCGCCGGCCGCACCTGTATAACTGGGGACCCGGCGGCCACGGCACCCGCACCGTCATCGGAGCCAACTTCGACCAGGACGTCCGCACCGACCAGACGCTGCCGGCCTTCACCAACTGCACGCTCGACAGCGACATCGGCACCGGCAAGCTGAGGACCAAGGCGGAAATCGAGGCCGAGAGAAAGGCCTTGACCGCCAAGGCCGTCGAGGCCGGCAAGGACCCGAAGAAGATCAAGATCCAGGTCCTGCCGACCGACGGGGTCCCCTCCGGCGCATACAACGCCTATCTGCGGTGGCAGGCCGACGACGTCGTCGATAAGCCCGACGCCTGGGAGATGACCGTCATCCTGACCGCCGCCGCGCCGAAGGATGCCTGCAAGGTTGATCTGACCCCGCGGCGGGTGCGGAAGTTCCGCACCCCCAACGGGACCAAGTGCAAATACACCGTCACCGATCTGCAAAGCAGCCAGGTCCTGGCCGCGGGCGAAGCGACGGCCGATGAGTACGACCTGCTGACGCTCAAGCAGATCCCGCTGGTGAAGGGCAAGAACCGAGTCAGGATCACGCCGGCGAAGTGAGGCCCCCGGGCGAACGCGTCGGACCGCGCGTCCCGGCAGAGGCGTGTGGATGTGCGCGGACTCAGCGCAAGCGACGAACCTGTAGGAGATGGAAAGACTATGAACCGAATGAAATGGTTTGCAGCGTTGGCGGCGATCAGCTTGTCGGCGGCCGGGGCCGGCGTCCGGGCCGAAACAGTTGAGTGCAAGGCCACCCGGGACGTCTGGATCTCGGCCATGGGCAAAGAGGCCGACTACAACATGGGCGCCGCGCCCAGCATCAAGCTCAAGGTCTGGCAGGAGTTCGGCCTGGCGGACTTCGACGTGGCGGCGCTGAAAGGCAGGAGAATCGTCGAGGCCCACGTGTACGTCCGCCCCGCCGGCGGGCACAAGTTCGGCCTCAACGGCGGGACCGACCTGAAATGGCTGACGCTCTCCACCGTCAGCCAGGACTGGGTCGAGGGCAAGTCCAGGAGCTACGCGGCGGATCCGCAGGGCCACGGGGCGACCTTCAACGAATCGTCCTACCAGAGGCGCAACTGGGGCTTCCCGGGCGCCAAGGCCTGGGACGTGATCCTCGGCAACGGCAACACGCTGCGCTTCGACGGCCCGCTGGAGCCGTGCGCTGCGCGGCGGGCGGGCTGGCTGCGGGCGAAGATCGACCCGCGCCTGGTCCAGGCGCTTCTGGCCGGGGCCAGCCACGGGCTGCTGCTGATGGACGGCTCGACCAGCGTGGGCGTCAACTGCACCATCAAGAGCCGGGAGAGCGGGCAAGGACCGTTCCTGGAGGTCCGGACCGACGGGGCCGACACCACCCCGCCGGCGGCGCCGGCCGAGCTGCAAGTGAAACCCGCGCCGAACTGGGCCGGGCCCGACCTCGGCGCCGCCGAGATCAGCCTGCGCGTCCCCGCCGGCGCGCTGGCCTACAAAGTCAAGATCAACGGCCGGCAGGTGCAGCGCTGGCAGATCCCCTTCGCCGCGGCGGAGGGGCAGTTGCAGAGCTTCCCCATTCTCGACCTCGCCCCCGGCAGCAGCCTGCGGGTGGAGGCCGCGGCCGTGGACGCCGCCGGGAACGAATCGCCCACCGCCTCGGCCCAAGGCAAGGCCAGCGCGAAGTTGACCGTCCCCAGGCTCCCGGCATATCCCTTCAGACCCCGCGCCGGCGACGCCAAGACTCTGGGAGCGGCCAAGGTGTGGGCATTTCCAGAGATCACCAAGGTCGATCCGATCGACGGCAAGGTGCTCAACGAGAAGGTCGGCGGCAACCTCCGGGCAAGGAACGCCGTCTGGGACGGCGCGGCCGGCACCATCCGCCTGGCCGCCGCCCGGGGCGAGATCGTCAGCTTCCAGATCGCCGTGGAAGGCGAGACGAGCGGCTGCAAGGTGGCCGTGTCCTCGCTGAGAGGCGCGGGCGAGATCAGCAACAAGGGCGTGAGGCTGTGGCGGAACTGGTACGTCCGCCGGCACAGCGAGTACGCCATTGCGTTGGCCCCCGGCGAGAGCTTCGACGTCCCCAACAAGGACAACGGCATCGCCGGCCAGAAGCTCCAGGCCGTCACCGTGGACATCCACGTGCCCACACAGACCAGGCCCGGGGACTACTCCGGCAAGGTGGGCCTGACCGCGGGCGCCGACAAGCTGGAACTGGCGCTGAAGGTGAAGGTCTACGACGTCACCATCCCGGATGAGATCCACTTCAACCCGGAGCTGAACTGCTACGGCGGCCCCGGCCGGGCCGGCAGCGAACAGTTCAAGGACAGCTTCCGGCTGGCCCACTATCATCGCTGTACCATCAACCGCGTGCCCTACTCCCAGGGCGGGGGCGTCCACGGCGATTGGGTCCCCGGCGTCGACGCCCGCGGCCGCGTCGTCGACTGGTCAAACTTCGACAACAACCTCGGCGGGCTGCTGGACGGGTCCTGGTTCAAGGACAACCCCCGCGCGGGCGTGCCCGTGCCGTCGCTGTATCTGCCCTTCTTCGAGGGCTGGCCGGAGGACTTCCGCAAGCATTACCACCCCGGCGAGGGCGTGCCCACGAACTTCAAGGACCCCGACCAGAAGCTCCGCCACGACACGCTGGCCAAGCCCGTCGACGAGGCGTTCGATCAGGCTTACAAGGATGCCTTCGTCGCCTGTGCCAAGGACTTCCGTCGGCACCTCGCGGAAAAGAAATGGAACCGGACGCTCTTCCAGTTCTATCTCAACAACAAGCCCAACTATGGCTACACCGCCTGGACCCTGGACGAGCCGTACGAATACCTGGACTGGGCGGCGCTGAACTTCTTCGCCGGGCTGTGGAAGCAGGCGGTCGACGACCCGGAACTGTTCACGGCGCGATGGCAGCAGGAGCTGTTCGGAAGGGGGCTGGCGGCGATGAATCGCCCGCGCCCGACGCTGCTTTTCCGCGGCGACATTTCGCGGCCGATGTGGCAGGGCAGCGTTTCCGACGGGCTGATGAACGTTCTGTACGTGGGCGGGGCCGGCTACAGCATGCCGCGCCTGCTGCGCAACACCAAGCGGCGCGCGCCGATGATTCTATGCACCTACGGCAGTTGCAACGGCGTCGGGCGCAGCAACTGGGAATCGGCCGCGTGGTGCCTGAAGGCCTACGTCAACAACTCCGACGGAGTCCTTCCCTGGCAGTCGCTCGGCGGGACCGGGGCCATGACCAAGCCGACCACGACGGCCCTCATCATCAACGCCGGCAAGTACGGCCGGGCCGTCGCCAGCTTCCGCGTGCACGCCCTCCGGCGCGGGGCGCAGGACTGCGAGCTGCTGCGGCTGCTGCAACTGAAAAAGGGCTGGTCGCGCGAGCACGTCGGCCTGCTGGTTTCACAAAGGGTGCCGATGGCGGCCCGCTTCAAGCAGGCATTCCCCGACGAGGCCGCGGCCGTCACCTTCGGCACGCTCACCGGACAGGGCTTCTGCGAACTCAAGGAGGGCATCCTCCAACTGCTGGTGCAGAAGAACTAAGCTGGTCACAGGAATGCCTGTCCGCCTGCCTGGCGCAGGTGGGCAGGCACAGCCTGATCAGGCGAGTGTGCGTCTCCGCGCCGGGGGGAGGAGACCACGAATTACACGAATTACGGCGAATTCCACGAATTGCCTCTTTTTCTTGAGCGAGTTCTGCTTAATTCCCGCCTGAAGCCCGCCTCCCAGCTTGCGGGCGGGGCTGTCGGGCAGGCGTGTCATTCGTGTCCCCCTTCGCCGGCATGTGTGAAGACCGTGGCCCGTCCACTGTTCAAACACTGTTCCGGTCCGCTCAGGCAGCCGGGCCCGCATCCAGAACAAGTGTCCCGTGCTTTCTGTGAGAATGTTTTCACCCATTTCACGGGGAATCAGGCCGGCTTGCTGGCATTCTGGGCGGGGGCTTGCCCGCCGGCCGGGCCGGTAGCACAGATTGCGCGGGGCGGTAAACTACAATCTTCGTCAATTGCGATTCTTTGACCAACGGCCACGTGTGATAAAACATTTGGTCCCACTGGCAATCCTGTTCGTCACCGATTATCGCAGCGACGCGTATCTGGTCCGGCGGCACGTTGAACCACAGGTCGCGCGTTGGAGCGCATCTGTGGGCAATCCCCCAGATGACCGTCCGCCGCCCCCGCTCATAGTTGACAAGATTCGCGTGGAATACACCCGGCCAGACTCTCCAGTAATTGCCCATGATGTGAGTGCATTTCGCCGAGAGAACCTCCTGCGTCAACCGTCCCATCGTCAAATCCAGATTCGAGCGAACCCTCGCAAGCGAGGGAGCTGGGGATATTGCCACAATTGCCGCCGCGAACCCGCCAACCAGCAGCCAGCTCACGATCCGCGTCGCCATCGGACCAAGCCCTCGCAAAACAACCGCGCTCCCAAACGCTCCGGCGGCAATGAATAACAACACTATCGATGGGATGAGATATCGATATGCATAGAGGTTCAGGCGCGGCCAGTCCAACGATCCCATGAGGAGGCAATTGCCCAGTGCGCCCGCCAACAGCGGCGCCGCCGCCGCCAGGCCCGCCAGCAGCGCATCCTTGCGCGACTTCGCAAAGAACACGCCCGCCGCGCAGAGGCCCAAGAGCGCGCCCCCGGCCAGCCAACTAGTGGGAGAAAAAGCCGCCGATACGCTCTGCCAGAGTCCCAGCCAGGTGTAAGCCCATTCCCTCAATGGAAGGACCTTGTATGCAGAGCGATACGGCACCACCTCGGCTAAAGCGTACACCCCCGCCGTCGAAGCGATTAAGGCAGCAACTTGCCAGGCCGTGGCTGAGCTGAGGGCCGATCGAATGGTTTTCGCCAGCCCCGGCCTTTGTCGCCTATATTCCGTCGCGCACCGGGGCGGCCTGTTTTTCAGCCGGGAGATTATGTGTTTGGTCACGACAAGGGGCAAAAGAGTTGCGAACACGGCCATATTCACCCACGAGGCCAGCAAGACACAAAGGCCGCCCAGTGTTGCGCTCGGCCAACCCTTGCGGCCGGCGGCGCGCTCAAGGAGCAATAGTCCAGCCAAACCCAGGGCCAGGCTCGTGCCATATTCATGGTGCCCCATGAGGACACCCCACCATACATACACCTTCCCGGCGACGAGGCAAATTGCCGCGCCGATGGCCCCGGCGGCAACCCAAGGTCCCTTGCCCATTACGTAACGCGCACTCAGAAAGAACACCGACAGCCCCATCCAGGCTGCGAGCCCGTACTGCACCAGCATGTTGACCATTGGATGTTTGAACGGGGAGGCCACCAGAGCCAGAAACATCCCCAGCCGGTTCTGCTCCCAGTAAAAGGGCGTCCATTTGTACAAGCTCGCCAGGACAGGGACGATCGTATCCCCGTTATGGAACTTGTTAATCGGTCCAAGGTCGATCCACACCGCCGCCGACGCCAGGACCGCCAAGACCGCCGCCAGCTCTATGGCGCTTGCACGCCTGCCGCCGCCGCGGTCGGCTATGGACAGGGGTTCTTTGCCTGCAATGTTGATTACTGTGGCCCTTCTTCATTCTGGCGGAGGATATCTGCTTGAAAAGGTGACTCGACCTCTGCTTGTTCAATAGGTTTTCACGACTCATCGAACAGTAGGAGGCTAAGCGATATGCCCCCGCGGCATCCGGACGCCGTTTCGTTTTCCAAGCTGGGTTGCCAGGAAGATTGGCATGAGCGGCGATCTTGTCAAGGAAAATGTCCCCCGTGGCCGGGGGGGGG
>CAYNYF010000105.1:0-12433 GCA_964401385.1 uncultured Planctomycetaceae bacterium | reverse complement strand
ATGCCATATCCTCTCCATCGGCGATACGGCATCTCATACTTAAATTGCTCTAGCGCCCGGGCGCTTCCTCCTGCCCGTCGCCGCGCTCGCCTTTTCCCTGCTGCAATTGCTTGACCCACTTCAGGTAGGCGGCGAGGTGCTTTTCGTAGCCCCTGTCGGTGGGACTGTAGTAGGTCTTATCGACGCCGAGGTAATCCTGGTCGGGCGAGACGCCGCCTTCGTAGTTGTGGCTGTACTGGTAGCCCTCCGAGTAGCCGTACATCTCCTTCATCAGCGGATGCGGGGCGTTCCGCAGGTGCTTGGGAACGGGAACGGTGCGGCTTTCCTTGACGTCGGCCGTAGCCCGCCAGATAGCCATGGCCGAGGCGTTGGACTTCGGCGCGCAGGCCATGTAGATCGCCGCCTGGGCCAACGTGAGCTGGCATTCGGGCAGGCCGATCCGCTCGGTGATGTCGAAGGCGGCCGAGGCCACCGAAATCGCCCGCGGGTCGGCGTTGCCGATGTCCTCGCTGGCGAGGATGGCGATGCGACGGGCGATGAAGCGCGGGTCCTCCCCGGCGACGATCATCTTCGCCAGCCAGTAAGCCGTCGCATCCGGATCGCTGCCGCGCATACTCTTGATGAAGGCGCTGGCGGCGTCGTAATGGCCGTCGCCGGCGCGGTCGTACTTGACGGCCTTTTGCTGGATGGACTCCTGGGCCACTGAAAGGTCGAAGACGACCTCCCGCTCGCCCTTACCGCGGAGCTGGCTGAGCACGCCGGTCTCCAGGGCCGTCAGCGCCCGTCGGGCGTCGCCGTCGCTGATCCTGGCCAGGTGAGCCAGCGCCTCCCGATCGGCCCGGACCCGGTATTTGCCCAGCCCGCGCTCGGTGTCGGTAAGGGCCAGCCCCAGCAGTCCGGCGACGTCCTCCTCGCTCAGCGGAGAGAACCGGAAGATGGTCGAGCGGCTCAGCAAGGGCGAGTTGATCACGAAGAAGGGGTTCTGCGTGGTCGCCCCGATCAGGATGATCACCCCGTTTTCCACGTCGTTGAGCAGCACGTCCTGCTGGGCGCGGTTGAAGCGGTGCAGCTCGTCGATGAAGATGACGGTGCGTTTGCTGCTGGTCGCCAGCGTCGCCCGGGCCCGTTCGATGATGGCTCGCACCTGGGCCACCGAGGTGCTGGACGCGTTGAGGCGGTGGAAGACGCAGTCGCACTGGCCGGCGATGACGTAGGCGAGCGTCGTCTTGCCGGTGCCGGGCGGGCCGTGGAAGATCAGGCTGGTCAGCCGGTTGGCCGCCAGCATCCGCCGCAGCAGCTTGCCCGGCCCGAGGAACTCATCCTGTCCGACGATCTCGTCGATCGTCCGCGGGCGCATCCGCACGGCCAGCGGCGCGTTGCGAAGAATAGCCGCGTCCTCGGATTCCTTGAAAAGATCCATGACGGCCCGATTCCCTTGGGACCTCATTATAGCCAAAGACGGACCGCGTCGAAACGCGGGCGGGCCGTTTGGTAGCCCGGCCCGGGCCGCGTTTGCCGCGATCTGCCTCGTCTTCACTTTCCCGCGACGGCCTTCGTCTGTGGCGAGTTGAGTCGACCCGCGGCCTGTGCCGCCGCCTCGTAAAGTTTCATCGTCCGCCCCTGCCAGCCGGAGTACGGCCAGGAAACGTCCACGTCGGAAGTCGACATGCCGTAGCCGATCCGGTGCCAGCGCGTGCGCTCGTCGAGGACGGCCTGGCATTTCTGTGCCAGCCCCTCAGGGAGCCGACACGGCTTTTCCAGCAGGAGCTTCTCCAGGAAGATGCGGGCCTCGCACTCCTGGATGTTTTCCCGGATCAGCTCGTAGCGGATGGTGGGCACGGGCCCTTCGCCAGCGGGATAGAACAACTGGTTGGTGGTGCAGCCCTTGTTGCCGGCGCCGACGTTGCCGGCGTGGGGGAAGCGGCTGTACAGGCTCGCCAGGGGGCGGGTGCCCTTCTCCGCCGGCGCCGGCCAGAAGTCCGCGCCGATCTGAGCCAACCCGCGGCGATTGGACAGCAGCGTCTGTTCGCACAGCGTGCGGAACCGGGTGAAGCCCGCCGGGTCGTATGTGCGCCGGTCCAACCAGGTCCAGAATGTGCCCTGACCCCCGGCGGTGAAGTTCCAGCCGTACACGCGGCGGCCGGCCGGGTCCCAGTGGCTCCAGCTACCCCAGACGCTGGCGATGTACTTGACGGGGACGCGGCCCTCTTCGGCGACCATGGAATCCCCGCCGCGGGGCGGGTGCCGGTGGGCCTCCCAGCCGACGTCCGGGACGATCTTCTTGAAGACGCTGACCTGATCCTTTTTCGGGTAGCGGTCCGAGCCGGACCCCAGCAGCATGCGGCCGTCCAGCCCCGCCTTGGCAAGGATGTCCTTCACGCCGAGCAGGACCGGCTTCCAGAACGCCAGCGATTCCGGCGTGCCGTACTTGGGGCCGGGGACGTTCGCCAGCGCGCCGGTCTGGGGATCGCGAACGGTGATCCGCGGCGACGTGCCGGAATACTGCCACTGCCACACGCAGACCACCACGTACGTGGGCTTCATGTGCTTGGCCGCGACCTTGACGAACTTCTCCACGGCCGACAGGTCGGCGGCGAGCTTGCCGTCCGGGCCTTTGTCCCAGATTACCATCGACCGTTCGTTGCCGTATTCGGTCTCGGCGATAAGGTGAACGAACAGCACCTTTCCGCCGGTCTGGGCGATCAGCCCGAAGCTCTTGTCGAGCAGCTTGAGGTGCGCCTGCGACCACAGTGGAACGTCGTATCGCAGAGCGACGCCTTCGGGCGACTGGATCAGTCCGAACCAGAAGGTGAACTCGGCCGGGTCCGGCACGACCCAGTCGGCGACCGTCAATTCAACGGGCACCTCGACGGGCCTTTCACCCTCTGCCGCGATCGTGAGCGTTCCGCGGTAGGCGCCGGCCTGGGTGTCTTTCGGGACCCGGGCAGTAACGAGAATCGATTGGATCGCGCCCTTTTTGATCTCAGGCGGCAGGCCGTCGTCCGTCCGCGCCTTGTGGCGCATCGCCGTCCAGCGGTCTCGCGGCGGCACCGGCGGCGGAGACAGCACCCGCGGGGGCGCGTCGAGCAAGGCGTCGTCCCGCCTTCCGCTGCCGTTGAGACTACAGATCCTGCCGTAGCGAACCCGCAAAGCGGACGAGGCAATCTTCTTCCCTCCGGCGCCGGCGAGTTCCGAGACCCTCGCCTTCAAGCCCTTGATCGGCCGGTCGCTGCTGACGACCACCCGGCCGGTGGTCACGCCATTTCTTGCCGCCCCGAGCCGCACGGGCTTGACCGGCTCATGCGGGTCGCCGTAGCTGTTCTCCCCGATCTGCTCGATTAGGTTCGTGTTCCAGACCTGCATCCCCTCCGGCCGAACCACGTTGGGGATAACCGCCGACGCATCGTCCGTTTGCAGCCGCAATTCACACAGCCCGGCGGCCGCCCAGTTGGGCCGCACCTTGGGCTTGGTGAACGCCTCAGGAAAAGGAGCCGCGTGGATCTCGATCGCCAGGACGTTGGCGCCCTTGCGCAGCAGCTCGGCGGGGACCGGCAGGCCATTGATTCGGCGGACGCGGAGCTGGTAGGCCTCCTGGTCGATGACTTTGCGGTCGTTCCACCAGCTCCACGGCTTGCCGTCTTCTTTCAGGTAGGCCCTGGCGGGGTAGATTTCGGCCGGGCAGCCCGGCTCAAGCTTGCCGGGCGGGAGGAAATCGCGCTTGACCTCCCTGCCGTTGACGTGGACGACAACGCCGCCGCGATAAACCAGCGTCAGGTGCAGGACCTTGACTTTGGCGGGGTCGGTCACGGTGAACTTGCCGCGCAGGCTGATCTGTCGGATGTTCAGGTTGGGCGCGCCGCCCCTCGCTCGATTGTCCAGCTCGCCATTGTAGTACTTGCCGAAGAAGTGTCGACGGCACCAGGTGGAGTCATCGAACGTGACTGCCGTCCAGCCGTCCGGCGGGTAGACGGTCATGAAATTCCAGAGGTCCTTGCCGCGTGTCTCGGCGTAGCCGTCCGGGGTCTTGGCCATGGGCGCGCCCCAGGAATACAGCACGCGCCAGACGCTGCTGCCGTCGAGGATGGAAACGGGCGCCGCGGCCGGCTTGCCCGCGGCCGCCGGCTGCTGGGCCGGGCAGAGGGAAGCGCAGGTCAAGGCGGCAAAGGCGCTCAGGCCGATGGTCGCCAGCGACCGAAATCTCGCGGTGCGATTGCGGGCATATTGCCGACTCATGTCTTCTCCTTCGCAGGTGCGCTTGCCCTTGGCGCCGGGCGTGCGCGCTGGCAGCTCCAGAGGCCTCCAGATGGGCCGCTCAGGGCGTCATGGCAAATCGCTGCGCGGCCCAACGTCAGGAGCGCTGGGTGGATGTCTGCTCGAGGTCCGTGACGCGCGGCCGGCCGCCGCCGCGCCGGCCAACTGAACTCTAGCTTCACAACTCATTCAAAGACACCTAACCCGCGGCCGGGGCCTGTGTTTCGCTCGGCGATGGCCCGGGCCGAAAGCCCCGGCCCGGTCACGGGCAATCGGTCCAGTCAAACACCGTCGTCAGTCGGTCGCCTGTTCCGTGCAAAAGTTGCTGGTAGGCCCGCTGGGCGTCGCGCGGCGAGGCAGTTTCGCAGAGCCCCTCGACGCTGATCTTCCCGGCCGCCAGCCAGTTCAGCCCGGCGGCGAAGTTGCCGAAAATGCTCGCCGAGCGGAAATCCTCCGCATGAACCGGCAGCTCCCACTCCCAGCCGCTGCGGAGCACCACGTACTTGTGAAAAACGGCGTACAGCAACTCGTGCGCCGAAAGGTCGGTCCTGCGAACCCACGGCACCCCAACCAACACCACTTCGCCGCGCTTCTGCACGACGCGGCAGGCGTCCAGGACGGCCTGCTCGTGGCCGGAGCACTCCACCACCAACGCCACCCGGCCGGCTATCTGCGGATCGTCCGGCGACACTGCCGGCAATACGTTCGTGATGCCGCCTCGCAGGGCGACGTCGCGACGCGACCGGACCGGGTCACAGGCGATCACCTCATAGCCGCAGGCGTCGAATACCTTGGCCGCCAGGTGACCGACCAGCCCGAGGCCCGTTACCAAAACCTTTGCCGGCGGGCGGGCGGCCGTCGTCGCCAGCGTCGTCATGCTGACGCCCATCATGCGGACGAAGACCGCGGTCTGCGGCGCCAATCCCGCCGGCACAGGCAGCACGTCCTGCCGCCGCGCCCGCTGGAAGGATTGATGCGGCCCCATGCAGAAGACCCGGTCTGCCGGCTTGACGTCCGCCACCTCGGCCCCGACGGCCTGGACCTCAAAGACGGCCGCGTAGCCTGCCCCGCACGGGAATTTCCCTTGTGCGTACTGGCCCTGATACACGGCCAGCTCCGTCCCCGGGCTTATCAGCGTTGCCAACGTCCTTCCGGCCACTTCCGTCGGCCCCACCGGCGCCGGATCAGGCCGGGCTTCGACCAGCTCGCCCTCTCCGGGCGCGGCAAAGATGACCCGGTAGTCCTTCGCGCGATTCATTGCATGACTCCTGGTAAGCCCGTAGGTCGGGCATACGGCCCAGGCATCCCTGGCGCGACTTGCCCGACGCATCGCCCGGCGTCCAACGTCTGCCGCCTGCGCCGCGGCTAGCCCATGAAGAAGCCCTTGCGGTGGGAGACTCCCAGCACCTTCCGGCAGCGCGGGCAGAAGTAAATGTACCGTTTGCCCAGCGTCCCGGTAAGCTCCTGCATCCAGACCGTGCCCAGCTCACCTTCGCAATGCGGGCACACCGGCAGGACGTCGCTCTCGGATTCCAATCGGATCACGTTGTTTGCCCTTTCACGGCACGGCGCCGGTTTGCCCAACGTCCCGGCCAGCCCGGCGCGTATTCGAAGGTCGCCTCTTGGTTACTCAGAGCTTGCGGTCCAGGCGGCGGTACTGCACCGCCTCGGCCAGGTGGTGGGACTGGATGCTCTCGGACGATTCCATGTCGGCGATGGTGCGGGCGACGCGGAGGACCTTGTCGTGGGCGCGGGCCGAAAGGCCCAGCTCGGTCATGGCCTGTTTCAGCAGCATCTCCCCGGCCGAGTCGAGCTTGCAGAAGCGGCGGATCTGCTTGGGCGGCATCGTGGCGTTGGTGGTGGTGCTGCCGTCGCCGGCCGAGTCGGAAAACCGCCGGCGCTGGACCTGGCGGGCGGCGACGACCTGCTCGCGCATGCCGGCCGAGTCCTGCCCGCCCGCGCCCGGTCCATCGGCGCGAAGCTGCCGCCACGGCACCGGCGGCACCTCCACGTGGATGTCGATCCGATCGATCAGCGGACCGGAAATCCGCGAAAGGTAGCGATCGATCATGTTCGGCGTGCACTTGCACTGGCGATTCGGGTCGGTCAAATAGCCGCACGGGCAGGGGTTCATCGCCCCCACCAGCATGATCGCGGCCGGGAACTTCACCGTCGCGTGCACCCGCGGGATGGTCACGTATCCGTCCTCCAGCGGCTGGCGGATCATCTCCAGCGTCGCCCGCGAGAACTCCGGCAGCTCGTCCAGGAAGAGCACGCCGTGATGGGCCAGCGAGATTTCCCCCGGCTGGGGGATCACCCCGCCGCCGATGAGTGCGGCCGCCGAGGCGGAGTGATGCGGCATCCGCACCGGGCGCGTCGCCATCAGCGAGTTCCCCGGCGCCAGCAGCCCGCGGGCGGAATAGATGCGGGTGGTCTCCAGCGATTCGGCCGGCGTCAGCGGCGGCAGCACCGTGGGGATGCGCTTGGCCAGCATCGTCTTGCCGGACCCGGGCGGGCCGATCATGAGGATGTTGTGGTGCCCGGCGGCGGCGACCGCCAGCGCCCGCTTGGCAGACTCCTGCCCGCGGACGTCGGCGAAGTCCACGTCGTACCGGCCGGCGACGGCGAAGATCTCCTCCAGGTCGACGTCCACCGGCTCGATGGGCAGCTCGTCGGTGAGCAGCCCCACCGCGTCGGTCAGGAAATTGACCGGGATCACCTCCACGGCCTTGACCACGCCGGCCTCGGCGGCATTGTCGGCCGGAACGATCAGCCCGCGCTTGCCCAACTGCCGTGCCAGCATGGCCGTCGCCAGGGCGCCCTTCACCCGCCGCACGCGACCGTCCAGGGCCAGCTCGCCCACGATGAGGTAATCGTCGATCTTCTCGGAGGCGAACATGCCGCCGGCCACCATCACCGCGATGGCGATGGGCAGGTCGAACGCGGCCGAGTCTTTCTTCACGTCGGCCGGGGCGAGATTGATCGTCACCTTCGGGCCGGGCCAGCGGTAGCCGCTGTTCCGCAGGGCCGCCTGGATGCGCGAGACGGATTCCTTCACGGCCGTCTCGGCGAGCCCGACCAGCTTCAGCTCGCCGATGCCGCCGCGAGCGACGTCGGCCTCGACTTCCCCGCCGATGGCGTCGATGCCCTGGAGGATCGAACTATGGACTCTGGATATCATCCGCAATCCGACCTCCCTGCGGCCGTGACTTGCCTGCCTGTCGCTCAGACAGGTAGGTGGCGTCGATGCCCTGGAGAATGGACGAGTGGACTCTGGAGATCAATTTACACCCCCTGACGATCTTACGCCTGGGTCGGCCGGCGTCGACTTGCCCGCCGACTTGTCCGGCGTAGCCTTCGCGAAGCCGGAAGCCTCCCGGCGAAGGCGGGTACCCTGAAGGATGGAACTGTGAACTCGCGAAATCATGTCGCGCTCCCCATGATGGAGGATGCAGCCACGATGCTACTCCGGCGGCCCGCACAAGGCAAGTGAAGACAGCACGTAACGAAGCGGTCCCGGCCGCTGGCCTGCCGACTTGGCCGGCCCATGCCCGGAATGCCGCAATTCAACAATTGGGAGCAAAACAGTACCTCCCTGCGTGTTCCGTCTTCCGCGTTCCCGGTGCCAACCGATACCATTCGCAACCATTGGCAACCATTGAGTACCATTCGATACCGTTGAGTACCATTCGATACCATTGAGTACCATTGAGTACCATTGGGAACCGTTCGGAACGGACCCGAAATCCGTAAGTCTTGTCGTAAACAGGCCTTGCCGTTTCTCCTCCTTCATTCGCGCGCATTCGTAGTAATTCGCCGAATTCGCGTTCTCTATTTTGCCTATCTTGCCCAAGTCCCAAGTCCCAAGTCCCAAGTCCCAAGCCCCAAGCCCCAAGTCCCAAGTCCCCGTCTTTTGCCTATCTTCCCCAGACGGGCGGGGTCCGCGTCCGGCAGTTGCTGCCGTTGTCAGTCCCAAGTCCCAAGCCCCAAGTCCCAAGCCCCTGTCTTTTGCCTACTTTCCCCAGACGGCCGGCGTTCGCCGTTGCCGTTGCCTGGTCCCCAGTCCCTTTGCCGTTTCTGGTCCCTGGTCCCTAGTCCCTAGTCCCAAGTGCCTGTCCTCTGCACTTTTCAAACCTGCCGACCCCATCGGGGTGGGGACGTCGGCGCGCACGCGCAGCGCGCCCTCCGTACTTACTTCGCGCGTTCACGTATGCGCGCGCAAACGCTTTCGCAAAACCGCATCCTGGCCGGCAAGCCTCCCCGCCCGCGGAAGATAAAAATCTCAGAAAATCCGGATTCCCCCCGGCGGAACGTTCACATCCGCGCGCGCAAATGCTTTCCCATCCGGTTGAGCACAACCGCCGCAAGCTTGGGTGCCACGCTCAAGCGGGCGTGTGCTTGAGCGTGCGGGGAGTCAATCGCGCGGGGGCGGAAAGAAAAGGTGCGTCGCCGCGGCGAGCCAGGCTACACCCATGCCGCACGCAGCCGAGCTGCGTACCCTACCTGTCTAATCTCCCCTATGGCTTATATTCTGTCTCGTCCGCCGGCCGGAGCGGGTCACCCCACGTGCAATCCGCCGCATGCCACGTGAGTACGGCCGGACATCGCCGCCGTCAAGAATTCACAAACAAGTACCTGACCCCTTTGTTCTCAAAACAGTACCTGACCCCTTTCTTTCCTGACCCCTTTGTTTCCCTCTGGATGAGACGCTCGGTTAGAGGATTCTTGGCGGCTTCAAGTCTTCGTTAACCAAGCGGTTCGCCCTATTACCACCACCGTACTATCCTCCACCGTACACGTACATTCCCCCGCCACCCCCGCCGCGATTCCACATCCCGCCGCTACCCCCGCCGCCCTACATCCCATCACCACCGCCACCACCAGATCGTCCGCAGTAGGCAAAGACGGATACGTCAATTGGTCAGCGGTGAGTAAAGTCCTTATCTTGCGTAATTGACTTTTTCGGCTATGCTTAAGATTGCTCCGGTTTTGCTGGACGAGCGGCAGGTTTGCAAACTGAGACAACGTTGAGAGGACACAACGATGGGGAAAATGCTAGGCACCCCCACAAATGATAGTAGATTGAGTCTAGTTAGCCTTTCGGCGTGCCTTATTGTTGCGGTTGCACTTACAGGATGCTCGACCTGCCACGTAATTGTGTCCAAGATCGAAGTGGATCTCAAGCCGCGTGATCTGGACCAAAGTAAGCTGATTCTTATAAAGGATTTCGTCACTCCTGCTGGGATCGGGCGTCAAAACGGAACTGCGGGGAAGGCAATCAGAAAATGCGTCATGGGCGGACTCGCCAGTTATGGGTATTACGTCCGCACCTATTCAGCCGAACTGGAAAAATCCGGCACTGTTGTGATCGATGGGACAATAACGCATTTCGAGCGAGGATCAAACTTGACCCGCTGTGTTTTGAGTTATTTCCCTTATCGCTTGTTGGTGTCTCCCCCTGCCGATCCCCTTGCTGCCCACGCAAAAGCGAACGTTAGAATCTACAAAGGATGTGTTCCATCTGAAGTCCTCGCTGAGTTCCAGGTCGAAACCTGGGACAGTGAAGCTCTGGCTGGTTGGAATGAGTGCCTTGAATCACACATCGCTTGGGGCATCGTAAACTACCTGAAGAGGCGAGCTGGGGCAGATCTGCCTACTGGAAAGGACTCTTCGCCTTCCTGGATAAGATATGCAGAAAAATGAGAATCAGAAGATGCGAGCTAGCAAATTCCCGCAGAACGTGGTAATGCGCGAATTGTGGGGTACATTCATACGCGGGACAAAGTCGATTGGCTTGTTATTATGCGTTCTCGCGGCGCCAACCTTTACAGGGTGTTGCGCTTGCGGTTCAATTGTGTCCAAGATCGAAGTGGATGTTAAGGCGGGTGATCTGGACCAGTCAAACCTTATTCTCGTAAAGGAGTTCGACACAGGAATTGGTCTCGCCGATCAAAAGGGGAATCCCCCGAAGGTAATTGCAAAGTATCTTGTTGGTCGTCTTTGTTACCACGGCTATCATGCCCGCGCGCACTCGCCCGACTTAGAAACACACAACGCTCTTATAATCGATGGTGTAATAACAGATTTCGATCGTGGATCCGACCTTGTCCGCTTTCTTGTTGGTCCCTGGACGGCATTGTTAGGCCCCGCCGATCTACTTGCTGCCCATGCAAAAGCTACGGTAAAAATACACAGAGAAAGTGCGCCAGCTAGTCCGATTGCACAGTTTCAAATCGAAGCCTTCGACGGCGCGATCGGGGCAGGCTCAGAGGGATGTCTTGAAGGAGGAGTCATCCGCGCTATCGTGAATTATTTGAATAAGCGAGTTGGTGGAGATCTTCCCGTTGGAACGGCGGTTTCGTGTCCCTCCTATATAGAACGTTGATGCCAGCTTAACTGATGCGCTTGTCATCGCTTATACCTGCTGAGAGAAAAGACAAACACGGCTTAATACTACAACGCTACGAAGGTCTGCTATCCCGTCCGCCTGGACCATCCTTTGGCCCATGCCAGACGGGATGAACTTGCCCATGCGATGCTGTCGCTGGGCTCTGAGGGCTGCTCGGGCTGAAGCGACGGGAGCGAAAGGACCATAACCGTTTGCACATGAATGTCTTAGAGGCCGCCATATTGGCTTCGTAGCGTTGTAGTATTAACTGCGAAAGCAAAAGCGAATTGCCCCGGCAGCAAGGTACCGTGGCCGAGCGTAGGCTATAACTTGACCAGTGTGGCGCGCGATGGGATGACCGGGGAAGGAGCTTCCGTCGAGCGCCGTAGAAAAAACCGGAAAAAACCGGGACGGTTTTGCTCTGTTGAAAACACGAAAAAACCGGGACGGTTTCCTATTGTTTTTCCCTGGAAAAAACCGGGACGGTTTCCTATTGTTTTTCCCTGGTTTTCGTGGCTGTCGTTTTGGGGGTCTTTTTTCTCGGGCGCCCGGCGGGCAAGGCGCGCAGTCGCCGGCACATGAAGCCAAGAGGACAGGCTATTCTTCGGGCTGCTTTCGTAAACACCCGCGCCACCGAAGAGGTCGTTCATGGGATTTCCCCGGCAATTGCCGCCTTCATCCTAACGCCGAGAGAAACGGCGGGCAAGGCCAAAGGAAAAGGTGGGTTGCCGCGCAACCCAGCCTACGCTCGCCCCCTGAGCCCGGCCGGAAGTGAGGCCGCCGGCCTCAGCACAGCGGGCGGAGGAACTCGATGGCCGCCTTGATGTCGGCGATCTGCTGCCGGCCGGAGATCTCGCGCTCGATGGTCAGCGCCCCGGCATAGCCCAGTCCCTTGAGCCTGCCGATCACGGCGGGGAAATCGACCCTGCCCTCGCCCAGCGGCACCTCCCTGCCCAGCTCGCCGCCGCCGGTGGGATACAGGCCGTCCTTGGCGTGGACGCCGCGGACGTAGCGGCCGAAGACGTCCAGGGCGTCGAGCGGGTTGGCCTTGCCGTACAGGATCAGGTTGGCCGTGTCCAGGTTGATGCCCAGCTTGTCGGCCCCGAGCCGCTCGATGGTCCGCAGCAGCGTCACCGGCGTTTCCTGCCCGGTCTCAAACCAGAACTCGACCCCCACCTCCCGGCAGACGCCGACCACTTCGCCGAGGGCCTCGACGGTTCCGGCAAAGTCGGGATGGTTGGGGTCCTCGGGGATGAATCCGACGTGGGTGGTGATCGACGGCAGGGAGAGCCCGGCCGCGAAGCACGCCGCCTGCTGAAGCGCCTCGACGCGGGCGGCGCGGTACTCCGGCGGCACCAGCCCGATGGTCTTGGGTCCGTCGGTGAAGTTCCACACCTTCGGCCCGGGATAGCCGGCCCACAGCGTCGTGATGGTCACGCCGTGCTGCCCCGCGGCTGCCGTCAGGGCCTCGCCGACCGCCGCGGTGTACAGCTCCTGGCCCCAGCCGCAGACCTGACAGCTTCTCAGGCCGAGATCGGCCACCTTGCGGATTTCATCAGCCGGCGTGGCCGTCAGCGGCACGAGGACGCCGATTTCCAGCTTTGGCACGGGCGATCTCCTCTCCACGGATGCTTCGACTTGACCTGGCGATGGGCCGGCGCTCGCTGCAAGGCAATGGGGCAACCCGCTTGCCCGCGGGCCGCCCCATTCCGCCGTTCCTGGAGGCGAGGGGACTCGAACCCCTGACCTTCTGCATGCCATGCAGACGCGCTCCCAACTGCGCCACGCCCCCGC
>CAYNYF010000104.1:0-12460 GCA_964401385.1 uncultured Planctomycetaceae bacterium | reverse complement strand
AAGGCTGGTTTCAGTCCTGTGGATATGCGACATGTCATTCTTAAATTGCTCTAGCCCGCGCCGCCGGCGGCGGGGTGATCGGCTGCGGCGCGGGCCTTTGGGCTTGCCAGCGGCCGGGCAAAACGTTTTGATATCGGCGTGAAGAAGAGCCTGCGAAAGATGGTTCGCCAGAGGCTGGCGGGTATGGTTCCGGCGGTGGCCCACGCCAAGAGCATGGCCGCCTGTCGCCGGCTGATCGCCCAGCCGGAGTTCGGGCGGGCCGAGGCGATCATGATCTACCTTCCCCTGCCGGATGAGGTGGACCTGGCCCCGATCGCCCTGCGGGCCTGGCAGCAGCAGAAGAGAATCGCCGCCCCGAAGGTCTCCTGGGACCAGCGGCACATGATCCCGATTGAGATCCGCTCGCTGGAGACGGACGTGGTGACGACCGGCCGCGGGCTGCGCGAGCCGGCGGGGGGAGAGCCGGTGCCCGTGGAGATGCTGGACCTGGTCGTGGTGCCGGCGCTGGCGTTCGACCGGCGGGGCAATCGCCTCGGGCGCGGGGCGGGCTTTTACGATCGGTTCCTGGCCCAGCGGGGATTTCGAGGCGTCGCTGCCGGGCTGGCGTTCCAGGAACAATTGATCGAGGAGGTCCCGGTGCAGGAAGACGATGTGCCGGTAGGCGTGCTGGTGACGGACGAAGAGATTCTGCGCTTCGGGCCGTCTGATTCAGTCGAGAAGGGCAAGGATGCCGGGAGATAGTTGTGAGCAGGTCTCAAGTCCGCTTTTTGTTTTTCATCGTCGCCGTCGCTGTAATCGTCCTGGTCGCCATTTGGGTCAAGAATTGGTACGGCCAGGTGCGGGTGCGAACGGAGGGCGGCTCGCAGGAGCTTTCCCGCAACGATCGCGGCGGAACGCCCCCTTCCCCCGGCAGCGATCGGCGTCCGAGCGCCGGCGGACCCGCCAAGCAGGCCCGCCCGGCCGACCGGCTCCCGCCCGGGGGCCGGGCATTGTCACGGGGCTCATCCGCCGCGACGATGCCGACGGCGCCGCCAATTACGCCGGCGGACCGCGCCCGCGCCGCCACGCTGCTGGAAAAGGGCCTGAGCCGGGCTTCTGAAAATCAGCTCGTTGCGGCCCGCGCCGCTCTGGCCGACGCGCTCAACACCGGGGCCCTTGAACCGCAACAGGCCGACGCTGTCCGGGCCAAACTAGTCGAGCTGGCGAACAAGACCCTGTTTTCCCGCGAGGTGCTGCCGGACGATCCCTGCACGGGCTGGTACACGATCAAGGCCGGCGAGGTCCTGGTAAAGGTCGAGCGCGCGTTGAAGCTTCGCGTGCCGACGCAACTGATCCTGAAGATCAACGGCATTGCCGACGCCAGAAAGATCCAGATCAACCGGAAACTGAAGGTCCTGTACGGTCCGTTCCACGCCGTGGTTTCCAAGAGCCGCTTCACTTTGGACGTGTACTTGGAAGAGGCCGAGACCGGCCGGATGATTTTCGTCCGGCGGCTGCGGGTGGGCATCGGCAAGGACGGGGCCACGCCCGTGGGGCCGTGGCGGGTCGCCGTCGGCGGCAAGACTATCAAGCCCGAGTGGACGCCGCCCTCTTCCAGCAACCTGCCGCGGGGGCCGATCCGTCCGACCGACCCGCGGTATCCGCTGGGCAAGAAGGGCTACTGGATCAGCCTGGAGGGAGTGAAACCCAACCCGTACACGAAGCGCGACGGTTACGGCATCCACGACACGAACGACCCGGCAAGCATTGGAAAGGCAGCCTCCATGGGCTGCATCCGCCTGGTCGATGATGACATGGAGCAGCTTTTCTTCATGCTCTACGAGGGCTGGAGCAGGGTAAGGATCCTGCCGTAGCGCCGAGGCGGCGAACCGCCTTTCCCGGCCGGCCGGAGGCCTCCCGGCAGCGGGGCCGGCTCAGTCCCTCTCGGTTCCCGCGTGCAGCAGACTCAGCCTTTGACTTCCGATGAAGGCCTCGGAAATTCCCTCCGGCCAGATGCTGAATACCACGCCCACATCGTTCTGCGAGCGGTCGTAGACGAAAGTAATGGCCGTGAATATTCGAGGAAACTTGCGGATCAGCGTGACGGTGGTGCCGAGGTTCGTCCCGCCGGCGAGGTCGAAGTCGTACTGCTCGAAGACGCTGACGGTGTACTTCGGGTTGATCTGGTAGTCTAGCCCGAACGTGCCGACGGAGCTGTCGATGTCCTTGATGTAGCGGACCCCGCCGTAGTACTTCAGTCGGGGGTCGCGGCTGACGGCCAGGCCCGCGTTGGCCCGGGCGAGGTCGCCCGAGTCGGTGTCGTAGTTGGCGTCGGCCAGGAAGGTGGTGGCGTCGGAAATGTGCCAGGTGACGTCGCCGTTGAGAGCGTTCCTGGCCAAGCTGTACTCCGGCCGGTAGGGGAAGTACCGCCCGTCGCCGGGCAGGTCGATGTCAGCGCCATCGAAGAAACACGCGTAGGCGTTCACCCGAAGCCAATCTGCCGTGTGCTGATTGCCTTCCGGACCTCGCTTCGTCTGCCACAGTTGGCGCACGCCGACGGCCCCGCCGCCGAGCCGGCGCACGTTCTGTTCGATGCCGGGGCTGAACGGGTGGGGCCGGTGCGGTTGCACGGGCGTGCAGGACCAGAACAGGCTGCCGTAGGGGGTGATGACGTGCTTGATGCGGTTCAAGTCCCACAGCCGGCTCTTCACCTGGTTATAGATCCGCCAGATGTGCATGGTTGCGTTGACTCCAGCCTGTCCCCACGGCCGGACCAGGCCCTGATCGCGCGGCGAGTCTTCCCAGTAGGTGGCCCTGCCGGCGACATACGGCAGCAATTTCACCGGGCCGACGGCGAGCGGCAGGTCGATCTCTTCGCGAACGTCCACCCGCGCCACCGACCGGCTGGAGCGAAGGGCGAATAGCTTGGCGGGCCCCCTCAGCTCCGGCGGGCGGAAACGCACCACGCCGATGTGCCCCTCGCTGTACCAGGTCAGCCTGTCCCGCCACAGCGATTGCCCGACCAGGTAGCCGGCCAGGTCCGGCAGCGCCTCGGTCTGGGCCAGCCACAGCCGGTGCAGCCTGGCGTTGTCCCGGGCGAAGTCGTTGATCTGCCACTTGACTAGTCCGGTGATCGCCCAGTTGTCCCGCTGCTTCTTGGCGTAGAGGAGTGTTTCCTGCTCCTTGCCGGTCCAGAACTCCCCGGGGAAGAACTCCTCCAGGAAGTTTTCATCGCAGAGGTAGCTGGCCTCTAGTTGCAGTTGCCAGTCGCGAGGCAGGAACTGCTTGTGCCGCCACAGCAGCCGTCCGCGCTGGCGCCGGGCTTGGATGTTATCTCGCTCGGTGCCGAAGTCGTCCTCTCGCTGGTTGTCCAGCACGCCGTAGGCCAGGGCGTAGCCGCTGTAGGTCTCGCGGCTGTAGCTCAGTTTCGGACCCAGCAGCACGCCGCGCTCGTGCCAGTCGGCCTCGAGACGCCCCTTGAAGCCCTCCGGCCTGGGCAGCCCCAGCAGGCGGAACAGGAACCATTCCGATTCGCCGCCCCATCCGAGGCGCCCGCTTTTGCCGACCTGCATCTTGCGCAGGGCGGTGTGACCCTCCTCGGCGTCGCCGACGACGTACGGCAGCCACAGCAGGGGGATGGATCGGAGGTTGAAGGTGGTGTTGACCAATTTGGTCCGCCAGCCGCGCTCGGCCAGGGCGACGCCCTTGTCGTCGTAGGGCGTGGTGTCTTCGAAATACACGCGTCTGGCGCCGATGTGATACTCGGGCGTGTGGAAGTCGCTGGTGGTTACGATCGCTTCCCGAAACTTCCAGCGATAGCCGGCGACGCGGCCCACTTGGGGCGCCGGCCGGGCGGCCAGTTGCCGCGCCTCCTTGGCTCGGATGTATACCGGAATGTCGCGCTGCTGCTGGATGGTGCGGAAGACGGGCTGGATGATGATCGCCCGGCCGTTGCGGAAATCGTAGAAGAGCCGATTCGCCTCCACGGTCCGCTCGCCGCGGCGCAATATGACGTCTCCCTCCAGGTAGGCCGCGACAACGGCCGCAGCCCCCAGCTTGGGTTCCTGCTTCGGGTCGGTGTACAGCACGGCCGCATCCGAGCGTATCTCCAGAAACAGGTCGCTGTCGGGGCTGCCGTGGGAAAGATAGACGTTGCCCTTGACGATGGTGACCCTGATTTGAGTCTCCGGGTCGCGCGGGTCGGGCATGAGTTTACTGGTGGTCGAATCGGCCCGGTACGTAACCGGCTGAGGCAGACGCGGCCGTGGCCTGGTGACGCGGGCGGGCCGCTCCTGGCCGGGCGCCGGCGCCGCCGTCTGGGTCGTCGGCTGGAGCCCCTTTCGCGTCGCCGTCGCCCGACGGTACAGGGGAAGCGTCTCCACCGGCCTGTCGCTGTGCCGGCCGACTCGGGCGCGCAAACTGCCTTGCTGACGGAGAACGACCAATAGCAACCGGTCTTTGGTGGTGGTGCCGTCGGGCTCGACGACCCGGGCGGGGCGGCTGGCGTCGCCTTCGATATACACCTCGATGTCGCGGCGGACCTGCTGTCCCAGGCGGTGCTCCCTGATCCACACCACCGCGTCTCGCCCGCTCAGCGTCCGCTTGCCGATCGTCAGGGAGAACTCGCCAAGCACGACGCTGACGTTCTCGCCCGCCGAGGTGAAGCTGTGCATCACCTTGCCGGCGATCAGCACGTCTTCGTAAAGGTAGACTTGGTTCCCGTTGTCGCCCGCCGCCACCGCACAGACACACAGCAGGAATGCGGCGGCGAACGAGCCTAAACGCGCGGTCAGAGTCACGTCGGGTCTCCATGGGCCGAAGCCACGGCCGCCAGGGTCACCCTTCCTCATCCAACAAGCCCAGCTTGTCAGGGATTATAGAAGCCGCCCGGGGCAAGTCAATTGTTCTTTCGGACAGGATGGTGTTGCATCTCGCCGGCGAAGCGACTATATGACCCTAGCCGGCGGTGCATTGCGGCAGCGGGCCGAAACGCTGGATCGTGGCCGTCGCCGTGCCGGGCGGGGCCGCCAGCTCCAGAGGCGCCCCGGAAGCCCGTCGGTCTCAAGATCCGACGCCGGTGGTATACTTGTGTTGAGGAAAAGGGCCGTGGACGAACTGGCATACGCGCTGATCACTCCCTACAGCATTCTCAAGAGTCGTACGGGCGGCATCATCGGACGGTTGGTCGCTCACGCCCGACTGACGCTGGTGGCGGTGCGCATGTTCATCTTCTCCGACGAGTTCGTTTCCGCCTACCGAGACATGATGGCCTCCTCGGGGGCCGACCCCAACATCGTCCAGGCCTGGAAGCGATACGTCCAGGAGAACCTCAGCCAGGGCAACCCCTGGGGATTCCTGCCTCGATGCATGGTGTTGCTGTTCAAAGGACCCAACGCTGTCCGGCACTTGAAGAACGACGTGATCGGTTCTTTCACGGAACGCCCCGTCGGCGACAGCATCCGCGGCACCTACGGTGATTTCATACGCGGCCCCGACGGGCAAATTCGACACTTCGAGCCCGCGGTGATCACCGCCCCGACCGCGGAACTCAACATCCCGCAGTTGGAGCTGCTGGGCAGGTGCAGCGACACCGACGGCGGGATGTTCACCGGGCGGTGCAAGTACCCGCCCGGCAGCAAAATCGAGGCGTGTCTGGCCATCCTCAAGCCCGACAACTTCGAGCGCCCCACCCGCAGGCCGGGCAACATTATCGACGTCTTCAGCCGGACCGGACTGAGGATCGTCGGCACCAAGCTGTTCAACATGACCGTGGCCCAGGCGGAAGAGTTCTACGAGCCGCTGAGGAAATTGTTCCTGAAACGGCTCCAGCCCAACCTGGCCCGGGAGGTGTACGGCCGCCTGCACAACGCCTTCGCGTTTCCGTTTACCATGGCCGATGCCGACCGCATCGCCGAAACGTTGGCCCAGCGAAACGCCCAGACCGAGTTCAATCGCATCATAGAGTACATGACGGCCGTCAACCCCGAGGAAGTGTCCGACCCACGGGAAAAGGCCACCGCCAGCCGGACGAAGTGCCTGGCGATGATATACGAAGGCCCCGACGCCATCAGCAGTATCCGACGCTTCCTCGGCTCGACCGACCCCACCAAGGCCGAGGCCGCCACCGTCCGCAGCGAATACGGAAGGGACCTGATGCGCAACGGCGCCCACGCCTCCGACAGCGTCCACTCGGCCGAGCGCGAGCGGAAGATCGTCGGCATGTGGGAAGAAAGCGGGCAGAGTGACTTCAAGAGGATCATTGCCGAGTACCTGGAGCAGGTCTCCGGGCGAAAGTGACTTCCCCGCCGGAGGCCGAGAGGACTGGACGGATGTGCGTGCAGACTGGTGGCCTCGACGTCTGCTGTCTCGTCTTGGGCGAGCTGATGACGAACTGCTACGTCCTGACCGTCGAGGCCGCTCCGGTCAGCGGCGCCCCGCCCGGCGTAGCTGCCGGCGGACCTGCTGGCGCGCCCGTGCCGCCCGAGAAGATCTGTTGGATCGTTGATCCGGGCCTTTCGCCCGGGCCGCTGCTGAAGCATCTCCGCGACGGCGGCCTGTCGCCGGAGCGGATCCTGCTGACCCACGGTCACGCGGACCACATCGCCGGCGTTGCGGCCGTCAAGCAGGTCTGTCCCGCCGCAGTGCTCATTTGTCCGTCCGGCGATGCACACATGCTGTCCGACGCGAGGGCCAATATGTCGCTGCCGTTCGGTTTCAAGATCACGGCTCCACCGGCCGAAGAAACCATCGAGCCCGGCGCGGAGCTGCAAATGGGCTCGCTGAGGTGGCAGGTTCTGGACACGGCCGGGCACACCCCTGGCGGCGTCTCCTACTATTGTCCCGCCGCCGGCGTAGCTTTGACGGGAGACTCCCTCTTCGCCGGCAGCATCGGCAGGACCGACATTCCCGGGGCTTGCGAAGCCCGCCTGCTGGAGAAGATCAAGACCAACCTGCTGGCCCTGCCCGACGGCACTCGCGTCCTGCCCGGTCACGGCTCGGCCTCAACCATCGGCCGGGAGCGCCGATCGAATCCGTTCCTGCGGCAGCGGATCTAGCACCGGGCGGTTCTGGAATCTCTTATTGACGCGCCGCGCGCAGCCGATATAATCATATCGGAAGCCCTGTAGGTAACGCAGGCAAAAGGTAACGATGCGAGCGGTTCGGGACATGCAGGTTTGGAGACCTCCGGTGGACACGAGCGGTGTCCGCGCCCGCACGATCGTCATCGTAATCGTATCCTGCGCGCCTTAGGGCCCATGCGGCAAGTTTTCTTGAAGCGACAGACGGCCCTGAGGCGAAGAAAGCTCCAGGGCTTTTTTTATTGCCAACGGGCTGGAAACGATGCGTGATGAGCGGACAGGCGACACAATACGATGCGTTCGCCTGGAGGCGGCGGGCTTTTGCGACGTGGAGACCGATTACGAGGACGATAAAGTCTCCTGTGCCGTGACCGCTCGGGCGGCGCCGGAGCGCGGGCGTCCTTGATTCGAAACGAAGACCGCATTTGCGGAGCAAGCGACAGGTCAAGACGATGAGCCAGACAAAGACCAGAGTGGAAATCTACGACACGACGCTGCGGGACGGGACGCAGGCTGAAGGGGTGTCCTTGTCGCTGGAAGACAAGCTCATGATCGCCGAGAGGCTCGACGCCTTCGGCGTCGACTACATCGAGGGCGGCTATCCGCTGTCCAACCCCAAGGACGAGGCGTTCTTTGGCCAGATCCTCAAGCGCCCGATACGCCACGCAAAGATCGCCGCCTTCGGCATGACGCGGCGAAAAGGCCTCAAGGTGGCCGAGGACTCCGGCATGCAGGCACTGCTGGGAAGCGGTGCTCCGGTGATCACGATCGTCGGCAAGAGCTGGCCCATGCACGTGAAGGACGTGCTGCGGGCCAGCAAACGGGAAAACCTGGACATGATCGCCGAATCGCTGGCGCTGATGGCCGAGCACGGACGTGAGGCGATCTTCGACGCCGAGCATTTCTTCGACGGCTACCGGTCCGACCCCGAATATGCGATGCAGACGCTGGAGGTGGCCCTTCAAGCCGGGGCGACGTGTCTGGTCCTGTGCGACACCAACGGCGGATCGCTGCCGGAGCAGGTCAGCCGTGTCGTCAAAGACGTCCGCCAGCGCTTCGGCGACGCCAGGCTGGGCATCCACTGTCATAACGATTCCGGCCTGGGCGTGGCGAACTCTCTCGCCGCCGTGGGCGCCGGTGTCCGCCACGTCCAGGGCACCATCAACGGCATCGGCGAACGCTGCGGCAACGCCGACCTGACGAGCATCGTCCCGGATCTGGTCCTGAAGTACGACTATGAGTGCCTGAGGGGAGAGACGCTGGCCGATCTGACGGAGGTCAGCCGGTACGTCTACGAAGTGGCGAATCTGCCGCTGCGGGTGAACCAGCCCTTCGTGGGCACAGCCGCTTTTGCCCACAAGGGCGGCATGCACGTTCACGCCGTCCGCCGCAACACGGCCACCTACGAGCACGTTGACCCGGCTACGGTGGGCAACCGCCGCCGCGTCCTCATCAGCGAACTGGCCGGGGCTGCCAACGTCGCCATCAAGATCGACAAAAGGTTCAAGCTCGACCAGGACAAGCAGTTGCAGCGGAAAGTGCTGCTGGCTGTGCAGGACATGGAAAAAGAGGGCTATCAGTTCGAGGCCGCCGAAGCCAGCTTCGAGCTGCTGGTCAGGAAGATCCTCGGCGGCAAATGGTACCGGCAATTCTGGGAACTGGACCATTACCGCTGCGTCATCCTGCAAACGGCCGAGGGTCGATCCACCAGCGAGGCCAGCGTGAAACTGTCCATCGGCGGGGAGTCTTTCCACATGGTCGCGGAGGGCGACGGCCCGGTCAACGCTCTGGACGCGGCCTTGCGGAAGTCGCTGCTGCGGCATTGCCCAACCATCGAGCAACTCCAACTGGTCGACTACAAAGTGCGCGTGGTCAACCCGCGCGAGGGAACGGCCGCCAGGGTGCGCGTGGTGATCGCATTCCACGACGCCGTCTGCGGCTACTTCGGAACGGTTGGCGCCGACGAGAACATCATCCACGCTTCCTGGCAGGCGCTGACGGACGCGGTAGAGTATAAGCTACTCAACGAACGCGAGCAGGAAGACTCCTAGCGCAGCAACAACCCGGTTTGTGCCGGCACGGATTTCGGTCATGGAGATGGAAAAGGTTTACAACCCGAAGCAAGTGGAGCAAGCCGTTTACCAGCGATGGCTCGACGCCGGGGCCTTTCACGCCGACCCCGGCGACGGCGGGACACCGTACGCCATCGTCATCCCCCCGCCGAACGTGACGGAGAAGCTCCACGTCGGCCACGCCCTCAACAACACGCTCCAGGACGTGCTCATTCGGCACAAGCGGATGGCCGGCTGCAACGCGCTCTGGTTGCCCGGCACCGATCACGCCGGCATCGCCACCCAGACCGTCGTGGAGAAGCACCTTCTGGCCGAGGAGGGCAAACGCCGCACGGAGTTCGCGCGCGACCAGTTCGTCGCCCGCGTCCAGGCGTGGAAGGACAAATACGAGGCCCAGATCCTCACCCAGCTAAAGGCGATGGGCTGCTCCTGCGACTGGGAGCGCACGCGCTTCACCATGGACGAAGTATGCGCGCAGGCGGTGCGGGCGGCGTTCTTCAAGCTCTTCGCCGACGGGCTGATCTACCGCGGCAAACGGCTGGTCAACTGGGACCCGGCCACGCAGACCGTGCTGGCCGACGACGAGGTGGAGCACGAGAGCGTCAGCGGCCACTTCTGGTACCTGCGCTACCCGATGGTCGCGCCGGTGAAGATTGACGGCGAGACCATCACCCACCTGACCGTCGCCACCACCCGGCCGGAGACGATGCTCGGCGACACGGCCGTTGCGATGAGCCCGCGGGACCCGCGCGCCAAACAACTGGAAGGCAAGCAGGTCCGTCTGCCGCTGGTGGGGCGGATCATACCCATCATCACCGACGAGCACGTGGTCCTGCCCGACCCGGACAGCGAAGATGAGAAGGCGCGCTTCTCGACGGGCTTCCTGAAGGTCACGCCCGCCCACGACCCGGACGACTGGGAGATCGGGCAGCGGCACGGGCTGGATATCGTCAACGTCATGGCCCCGGACGGCACCATCTCCGACCGCTACGGATGGCCGGACGCCAAAGGCAGCGACGCCGAGCAGTTCCTCGGCATGGACCGCTTCGAGGCCCGCCAGGCCATCGTGGAGTGGTTCCGCCTGGAAGGCTTGCTGGAAGACGTCCGCGAGTACACCCACGAGGTCGGCCACAGCTACCGCAGCCACGTGCCCATCGAGCCGTACCTGTCCGACCAGTGGTTCATCGCAGTCAAGAAGCCCATCCCGGACCTGGCGGAGAAGGTCGGCGAAGGCCTGATTGAGGGCACGGACCTGCCGGCGAATTCGCTGGCCGGGCTGGCGCTGAGGCCCCTGCTGGACGGGCGGGTGCGCTTTATCCCCGACCGTTACGCCGGCGTCTACCGGCACTGGTTGGAGAATCTCCGCGACTGGCCCATCAGCCGCCAGTTGTGGTGGGGGCATCAAATCCCGGTCTGGTCAGTGGAAGTCTTCGGCGGCGACCAGGATGCGTTCGAGAGCTTCGAGAGCCAACTAGACCGGTGGCACGATGAGGGGCGAATCAGAGTCAGAGGACGTCCGAGGTCTGGAGGCGGACCCGTTGATCCTGACCAAGCTTATCCCACGTGGTTTATCTGCGTCCGCAGTCCGGATGACTCCGAAGTCATCCAGGGCATCGAGAAGTGGGGCTTTCGTCGCGATGAGGACGTGCTGGATACCTGGTTTTCCTCCGCGTTGTGGCCGATCAGCACGATGGGTTGGCCGGCCGAGACGCCGGAGCTGAAGACGTTTTACCCGAGCAACGTCCTGTGCACGGCCCGGGAGATCATCACGCTGTGGGTCAGCCGGATGGTTATGTTCGGGCAGTATTTCCGGGGCGAGATCCCATTCCATGACGTGTACATCCACGCCATGATCCAGGACGGCCAGGGGCGGAAGATGTCCAAGAGCCTGGGCAACGGCATCGACCCGCTGGACATCATCGGATCTCACGGCGCCGACGCCATGCGCTTCACGCTGGCGTACATGACCACCGAAACCCAGGACGTCCGCATGCCGGTGTCGGAAATGGCCTTGCCCGACGGCCGCAAGGCCAACACATCGCCCAAGTTCGACATCGGCCGGAACTTCTGCAACAAGCTGTGGAACGCGTCGCGCTTCGCCATGATGAATCTCCAGGCGGTCCCGGCCTGGACTGACATCGATCCGGATGCGCATCTCTCCGACGCCTGGATCCTCTCCCGGCTCAACGGGACGATTCGACAGGTCACCGAATGCCTCTCGGAATATCGGTTTCACGAGGCGGTCGCCTCGCTGTACCGGTACATGTGGAACGATTTCTGCGACTGGTATCTTGAAGTCGCCAAAGTCCGGATGGCCGGGGGCGAGGCGGCGCCCAAGGCCGTTGTGGCCTACGCGCTGGACGTGCTGCTGCGGCTGCTGCATCCTTTCGTTCCGTTCATCAGCGAAGAGATCTGGGGGCAACTGAACGCCTTGGCGCCGTATCGCGGCCCGGGCGATTCGGCGGCCGAGCCGCTGCTGGTACGGGCGGCCTGGCCGCGGGCCGAGTCCAGGTGGATCAGTGAGGCCGCCGAGCGCCGCTTCGACGTGCTCCGGGGGCTGATCAGCGGCGTTCGCGAGGTTCGCAGTCACCACAACGTCCCGGCCGGCATGAAGGTCACCCTCACCGTCGCGGCCGCGGGAGACGATGAGCAGTTCATCGCCGACAGCGCCGCATTGATCTGCGCTCTGGCAAACGTTGAGAGCGTGCAAGTGGACGCTCAGGCCACCCCCAGCGGCGCCGACGCAACGGTGCTGGCCGGCAACGTCCGGGCACTCGTCCGCGACGTGATCGATCGGGACGCCGAGCTGGCTCGGCTGACCGGGCAGGCCGAGACTCTCCAGAAAGGCGTACGCGGCATCCAGGCCAAGCTCGCCAACGAAGGGTTTGTGACCCGTGCCCCGGCCGATGTCGTCCAGCGTGAAAAGCAGCGCCTGGAAAAGCTGCAAGCGGAGTTGGCAGTCGTTGCCAAATCGCTGGAGGCGCTGAAATAGGCTTGGGGCGATGCCTGTGGTAACGAAGCCGACGCACCCCGAAGGGGATGATCTCGGGCCGGCCGGGCAGCAGCGACGACCCCCCAAAACGCGCTGGAGATAACCGTCCCGAGAAGTGTGGTTGAGGTGGCAAAACAAAAGCCTCTTTGCCGGTTCGATAGGTGGCTAAAGCCATCCCTGGCAAGGAGGAATCAGCGACGTGCGGAAAGTAATCCAAGCCCGCGAGGTAAGGGGTACTCTTGCCATCGCAAAACCCCCCACAATCCTTGGGACGGTTACGCCTGGACAGTGGTGTAACTAATTGTGTGTAAGTTCGTGTTCGGGCGTTCGTGTCATCC
>CAYNYF010000103.1:0-12514 GCA_964401385.1 uncultured Planctomycetaceae bacterium | reverse complement strand
CAGCTCGCTCGATGGCACCTGCTGCCGGAACTTACACAAGACTCTTGACCCTATCAGCCTGCGCGGCGGTTTGACATCGCCGGTCGGAACATATAAGTTGACGGGGACATAAGCTCGGAACTGAGGGTATGGTGAAGGCTGTGCGATACGGCTGCTTCGGTGTGTTTGCGGTGGTGACGCTGGGGGTGGCGGCGTGCGCGGGCCAGACGGGCCGGTCGAACCTGACCGCCGCCCAGCAGTTGGAGCTGGCGACGCTGAAATCGCAGTTGACCGACCCGGCCCGGACGGCCAAGACCAAGCGCGAAGCCGCCCAGTTGCTCCTGAGCCGACCCTATCCGGAGGCGACCGACGCCCTGCGCCAATTCCTGGACGACCAGACCAATCGACCGGCCCAGATCGCCGTGGCCGAGGCCGTCGCCCAGTCCGGGCGGACCCACGAGGACTTCGTCAAGCCGCTGCTGGCGATGCTGACCGGCTCTGAGCCGTCGGTCCGCGCCCCCGCCGCCAACGCCCTGGCCGCCTACCGGCAGAGCGAGGTGCTCTCGGAGCTGATCAAGCTGATGGCGGACGCCAACGGCGACCGGCCCACGCGGCTGGTGATCGTCGCCGCCATGCATCGGGTCTTGGACAAGCGCGCCATCAACGCCCTGGTGGGGCTGCTGGACGACCCCGAGGAGACCATCCGCGACGCCGCCTGCGACACCTTGACGAGGATGACCAACATCCGCGCCTTCCGGCGCGATCGCGGCCGGTGGAAGTTGTGGTGGGCGCGGAACAGGGACAAGCCGCGCTCGGACTGGCTGGCCGACCTGGCCGAGAGCCTCGCCCGGGGCAACCTGGAGCTGGAGGCGGGAAACAACGGGCTTCGTCGCCGGCTGGTCGAGGTCATGAACAAGCTGTATGCGGCCACGCCGCCGGGCCAGAAGGACGCCCTGCTGGCCGAGATGCTCAAGGACGCCCTCTCGGAGATCCGCCTGGCGGGGATGCGCCTGACCCAGCAGCGCCTGCCCGCGCCGGAGCCGCTGCCGGAGCCGCTGCGTCAGCAGGTGCGGCTGCGGCTGGCGGACGAGACGCCGGGCGTGCGGCGGGTGGCGGCGCTGCTGCTGGCCAACATCGGCGACCCCCAGGCGGCCAAGCTCCTGTCGGGGCGGCTGAAGGTGGAGCAGGCGGCCCAGGTGCGGGAGGCCATCTACCAGGCTTTGGGGCTGCTGCCCGATCCGGGGCTGTGGGATGAGCTCGTGGCGGGCGTGGGCGAGGACGACGGCAAGGTGGCGGCGGCGGCCGCGGCGGCGCTTGCCCGTCTGGCCGAGAGGAACGCCGCCGACGAGAAGCGTCGCGCCCGGGCGGCGGAGGCCTTGACAGAGCGCTATGCGGCGGCGGCGGGGAGCGATTCGTCCGGCCTGCGGGAGGCCCTGCTGGGGGCGATGGGTGCGCTGAAGGACGAGCGCTTGGCGGCGCTGATGACGGCGGCGCTCAAGGACCCGGCGGCGACGGTCCGCCTCTCCGCGGTCAAGGGCTTGCAGCGGCTTGGTCTGGGCGAGAGCGCCGCGGCCGTGGCCCCGCTGGCGGGCGATGCCGACCGCGGCGTGAGGCTGGCGGCGATTCTGGCCGTCGGCACCCTCGGCGGCAGCGAGCACCTGGAGACGATTCTGGCCCGCACCGACGCCCGGGTGGAGCCGGACGCGGCCGTTCGGCAGCAGGCGTGGTCGGTGGTGATGGGCCTGCTGGCCAAGGCCGACACGGCCCGTCTGGCGGCGCTGGCGGATCAGTTGGCCAAGCGCGAGGACGCCGGGGAATACCTCATCAGCGTGCTGAAGCTCTGGGTGGAGCGAATCCCCGCCGAGAAGGTCGATCGGTGGGCGCCGGTGCGTCTGCGCCTGGGCGAGGCCCTGCTGGCGCGGGACAGGCCGGCCGAGGCCGCCGGCGAACTGGAAAAGGTCCACAGCGCGCTGGCCCAGGGCGGAAGTCCCGAGGCCAAGCGGATCTGGCTGAAGTGGATCGACGCGCTGCTGGCGAGCGACGCGGCCGGCGCCGTGGCGAGGATGGCCGAGACCAAGGACGAGGGGCAGTTCGCCGCGGCCGCGGCGGCGCTGTTGAAACGGCTGGAGGCGCTGAAGGCCAGGAAGGATTGGGACCGCCTGGTCGCCCTGGCCGGGGCCGCCCGGCAGCTCCTGTCGAAGCGCCTCGCCCAGGCACAACGGCAGGTGCTGGAGGCGACCTTCGAGCAGGCTCGCGAGCAGCAGCGGCTGGCCGATCGCCAGCGCGTCTCCGAGCTGTTGGCGCGGCTGACCGGACCGGACGAGACGGCCCGCGCCGACGCCGGCAAGGAACTTGCGGCCATGAAGGATCGGGCCGTAAGGCCGCTGGTGGACGAGCTGCGCAGGGATGTGTCCTCGGAGAAGCCCGACCCGGCCGCGGAGCAGGCCATCCTGGAGGTGCTGAAGGCCTTGGCGCCGCAGCTCAAGGACTATGATCCCAAGGCCGCCCCGGCGGAGAAGGTCAAGGTCCTCGACGGCTGGCGCACGCAGCTCGGCTCGTAGCCGGGCCTGGGCACGGGGGTTTCCGGAAGGGCAGGCGATGGCGCGGTTTTGTGTCGGAATCGACCTCGGCGGGACGTTCATCAAGTGCGCCCTGCTGGATGAGGCCATGAGCATCCGGGGCGAGCTTTCCTCGCCCACGCCGGCCGAGAAGGGCCCGGAGGCGGTGATTGAGGCGATGGCCTCCGGCGCGGAGCGCTTGATCCGGCAGCAGGGCCTTTCCCCTCAGCAGATCGCGGGGGTGGGAATCGGCTCGCCGGGCCCGCTGGACCTGGACGCGGGCGTGGTCATCGGCACGCCCAACTTCGCGAACTTCGAGAACGTTCCCATCCGCGACAGGCTGTCGGAGCGGCTGGGCCTGCCGGCGGTGCTGGAGAACGACGCCAACGCCGCCGCCCTGGGCGAGTACCTGGCCGGCAGCGGCGCCGGCACCCGGATCATGGTGCTGTTGACGCTGGGCACGGGCGTCGGCAGCGGGATCGTGATGGACGGCCGCGTGCTCCACGGCGCCCACGGCGTGGGCGGCGAGGCCGGCCACCTCATCGTCGACCCCGGCGGGGAGAAGTGCGGCTGCGGGCAGCGCGGCTGCCTGGAGCGGTACGCCTCGGCGACGTACCTGGCCGGTTACGCCCGCCGGCTGATCGAGCGCGACGGGCGCGAGAGCGCCCTTGCCGAGGTGCTCCGCGAGAAGGGCGAGCTGGACGGGGCCGACGTGAACGCCGCCTGCCGCGCCGGCGATGCCCTTGCCGCGGAGGTCTGGGACCGGGCGGTGCGCTTCCTGGCCATCGGCTGCGTGGACCTGTGCCGTCTCTTCGACCCTGACCGGATCGTCCTGGGCGGGGGCATGGCCAAGGCGGGGGACGACCTGATGGCCCCGCTGCGTCGGCACTTCCTGAAGGAGCACTGGACGCTGGCCGAGCCGAAAACGGCTTTGGCGCTGGCCCGACTGGGCAATAGGGCCGGCGTCATCGGCGCCGCCGGGACGGCGTGGGAGAGCTTCGGAGGCTGACCGGCCGCGCTGCGCCGCGGTAAGTGGCAAGGAGACAGTGATGACCAAGCGGCTGTTGCTGGGATTGGGCGTGGTGGCGGCGGCTCTGGCCGCGCCGGCCCGCGGCGAGATGGTGGTCGAATGGTGGGGCGAGAAGTACTACTGCCGCCACCAGGAGATGAAGATCGAGCTGTCCAAGTACGGCAAGGAGGGCATGATCAACCCCCAGATGGGCAAGAAGCCCGTCGAGGGGATTCACGCCCTCACCTTCGACCTGTCCAACATCAAGCGCGGCACCAGGATCTACCACGCGTCGCTGCGGCTGCACGCGCCGGAGAAGCGCATCCGCACCGACAAGCGGGCGTACATGAGCATCGGCAGCGGGCACTGGTACCACGACCCGCTGCGGCTGTACGCCGAAATCCCGCCCTGGAAGCCGATCGAGATCTACGTGGCCAGGAAGGGCTCGCGGCCGGGCAAGGCCGTCTACGACGAGGCCGGCCGGGTCAAGCTGGAGCCGCCGCAGTACAGGTCCTTCGACGTCACCCGGGCCGTGCGCGACTGGGTCGGCCGAAAGCAGCCGAACCTCGGTTTCGTGGTCCGGCAGTTGGACCTGTGGGACTGGGCGCCGGGCCGGACGGTGCTGGAGGTCCGCTACGAGGGCAAGGTCAAGGACCCGCCGCCGCAGGCCGGGGACGTCAAGGTCTTTCACCGCAAGGGGCAGACCTTCATTACCTGGAGAGAGACCGAAAAGATCATCGACGCCGAGCGGATCTACTGGAAGGAGTTCGAGGCCACGTTCAAGAAGCACGGCCCGCGGAAAGGCAAGTTCTATCGCATCTACCGCGCCGACAAGCCCATCACGGCCGGCAATCTCCACCAGGCCGAGCTGATCGACGAGATCTGGCCGCTGTCCGGCTACGACTTCCGCATGCACGAGCACACGACCCGCGGGGAGGACTGGATGGGGCTGAACCCCAAGGCCCTGGTGCCGAGGTATTGCATCCAGGCCCCGCCGGCCGGGCCGCTGCCGCCGAACGGAAAACATGGCTCAATGAACCAGTGGTACGGCAAGCAGCTTCCGCTGCACACCGGCCTGTACGTCTACCAGGCCCGGAAGGCCGGCAAGGGCTACTACGCCGTGACCGCCTGCGTGGACGGCGTGGAGAACACGCGCGACGTGACCTCGGCCAACGCGACCGCCCGGCCGGTGACGGAGGCGGTCGCTCCCGGCGGGCCGCTGCTGTATCGCTGGCTGGATCAGTCCCGCGGGCGGGGGCGGGGGCGAGCCATCCGCGAGACGCAGTTCTTCCTCTACTGGGCCGCCCCGCCGTACGCCAACCAGCCCCGCCGCCCGATCCACATCATGGTCGGCCTGCAAGGGGCCAAGCCGGGGCCGAACGTGAAGATCCGCTACACCGTCGGCGACATGTACGGCAGCGAGATCAACGCCGGCACGCACTTGTATCAGTGGAGAGGGGCCGAGAGGATCTTCAGCATCATCGACGACGCCGCCTTCGGCAACAAAGGCTACTGGTCGAGCTGGAACACGCTGCTGAGCGGCGAGCAGGCCACCCGGCAGAACTACACCGAAAAGATGGTCAAGATGTTCACCCCCTGGGCCAAGAAGCTCGCGCCGCGCGCGCCGGCGCCGTCGGCGCAGTAGGCGGATACTCTAAGCCGTCGCGTGCGGCGCGTGGCGGCCGGCAGCCGGACCGGGCGGGTCAGTCCAGCGCCCCGCCCGCCCAGAGCATGCCGCGGGTGATGATCGTCAGGGCCTCGGGCACCTCGAAGTCCTTGGCCACGTGTCCCAGGGAGGAATAGAACACGCGTCCGGCGCCGGACATCCGCTTCCACGCCACCGGCATGGTGCAGCCGTTGACCTCGAACGTGGTGGTGGCCAGCACGTGGTTGGACGGGTCGACGTGCATGTAGTACTGCTCGGAGTGCATGTCGAAGTGGTCCAGCCCGGCCGTGACGCAGTCGAGGTGGTCGACGACGTGCACGCGGTAGTCGATGATGCCGCCGGGGTGGGCGACCCACTGCCCGCCGACCATGAACTGCCACTCGCACGCCTGGCGGAACGCGTCGCCCATGCCGCCGTGCACGCCGGCGATGCCCACGCCACCGTTGACCGCCTCCAGCACGCCGGCGAGCTGCTCTCGTTCGATCGTGCCCATCGTCCATTGCGGCACGATCAGATCGAGCTGCTTGAGCTTGTCTGCATCCTTGAACGAATCGAGCGTGTCGGAAACCTCCACCTCGAAATCGTTCCGGCGGAGCTGGGCGGCGAAGATCTCGGCCACCGGCTGCGGCTCATGCCCGTCCCATCCGCCCCAAACGATCAATGCCTTCTTCATCCCAAAAGCCTCCTATGAGGGACCGGCGAGGTACTACCACGTTTGGGCGGCTTTGCCAAGGGCCAATCGGGCGGCGCCGCCCCGCCCTTGGTGACGGGCGGGGCCGCCCGCGTCGAAATGGGCGGCCAGGGAATGTTGAATTCGCCGCCGGGAAAGGGGTAGTCTGTGCCTTTTGCCGGGCGGCGAGTGCCCCGGACGCACCCCCCGGCAGTGAGAGAGAACATGGCTGAGCCGTTGGATGAAAAGCTGAGACGGACGCACAACTGCGACGAGCTGCGCGGCTCCGACGTGGGCGCCCGCGTCCGCCTGTGCGGCTGGGTGCGCAGCTACCGCGATCACGGCGGGATCGTCTTTATCGACCTGCGCGACCGCGAGGGGATCACGCAGGTCGTCTTCGACCCCTCCGACAACGCCGATTGCCACGCCCTGGGGCGAACGCTGCGGAACGAATGGGTCATTTCGGTGGCCGGGGCGGTCCGCCCGCGCGGGCCCGATCGCGTCAACCCCAAGCTGCCCACCGGCGAGATCGAGGTCCTCGCCGACGATCTGCTCCTGCTGAACCGGGCCGACCCCGTTCCCATCGACGTGGAGGGTGGCGATCCCGTCTCGGAGGAGCTGCGCCTGCGGTATCGCTACATCGACCTCCGCCGCTCGGAGATGATCCGCAACCTCCGCATGCGGCATCGCATCTGCCAGGCCATGCGCCGGGTGCTGGACGAGCGCGGCTTCATCGAGGTGGAGACGCCCTTCCTGACCAAGTCCACCCCCGAGGGCGCCCGCGACTTTCTGGTTCCCTCGCGGCTCCAGCCGGGGCACTTTTACGCCCTGCCGCAGAGCCCGCAGCTCTTCAAGCAGATTCTGATGATCTCCGGGCTGGACAAGTACTACCAGATCGTCCGCTGCTTCCGCGACGAGGACCTCCGCGCCGATCGCCAGCCGGAGTTCACCCAGTTGGACCTGGAGATGTCCTTTACCACCGAGGCCGACGTGATGGAGGTGACCAACGCGGTCTTCGGCGAGATTTGCCGCGTTGCCGGCAGGCCTTTCCCCGAGCAGGTGGCGGTGCTGTCGTACGCCGAGGCGATGGACCGCTACGGCGTCGACCGTCCGGACATGCGCTTCGGCATGCTGTTGTCGGACGTCAGCGAGATCGTCAAGGGTTGCGGGTTCAGGGTCTTCTCCGACGCCGTCGAGGCCGGCGGCGTGGTCAAGGGCCTCACCGCCCCCGGCGGGGCGAAGTTGACGCGGAAGGAGATCGACGGCTACATCGACTATGCCGGCCAGTTCGGGGCCAAGGGGCTGGCCTGGTGCAAGCTGTCCGGCGACGGCCTCTCCGGCGGGGTGGCCAAGTTTTTCGACCCGACCGCCCAGGCCGCCCTGCGGGAGCGGCTGGGGGCCGGCGACGGCGACATCCTGTTCCTCGTGGCCGAGAAGGCCGCCGCCGCCAACAAAATCCTGGCCGGCTTGCGCAGCAAGCTCGGGGCGGACCTGGAGCTCTACCGGCCGGAGGAGATGGCCTGGTGCTGGGTAACGGACTTCCCCCTGCTGGAATGGAACGAAGGCGAGCAGCGCTGGGACAGCGTCCATCACCCCTTCACCTCCCCCAGGCCGGACGACCTGGACAAGCTGGCGTCCGATCCGGCCTCGGTCCGCAGCCGGGCGTACGACATCGTCCTCAACGGCGTGGAGCTGGGCGGCGGCAGCGTGCGTATCCACTCCCCCCGGGCGCAGAGGCAGGTCTTCGAGCTGCTGGGCATCTCCCGAGAGCAGGCGCAGCAGCGGTTTGGCTTCTTTCTGGAGGCGCTTCGCTACGGCGCCCCGCCGCACGGGGGCATCGCCCTGGGCCTGGACCGGATCGTCATGATGATGGTGGGCGCCGGCTCGCTGCGGGAGGTGATCGCCTTCCCCAAGACGCAGCGCGGCACCTGCCCGCTGACGGGCGCGCCCGCGCCGGCCGACGCCGGGCAGTTGGGCGAGCTGGGCATTCGCCCCTCCGCCCGTCCGGGGCCGCCTGCCGACCCCCGAAAGAATTCAGCGCACTGTTGACAAACGCGGCCGGGTATGGCATAAGCACTCGCGCGTACAGTAGAGGGTCGTCGGGTTTGTTTCGGGGAAGCGTTTCCTGGCCCGGCGATGGACCCCCGTGGCGTCGGGGGCCTGTTTGCAAGTCAAGAGTAAGGGTTTTTTGGGTTCTCCCGGTGAAATGCGCTTGGTCGGCAGAGGCGTCGGCCGCCGGCCAGGACCATCAGATCCGGGCGAGCCCGGGCATCTGGAGGCGGCCTTCCGCGTTCGGTGCCTCTTGCACTTCCGACGGAGCGGGAATGAATACCTCCCTCTTGGTTGCAGATCCGTAGATGCCGTTTGATTCACAGGGAGGCCGGAATGCCTACTGGAAAAGTAAAGTGGTTCAGCGACTCGAAGGGTTATGGGTTTATCACCTGCGATGAGGGGGGCGACGCGTTCGTGCATTACGCCGATATCGCCGGCGAGGGCTTTCGTAGCCTCCAGGAAGGCCAGGCCGTGGAATTCGACGTCGAGCAAGGCGACAAGGGCATGAAGGCGATCAACGTGCGCATGGTCTGAAGCGACAGGTTGAGCAATGTTGCCAAACAGGGCGATCCGGGCGCGTCGGGTCGCCCTTTTTGGTTCGGCGGGCGGGCGCCGCCCGGGGGGATTTGCGGGCGTCCGGCGAGGTGCCCGCTGGCGCGGGCAGCGGTGTTGAGGGCGGCCGGGACAGGGCGTAGAATCGGGCCCATGATTATCCGAACCAAGATCGTCGCCACGGTGGGCCCCGCCTGCCAGGACCAGCCGGTGTTGGCGGAGATGGTCCGGGCGGGGGTGGATGTCTTCCGCATCAACTTCTCGCACGGGGACGAGTCCACGCGGGCGGCCGCGCTGGAGGCCATCCGCGGCGTCGAGGCCGAGTCGGGTCAGCCGCTGGCGGTCATGGCCGATCTGTGCGGCCCCAAGATCCGCGTCGGCATGATGGCCGGCGGCGGCAGCCAACTCGCCACCGGCGGCCGCGTGGAGATCCGCCGCGACCCGGTCGCCGGCGACGCCGACGTGATCTCCACCACCCTGGGCGAACTGGTCGACAACGTCCACCTCGGGCAGACGCTGCTGCTGGACGAGGGCGGTATTCGCCTGCGCGTGGCCGAGGCGCACCCGCCGGAGAGAATCGTCTGCCAAATCGTCCGCGGCGGGCTGTTGGGAAGCGGCAAGGGCGTGCACCTGCCGGAGACCGAGCTGAAGCTGTCGGCGTTGACGGAGAAGGACCGCGCCGACGTGGCCTGGATCGTCCAGCGCGACTTTGACCTGGTGGCGTTGTCGTTCGTGCAGCGCCCCGCCGACGTCCGCGAGCTTCGAAGCCTGCTGCCGGAGCAGATGTGGATCATCGCCAAGATCGAGAGGCCCCAGGCGCTGGAGCGGATCGACGGCATCGTGGAGGTGGCCGACGGGCTCATGGTCGCCCGCGGCGACCTGGGGGTGGAGATGCCCCTGCCGCAGGTCCCGCTCGCCCAAAAACGGCTGGTGGGGCTTTGCCGGCGGCGGGGCAGGGCCTGCATTGTGGCCACGCAGATGCTGGAGTCGATGACGCGCAGCCCGCTGCCGACGCGGGCGGAGGTCAGCGACATCGCCAACGCCGTCCTGGACGGGTCTGACGCGGTGATGCTCTCCGGCGAAACGGCCGTGGGTGCGTATCCCGTGCAGGCGGTGGCGATGATGAACGAGATCGCCGCGGCGGCCGAGGTGTATGAGGCCGAGCACCCCTCCGACGTCCGCGTCGAGTGCGCCCCGTCCCCGACGACGGCGGCGCTGGCGGCGGCGGTGCGGGCGGTGATCGACCGGGAGCCGATCGCGGCGGTGGCCGTCTTCACCGCCACCGGCACCACCGCCGGGATGCTGGCCAAGCAGCGGCTGGCCGTGCCCATCCTGGCGATGTCGCCGTCGTTGCGGGCGGTGCGACAGATGAACCTGTTGTACGGCGTCCGCCCGGTGCGGGAGGCGGCGCCGGGGCACACGCGGGAAGTGCTGGCCATGGCCGGGGGGCACCTGAAGGCGATGGGCCTGGCCAAGCCCGGCGAGAAGGTGGCGGTGGTCTCCGGCCGGCCGATCGGAAAGCCCGGGGCGACGAACACTCTGGTCATCCACACATTGGGGTAACGCGTGCGGAACGAACCGACTGAGGGAAGGGCTGGGGCGCTTTCATCCGCCGCCCGGAGCCACCTGCTGGCGGCGGGGCTGACGCTGCTGGGGCTGCTCGCGGCCGTCATCCTGGCCCTCAGCAGCGACGGGTTCTATCACGACGACGACGTCACGCACTACCTCTTCGCCCGGGACGCCTGGTCGCAGCCGGCGGCCCTGTGGCACTGGTGGGCGCGCCCGGGCTATAACCTGCCGGCGATGCTGGTGGCGCACTTCTTCGGCGTCTTCGGCTGCCGCCTTTTCAGCGCCCTTCAGACCGCGGCGGTTGCGTATCTGTCCTACCGGATCGCCCGCCGGCTGACTCGCAGCGTGGATCTTCCCGACTCCGTGGCGGCGCTGGCGCCGGCGCTGGTGTGGCTCCAGCCGATGGCGATGACGCTCTCCTACACGACGCTGACCGAGACGCCCGCGGCCCTGTACCTGACGTTGGGGGTGTTTCTGTACCTGCGCGGCAACCGCGTCTGGGGCTGCGCGGCGTTGAGCTGTATGTTCATCACCCGCTATGAGACGATGGCGCTGACGCCGGTGCTGGCGGCGGCGGTCGTTTACGACGCCCTCCGCGCCAACGGCTACCGCGTGGGCGGGGCGCTGCGGGCGCTGCGGGCGCGGTGGGCGTGGGCGTGCATCCCGGCGCTGCTGTGGGCCCCGGCGCTGCACGCGGCCGCCTCCGCCATCGCCCAGCTCCCCCCGCAGGACTCGATCCTGCACATCTTCACCCGGAGCTACTCCGGCGAGTACGGCCGCGGGGCGTGGAGCCACTTCCTGGTCCGCTGGCTGCTGGCGGCCGGCGCGGGCACGCTGGCGCTGGCGGCGGCGGGGGCGCTCCGGCTGGGACGCCGCGGGCTGCTGGTGACGGCGATGGCCGGCGGGCTGGTGGTCGTGCACACCGCGATCTATCTCTTCGGCTCGTTCGCCTCCGGCGGGTACGAGCGCTTCCTGGTGCCGGTCTGCGGAATGGTGGCGGCGCTGGCGGCGGTGGGGCTGGGGGCGGCTTGGTATCAGCCCCGGCGGCACGGCGCCGAGGCGGTGGTGATCGTGCTGAGCATGTCTTTGTTCACCGTGCCGCAGTACGCCCCCTACGTCAGCCGGTTCGCCCCCTGGCTGGGCCCCTGGCCGAGCATGGACCGGGTCATCGCCGTCGTGGGGCTGCTGTTGCTGCTTCTCGGCTGCCTGATGCTGGCTCGGGCGGGGGCTCGCCGGGCGGTGCTGGCCTGGCCGGCCGCCGGCCTCGCCGTGGCCCTCGTGGCGGTGCAGGCCGGCGCGATGATCCGCCCGCTGACGTTTGCCTCCAGTCCGCTGAGCACGGCCGTCAAGCGCTGCGTCGAGGAGGTCCGCCACCTGCCCGGCGGCGGCAACGCCGCCCTGAGCACGCACGTGCTGGTCCGGCTGCTGCGGGACGACGTCCAACTGGTGGCCGACGTCGCCGACGCCCGGCGGCGGTGGCGCCGCGCCCGCCCGGGAACGCTGTTCTACTGGGACAGCAAGTACGGCGGCGACCCCGCCCGCCAGGACCACAGGACCCCGCTGTACCGGCAGTTGGCCCGCCGCGCCCGGCTGCTGTCCGAGCACTGGGTCCAGCGCCGCGGGGCGGTGGTCTTCCTCCGCCTTCCCGATCCGCCCGCCACCGGCTCGGCGGAACGGTGAGCGCCGAGCGGCGTCTCATCCGATCCGGAGAAACTCCACCGTGTCGCAGTCGCTATCCAGCAGGGCGGCCGTGGGCGATTGCCCCGAAAGCGCCCCGGGGTTGATCACCCGCGTCGAGCCGATCCGCTCGTCTCGCCTCTCGTGCGTGTGCCCGTGGCAGACGTAGGCGAACCGGCCGCCGACCAGGAGTTGCTCCAGCGTCTCCGCGCGGTCGCCGTGGGTGAGAGCCAGGGAGCCCTTCTTGCCCAGCGGGATGACGATCGTGTCTTCCTCGAAGTGCACCCCGGCCTCGCGGGCCTCGGCGGCCAGCCGCCGGAGGTGGCGGTCCATGTTGCCGGCAACGACGTGGGCCGGCAGGTCGGCCTCGCCCAGCGCGGCAATGCAGTCGCGGCTGCCGACGTCGCCGCAGTGCACGATGGCCTCCGCCCCGCGCTCCGCCAGCGCCGCCAGCGCCTTTCGGAGCCGGCCCGCCTTGCCGTGCGAGTCGGAAATAATGCCGATCTTCATGGGATATCGAACGATCGCCTCGACCGCGGGGGTCTCGGGTTCTTTGTCCTAACTTTCACACCGCCGACGGCTGCCGCCGCCAGCTTTCGGCCCGCCGGGCGGTAAGCTGCCCGTCGTAGGCGACCACGCGCAGCCGCAGCGTCCAGGATTCGCCCTCGGGCGTGGCAATCGCCTTCCGCCAAGTGGGGTTGTACAGGGCCATGCCGTAATCGCGGAGGAACCACGGCCCGCGGACGCCCTCGTCGAGGATCGTCATGAGCACGCCGAACCGC
>CAYNYF010000102.1:0-12627 GCA_964401385.1 uncultured Planctomycetaceae bacterium | reverse complement strand
GCGTCTCGTCGATCTCGGCGATGATCGGAATCGCGCCCACCGCCAGCGGCGCCAGGGCCGTGGCGATGAAGGTATAGGCCGGCACGATCACCTCATCGCCCGGGCCGACCCCCAGCCCCAGCAGGCAGCCGATCAGGGCCGTCGTGCCGCTGCACGTGGTCAGGGCGTACTTGACGCCCACCTTCTCGGCCAGGGCCGCCTCGAACCGCTCGCACCACCCGCCCTGGCCGCCGAAGTCCCGCATCAGCTTGCCGCTGCGGATGACCTTCGCGACCGCGCGGATTTCCGCCTCGCCGATCTCGTACATGCCGCTTTCTCCCTTGGGCGTCGCTTTCGCCGGGCCGCAATCTTATCGACTCTTCCGCCCGCGCAAAAGAAAAAGCCCGCAGCGCCAGGTTGGCGGGCCATTTCTTTCGGCTCAAGCGATTGCTCGGGCCGGCGGACGCGGCCGCGGAAGCCACCGGGCGCCGGCGGTCCGCGGCCGAGTTTATTCTTTCACCTCGTACTCGGCGTCGATGACGTCGTCGCCGCCGGCGGGCTTCTTTTGCTCGCCCTTATCGGCCTCTCCGGCGGGGGCTTGCGGCCCCGGCGCGTCCGAGGCGCCGGCCCCCTCGTACATCGCCTGGGCCACCTTGTGCGAGGCCTGTTCCAGGTTTTCCATGGCGCGCTTGATGGCCGTGGCGTCGTCGCCCTTGAGCGTCTCGCGGAGCTGCGAGATGGCCGACTCGATGTTGCTGCGGTCGGCGGCGGGAACCTTCTCTCCCTGCTCCTTGAGCGTCTTTTCCATCTGGTAGGCCAGGGCGTCGGCCTGGTTCTTCAGGTCCACCAGCTCGCGCCGCTGGCGGTCCTCGTCGGCGTGGGCGTCGGCGTCCTTGCGCATCTTCTCGATCTCTTCCTGGTTCAAGCCGGAGGAGCCCTTGATCTCGATGGACTGCTCTTTGCCCGTGGCCATGTCCTTGGCCGAGACGTTCAGAATGCCGTTGGCGTCGATGTCGAAGGAAACCTCGACCTGGGGCACGCCGCGCGGGGCCGGCGGAATGCCGGTCAGGTTGAATCGTCCCAGCGTGCGGTTGTCCCGGGCGAACTCGCGCTCGCCCTGAAGCACGTGGATGGTCACCTCGGTCTGGCTGTCCGCGGCCGTGGAGAAGATCTCCTTCTTCTGGGTGGGGATGGTGGTGTTGCGCTCGATCAGCCGGGTCAGCACCCCGCCGAGGGTCTCCACGCCCAGGCTCAGCGGGGTCACGTCCAGCAGCACCATCTGCTCTTCCACCTCGCCGGCGAGGATCGCCCCCTGGACGGCCGCGCCGATCGCCACCGCCTCGTCCGGGTTGATCGACTTGTTGGGCTCTTTGCCGAAGATGTCCTTGGTGATCTGGCGAACGCGCGGGACGCGCGTGGAGCCGCCGACCAGGATCACCTCGTCGATGTTATCGGCGGTGAGCTTGGCGTCGGAGAGCGCCTGCCTGCACGGCCCGATGAGCCGCTCGAAGACGTGCTCGCAGAGCTGCTCCAGCTTGGCCCGGGTGATGGTCTGGGTCAGGTGCTTCGGCCCGGCGGCCGTGGCGGTGATGAACGGCAGGTTGATGTTGGCCTCCATGGCCGTGGACAGCTCGCACTTTGCCTTTTCGGCCGCTTCCTTGAGCCGCTGCAACGCCATCGCGTCCTGGCGGAGATCGATCCCCTCCATCCGTTTGAACTCGTCGGCGATATGGTTGATGAGCACGTCGTCCAGGTCATCGCCGCCCAGGTGGGTGTCGCCGTTGGTGGCCAGCACCTCAAAGACGTTGTCGCCGATATCGAGGATGGAGATGTCGAAGGTGCCGCCGCCGAAGTCGAAGACGACCACCTTCTCGTTCTTCTTGCTGCCCAGGCCGTAGGCCAGCGCCGCGGCCGTGGGCTCGTTGATGATGCGATCGACCTTCAAGCCCGCGATCTCGCCGGCATCCTTGGTGGCCTGGCGCTGCGAGTCGTTGAAGTGGGCCGGCGTCGTGATGACCGCCCGCTCGACCTTCTCGCCCAAGTAGTCCTCGGCGGTGCGCTTGAGGTCCTGAAGCACCATCGCGCTGATCTCAGGCGGCGTGTAGTCCTTGCCGCGAACCCGGACCTTTACCAGCTCCTCCGGGTCGCCGACGATCTCATACGGGACGATCTTTTCTTCGTGGCTGACCTCGCTGTGTCGCCGCCCCATGAAGCGCTTGATCGAAAAGACGGTGTTCTTGGGGTTGGTGATCTGCTGGTGCTTGGCGGGCGGGCCCACCAGCCGCTCGCCCTTGTCGGTGAACGCCACCACCGACGGCGTCAGCCGGGAGCCCTGCTGGTTGATGAGGACCTTCGGCGTGGTCCCTTCCATCACGGCCACCACACTGTTGGTCGTGCCCAAGTCGATTCCAATGATCTTCTTGGATGCCATTGTCTGCTCCTATCGTGGATACAATCCAACCGTACCAATACAACAGTAAGTCGGAGCAAGCGGCGTGCCACCACACTAATAGACTGTTAAAACAGGACTTACTTCGAAGCACCCGACGCCGGATGTGTCAAATCGGCCGCAGACCATCCTCCGGGCGCTAATTTGGCAGGCCGCAATCCGGCCCCAAAACCACGCCCGACGCCGATCAACGCCGGGCCCCCGGCGCAGGCGGGCGGGTACTCCGGCGGGTAAGCGGCATCCGCCTGCGCGGGCCGGGCAGGCACAGCCAGGCGCCAACGGCCAGCAGGCAAAGCGTGGCCGGCTCGGGCACCGGGTCGTAGACAAGATGATCCAGTCGCCAGGCTGCTCCGCCCCCGGGGTCCGGGGCGGCCTCAACGTAAGCGATGTGCGGCCCGGCGACTGTAAGCGTAACGATTTCGCCTTCGCAATAGGTGCCCGTGGAGATCGCGGTGTCGATAAGACCGCCCTGGGCGTCGAAGGCCCTGAGCAAGGCGTTGTCATCGTCGGAATCGTCGGCGATGAAGTCCAGGGAGACGCTGATAGCCCCGACGGCGAAATCAACTCGCAGCCGGTTGCCGAAACCATTTCCCCACTGCAACCGGTCCTCGGGGAAGTACCCCGGCGAGGTGTGCCCGAACACCCTGGAGCCGGTGCTGGTCCATTGTGAGTCGAGGGCCAGGACGTTTGCATTCACGAGATTGTCGCCTTCCGCCGTGAGGACGACGTTGGGGAAGGCGTTGTTCAGCACCGTCTCGGGTGCAAAGGCGTCCGGATCGATCGTGATGCTGTCGGCGGCCGCCACCGGTATCATCGCCAGTATTGCCAGCACCGTCACCACAGCGTTGGGCGCGTTCACGGTTCCGCTCCTTCAGTTTCTGACAACCCTTCGGGCTGTGGCTCGGCCCGCCTCGGCAGCACGTACTCTCACTCCTGAGCGATCGAGCGAAACTGACCTCCGAGCAGCGACGCGTGTCCCCCGATCCGGCCATCATCCTATCTTATACCCTCGGCGCGTCAAGAGGAAATCGGACGCTAGCCGACGCGCGCGGGCTTGCCCGTCGCGGATACGGACACGCGCGTCCCGCTCAGCGGGCGCCGGACCGCCTCCGGCGGGACCCCGGCCTTCATGGACGCCATGATGCCGGCGGCCTCGAGATAGTTGTCCACAACGAACAGCTTGCCCGGGGCGAAGGGAAGGGATTCCAGGTCGTTCCTCATGACGTTGCGGTTCTCCCGAACGGCGATCACGGGAATGCCCATCTGGCAGGCCGCCAGGGTCGGCAGGCCCACGCATCCGTCGGGGATCACCAGGCAGGACACGTCCGCAGCGCTCAGCACGCCCGCCTGTCCGAAGTCGGCGGCGCTTCTCACAATCCGCGGGGCGCGGTGCAGGCCCTTCAGCACGCAGTGCAGGAAACATACGGAAACCGCCTCGGCGGCCATGCGCGGATCGACCACGCCGAACCTGGTGGCGAGCATCTCCATCGATTCCATCATGGGCGCGTGCGCGGAAGGCACCTCCAGGAGCATGGACACCGCGTGGGTGAGCATGGCCTCGACACCGCCCCAGGGGTTGACCATGCCGCCGTCGGAGCGGAAGTACTCCTGATGGGTTCCCTCGGGCACCTCGATCAGCGTCGCCAGGGCCACCGCGTCGTACTCGCCGCGGCGCCGGCGCAGCAGCTCGCACAGTCGCTCCAGGCCTTCAATGCGCCCCACGGCGCTGCCGGAAGAGGACCGCTCCGCCCGCAGGCGCACGCGAGGATCCATCTTGACCACGCCGGGGCAGTCCATCCCGAGCGTCGCCCGTGCCGCGGAGGCGGAATTGATCACGAGATCGCTGATCTGGCGCTCCGGGTGCTCGTCGATGACGAGCAGGACCCGGTTGGAGCGGACTTTTCGGATGGCCGCGGTGCCCATGAGCAGCCGGCAGATGACGCTGCCTTCGACGTACAGGGCGTTGTCGGGCAGTTCGTTGATGTCGGAGGCGTTGACGACGTTGGGATGCGTTATCAGGTTGTCGCACACGGCCGCGAGCAGTCTGGCGACCGGGCCGGCGTCGCCGGCATGGCCGCCGATCTCGGCGCCGATGCCGGTCGGGACGAGCAGGACGGCGTTGAACTGCTCGGCGCTCTCGCCCGGGCGCGGGCGGAACTCGAAGATCGAACCGGGCACGCCGCCGCCGAAGCCTTCAAGCCCCGTCAGAACGCCCACCTCGCAGTGGTGCTCCTTCTGCGTCGTGCGCGTCACGACGAAGCGAACCGGCACGGCGCCGGCCGGAAGATGCTGGCCAACCTCCCGCTCGAAGTAGCCGATCAGGCTGACATCCTGTCCGGGCCGGGGGATCCGGACCTCTTTCTCAGTGAGTTGCATGGACCTCGTCTCCGTACTGACGAAGGAAATCAGCGTAGTCAGGGCGTTTCCTGACCGTGAGCTGACGATCGGCGTCCAGGGCGTAGACCGCCGGCGGCCGAACGCCGTTGAACCAATTCCACTTGACCTGGGTGTAGGCTCCCGCCTGGGTGAATACGACGCGGCTGCCGGGCCGCAGGGCCTCGGCGAAAGCGTGCTCGCCGAACAGGTCGCCGGCCAGGCAGGTGCAGCCTGCCAGGACGTACCGGTGCGGGCCCGTCTCGCTGGCGCCGGCCACCGGCGGGGCGAACTGGTACTCGAAGACCTCCGGCATGTGGTTGACGGTCGTGTCCAGGACCGCGACCCGCCTGCCGTCCGCGTTGAAGACGTCCAGAACCGAGGCCACGAGGTAGCAGCTCGCCCGCACGAGGGCGGCTCCGGGCTCGACGAACACTTCCAGGTGGTACTTGTCTCGCAGCAGGCCCACGGCCTGGGAAAAGGGCTGGTCGTCTTCGATCTGGCCATATTCATAGCCGCCGCCCAGGTTCACCCACTGGATTCGCCCGAGAACGCCCCCCACGGCCTCGTCCATCCGTCTGACCGTCTCCAGCAGCGGCAGGAAGCTGCGACCCTCGCAGTTGGTGTGGAAGTGCAGCCCGGTGAGTCCGTCGATGGCCGCCGGCTCCGCCCGGGCCCAGGCGGCCAGGTCTGTCAGGCCGACGCCCAGCTTGGAGTGCGGCCGGCAGGGGTCGTACCGCTTGTCGGGGACGAAAGACAGGCCCGGATTGACCCGCAGTCCGCAGCGGGCTCTGTCGGCGACCCGACCCGACAGGGCCGACCACTGGCTCAGCGAATTGAAGGCGATGTAGTCGCACACCTCGGCGATGGCCTCGATCTCGTCCGGCCGGAAGCCGGGAGTTGTGACGTGGACGCTTCCGCGGCCGGCGAGGACCGAACGGGCAAGCCGAACTTCGCAGAGCGAGCTGGCGGCAAATCCGTCGATCCACGGCGCCATCACGTCGAGCACGCCGGGCAGCGACAGCGGCTTGAGCGCATACAGCGCCTTGCCGCCGCAGCGGTGAACCAGGTTCGCCAGCCCCCTGGCAGCGGCCGCGATCGCGACCTCGTCGTAGACGAACGCCGGCGTCTCGAGCGCCGCCTCGCTCAGCATGGCCGGGACGGCGACATCGGATCGGCTATTCCCAAGTGCCATCTCGCCCTCGTCTCACATCAGGAAGACAGCCATGGCCGCGACGGTCGTCCAAAGCCCGCTCTTGTCTTTCTCCGCCGTCTCCACGCAGGCTTGAGTGCGAGCGATCTTGCCCGACGTCCGGTACACCTCTCTGCGTTCATTGAACGCTGTGTCGCCGTCGAAGTCAATCCCGAGCGCTGCGCCCGGCATGCTCGCCGCCGGGATGCCCGCACCGCCCGAGAAGTCCACGAATTACACGAATAAGCCGGAACTCACTCAAGAAAAACGATGGGCGTTCTTGTAGTTGTTCCAGTTCGTGTAATTAGTGTAATTCGTGGACTGATCCGCCTGGGAGCTGGCGGGCAGGCGTGTCATTCGTGGACTCATTTCCTGGGATGTGCGAAAACCGTAGGCGGACCCGCTTGCCTGGCGCCCGCCTGCCTTCCGCCCGGCTGCCTGACCGAGCGCAGCGGCCTTCACGGCGTTTGTCGGCGCCGCGCTGCCCGTCAGCTTTGGCTGTCCGCCTGATCGGCGCCGACCGGGGCCGGCGTTTCCGTCGGCGTCAGGGGCGGGCCGAAACTGGGCGCGTCGCTCGGCAGGCGGCCCTCGTGTTCGGCTATCGTCGATACGGCGGCCAGATCCGCGTCAGCTTCCTCCGGCTTGTCTTGCCAGTCAAAGGACGCGGACGACTGGGCGTTTAGCTGCGGCCCCGTGGCGCCCAGCCCGCAGCCGATGATCAGGACGTAGAGGGCCAATGAGCCCCACAGGTATGGCGTCGTCTTCGTCTGGATAATCTTCTTGGCCTTGTCCGCCGCCTCCGACATGTTCCGCTGGAACGCGGGGCATGCAAGAGGCGCGCCTTGGGCGGCCATGTCCTCCTCGGCCTGTTCCATGGCCTCGTCGATGTAGTCCGTGGACGCGGCCACGAACATCAGCACCACGCCGGCAATCCCAAACAGGAGCATCCCCTTGCCAGCGCCCGAGGAGGTGAGCTTGCCGGAGACGCACAGCAGGCCCAGGAGCACCACCAGCACCGGCAGGCCCAATGCGCCATAGACCCAGGGCTTGGGCGGCGGCCCCTTTTGATCCTGCTCCGCGGCGCGGGCCTGCGCCTCGAAGCGCTGCTCCGGGGTCAGTTTGCCGCGGGCCAGGTCCCAGCCGCTGGCATGGGCCAGAACGGTACGTTTGGTGAATTCCTCCGGCACGTCCTGCATGCCGCCAAACCCCGCTGCCTCTGCCGCGCCCTGGGGGTTGCATGAAACCTTCAGCCAGGGCATGAAGAACAGCGCCACCAGGCCAATGGACGTCAGCAGGGAGAGGAAAACGCCGGCCGGGGGTCGTGGGTTTCTCTTGTCCATCGCGGGACCTTTCGTTCTCTTCCGTCGTGTCAATTTACGGCGCGCGAATCCCTCGCACCTGCACCTGTGCTCCGGGTTTATCGGGTTATTTATGGGGCTTCTTTGCCTAGAATCAGGCGAACGGCCCCGGCCGAGGCCGCCCGTGAGCTGGCAGTGTCGACTTCGGGAGGCGGCGCGACCGTGGGCGAAACATTCACGTTTCCAGCCGCCTTGGTCACGGCAGTGCGGCAGATTCCGAGCCCCGTTTGATTCCCCGAGTAGGAAGTGTTTCAAACGTTGGGAATCACAAGAGTGCCCTGTCCGCTTTGCTCTGCTCGCCGCTGTCACGCCCGGGGGGCGGCCCGGCGGGCGGCGCGGCGGGCGGCGCGCCTGCGGTCGTTCTCCTTCAGATGCACCTTCCGCAGGCGGATGTGGTGGGGGGTCACCTCGACCAGCTCGTCCAGCTTGATGTACTCCAGGGCACTTTCCAGCGTGATGCGCCGGGGGGACTTGAGCGTAACGGTCGAGTCCTTCGTCGACGAGCGGACGTTCGTGAGCGTCTTCCGCCGCACGACGTTTACGGGAACATCGTTGTCCTTGCAGTGCTCGCCGACGACCTGCCCTTCATAGACCTCTTCGCCCGGCTGGACGAACATGACGCCGCGGTCGGCGAGCTGGTCCAGGGCGTAGGCGGTGACCTCGCCTGGCTCCGTGGCGATCATCACGCCGTTGGCGCGATCGGCGATCTTGCCGCGATACGGCCCGTAGGACTCAAAGCGGTGGTGCATGACCACCTCGCCGGCCATCGCGGTCAGCATGCGGCTGCGCAAGTCGATCAACCCGCGTGCGGGGATGGTGAACTCCAGTTGCGTTCGGATTCCGCCGGAGTTCATCTGGACCATCTCGGCGCGGCGGTCGCCGACCAGTTGCATGACGGCCCCGATGGCGTTGTTGGGCACGTCGATCACGAGGCGTTCGATCGGTTCGAGCCGCTGGCCGTGCTCGCCGGTGTGAAAGACCACCTCCGGCTTGCCGACGGCCAGCTCGTAGCCTTCGCGACGCATGTTCTCCAGCAGGATGCCCAAGTGCAGCAGCCCGCGTCCCCAGACAATGAACTGGTCTCCGCCGTCCTCGACCCGAAGAGCGACGTTGGACTGAAGCTCTTTGTCGAGCCGCTGGCCGATCTGGCGGCCGGTGACGTACCTGCCGTCTCGCCCGACGAAGGGCGAGTCGTTGAAACGGAACGTCATGCGCAGGGTCGGCTCGTCGATGGCGACGGCCGGCAGGGCAACGGGGTTGTCCGGGTCGGCCAGCGTATCGCCGATGTCGACCTGTTGAAGCCCGACGACCGCGAAAAGGTCGCCCACGTCGACGCGGTCGACCTCGACGCGCCCGAGCCCTTTGAAGCGGAATAGCTGGCCGATGTGTCGGATGCTCTGGTTGCCCGCGCGGTCGATGACGGCCACGTTCCTGGGCGACTCCAGCGTTCCGGCGAAGACCCGCCCGATGCCGATCCGCCCGACGTAGTCGCTGTAGTCGAGGGTGGTGATCAGCGCTTGCAGGGGCGCGCCGCCGTCCAGATCGGGCACGGGCACGTGGGCGATGATCGCGTCGAACAGCTCATGGATGTCACCGACGGCGCCGGCCCGGGCGGCGTCCAGGTCGGCCGTGGCCCAGCCAGCCTTGCCCGAGGCGTAGAGAACGGGGAAGTCCATGGCGCGGTTCTCTGCGCCCAGTTCGACAAACAGGTCAAAGACCTCTTCGTGGACCTTGTCGGGGCGGGCGTCGTCGCGGTCCATCTTGTTGATGACCACCAGGCACGCCAGCCCCGCGCTCAGGGCCTTGGACAGGACATAGCGGGTTTGCGGCATGACGCCATCGACGGCATCGACCAGCAGGAGCACCCCGTCGGCCATCCTCAGGACCCGCTCGACCTCCCCGGAGAAGTCCGCATGACCGGGGGTGTCCACGATGTTGATGTGGTAGCCCAAGCCGGCTCGGTCGGTGTAGTCGATCGCACAGTTCTTCGAGAGGATGGTGATCCCGCGTTCCCGCTCGAGCGGGTCGGAGTCGAGGATGCACTCGCCCACCAGCTCGCTCTGGCGGAACTGGCCGCTCTGGCGGAGCAACTGGTCGACCAGGGTGGTCTTGCCGTGGTCCACGTGGGCGATGATGGCTACGTTGCGGATGTTCGTTCGCTGCATGGGATATTCCGGGTGTCCCGGCGGCGTCCGGGGGATCTGGTGGCACGGAGGGCGCCAGACGGCTAAGCCGTCGGCCGAGGCCAGTTGACGGCGCGCAGCGTTCGAAGCAGGCTCGAGAAGAGCCAGCCGAAGACCGTCAGGCCGTTTGTGCGAGCTTGGCTCATAAGGGACATAGGAGTCTATCAGATTGCCGGGGCGGATGCAAGCGTTCCCGACAATCGTAACTGTCCCAACGATTGTGCGTGCGACGGGCCATTCTGGCGGGCACGCCCGCGGCCGGCGCCAACGTCACGGCCCGTGTCATCCTGGTGGCTGAAAAGGACGTGGCCCCCGCTCGCCGGTGACCCGGGCGCCGGTGCGGAGCGAACGGCCGAACGCTGCTTGTCATCGGCCCCGGATCAAGAGAGAATCTGCTCTGATCGCCCGCGGCCGTCGCGGGCAGAGCGACACCTGGGACGTGCGTGACCTGGCGGCTGTACCGGCCGATGTCGCGGGTCAAGGCTGCTGATTGAGGAGCACAAGCATGAGCATGGGCGGATGGATAGCAGGGCTCGCCGTCCCCGGCGGCCCATGGCAAGCCGGCCTCGGCGTGCTGCTGGCGGCGGGCGCGATGACCTCCATGGCGCTGTCGTCGGACAGTATCGCCCCGCCGTCAGTGCTGGACGTGTGGGACAAGGTCAAAGCACCGCCCCCGCCGCAGTTGAAAGCCGTTGAGCTGGCGCCCAAGACCACGGCGCTGCTGATCCTGGACATCGAGCAGCGAACGACGAACGTGGAGCGCCGTCCGCGGGCGGTGGCCTCGGTGCCCCGCATCGCCGCCCTCCTGGCCAAGGCGCGGGCGGCGGGAATGCCGGTCGCCTACAGCCTGACGAGCGGGGCGGAGCCGCAGACCATTCTGAAGGAGGTGACGCCGCGGGAAACCGAACACATCGTCAAGGCGAGCGTGGACAAGTTCCACGGCACCGACCTGGCGGCATTCCTGAAGAAAAAGGGCGTGAAGACTGTGCTCATTGTGGGCACGGCCGCGGAAGGCGCGGTCCTCCATACGGCCACGGCGGCCGCGATACGCGGCTTCGACGTGGTCGTGCCCGTTGACGGCATGTCTTCGAGCAAGCTCTATGCCGAACAGTACACGGCGTGGCACCTGGTCAATGCCCCCGGCTCCCGGCGCCGCGCTACACTTACCAAGATGGACATGATCCGAATCAGCAAGTAGAGGCCAGCGGTCGTTTGTGACGGCCGGCTGTACGTCCGCCACGCGGACAAACTGTTCGCCTATGACATCCGCGCGAAGTGATCTGCGAGCCGGTTGCGATTCGCGGCTCCGGTTGACGCGGCCGGCCCGTTGACTCTAAACTTCAGCTTGGCGCGGATCGCTTTACGGGCGGGCAGGATTTGGCAAGGGAGCGGCCAATGTTGCGTGTTTTGCCCTGGTTCATGGTGTTTTCGTGCGTTCTACTTTTTGCCGGCTGCGGCAGGACTTGGCGCGTCTCCACCTTTGAGCAGTTGCACGGGGCCATTGAGGGCTGCTCGCCCGGAGATCGCATCGTCATGGCCCCCGGCGAATACCACGTCACCAGGCGGCTGTACCTAACGAAGGCCGACGTCGTCGTCCGCGGCCGGAGAGGCAAGCCCGAGCAGGTCGTCCTGCACGGCAACGGCATGAACGATTCCAGCGGCGTGCAAAGCTGTTTCTGGACGGCCGCCGACGGCATCGAGCTGCGCGACTTCACCATCCGCGACTTCTGGCAATACGGGGTGGTGCTCTCCGGACGGGAGCCGGCGCGGGTGCTGCCGGACCGCCTGGTGCTCAGCAATCTGCACATCCAGGACTGCGGCACGCGCCACATCAAGAGCGTCTACAGCAGGGACTACTCCGAGGGCGTCCTGATCGAGAACCTGCGCTGCCGGCAGACGCAGAAGCGGCAGCGCCGCCCGGGGCACCCGGTGGACGCGGACAACTACATCGGGGGGATCGACTGCATGAAGACCAAGGACTGGATCATCCGCGACTGCCGCTTTGAGAACATCCGCGGGGCCACCGGCGGGGGGCGCGGGGCCATCTTCATGTGGATCGGCTCTCTCGACCCGCTGATCGAGCGAAACGTGATCGTCAATTGCGGGGCGGCCATCTGCCTGGGCAACGGGCATAACCCCGAGGGCCTCTACCACGTCAGCGGCGGCATCGTCCGCAACAACTTCATCTACCACGCCAGCAGTTGGCGGGCGGTGGAGCTGGGCTACACGCGGGACGTGAAGTTCGTGCACAACACCCTGTATGCGGACTCCGCCGAGGCGCGGGCGATCGACATCTACGACCGCCCGAACATCCCGACCGGGGGGCTGGAGCTGCGAAACAACATCATTCGCGGGCAGATTCGCAACCGTGCTCGGGGGAAGGTGATCCTGGCCGACAACCTCGTGGGCGGGCGCATCCGGCCGGACTGGTTCGTGGACCCGTCGTCGGGGCGGCTGTTCTTGACGGAGGCGGCGGCCGAGGCGCTCGACAAGGCTCCGCCGCTGTCGGAGGCGCCGCGGGACATCACCGGGCACGCCCGCCCGGCGGGGCCGCTGGCGGACATCGGGGCGCATGAGAGACGGTAAAAACTCGCGGCGATTTCCGAGCGACGCACGCGCGCGGGAGGGGGGTGGGCTGGTGTGCTGCTGCATGCAGGATGGCTGTAGGGCGGCTCGCCGCGGCGACCCACCTTTTCTTTCGTCCCCGCGCGGGTTCACCCTCGCACCCTCAAGTCGGTAGGGTGGCTGCTTGCAGCCACGCGTCATGGAATGACATATCGCGCAGCGGTCGCCGGTGAGAAAACAATTCGCGTGCGTGCAAGCACGCACCCTACGGCTGTGAAGCCGCGAAGCCTACTCCGCCGACTTGTCCGGCGTAGCTTCAGCGGAGCCGGAAGCCCAGACGCTTCGGCTGCGAAGGCCGGACAACGCGAACGACAACCGAAATGTAGGGCGGGGCTACCGCCCCGCCAAGTGAACCATCAAGCCGCGAACCACGCGAACCACAACCGAAATGTAGGGCGGGGCTACGGCCCCGGCAAATGAACCATCAAGCCGCGAACCACGCGAACCACAACCGAAATGTAGGGCGGG
>CAYNYF010000101.1:0-12712 GCA_964401385.1 uncultured Planctomycetaceae bacterium | reverse complement strand
CCCTGCATTCCTCAGCATGCCACCCCCCCGGACACAAGACTTTGACAAGACGCTTGCAAACGACGCCGGCTCCGGTAACCTTAGCCCCATTGAACCACTTGGCCGCACGGACTAGACCCTACCAGGACGCCAAGTAAAGGAAAGGAGTCCGAAATGCCTCGCGACCCAAAACAGCCACGTCTCGGCCGAGGACTGGCCAGCCTGATCCCCTCTTCCGACCAAACTCCGCCTGTTGGCGAGTACCGCGCCGCCCCCGCCGACACCACGCCGCCGGAGGCTACGCCGTCGCCCCCAGAGCCCACGGCCACACTGATGCTGCCCGTCGACGGGATCGAGCCCAACCCGTACCAACCGCGGCGCGACTTCGACGAGCCCTCGCTAGCCGCGCTGGCCGCCACGCTGCGGGAGCACGGCCTGCTCCAGCCGATCCTCGTCGCCGCGATGCCATCGGACGCAGGCGCTACCGAGTACCGGCTGATCGCCGGCGAGCGCCGCCTGCGAGCCGCCAAGCTCGCCGGTCTGTCGGAGCTGCCGTGCATCGTGCGGCCGGCCAGCGGCGCACACCTCCTGGAGCTGGCGCTCGTGGAAAACCTCCACCGCGCGGATTTGAACCCGGTCGAGCGCGCGTCAGCGTACCGGGAACTCATCGATCGGTTCGCCCTAAACCAGCAGGAGGTGGCCGATCGTCTCGGCGAGCCCCGCGCGACCATTGCTAACCACCTGCGCCTGCTTGGGTTATCCGAGGATGTCCGGGAGCTTATCCTCTCCGGCCATCTGACCTTTGGCCACGCCAAGGTTCTAGCCGGTGTCACTGATGACGTGGACTTGCAGAGGACGCTGGCAAAGCGCTGCGCTCAGGAAAGGCTGTCGGTCCGGCAGCTTGAAGAGCTTCTCCGGAGTGGTCAGGGTCGCACCAGCCAAACCCGGCAGGAACGTGGGCAGCGCCAGGCGCCCTCTGCGTACATCCGCGACGTCGAGGTCCAGCTCACCCGAGCCGTGGGGACCAAGGTGAGTATCCGCCAAAGGCCGGGCAAGCACGCCGGCCAGGTCCTGATCGATTATTACAGCCTCGAGGACTTCGACCGGATCGTGGGGAAGCTGGGTGCCGAGTTGGAGAGTTGAGGGCATTGGCCGGGGATGTGCACGGGGTATATATAGTGTCTGTCCCTTGGCACTTTCCCCTCCCCTTCCTTACACTGTGCGCACCGCCACCGAACCTACGACCACGCGGGTAATGGATTGTGGGAGCGTCTCGGTGATGGATTTAATGGACGCCAGGCCGGCGGGCACCGCTGCAGGCCTGGGGACCGGGCATATACCCATATAGTGTCTGTCCCTGGTGACTTCACCTGATTATCCTTTGATCCTTTGTCCGCGTGGGGAGGCGGCCCACGTGCGGTTCGTCATCGGTTGGCGGACGCTTTGCGTGCTCCACCGGATGGCAGCCAGGCGACGGGTGACGCCTGCCCGGCTAGCGGCGGCGGATATAGGCATATAGTGTCTGTCCCTGCTGAGTTTACCTAATTATCCTTTGAGCCCCTCTCGCCATGGCGACGGGCCTGCGCTGCCCCTGGCCATCGGTTGGCGGAGGGTTTGCGTGCTCGACCGGATGGCAGCCAGCCCACGGGTGACGCTTGGGCGGCTAGCGGCGGCGGATATAGGCATATAGTCTCTGTCCCTGAGGAGTTTAGCTAATTATCCTTTGAGCCCCTCTCGCCATGGCGACGGGCCTGCGCTGCGCCTGGCCATCGGTTGGCGGAGGCTTTGCGTGCTCGACCGGATGGCAGCCAGCCCACGGGTGACGCCTGGAGGGCGGGGGGCGGGGGACGTAGGCATCTACTGTCTGTCCCTGAGCGGTTTACCTGATTATCGCTTGATGGTGCGTCGCCGTGGGGATGGGGTGGGGCTGCGCCGAGTCATGGGTTGACGGAGGCTTTAGGTATTGGACTGGATGGGACTGAGGCCCGGGGTGACGCCTGGAGGGCGGGGGGCGGGGGAGGTAGGCATCTAGTGTCTGTCCCGAGGTACTTGACTTGATTATCGTTTGATCGTTTGTCGGCGTGGGGATGGGGCCGAGCTGCGCCTGGTCATGCGTCGACGGAGGCCTTGGGTGTTCCACTGGATGGGGACGAGTGTAGGGGTGAGGATGGAGAGGTGCGCGCGGAGGAGCCAATATAGTGTCTGTCCCCGCGTAGTTGTGGTTGGTCTTGGCTGGGGAGGGCGTGGCCTGCGGGCGTGAAGCTTGCAGTCGCGGGGTGATCACATCTTGCCCCAGCCGTAGGAGCTGAAGGTTCGCGGCCAGGGGCCGGCGGTCAGCTTGAGATAGAAGTTAATGGAGTAGCCGGTGGAGCGCTGGTGGATACGATCGCGCTCGACGCCGTAGTCGGTTTGGCCGTACAGGCCGCCGTAATAAAAGGGGTCGTTCAACGAGCGTTCCTGGAGTGTCAGTCCGAACTGGGCGGACTTTTCGATCGCGGCCCGCACCTCGTCGACGTGCTCGCTGAAGCCGAATTCTTCTGCCAGCTTGAGATACTCGAGGTGCTCGATGCTGGAGACGAAGGTCGCGCCGAAGTTAGGGTAGGATCCGTCGTCGGCCATCCAGTCGAGGTGGACGCGGGTGCGCTTCTGGACGTGCCGCAGGTAGCGGTCGTCCTTCCAGTAGCGGCAGCCGGCCATGAGGGCAATCAGGACGAAGTCATCGTTGCCGTAGGTGATGGGCGTCCGGCCGTGCCAGCCGGCCATGGCGGGGTCGTCGCCGGAGGCGTCGTAGATGGCGACGACCTTTTCCAGCATCGGCCGGAGGCCCTCTTCGAGGTACTTCTCCTGGCCCGAGAGCAGACCCGTGTAGTACAGCGCCAGGCCGCCGCCGGCCTGCCAGTCGCCGTCGACGCCTTCGGTGCGTGCCTTCCCATCGGGGCCGGGATCGTCGGCCGCGACCTCGCTGTGTCCGATCCGCCTGGTGAAGTCGAAGTACAGGTACGGCCAGCAGTGCTCGGCCTTGGTCCCATACTGCATGTACCAGTCGCAGAACATCTTCGCCCGGTCGAGGTACTCCTGCCGGCCGGTGCGGGCGTACAGGTAGTCCAGGGCGAAGCAGGCGGTCGCCCCGTCGCGGACGAGGCTGATGGTGTCGTTGGGCACGTGCTCCCAGAAGGCGCCCTGACAGGCCGGGTAGCGCACGTCCAGGCATTGGAGTGACAGGAGGTAGCGGACGCCGGCCTCGGCCGCGTGGGCGTACTTGTGGCTGCCGGTGCGATCGGCCACGTCGAACAGGTCCATGATGGCCATCGCCTGGGCCCACACGCCGGAGCCGCGCATCCAGCGCGTGCCCTTGTACACCTCGTAGATGAACCTGCCTTCGTCGGCGGGCTCATGCACCGGCCCCCAGGGCCTCTGCCGGGTGCACTGGGTATTGACGTACCAGTTCGCGGCCGTGGTTGCGTGGCCCAGGTAGCGGGCGTGGATGCGGGGGTCCATTGATAATCTTCCTTCCCTTGCGGCGGATGCCTTTCACGGAACGATCGCTCGGGCCGGTCCGCAGGGCGCTTTAGCCCGCGCCGGTCAGTTCTTCGAGCAGGTCCAGATAGTCGATCACGCTCAGGCCGGTGTGATAGCCGGGGTCGGCGTCGGGCGTCGCGGGGATCAAGTCGATCGGCCGGGCTTCGCTGTCGATCGTCTGGTAGGCCATCAGGTGCAGATCCCGGCGGACGAAGTCGCCGAGGAAGGCATTGGAGCAGGCGCGCGCGATCTCCACGAACCGGGGGCGCCGGTCGGCGGGCACCACGCGGCATGCCCCCAGCGCCGCCCGCATCGTCTCCGGCAGCGACCACCAGGGCATGTCGCTGCGGAGGGGCCGGCGCGAGCCCAGGTCAAACGCCTTGACGATGCCCGCCCCGACCGGGGCGAAACCGTTGGCGAAATTCCGCTCCAGCATGGCCGGCAGCACGTCCATATAAGTCTTTAGGCTGTCGCCGCTTACAGATTTCAGCGTGGCCCGCTTCTCACCGGCCCCCAGAAGTTTCAGCGCCAGGCCCACGCACTCGCAGGCGTGTCCGGGGTCGCTCCGCAGCACGCCGCCCGGCTCCAGATACGGCCTGCCGTCGTCGTCGACGAACTCCCACATGTCGTACTTTTTGGAGGTGTCGCTGTCGGCCTGGAGGTTCACGTGGTGTCGCAGGACGTGGTCGAGGTAGGCCAGGCCCATCTCCTGGTAGACCGGATCGCCCGTGCACTCCAGGAACAGCGCCGCCGCCCCCAGACCCAGCATCCTCGCCCCGTGTCCGTGGCGGCCGGGGACCGCGCCGATGGCGGGGTTGGCCGGGTCCAGCGGCTGCTGGTCGGAAGCGTACCGGCCGTCACGGATGTCGCGGTCGATTTTCTTATACCACGCCCGCGCCTCGGCGAATCTTTCCTCGTCGCCCAGCACCTGCGCCGCCGCGGCCATGCCCTTGACGTAGAAAAGTTCCGTGGTGTTGGCCGGAGCGTCGGGCGGAAGCTCATGCGCGACCATCCGACCGTCCTGCGACATGCGCAGCGGCGTACCTTCCGTGGACATGCTGAAGAAAAGCCGCCCGCGGTTGGACGCGCGGATCGCTTCCATCCGGTCGAGCACCTCGGACATCATGCGGCCGACCCGCGGGCAGAGGCTCTCTCGCAGCGAGTCGTCCACGTGCGGGCACCGGCGGAGCCACGCCTCATGGCCGGCCAGGGCCTCCAGCCCGCGCCCCTGAATCCAGCCGTAGATGACGCCGGGCCCGCGGACGGCATCGTCGTCGGCGAAGTCGTGCCCGTCGAAGAGGCTCAGCTTGGTGTCGACGAAGTGGTAGTCGCCGCGGCGCTGGTATCTCTCGAGGATCGCTTCCAGCACGCGGCCCAGCATGATGCGGTAGTCGCCGGCCGCGGCCGCCAGCTCGGAAAGCCCGGAGCCTTCCGGGAGGATCGCCCCGCGGTACTGATTGGCCTGGAAGCTGTGGATGGTCATTTTGCCAAATCTCCCCGCGTCGGCTTGACGTCCGGCCGAAGAAGTACAATGATGCTCCGGCCGCCGGCGCAGATAACATCATGCGGGCAGGCGGGCCCAGATGCAAGGCCGCGTCCGGGCGATCTGTCGGAGAAAACAGTTATGAAAACCGCTCATCGGCGGGTGGACAAATTCAGACGGGCGGGCCTGTCGGCCGCGCGCTGGTTCGTCAACAGCCAGTGCCTCACGCGCAAGCCCTACTGGGACGCCAACCACGGGCGGTTCATCTACACCCGCTACCTGGGCGACGGCAGGACCGTGCTGGGGCTGAACTGGACCCAGGCCCGCGGAATCTTCGTGCTGCTGGCGGGGTGGGAGCTGACGCGGGAAGCTGCCTTCCTGAAGTCGGCGCTGCTGGCGGGGGAGTATATCAAGGCCCTCCAGATTTACGACTCGCCGGGCGAGCCGCATCGGCAGTACGCCATCCGCGAGCAGATTCCGCAAAGCTCCTACGCCGCCCCGCGCGACGCCACCGAGGCGTGCCTGGGTCTTTTGTTCCTCTACCGCGCCACCGGCCGGGAAGACTACCTCCGTCGAGCGGTGGATTATGAAAAATGGTTCAAGGCGAACGCCTGGGGCCCGTCGGGCTGGCCGGTGGGGCAGGTGCACCTGGACCGCAAGAAGCGCGACGTCGCGACCGGCAGCTACCAGGCCGGCGACGGGCCGATGTTCTACTACCTCCACAAGGCCACCGGCAGGCGGGCATACCTCGACGGCCTCGTGCGCCTGGGCCGGCAGACCCTGCGGCGATTCGTTCGCGCCGACGGGGCGATCGTCAGCAGGCGGCTGGACGCCCACCACACGGACAAGGCCGGCGTCGTCCTCAACGACGACGGGATGATGGTCAGCCTGCTGTGCGCTTCCCTGGCGACCGGGGACGAAAGGTATCTCCGCGCCTGCCTTCGCCACGGCCGGTGGATTCTCGACAACGTCAAGAGCCCGCTGAAAATCCTTTCCGCCCTGCCCTGCATGTGCACGTTCCTGATCGAGCTGAGCGCGGTCACCGGCGACGAGAGCTACCGCGACTGGTCCGCCTCGATGCTGGAAAAGCACGTGCTGCCGCTGCAAGTCCGCAACCGCGCCGACCCGATGTCGGACGGCGCCTTCCGCGGCGAGGACGAGCCGGTAAAGTATTACGGGCCGAGCAGGGCCAGGAAGACGGACTTCATCACGACCCGCGTGACCTGCTACGCGGCGCTGGCGTGCCTGAAGCTGGCCGGCATCGTCGGGCCGTATTACGGCGCCCTGGGCTGGGAGCGGAAGGTGCGCAAGCTCAAGCGGCTGCCGCCCCTGGCGGTGGAATAGGCCGGAGGCGCCGCGGGGCGTTCGACAGGAGGTGTCGCCATGGCCGGAACTTACAGGTGCATTGCCGTCGCGGCCGTGCTGTCTCTGGCGGCCTGGGCGACGCCGACGCCGGCTCAGCAGAAGGAAGGCGCCACCAGGCCGGCATTCGAGGGGCCCTTTCACAAGCCCACGGCCGTATGCGATCAGGACGGAAAGCCGATCCTGACCCGGCGGGCCGTCGCCCACCCCGCGGTGGCCGATTGGAACGCCGACGGCAGGAACGACATCCTGCTGGGCTGCCACAAGAACATGGACACGGCCGCGGCCGAGATCCGGGTGCTGCTCAACGTCGGCACGAAGGACAGCCCCAGGTTCCGCTGGCCGACGAAGGAGCTGGTCCGGCTGGAAGGACAGCCGCGCGGCTTCTCGGCTTCCTGCGGGTGCAAGTCCAGCGGGACGTTCGAAATCCATCCGATGGACTGGAACGGCGACGGCCGGGGCGACCTCGTGGTGAACACGTACTGGAGCACCGACGGCGTGCGGCTGCTGCTGAACGGCGGAAAGTCAGCGGCCAGACCGACGTTCGTGAAGGGCCGGATGCTCCACCGCATCGGCAGCCACGGCAAGGGCTCCGGCGGCGGCGACTGGAACCAGGACGGCGTCGCCGACCTCGCCTTCCCCGTCAACGCCTACGGGTGGGCGGTGTATCCGGGCAGGAAATCCGCCGGCGGCGGCGTTCAGTTCGCCGACAAGCCGGCATTCAGCAGCGGGGATTTCCGCCTGGTCGGACAGGACCGCTGGTTCGACCACAGCCCGTATGCCTGGAATTTCTCGGGCAAGCGCCCGGCCGGGGCGAAGGCCGTTGAGATCGTGGCCGTCATGGAGGACCCCGGCAACGCCCGGCGGACGTACTCCGAGCATCTCTGCCACATCAACTACTACCTGCTCGACCGCCAGTCCAAAACCTGCACGCTCAAAGGCACGCTGGCGACCAACAAGGCCGCGCACACCCGCCTGGGGATCGGCGATCTCAACGGCGACGGGTCCATGGACGTCCTCTACACCGGCGGGGCGTTCAGCCGCGGAGACGAAACGCAGATCTGGGTGATGTACGGCAAGGCGCAGAACGTGCCGCCCGCGGTCGCCACGCATCACGACGAATAGGTCCACGAATTACACGAATTGCACGAATGAGAAGAAGTTGCGGAAGAAGAAAAGAACATTCGTGTAATTCGTGGACTATTGCTGGTCGCAGATGGCGAAGGCCCGCCGCAGCGCCTCGATGGGGTCACCCTTGGGCGAGAACTCATGGCCGAGGTAGAGGTCATAGCCGCTGGCGGCAATCGCCTTGCAGATGCCGACGTAGTTGAGTTCCTGCGTGTCGTCGAAGTCGTGCCGCCCGGGCACGCCGGCGGTGTGGAAGTGCCCGATCCACCGGATGTTATCGCGGATGGTGCGAATGACGTCGCCTTCCATGATCTGCATGTGGTAGATGTCGTAGAGCAGCTTGACGCGCGGGCTGCCGACCTTTTCGCACACGGCCGTGCCCCAGGCGGTGTGGTCGCACTGGTAGCCGGGGTGGTCGACCTTGGAGTTGAGCAGCTCCACGTTGAGGTTCACGCCCTTTTTCTCGGCGTGGGCGGCGACGCGCTTCAGCCCGTCGGCGACGGCGTCGATGGCCTCGACCTCGCTCATGTGCGGCTGCCGGTTTCCGCTGAAGCATATCAGCCCGGGGATTTTCAGCCGCGCGGCCAGGTCGATGGAGACCTTCAGCTCCCGCTCGATCCGGTCGTGGTTGGCCCGCTTGTTCAGGCCGTCCGGCAGCGACAGGTGGCCCGACATGCTCGCCACCACCAGCTTGTGCTTGGCGGCCAGGGCGACGACCTCCTCCACGTCCTCGCCGCGCTGCCACAGCTCCACCGCCGGATAGCCGATCTCCGCGGCCGCGGCGAACAGCTCGTCCAGGCTCATGCCCTTTGACTGGAAGATCGGGTAGCAGATCGATTGCTTGATGCGCATTGCCGGTGCCTCTTTCTCAGTATTCGACGCCGATTTTCACGTACGTGTCCGGTTCGGTTGCGATCTTGGGATACTCGGCCGCGGCGTCCTCGAACTTGACCACGGGGGTGACGACTTCCTCGCCGCTGATGCGGCCGTCGATGAGCAGCCGCAGGCAGACCTCGAAGATGCGGCCTTCGTTCCAGCGGGGATACTCGCGGTTGGGCTCACTGCACGAGCGGGAGAAAATCAGGTTGGGGACGTTCAGGTGGGCCTCGGCCCCGAAATCCAGGCCGGCGTCGTACGGCGGCGGGAAGGCTCCGGCCACGACGGTTCCGCCGTAGGCGGCGCCGCGCAAGGCCTGCTGAAGCGCCTGCCGGGCGCCACTGTAGTCGATGGCCACGTCGACCCCCCTTCCGCCGGTGGCCTTTTTGATCTCCAGCCCGGCGTCGCAGGCGGTCGGGTTCAGGGCGAGGTCCGCCCCCAGCCGCTTGGCCAGTGCCCCCCGGCGCGGCAGCGGCTCCACGGCAATGACCGGCGCGGCCCCGGAGACCTTGGCGATCTGCACCACCATCAGCCCGATCGCGCCCATTCCGAAGACGGCGACCGCGTCGCCGACGCGGACGTTGCCGTCGCGGACGGCCCCGAGGGCGAAGTCGGCCGGGTCCAGGCACACCGCCGATTTCCAGGAAAGCTCGCCCGGAAGCTTCCAGCAGCGCTGCTCGGGCGCGACGTGCGTCTGGCGAAACCCGCCGTGGAGGAGCACGCGATCGCCGACGGAAAGCTCCTTGACCTCCGGGCCGACCTCCGTGACCGTGCCCACCGTCATGTTGCCCACGCACGAGCCTCTCCGGGCGGGGGGCTTGGCGGCGGGCTTGCCGGGCGGCTTTTCCGGGATGAAGAGCTGATAGTCGTTGTCATACCGGCCGCGGGCGCCGGAGTAGCCTTTCAGGAACGCCAGCTCCGTGCCGTGCTTGGCGGCGCCGAATTCACTGCGGATCCGGACCTGATCGCCGGACAGCTCGGGCTCGGCGTATTCCTGCCACGTCAGTTTCTCCAGACCGAACGCCAGAAGTTCCTTGGGCATGTTGATCCTTACCTCTATTGCTGTTCAGCGCAACGCGCGCCTGCCGTCTGAGCCGGCCAACCATGCGTGCGGCCGGCGCTCAACCATCGCTGGGGATTCATACCTGGGATTTGCGCCCTTTTCCAGCCTTTTGGGCTGCCCGGGCGCTGGGGGCGTCAACGTCGCCGGCCGCGGCGGCTCATAACTCCGCCGCGGATCTCGCGTGCAAGCCCTGTCGCTACCGAAAGCCGGTGTTGTCTTGCACCGTGATCGTCGCCTTCTCGCAGCCGGGTCCGATACTGACGGCCTGCGTCTGCCCGGGCCCGGGGATAAGCCTGTTGCCGGCAATCTTCACGTTGCGGCTGTTGCGGAGCAGGATGGCCGAGTGCCCGCCGGTCCTGTCCGGCCTGCTGTTGCTGCGTTCGATGTGGTTATTCCCTATCGCGACGCCGTCGGCCGAGCAGACGAAGATCGCGCAATTGTTGGTGTCGCGGATGGTGTTGCCCTCGATCCGGATGTTGCGGTGGACGCCGGCCGGGGCGCGGCCCTTGCCGGCCTCCAGGTCGGCGAAGACGTTGATGACCCCCGGGTGCCAGCGGGCGCCGTTGTTGCATCCGGCAAAGGTGTTGTTGCGGATCAGGATGTTGCGCGTGCCGATGGATTCGGTCCACGGATGCAGGTCGGTGGTGACGTTGATGCCCGCGGACTGGTTGTTGCGAATGGTGTTGTTCTCGATGACGGCGTCGCGGGTCTGGATCAGGAACCCCCTTGCCCGGTTGGCGCGGACCTGGCATCCGGCGATGCGAAGTTTCGGCGCCCAGGCGGTGTTGCCGAGATAGTGTCCGACCTCGAGCTGCTTCGGCAGCGGGCGGGTGAATGCGATACGGTGGGTGCCGGCCCGGCGGTCCACCGCGACGGCTTCGACAGTGCCGGCGGCGTAGGGCAGCAAGGTTCGAGGGTCGATCAGCTCCAGTTCGTGCCCGGCCTGCGGCGGGACGATCCAGTTGTTGCGGACCACCGCCAGCACGGTCCTGTCGTCGACGCGCCGCGTCACCCGCAGGTACATGCCGTGGACGTTGACCGCGTCGTCGCCCATGCCCTCGAACAGGCACTTCTCGATCCGGATGCTGCCGCCGCAGGAGTTGAAATGGGTGGCGTCGGCGGTGGTGGACATGATGCGCCGCGTGCCCGGGCGATTCATCACCCGCACCTTTTCCAGGTGCAGGTCGCTGCTCTGCGAGGCGCTCACGCCCATGCCCGGAGCGGTGTAGATGGTCACGTTCTCGATGCGCACGCCCTTGCAGGATTGCAGCCGCAGCGCCCCGGGGCCGTAGACCACGTGCCGCAGGACCATCAGCTCGCCGACCCTGGCGCGGATCGCCCGCTTGAGGTGGACCCGCAGCACGCACGGGCGCAGCAGCTCTGTCGAGGCCACCGCGTCGTAGACGTCCAGCCCGCGGACCGCCGGAAACTTCGTGGTCGGGTCGTACTCCATGAAGGCCTCGACCGTCTCGCCCCCGCGCACGCCGAACTCCTCGAATACCTCGACGTCGAAGCTCTTCTCGGCGGCGGCGACGACCTTGCCCACCGAAAACGGCGGCCGCTGCCAGTCGATCACCATGTTGCGGACGACCAGCTCCTTGCACTCATGGAAGACCATCGCCCCCATGATCCCGTGGAAGATCAGCTCCGAGCCGTCGCCCTCGACGGTCAGTTTCTCGCACTCGGCGAAACGCATCGCCGCCGCCGGGCGCGAGGGCTTCTTGGGCGGGTGGAAGTCGTACCGGCCTTTTGGGAACCGCAGCACGGAGCCGGGCTTGCTGCGGCACAGCCTGATGGCCGCCCGGACGCCCGGCGTGTCGTCGGCGCCGTCGTCGGGCCTTGCCCCCGTCTTCGTGACGGGGATGACCTCGCCCGCGGCCGCGGAACAGATGAACGCGCACATCAGGCCGAGAACGCACGTTGCCACTGACATCTCGATGTCCGCTCCTAACCCGTCCTCGTGTGAATAAACGCAAGGGTATCGTTCGCCCGGGCGTTTGCCAACATCGAGAACATTCAAGTTCCGGCCGGGCACGCAATTGAATGCCCTCCTCGCCGGCGGTTAGACTACCGGCACAGACAGCCGCCCTGGAAGGAGGCGAATCAGTGGAGAAGGTAAAGATCGGCACGCTGGAGGTCAGCCGCTTCATCCTGGGGTCGAATCCGTTCAGCGGCTTCGCCCACCAGAGTGCCCAGGCCAGCCGGGACATGATCCATTACTACACCGCGGACAGGATCAAGCAGACCATGCGCCAGGCCGAGGAGGCCGGCATCACCACCCTGATCGCCCGGGCCGACCAGCACGTCATCCGCACGTTGCTCGAGTACTGGGACGAGGGCGGCAAGCTCCAGTGGGTCGCACAGACCTGCCCCGGCGTGGGGCCCAGCGAGCGGGTCGCCCGCATGGCCGTCGAGGGCGGGGCCAAGGCCGTCTTCATCCACGGCGGCGTGATGGACCACTCCTACGCCAACAACGACTTCGAGGACGTGCGGGCGGGCATAGAGGTGATCCGCTCGGCCGGGCTGCCTTTGGGCATCGCCGGGCACAACCCCGAAGTGTTCGTCTGGGCGGAGAAGAACCTCTCCGTCGATTTCTACATGTGCAGCTACTACAACGCCGCCCACCGCGACAAGAGCGCCGAGAAGCTCTCCGGCCAGGCCGAGTGGTTCCACGACGAGGATCGGCGGAAGATGGCCGAAACCATCGGCGGGCTTTCCAAGCCGGTCATCCACTACAAGGTGATGGCGGCCGGGCGCAACGACCCGGCCGAGGCGCTGGGCTTCGTCGCCCGGACCATGCGCCCGACCGACGCCGTCTGCGTGGGCGTCTTCACCCGGGACAAGCCGGACATGATCGCCGAGGACGTGCGCCTGTTCGAGGCGGCCTGGGCCGCGCGGAAGACCAGGGCCTAGGCTGGCCACAGGAATGTTTGCCCGCCTGCCTAGCGCCCGCCTGCCTTCCGGAGGTGGGCAGGGAGGTGGGCAGGAAGGCGGGCAGGCAGAGTGTGAACAGGCGAGGATGCGTCCGGGCGGCCGGCGCGGGAGACCACGAATTACACTAATTACGGCGAATTTCACGAATGCCCTCTTTTTCCTCAGCCAGCTCTGTTTAATTCGTGCAATTCGTCAAAATTCGTGTCATTCGTGTTCCCATTCGTTGGGATGTGCGAAAATCGCCGACACATCGACTGTTCAAACATTGTTGCCATCCGCTTAGGCGGCGGGGTAGAGGCGCCGAGGCCGGCTAGCGCCGGCCAGGCGGAGACAGTCCAGCAGGAGCAGCAGAATGGTGAAGAAAGCAG
>CAYNYF010000100.1:0-12714 GCA_964401385.1 uncultured Planctomycetaceae bacterium | reverse complement strand
GGGTTCTGCGTGGCCAGCACGAAGAACGGGTCCGGCAGGCCGTAGGTCTTCTCCCCCACGGTGACCTGCCGCTCCTGCATCGCCTCCAGCAGGGCCGCCTGCGTCTTCGGCGGGGTGCGGTTGATCTCGTCGGCCAGGATCATGTTGGCGAACAGCGGCCCGCGGACGAAGCGGAAAATCCGCTTGCCGGTGGTGCGGTCCTCCTCCAGCACGTCGGTGCCGGTGATGTCGGAGGGCATCAGGTCCGGGGTGAACTGGATCCGCTTGAACGTCAGGTTCAGCACCTGGGAGATGGTCGAGACCAGCAGCGTCTTGGCCAGCCCGGGCACGCCCACCAGCAGGCCGTGTCCGCGGCAGAACATGATCACCAGCACCTGCTCGATCACCTCGCTCTGCCCGACGATGACGCGGGCGAGCATTTCGGTCATCTTCCTGTAGGCGTCGTTGAGATGCTTGACGGCCTGGATGTCCGCGTCGCTGTCGTTTTTCTTTCCGCCCTTGGCCATTTCCTGACTGCTCCTTCCCCACCGGTGGACCCGCGCCCGCCGCGGGCACGAACATCAAGCGCTGCAATGACATAACTTGAAATCCCGGCAACCGGTTGAGGTTCCGCGAAAATCGGCGTTCTCGGCCCCTGGTGGCGGCGGGCGATGGCACCTGCTGCCGGAACTTACACAAAACTGTTGACGCTATCGCGCCGGAGTAGGGCATTGACATATCGGGACAATCAGATACAATGTGATGGACCAGGGAGGGGGCCTCCCCGGGCAAGTCGGGTGTGTGCATTTCGACTCGGGTCAGGAGGAAGGAGCACCGCCGTGAAGACGGCTCCGATTGCAGTGGTGGTGGTGCCCGCGCTGTCGATTGCGACGGTTCCGGCCTTTAATGCACGCTCTATTGAGAAGCAGGTCTTCTCCTGAGAAGGAGGTCTCACGATGAAGAGTATCGCACCAATCGGCATTGTGGCCATGCTGGTCATGGCTGGCTCGGCGCCGGCCGGCACGATCGACCCCGCGGTCTCGCTACAGTACCAGGGGGCGTTCAGAACCACCGAGGGTGAGTTCAGTTGGAGCAATGGCGGGATGGCCTACTACCCCATCGGTGACGGAGGCAACGGTTCGCTGTTGCTCTTCGGCCACTCCTGGCGAGATAACATGGGCGAACTGGCCCTGGACTACACGACTCTGAAGAAGAAGTCGGAGGGGGCCGCCGTGGGTGACCTGGACGCCGTGACCGTTCTGAACAAGCCAAACCCCGACCCCAACGTGGACGAGCCCGGCTACGCCAGCGGCGGCCTGGAGTATCTGGCCTCCACCGACAAGCTGTATCACGTCCGGAATGCCGGCGGCCCGGACTTCGGCGGCAAGATGGACCGTGACGGGACCAACGATGACGGGCCCAAGGACTGCATGCTGGACAACCGCGCGGTTGGGGAGTTCCTCGCCGAGATCCCCTCGGGCGCGGCCGTGTTCTCCAGCGGCCTGTCATCCGACCAGAACCTCGTGACAGGGTTTGACTGGGCAGAATATGGCAACGGCTGCACCATCGGTGCCCTCGACGGGGACGCCGCCAGCCCCATGCCCGGGACTTACCTGGTCCAATATCGTAGTGCCGACTCGATGAACAATTGGGACAGGGACGATCAGTGGAAGGCCGGGGCGTGGCTGGAGCAGGGCGCCGACTCGGCCCTCCTGGTGGGCGGGACAAAGGACATCACCAACATGGGGGGCGATTCGGTCGCCGCGGACGACCTGAAGGCATGGATGATGTTCTACGATCCCGCGGATCTGGCCGCCGTGGTGGGGGGCACGAAGAACACCTGGGAGCCCCAGGCCTACGCGACCTTGAACATCCAGGACGTCATGTTCGATGGCTCTGGCATCAAGTCCATGGCCTACGACCGGGCCAACAACGTCATCTATGCCCAGGAGGACCAATCCACCAACGGTGTGATCCACGTCTGGAACGTCGCCACGGGGCCGGTGCTGCCGCATCCCGGCGACGCCCAGCCGGACGGCAAGGTGGACGGCGGCGACTACACCATCTGGGCCGACAACTACGGCAAGACCGACGCCCCGGCCTGGTCCGCGGGCGGCTGGACGGTCGGCAACTTCACCGAGGATGCCAACGTCGACGGCGGCGACTACACCGTCTGGGCCGACAACTACGGCTACGGCACCGGCGCCGCGGCGGTTCCCGAGCCGGCCTGCGGGCTGCTGTTGGTTGTGGGCGTTTGGGCCCTGAGGCGACGCCGGCGTTCGGCCTAAGCCGTGCCGGTCGCGGCGGCCGCCGCGGCGGTGATGCCTGGGAGAAGCTGACGGCAGGCAGCGCGGGTGCTGTGCGCATACTCTGGTTTGAAAAGGAGTTCCGGGCAGTCGCCGGCACCCCCCCGCCCGGCATGGCCAAAACCTTCCTTGACAGCGCTGCAAGTTCCTGATATAAAGGGCAGCCAAGCCAGCGGTCTGGGGGAGGACCGCCGCGGCTGCCGCGCATGTCCGAGAAGGGCCAAGGCAGGCCCAGGCAGTATCCGGAAAGGAGGAAGGGAAGCCCGGCAAGTATAGCGACGTACGTATCGCCTCCGCGGTTGACGTTTGCGCCCGGTCAGGCGACCGGCGCATCCTTAGTGTAAATGATAGGAGGTAGGGCAGATGAAAAAGCTGTTGGGAATCATTCTTGCAGTTGGTCTGCTGGCCACGGTGGCCGGCGCCCAGGACCTGATCCTTACTGTGGCCCGGGACAACGCCAACGACACTTCGAGTCCGTTGCTGAACTACGGTCGGAACTGCAATGTCCGGTTTGCCAAGGACAAACAGGAAAGCACGCTTTACGGGGACTGGGACCCGGCTGACATGGCGACGTTGGCCACCATGATTGAGGGACTCGACGAGAGCGAGTACACGGTTGAGTTTCGGGCGGCCGGGGTGAGCTGGGAAGGGCCCAACCCCTCCGCCGTCATCTGGGTGGAGACCTTCCGGTCGGTCAACGACTGGCTGGTTTGCGACCTGGCGAACGCCGCACCGGGTGATGGGTCCGCGACTGAGTGCGACAATGGCGCCGCGGAGCCGAGCATGGGTGCGTGTCACCTGTATGCTAGCGATTCGCCCGCCGGCACCATCCCGTGGGTCAATCCTGACACCATGGCTACGGGCAACTTCTGGGCCATGCCGGCCAGGCTCAACAGCGTGCCCATCGTCGGGTACGTGCCTTCCACCGTTGATCCCATCACGCCCGGGTGGAACACCGTGGTCCTGGACAACGCCCTGGTCCTGGACCTGATCAGCGACCGGGAGACCACCTACGTTCGCGGTCTGCGGTGCTGGTCGGAGGACTATCTGAACCACCAGGTGTACGCCCGCGGCCAGTGGGGCTGCCCCGGCCCCGCGGCCGCTCAGTTGGTGCTCACCCTGGGCGGCGGCCCGGTGCTGCCGTATCCCGGCGACACACAGCCCGACGGCAAGGTGGACGGCGGCGACTACACCGTCTGGGCCGATAACTACGGCAAGACCGACGCCCCCCTGTGGTCCGCCGGCGGCTGGACGGTCGGCAACTTCACCGAGGATGCCAACGTCGACGGCGGCGACTACACCGTCTGGGCCGACGAGTACGGCTACGGCACCGGCGCTGCGGCGGTCCCCGAGCCGGTCACGCTGGCCTTGCTGGCCATCGGCGCCGTGGCGGTCTTCCGCCGTCGGAAGTAACTCAGTAATTGGCTGCACGTAGCTGTTAGCGGGAGGAGGCGCCATCGGCCTCCTGCCGATGGAGTAATAACTGCGTGTTGTGCAAGAGGGCCGTCCCGGCAAGGGGCGGCCCTTCTGCTTGTGTGCCGGCAGCGCGGCTGTCGGCGTGTTTGTCTGGGGTGTGCTGGGGCTTGTGATCGGAAGCGCTCCGCCGCGGGGGCGGCGGGGCGGTCAGTCCACGGAGACGACCTCGGTCACCTCCGGCAGTTGCTCCTTCAGGTGGCGTTCCACGCCCATCTTGAGCGTCATGGCCGACATGGGGCAGCCGCGGCAGGCCCCGTGAAAGCGGATGGACACCTTGCCGCTGTCCGGCTCGACGCCGACCAGCTCGATGTCGCCGCCATCGGCCTGAATGTAGCGGCGAATCTGCCCGATCGCCTCGTCGACCTGCGTCTCCAGCGTTGTGCGCCCTTGCTCTTGCTCGCTCATCGAACTCTCCTGGACTGCGGCGTGCCAGCCGGGCCCCAACGGCCGCAACTGGCTCCATATCATTATACCAGCTCCGCCGCCGGCGGCAACCGCCGGCGCTTCCCGGCCGGGGAGGGCGGGTAAGCCGTCTGGCCGGAAGCGCCCCCGGCAGGATGGGATTGCTCCCGCTTCCGCCGTCGGGGCATTATACTACCCGCCCCGGCCCGGGTCCCGAAAGCCGCGGGCCGGTTGGACATCGGGCGGCAAACATTGTAAAGACAGCCGTGCCGGGCGAACGTTCGCCGGCTGAATTTGACAGGAGTGGGCCCATGTACGCTACGTTCAAGTTCGACACCGAGGACATCTACTTTCCGCCGGAGTACAGGATCGACGACATCCCCGGCTGGCTCGCCGAGATCATGACCGAGGTGGGCATCCGCGGCAGCTTCTGCGTCTTCGGCGAGAAGGCGCGGACGCTGAAGGATCGCGGCCGGGACGACGTGCTCAAGGCGATGGCAAAGCACGACCTCCTCTCCCACCAGCAGGGCAACTGCCGCCCGCTGATTCCCGAGATCCTCCAGGAAATGGGCTGGGAAGACGGCGTGGAGGCGATGCGCAAGTACGAAGACAAGGTGGCCGAGGACTTCCGCGCCGCCTTCGGCGCCGAGCCGGTGGGGCTGAGCCGGCACAATCTCTACTGGGCCCCGCAGCACGTGGCCGTCGCCGGCGAGCGCGGCCTGCCGTACATGACCGGGATCATCGGCATCGAGGGCTCCGAGCAGCCGAACTGGTACGCCGGGACGCTGAACCTGCCGTCGGCGGGCACGCCCGGCTTCGGCGGCTTCGACAGCATCTACAGCAACGACGACGCCTTCGAGAAGAGGTTCCGGCAGCTCGACGAATACATCGCCGCCTGCGCCGCCCGCGGGGTGGAGTACGTCTCGCTGTTCGCCTGCCACCCGGTGCAGGTGATGGCCCACGGCTGGATCGAGGAGTACTGCCTGGCCTCGGGGATGACGCGGACGCCGCAGGAGCTGGGCTGGGTGTACGCGGTGAAGACGCCGCAGCAGGAGGCCACCGCCAAGGCCAACTTCCGCCGGCTGGTGCAGTACATCAAGGACCACCGCGACATCGAGCTTCTGGGCGCGTCGGAGGCGGCGCGGCTGTTCTCGGCGCAGCCGGGCGACATCCGCCGGGACGAGCTGACGGCCTACGCCGAGCAGCTTCGGCAGGCGGGCAAGCCCGTGCTGCACCGCACCTTTTCCCCGGCCGAGCTGCTGTGCGGCCTGGCCGAGTCGATCGTCAGCGCCGACGAGAGCGGCAACGTGCCGTACGCTCTCGCCCGCCGCGACGTGCTGGGCCCGCGGTCGCTGCCGGCCCTGGCCCGGGAGGCCGACACGGTCGGCCACGACGAACTGGTGACCATGTGCCGGGAGCTGGTGCAGGCGGTCCGCTCGGACGGCTTCCTGCCGGCCAACGTGCACACCGGCGGCGTCCGCGTCGGCGTGGGGCAGTTGGCCGTCGTCGCTGGGCGGGCGTATCTGGCCCTGGCCCGATCCGAGAAGTACGAAAGGCTGCGGGTGCCGACCGCCCCGCGGTATCCGGACGCGGCCATGAGGGTCGACGCCTGGGTCCGCCGCTCCCTGGGCGAGCACTGGCCCTACTCGCTGGAGTTTAGCTGCGAGAGGGTGGCCGAGCAGGCCAGGTGCCAGACGTGGACGCTCAAGCCGGCGTGGCTCCGCCCGCCCCGCGGCCCGTCGCTGAGCGAAGGCAGGATTTATCTCGATTGAGGTTCTCACAGCCCGGGCACGCCGGGAAGGGACGTGACATGAACAGAGCGAGACCGCCGAAAATCGTGGTGATCGGCGCGGCCAGCTCCAGCTTCAGCGGCCTGCTGGCCGACCTGGTGGGCAGCGACAAGCTGGACGGGGCCGAGCTGGCCCTGGTCGACATCGACCAGGCCGGCGTGGAGATCATGGCCGCCCTCGGGCGGCGGATGGCCGCCGAGTGGGGCAGGAAGACCAAGGTGACCGGCACGCCGGACCGCCGGGAAGCCCTGGCCGGGGCCGACTTCGTCCTGACCACCATCGCCGTCGGCGGGGTGAAAACCTGGCGCCAGGACGAGGAGATCCCCGCCAAGCACGGCTACTACGGGCATTCGGTCGACACCGTGGGTCCGGGGGGGCTCTTCCGCGGGCTGCGGCTGATCCCGCCGCTGATCGACATCTGCCGCGACGTCGAGCAGCTCTGCCCCGACGCCTGGGTGATCAACTACTCCAACCCGATGGCCGGCATCTGCCGGGCGGTGAAGAAGGCCACCGGCGTGAAGATCGTGGGGCTGTGCACGGCCGGCTTCCTGCCGAAGCAAGTCGCCCGCTTCCTGGAGATCGAGCCGGAGAGGGTGGAGGTGATCTCGGCCGGGCTGAACCACTGGGTCTGGGCGCTGAAGATCCTCGTCGACGGCGAGGACTTCACCGAGCAGTTCAAGGCGAAGATGCGGGCCGAGCACACCGGCAAGTACTACGGCTCCAGCGTGGAGCTGATGGAGATCTTCGGGTGCTGGCCCATGCCCGGGGCCAACCACGTGGCCGAGTTCTTCCCGTACTTCTACGGCCCCGACGACGACGGCCGCGAGGAGGAGGGCCGATATTCCTTCCGCTCCGGCCACGACTTCGACGAGCGGCTGGAGATGGAGCGGAAGCTCCGGTCCGACCTGAAGGCGCAGAGCCAGGGAAAGCAGCCTCTCGGGCACAAGCCGGCCGAGGCCGCCGGCGAGGCCGTGCGCATGCTGCTGTCGATGTGGTACAACGGCCGGACGCTGCATTACGCCAACATCCCCAACGAGTCCCTGGTGAGCAACCTGCCGGAGCACGCGATCGTGGAGGTGCCGGCCATCGCCGACGCCAACGGCATCCGCGGGCTCAAGGTCGGTCCGCTGCCGGAGGCGGTGGTGGGGCTGGTGGCGGCCCGCTGCGCTTACTATGAGCTGCTGGCCGACGCCGCCCTGCAAAAGTCCCGGAAGCTCGCCCTGCAATGCCTGGTGGCCGACCCGCTGACCAACTCCCTGCCGCGGGCGCGGGCCTGCGTGGAAGAGATGTTCGCCGTGCAGGCCGAGTTCCTGCCGGGCTACGAGTAGCGCCGCTGGGCCCGGGCAGCCCTTACCAGAAGGAGCCCTCGCGGGTGATGCCGGAGCCGACGCGGAAGGCGTAGTACACGCCGAAGCCGCCGAAGAGGACCATCATGGCCAGCCCCAAGGGGTCTTCCTTCAGGCTGCCCCAGTAGCCGGGGTCCTTCGCCAGGGCCCCCTGATAGGCCTTCTCGAACAGGGCCTCCTTCTCGGGCGCGGACATGTGGTCGAAGTCCGGGTTCTCGATGGTCTGGGCGTAGTAGAAGTCGTTGCGAAACTGGGCCTTTGCCAGCTCCACGTGCATGCCGTGGTGATAGGCGGCGTAGCTGGCGATGAAGATGCCGATCAAGCCGACCAGGGCGGCGATGCCTCCCACCGCCTCGGTGCGGGTCTTGCCCAGCCAGACCGCCCCCCAGCCGGCCATGGCCCCCACCAGCGCCGCCACCATGGCGAACTCCATGCCGGAGAGATAGGCCATGCCGAACCAGATCAGCCCGCCGAAGCCGGCGCCCACGGCCGCTCCCAGGGCGCTGAGCGCGAGGTTCTGATTCGCCGCGGCGGTGGCCCCCCCGGGGCGGGCGGCCTGTTGGGGATACGACTGGCCTTCCCCGCTGAACTCACTCTCCAGGTTGCTCACGGATTACCTCCCTTTCCGGATGCGCCCCGGCTCTGTGGCGAGCCGAACTCCCGCGCATTATCGGACCCATCCTCCGCCTGGGCATTTAACCTGTCGAGGTATGATCGACTTGGATCCTGCGGCGGTTGAGCTGTTTCCGCGCGGCTGCGCGGAAGGCCGCAGGCTCTCCTGGTCGGCTTCCGCGGGCCTGTTCGCGGGCGTTCATATTGAACCGCGTTTGCTCAGCAGGCCCTTGCGCGCCCTTGCGGCTATGTCGGGGTTGGGGTCGTGACGCGCCAGCTCGAAGAGTGCCCGGTGGCGACGCGGGTCGAGCCGATCGAGAAAGCGCACGGCCTCCGTCCGGACACACGGCTCGGGATCGCGAAGACCCCGTTCGATCCAGCGCGGGGCGTCCTGTCCCGCGTGCTTGGCCAGGACGGCGATTGCCGCGGCCCGCACGCGCCGGTCTTCCGAAGCGACGGACGGCTCGATCACTTCCGGGACGGGATCCCTGCACTGGAGCATCCTGCGAAGCGCGGTCACCCGCACCGCCACGTCCTCGTCCTCAAGGAACATCGCGCACCAGTCGAACAGGTCCGGATCGCCGATCTCGGCAAGAAGGCCCAGGCCGCGCACGCGCTGCTCGCCTTCAGCGGAGTCCAGGCAGTCGAGCGCCTCCGGCTCGCGCGGGTCCGGCTTCGGGGCCTGCGCGTCGACCTGATAATCGGCGAATCCGACGCGCCGCTGCCCGCGCAGCCTCTCCGGCGTCAGGCGGATGCCGACGAGGTGCTCGGGCAGCCACTTCCTCGCCTTCTCGATCAGCTCGGAGCTGCCAAGCCTCCGCTCCGGCTCAGAGGCAATCCGGTAGTTGATCCAGCGCGACAGCCGGGCCAGGCCCGGGTGATTCGGCTTCACGGTGTCCGGCGGCTTCAGGCCAAGCAGGGCCTCCAGCCAGGCGGCCACCTCGGCGGGAATCGTCGGCGTGTCGGCGTACGGGTAGCCACGCAGCACCTGAACGGACACCGCCCCGTCGACGGCGATGACTCCCTTCCTGTGGACCACCCCCTTTGCGCCCATTTGTCGGCGGATCTGGTCGAGGTCGAGGTCGCAGGCGAGGACCACGGGTTCGTCCTGGGTCCGCCTTGCCTGCGTCCTGGCGCGGCCCATTGCATAGCCGCGGCGTTCTGCGAACCAGACGCGCCGCGACGGCGGCAGCGGCAGGAAGCCTTCATCGAAGATGGTCCTCGCCCGCCTCCGCGTTGTGCCGTGATAGGCAATCATAGAGCAGCCAACCTTACAGCGCGGCGGCCCGGCCTGTCTGCCTACTTGTCTACCTCGACGACGACGGCGATGCGTTTGGCTGTGGAAAACACGCTTATCGCCAAGCGCCGCATGTCGGCGTCGGTGGCGCCCTGGATCGCCGCACGCAACTGCTTACCGTCGATCTTCAGTTGATACCGCCGGCCAACACTGAATGCCAGGCCGTAGATGTTCCGCGTCCACATGGCGTCCGGCACATCAGCCGTGCCCAGGAACATCGCCATTGAGTTGACCGTTCGCAGTTTATCGAAAGGCGTGAGCTTCGGCGTCAGTGCGGCCCGCAGGCGCTGATCGAGTTGCTTCAGCACGGGCCGGGCGTCCTTCCCGGCCGGCAGGGGGGCCTGGAGCACAATCGTCGTGGGATCGTCCAGCATCGGGTAGTACAGCGGCGGGACCTGGCCCGGCCGGAAGCTCCCTTGGCTGAGCGCCGCCAATCGCGAGAAGACCACCAGGAACGGCGCGTAGTCCTTGCTTCCCGGCAGGGGTGCCGCGTAGCCGATGCTGACGACTCCGGTCGCGTTCGGTACGATGGGCTTCACCTTGATGTGTTGGGTCGTGCCCGTCTTGGCCTCTGGTTTGGGCGGCTTCGGTGGCGGCGCCTTGCCGGCGGGAATCCGGCCGAAGCGCTGCTGGATCACCTTCCGGACCTCGGCGACCTCGAACTTCCCCGCCAAGACAAGGATGGCGTTGTTCGGCTTGTAGTGGTCCCGCCAGAGCTTCCGCAGTTCATCGAGGGTGATCGCCTTGACGTGCTCGGCCTTGCCGCCGGGGCGCCCGCCCTGGGAGATCGGGTGCAGCCGCATGCGGACGTGGTTGATGCCGGCCAGCGAAGGGATGCCGCCATACATGTTCCTCAGCTCTTGCAGCACGCGTGGCACCTCGCGCTTGAGGTCCGCGTCAGTGATCCGCAGGGCGCTCATGCGGGCGGCCGCGTCCATCAGCTCCGCCGCCACCTGTTCGGGTGTGACCACCCCCGCCAGAACGGTGAAGCCGAAGCCCGTCTGGTAGTTGGACCCCGCGGCGTAGCGCCTCTGGATCTGCATGAAGTTGCGTGCCGGGGTGTCGCCCGCGGCCGCGGTGCAGTACAGGTGCTCCAGCAAGTGCGCCCTGCCGGAGCTGCCCGGCGGATCGTGGTCGCCGCCCAGATTGAAGAGCACCACGACCGCCACCTGCTTCGCCTCGGATACGGGGCGCAGGATGACGGTCAGCCCGTTGTCCAGCCGGTACGGCTCGGGCGGCTCGGCGTGGAGCGTCGCGGCCGCCAGCGGAACGACAGTTGATGAGATCAGGACGGCCAGCCTAGTGATGTATGACATCTGCGTTTTTCTCCGGCACCGCACCAGACGAAGCGGACCCGTAACATCTGCTCAAGCCGAACGCTGCGGCTGAGGCGCGCTTTCAACCGTCGCCTCAAGCCGTCTTGTTCGGCTGGCTTCTACGGTTGAAGCCTTCTGGTTGAAAAGATGCTCATGGGGCTTCCAGGAACTTGGCGATTCCCCTTTGCAGCTTGGCCTGCCTTTGTGCAGTTCTGTCAGAGGGAATCTCCCGGTAAATATCCTCGATGGCGTCGGCACAGTGTCGAATGCGCAGACACAGTTCACGGGCTGTCAATTGGTCGTCTTGTCGGAGGCCAAGTCGTTCACACCAACGCTGGTCGATGAGGAGATTGTATTCTCGCTTCGACTTGGGAGCTTGCGGTCTGAACGAGGTGTCGATGGTGTCATCACAGAGCCCGTCGATATTGTGGTGGCAGGGCCGGCAGATATCATCAGCCCCTAGTTCGATACGGAGGTCGACGTCCCGATTCGCAAGGAGTTCCCGGGCAACGCTATGCACAGCGTGCCCGTAGGGATGAGGATGGAACTCCGTACGCCCGTCTCCCAACGCCGTGACGATGTCCACGAAGTGATGCGGTTTGATCGCAATCATGTTTGTCCTTATGCGGCCTAACGTGATGCGTCAGGCGGGGGGCTTGTCCGCGTCCGCTGAGGCGCCTTGCCGCCCGATGTGTTGTCATTGCCATGTGACATCTTTTCATCGGCCCAGGCAGTAACGAACGACCTCTGAGATGTGGTCGAACTCGACATCCGCCGGCCCCGCCGTTGTAGCGTGGCTTCCTCGTCGAAATGCCGTTGACCATCCTACTGCCGCCGCTCCCTTGATATCATTCTCCACATCATCGCCCACGTATAGAATACGCTTTCCTTCCAATCCCCCAATTCGCTCGGCGAGTCGAAAAATGGCGGGGTCGGGCTTCTCGATGCCAATGTCGCCCGAATAGACCCGAATACTGAGAAAGGGTAGAAGCCCTACCCCGGCAAAAGCTCGATCCATGCAGAAGCCCGGCCAGGCGGTATTGGCGATGATTCCCAGAATGTGACCGTTTTCGCTAAGCGTGCGAAGGGCATGTTCTGTCCCGGGGAACAGCCACGATGCGTATCGAGGCCCTGCGTAGGCGTCAGCCAGGCATGCGGCCGCTTCCGTGCCAAGCGGAAGATGGAGTTCGTCTACTACAGCCTGCATCAGTCGGAAGAAGTTATATGATTTTCCCAAGCTCTGCCGACAGACTTCCTCCTGGTGGGTGATCGTCTTCTGGAGACGGCCGAAATCAAGGTTCACACCCATTCCGCTCAACAGGGCATGTACACGTCTCGTATTCTCCGACGCGACTTGATCCGGCGGCGTAACCGAACCCGCCCCGGAGCCGAAAAGCGTCCCGCCGGAGTCGAAGAAAACGCAATCAAATCTCATCGATTAATGCTCCATGGTTATCCATAAAGGAAGATGGTCGCTGAGATATTGTTTGCCCGCGTCGGCGCACGCAAGTTCTCTCTTTTCTGGAACGCCATAGTCCAAGAAACAATCGCTCAACTCTTTCTTGATCCAGATGTAATCACCGCGTTCCCTGCCGATATTCGTGGGAACGTCTGCACAATCCGAGAGTACGGCCGAATCGACATAGCCACGTCCTTCCAGGCATTTGCTCGCAGGTCCATTGGGTCGCTCGTTAAAATCTCCTGCGATTACATCCGGCTGCACTTCACAACTCCGGATTGATTCCAGAAGCTCGGCCACACGCCGCGAAGCTGCTTGCTCGGGGCCAAGTTGGCGTCCCGAAGGCAGATGAACATTGCATATTCGCAGGCGGCGGGCGGTTCCATCCACTTCGGCGATCTGCCACATCCTTTGTGTCTTGGCCGTGGACCCATGCGAGTTTTGGATTTGCCGCCCGCGGTGGGGATGCCAGAACACAGCCCCGCCATATTGAGGTAGCTCATTACCTTGGCAGTAACATCCTGACAATCCCAGATGCTCGGAAACCACCTGGAATGTTTCCTGGTTCTGAATCTCCTGTAGGCAGATGACGTCCGGATTGATCTTTCGATAGATTGCGCATAGCCGCCTTACGATTTCAATATCAGCCTCCGGAGGCATGTCCGTCGGGAATGGGACCCCTTGGAACCAGAAGGCGTTGTGAGTGAGTATCGTGAATGGCTTCATCGAAT
>CAYNYF010000099.1:0-12972 GCA_964401385.1 uncultured Planctomycetaceae bacterium | reverse complement strand
TATGCGCCGAGCGAACCGTCAACCTTGGCCGCATGAGGGGTTTTCTACGGAGCAAGCCTGTCCCCTTTCTTTCCAGCCCCGGCCGCTTGCAGTCGGTGTAGCCCACGGCCGCGGCGTCGATCTTCTGGATCGTCGCGTCGTCGTGCAGCTTCCAGTACTCGCCCAGAATCATTCGGACTGCTCCTTTGCGCTCGCCCCCGGCGCCTCCGGCCCCGCCCCGCCGCGGCCGAAGCGCCAAACCCATATCGCCCCGCCCAGGCTCACCAGCGGAAATCCCGCCGCCGGCAGGATCAGGATCATCCACAGCGACGCATCGCCCAGGGACCTGGCCAGCAGGCCCATGGTGTTGGCCAGGGCGAACGTCCCCAGCCCCGACCCCACCCACAGCAGCCCCAAGGTCGAGCCGAAGCGCCGGCCGTCGCTGCCGGCCAGGGTGGACAGGATCGCGGGAAACTCAAACGACCAGCAGAACCCCCCCACCACGTAGCAGACCGCCGTGACCGCCTGGCTCCGCGAAAGGATGCCCGCCAGCAGGACGGCGCTGCCGACCACGCCGGGGGCGATCAGCATCGCCCGCCTGCCCCACTGCTCCGGCAGGACGCTCAGCAGCCCGCGGGCCAGCACGTACGCCAGCGAGAAGCCCGCCGTCACCACCCCCGGAAGCAAGGGGCGCTCGGCGTAGCTGCTGCTTCCCAGCACGCGCGGCATCCACATCATGGCCGAGGAGTCGCACGTGGCGTGGACCACCATCATTGCCACCAGCAGCAGCGCGCTCTTGTCCAGGGGCCGGCGGACGGGTGCCGGGCCGGCGGGCGAGGGCGCGCCCGCGGCCGCGCCCAGCGCCTTCTTGCGACGGTACAGCGGCACCGCCAGCAGCAACACCGCGGCCGCGGCGGCAAAGGGAATGTGCAGGATGTGGCTGAAGCTCACCGACGGGTGCGTCCGCCGCAGGTGCAGCAGGCCCTCGGCCAGCAGCGGCACGGCCACGCCGGTGATGCTCATGGCGACCAGGCTCAGCGACAGCACCCGCCGGCGGCGCCGCGGAAAGAGCCGCACCAGGTAGGACTGGGCGGCGATCCACATTGGCGAGCTGAACCCGGCCGTGACGCCCAGGGCGATCAGCAGGTAGATCCATTCGCCGGCCAGGGCCGCCATCGCCATGCCCACCCCGGCCCCGAAAAGACACACGCGCAGCACCACCCGCGGGCCGCGGCGGTCGACCAGCCTGCCCCCGAGCACCGCCCCCAACATGCCGGGGATGGCGCCGATGCTGATCATCAGCCCGAACTCGTCGATGGAGATGGCGAAGTGCGATTGCAGCGTATCGCGGAAGACTGAGAGGATGCCCCGGACCTGGGGAATCGTCCACAGCAGCATGGTGACGCCGGCGAACAGCAGCCGCCGCCGGCTGGGCCTGCCCGCTCGCACCGGCCGGATCGCGCCCGGCACGACGATTGGCCCGTCGGCCGTGGGCCGCGATACCGGCCCGCCGGAAGCCGCCGATTCCCGCTGCCCCTGACTCACCTTGCCGCCTCCGGATCACTCATGGGCTTCGCCGGTGGAACCGCGCCAGGTATTCGGCCTGGGCCGCCAGCAATTCGTCGGCCAGGGGAGCGGCCGCCTCGATCGAACCCACCGCCAGGGCCTCGGGGCCGGTGTCCACCAGCGCCAGGTCGCACTCCCAGCCGCGTCCGATCAGGTCGGCGATGAGCCCGCGCGTGAACATGGCGCTGCCCGCCCCGATCAGAACCACCTTCTCTCGCATGCTCCGCCTCCTTCGCCGCCGCCCGCGACGGGCCTTTCCGACGCCGGTAGGTTACGGCCGGCCGCGGAGTCCGCCAGCGGAAATCCTCAAGTATATTGGAATTGTCTGCCTCCGCCGGCGGCCATACCATGCCGCCCAGGCGAATCTGTCTAAACATTGTTAGCGGGAGGAAGAAGACATGAAGAAACTCATCTTTGTTGCATGCCTTCCAATGCCGGCAGGGTGCCAATTGACATCGACTCGCCTCGATCTTCGTCCGGCGCTCGTGAAGAAGTTGGCGAAGCGGGGGGTGTCGGATGCCAGCACCCGAAGAATTATCCTTATTGGCAGCGAGGGCGGTTATGGCGGTGACATTCAAGTGACAATCACAGCAGAGTTCCTAATTCAAGAGATATGGGACACGATCTATCAGTCACGTCCCTACAAAACTTGGGCGGCATCTGGATTTCGAAAGCTCCGGTTCTATACAGATGCTCAGTCAACGGTTCCAGTGGCTGAGCTCCTCGTGAATGTGACTGATCGTTGTCACTTCGAGGAAGCCTTCGACGATGCCTTCCGGTGTCCCGGTATCAATAAGATATTAGGGCCGTTGCTGAAGGCTGAATATGAAAAAGGGAAAGTCGCTAATCAGTCGCTGCAGGGGACACGCTGACGGGCGCCCCTGAGCTCAACGCTGGGGTCATGGCGACAGATGCCTACCGGCGTAGCAACTTGTGCTGTCGAACTTGAATCTCCTTGTAGCCGCCGTCGGAATTGTCCATTTGCCCCAGGGCATGCTCGCGGCGGCGCAGGGCGGGGCGTCTCCGGCGTGAGCGCGGCCGTCATCCGCCCAGGCGGTAGTCCAGATACGCCGGCGGGGGGAACTCGCGCCGGGCGCGCTTCTCGATCTCTTCGTCCACGGGCACGCCCTCGGCCGCGGCCAGCCGCTTGGCCTGATACGCATACCACAGGTGGGCCGGGCCGGCCTCGCCCTCGCGGACGTCCGTGATGACCATGTCATTCTCAAGGACGGAGCCGGCGCGGTCGAGATCGTCCACGGCCAGGGCCGCCTGGGCCTCCAGCAGGCGGATGCGGCCGACGTTCCGAACGGACGGGTCCAGCGTTTCGACCACCTCCAGCCATTTGCGCGGCTGGTCGGCGGCGATCAGCGACCTGGCGCACTCGGCCGCCAGGCGGGCGCTGTCTGGGGCCAGCTCCACCGCCTGGAGGTAGCGGCGGGACGCCTCCTGGTGGTCCTCCAGCACGGCGGCCAGCGCGGCCAGGTGCCGATACGCCAAGGCCGAGGGCCGACGCGCCAGCGACTTCTCCCAGGCGGCCCGCGCCTCGTCGAAGCGCTTCTCCGCCAAGTAGGCGATTCCCAGGTGCAGCCACGCCAGCCAGTGGTCGCTGCGGCCGGCGTTGACGGACTCCTCCAGCATCTGCCGCCACTCGGCCTGCGTCATGTAGCCCGCCGGCGGGGGCTCGGTCGGCGTTTCCGGGAACCGGCCGGTTCGCAGCAGCTCCAGCCAGGGCGCCTGCTCGTCGGTCAGGCTTTCATCGTCGAATACCAGTGAAGCCGGCGCGGAATCCGGCTCGCCGGCTTTCCGCCGCCGATGCCGCTCCAGCGCCCCCCAGCCGGCGCCGTGGTTGAGAATCTCCAGCGGCGGGCGCTCGGCCATGGCTTTGGTGCGGGCCAGCTCCTGCTCGATCCGTTCGAAGGAGACCGTCTCCCGGATGTCGTCCTGGACGGCCCGCCACGCCGCCGGCCAGTCGGACCCGCGCGTCACTTTCGGGTCGGCGTGCACCGAGCCGTACGCCTCCAGCCAGTCCCATTCGGCGTGCGGCGGCATGGGCACGCACTCGGACTGGATGCGCGTCAGCCCGCCCTGGATCTCGATGTAGGCGTGCCCGGGCGTGTTGAGAAAGTTCTGCCACTGCCGCCCGCCGGGGCTCATGCCGAAGACCCAGACCTTCCGCCCGAGCATGCGGCTGCTGGAGGAGTGGAACATGCCCCGGCCGTCGGCCTCCACCGACGCCACCCAGGGATACTGCCCCGACGGAATCCGGAAGAAGTAGTCGCCGGCGCGGGGGCTGTTGGTGGGGTAGCTGCGATCGCTGTCGCCGCGAAAGGGAAAGGGCTTGATCGACATCTTGCCGTCGTAGCCGAAGTTGTAGGTCGAGTCCACCGCCGCCAGGACGCGCGTGTCCGGCGTCTCGGTGACGGCGATGTTGGACCACCAGTACACCGGCACCGTGCGGTCGTCGGCATTGACCAGCCGCACGCGCACGAACAGCGCCGGCGAGCCGTCGGGCAGGTACGCGTCGATCTGGTAGGGCATCCGGCGGACCCGCTCCCACTCCCACAGCCGCAGCACCGGCGTGCCGTCGTCCAGGGCCGCCCGGCCGGCGAACAGGGGCGAGCAGGTCATGGGCGTGTGGCCGATCCAGCAGAAGTTCCACTCCACCCCGCCGCTGAACCAGGCGTCGCGGATGCCCAGGTTGCCCGGCTGGAAGACCGGGTTGACGAACAGCAGCTCGCGCCCGTCGGGCTTGTGCACCAGCGACCACAGCCGCCCGCCCAGCTCCAGCAGGAAGGTCGCCTTCAGCGTCTCGTTTTCGAGCACCGCGACGTGGAACGCCCGCGGCCGGCGGCGGCGATCATAGTCGTCCTGCACCTGGTACGGCAGGCAGCCGTCGACGTAGCCGTAGCCGATGTATCGGGTGTCCTCTTCGGGAATGTCGGAAGCAATCATGTCCTTGGTGACCAGATTGGCCGTATTGATTACGAAGGGCACCAGAGGGCTCGGCGGGCCCAGCCTCGCCGCCGGCATCACGAACTCTTCTATCCGCAACTCAGACATCAGCAACGCTCCTCCAGCATAATACGCACGACTTCAACGCGGCGTCGGCGGCGCTCGGCGCGCCGAGGCCGCCGTATTTCCGCGGGAATATACCGACTGCCCCGGCCCGTGTCTCGTGTTAACTGACCAATCTCGCCACAGGTTTCTTGGGGCATCCTGGTCGACAAGGCGTAGGCTGGCCCGCCGCGGCGGGCCACCTTTTCCTCTCAAGCCGCGAAGCCTACTCCGCCGAAGCAGACGCTTCGGCTGCGAAGGCCGGGCAACGCGAACGACAGCAAAGCCGCGTAGGCATGCAGCCAACGTAGGGCGGGCCTACCGGCCCGCCGCAGGAAAGATGGCGGGCTTCCGCGGGGCCGTAGCCCCGCCCTACCAAGTGGCCAATCTCGCCGCAGGTTTTTTGGGGCATCCTGGTCGACAAGGCGTAGGCTGGCCCGCCGCGGCGGGCCACCACTATAATGCCCCGTCGCGCCCAACTGCATGCCCGAAGCCATTGGATGCACGCGGGCCACAGAATGAGGAGACAGCGTGGCCGCACGGCGGACAAAGACGAAGGTCATCATCGACACCGACATCGGGGACGACATCGACGACGCCATCGCCCTGGCCTTCGCCCTGGGCTGCCCGGAGCTAGACATCCTCGGCGTGACGGTCGTCTACGGCGACGTGGAGACGCGAGCCAAAATCGCCCGCAAGCTGACGCGATCCTGGGGGCGGGACGACATTCCCGTGCGGATGGGCTTCGAGCGCCCGCTGGGGTTCGAATGGTTCCCCGGCACCGTCCCCGAGCCGTGCTCGCAGCGGGCGGCCGTGGTCGCGGGGCCGCCCGTGGGCGATGATGCCAGGGACGCCCACCAGTTCATCGCCGATTGCGTGCGGCGACATCCCGGCGAGGTGACGGTCATCACCCTCGGGGCGATGACGAACGTCGCGGCCGCCCTGTGCGCCGAGCCGGGCCTAGCCGATCAGATGGCCGGCGTGGTCTCGGGGGCCGGGGCGGCCCTGCCCGCCCGCAGTCGCGGCCTGGACTGGAACGTCGCCTATGACGTGCTCGCCGCAGCAGCCATCGCCCTCTCGGGCGTGCCGTGGACGATCGTTAGTGGGAACGCGCTCGGGAGACGCAACAGCCTGAAGCGGGCCGAGTTCGACGCCCTGGCCGCCAGCGGCCTGCCCTCGGCCGAGCTGCTGCTGGACCTGATCGTCCTGATGAAACGGAACAAGCGCGGGCAGGACCCGTCCGTGCGGACGATCCAGGACGTCACCTCCGCCTCCACCTGCGACGTCATGGTGCCGGCGTCGCTGCTGGCCGCCGACAGGATCGAGCTTCGCCGGGGGCGGATCGAGGCCGACGCCGAGGCCGGCTGCCTGCGGTTTTCCCCCGACGGCGGAGGGCCGCACCAGTGGGCCTGCGCCCGTCCGGAGGAGCCCTCCTGGCGCGGTGAGATCCTGCGCCGGCTGCTGTCCGCCCCGAAGCGCGTGTGAGCGCGCGGTTAAGAAAGGAAAAGGTGGATTTCTGCGCAACGGAGCTACGGCTCCGGCAGGTCCGGGCAGGTCCACGCGCCGCTGTCCAGGTCGGCCTCCACCACGGTTCCATCGGCAAAGACCGACCTCCGCCGCCGCCCGGCCGCGTCCAGCAGCTCGTGGCCGATCAGCTCCTGCCGCCCCACGCGCTGGTGCAGCCGGCAGAGGCGCAGGCATTCCTGCAACTCCGCGTCGTCGGCGTCGATGTTCAGGTAGGGCATTGCACCGTTCAGCGCCGCCTGGGCGGCGCCGTCGTCGGTTTCCGGCCCCCAGGCGTCGCGGCCGCGGCCGAGCATCCACGGCACGATGACCGAATCGTGATACACCAGATTCAGCAGCGGCACCGGCGTGCCCAATGCCGGCCCGCGCCCGTGAAGGTCAGGATAAGACGGGTACGGCCCCCAGTGCACCAGGTCGATGTGCGGCACGGCGAAGTCCATCGGCTCCTCCGAGCTGATGATGCCGCCGCGGGAGCGGATCAGCCCGAAGCAGCGGCAGCGATGCCACATGCACTGCTCGCGCGTCATCGGGTGCTCCGGGCTGAAGCACTCGTCCGGGTCCACCGAGGCGAACACGTCCAGGTACGCCCCGTCGATGGGGATGCCGTGGGCCGCGATCTCGTCGTAGTTCCGCCGGACGTAGTCGCAGGCCACGGCCGCGCACAGCAGCGCCTGCCGGCCCCCGTACCAGATGGCGTGCTGGGGGACATCGCCGCGTGCGTCGTGCACCGCGTGGCGCAGGTCGAAGCTGGCGGCGTCGAGAAAGTAGTCGCGGTACTGGTCGTGCAGGATGAGCTTGTAGCCCAGCTCGCGGCAGGCCCGCCCCAGCTCCCGCAGGCCGTCCCAGCCGCCCGCCTCCGGGCACGGCGGCAGGATGTCCGGGTGGAGGTTGTCGTAGCCGCGAACGCCCCAGCCGTCCAGGTGAACCAGGGCGCGCTCGAGGCCGCGGGCTCTGAGCCGCCGGAGCTGGGCGGTGCGGCGGGCGAAGCTGACCAGCCGGTGATTGCGGGCCGGGTCGTCCCGATCGTAGTAGCGGCTGGCCGGCTGGATGTGAGTGAGGATGCTGGTGTGGACCAGCGGAGCGGCGATCAGCGACGCCACCGCCGGCGTCCGCGCGACCTTCTCGGTGAGGCTGACGAACCGCCCCCGCGAGAGCACGTGGTTGCGGTAGGCCCTGGCCAGCGTGACGAACTCGCACGGGGCGCCGAAGAGGTACCGCATGCGGCGGGCGGAAGCGAACCTCCCCAGGCTCGGGTCCCACTGCACGCCGACGGACGTCGGCCCGCCGGCGGGATGGTCCACGACCACGCTCGCGTCGGCGACGGTCTCGACGACGGCGAGGTAGCCGCCGTCGGCGGTGTACTGGCCCCACCAGGGCATGTACATCGCCCCGCCGCCGTTGACGTTGTGGACGAGCTGGAATTCCCGCCCCCAGTCGCCGGGCAGCAGCGCGCCCTGTTTGATGGGGATGGCCGTGGTCGCGTCGGCCCCGGGCGGCGGCTGCATCGGCCCCGGCCAGCGGAGATGCCCGAAGCAAGCCTCCGGCTCCCGGGCGGAGACGTGGACGGTCAGCTCGGGATACTTCAGGTCCAGCAGGACCAGCAGCGTCAGGGCCAGGTCGGAGTTGCCAAAGCCGCCGACGTCCACGCGAAAGCCCACGGCCGTGCCGGAGTGGTACGGGGAAATCTTCTTCTTCCCGGCCGCGGCCAGCGGCATGGCGGCCGCCTCGTCCCCGGAGGAGATTGCGATCTCCTTCGGCCCGGCGCCGGCGGTGCTCCACGCCCCCCGCCCCATCCGCACCGTCACCGACAGCCTCTTCTCATCCAGCAGCAGTTGCAGCTTCCCGTTACGGACCGACCACGTCTTGCCCATTGCCATCACTCCCGCAAACAAAGGGGTCAGAAACAAAGGGGTCAGGTACTTTTTTAGGCCGCGTTCGGAAACAAAGAAACAAAGGGGTCAGGTACTTTTTTAGGCCGCGTTCGTGGCATGGGGGCAATCCTTTCTCGCCCGGCCGCGGGGGCGCGGCCCGCAAAACAGCCCCAACCGCCCAGCCGTACCCTTGAGCCAGCCGTCCCCGCCGTGCTGCAATGTTCGAAAAGGTACCTGACCCCTTTGTCTCCGCCCAGCCGTACCCTTGAGCCAGCCGTCCCCGCCGTGCTGCAATGTTGGAAAAGGTACCTGACCCCTTTGTCTACTTCACCTCGAAGGTCGCCTCGCCGACGATGCCGCTGGCGAGGTCGGCCACCTTCACGGTCCATTTTCCCTTGGGCTCGTTCAGGGCCGTCTGGAACGTCAGCGCGGCCGCGCCGCCCTCGGCCACCAGCGTATTGCCGTAGTGCCGGCGCTCCACGCCGTCCGGGCCGTACACGCGGAAGTTGAGCACGTGGGCGCCGGGCTTGGCCGCCGCCCTGACCTGCCCGGTGATCTTCACGCTCTGCCCGCCGGCGACGGCAACTTTGTCGGCCGCGGCCTGGACGGCCTCGATCCGATACGGCGACCACGCCACCAGGGCGGGGAATTCCGGCTCGGCCTTGACCTCGATGGCGGTAGTCCGGCCGGCGGCCTTGCCCTCGCGCATGTCGTAGAGATAGCCCGGCTCGGCGCTGACGAACCGATAGCTGCCGGCGACCTCGGCGCCGATAGCGTGATACCGGATCCGGCCCAACTGGAAGTAGCGAATCTCCGTCCGCCTCGCCGGGCTGGCGCCGGCGTAGATCCTCGCCCGCGGCTCGGCCAGGCCGGCCTTCTTAAGCACGTCCTTCATCCGGTCCCAGTACGGCTTCACGTCGGCCGGGTTACGGTCGTGCCAGTAGCGGCAGGGGAAGTCCGAGGCCAGGTAGATCACCGTGCCCTTGCCGACCTTCTTCTCGGCCGGCGCCTTGGGGTCGATGCCGAAGGCCGTTTGCAGGGCGCTGATTTCGAGCTTCCGGCCGTGGTCGTCGTACTCGCCCGTCCAGCGGTCGCACAGCAGCACGCCGCCGGCCCGGACCCACGCCTTGAGCTGGGCGACCTCCTCCTCGGAAAGCGCCAGCGACTCCGGCAGGATCATCAGCTTGTAGCCCTGCTTGGCCAGCTCGCCATCCTCGACCTGGGCGTAGGCGACGAACTTGTACTGGTAGCCCAGCTCTTCCAGCAGGTTATAGAATCCCAGCTTGGCGATCAGCGGCCCGCCGTTGCCGTACTGATCGGCCGCTCCGGGCCCGCCGCGGATGTAGGACACGCGGATGGTCGACTGCGAATAGTGGATGCCGACGGGATCGTCGACGGGCTCGGCCACCAGCAGCAGCTTGGCGAAGCCGCGCCCGCGGACCTCCTCCAGTTGCCTGGCCGTGACCGCCCCTCGCGGCAGCAGGGAGAAGTCGCCGCGGATGTGGCCGTAGTCCACCCAGCGGTAGAAGCCGCTGTTGCCGGTCATGACCGAGTACCACACGTCGGTGCCGGGGCAGGCCTTCAGCCGCCGGTCGCGCGTGTTGAACGAGCGGATGTACTCGTTGGTGTCGGCGAAGTAGTTCTCGATCCAGGTGAAGTGGTTGGTGACCAGCCAGTAGTCCCAGCCGCCGTACGGGTCGGGCCGCTGCCCGCCGCCGATGCCGACCACGGCGTCGCCGTCGCCGGCGGCCCGGGCGGCGTCGGAGCAGAACTGGATGTACTTGTTGTAGACGATGTCGTTGTACCTGCGGTGGTCGGCCCAGGGGGCGTAGTTGGGCAGCTTCTTGCCCTTGGCCCGAGCGCGGACCTGCTCGGTGTACATGGGCATCACCTCTCCCCAGGTCTTGAAGGCGGTCTCCCATTCCTTGTTGAGGGCCGCCAGGCTGCCGTACTGCTGCTTCAGCCAGATACGGAAGTGCTTCAGTGACACGGGCGAGAAGTCGAAGTCAAACGCCCGGGCGTAGCTCGTGTAGGAGCCCTCGTCCATCAGGTCGTAGATGATGGGGTTGAACAGGTTCACCCGGTCGATCTGCGAGGCGATCTTCTTCTTCGTCCATTCCAGGTATTCCGGATCGTCCAACGGGAGAAAGCTGTTGTGGGGGTTGTTGCCGTAGGGCAGCTTGGCGTAGTCGGGCTCCTCCACCGGCAGCTTTGTCTTGGCGTCGACGGGCGTGCGGTGCAGCCAGCGGATGTCCTTGGTCTTGGCGAAGTTCCGCCGCCGCATCTCGAAGGTGGCCTGGGTCCAGTTGTGGTTCATGGAGAAGAAGTGCAGCGACTCATACCCGACGCGGTTGAACCCGCCGTAGACCATCTGGTAATAGGCCGACGAGCGCGGCCCGAACCGGGCGCACCAGCCGTTGGGAATCCACATGACCTCGCGCAGCAGCTTGAAGTAGTCGACGTCGTAGTACCAGCCCACGCCGCCGCGCGTCAGCCACAGCACCGGCTCGTAGCTGTCCCAGATGAGCTCCTTGCGGACGAAGAAGATGCTCTCGCCGGTCGCCTCGGTGTGGCCGTCGCCGGCCAGCTCGACGCGGAATCGGCCCACCGGCGTGACCATCCCCCGCGGCGACAGCGTGAACGTCTCGCTGAAATCGCCCTTCTTGACGCTCCGTTCCTTCCGCCAGACCTCCCGCCCGCGGTTGTCCACTAGGCGGGCGACCAGCCTCAGCCCGTCGGCGTCGGCCTTGCCGGGCACGGTGAAGGTCAGCTCGTCCGACTCGGGGTAGCAGGGCTTTTCCGGGGTAAGGGCGATCTTCCCGATCGAGCCGCGCGGGGCGATGGTGAAGACGCCCGTCGCCCAGCCGACGACCCGCTTGTGGGCGTCGAGCACCTTTACGTCCAGCTCGTTTTCACCGGCTTCCAGGCCCGAAGGCAGCCCTATCTCAATCGGGTCGCCCAGGTGGGTGAGCTGGACCATGGCCTCCTGCCCTTGGAGCCCCCGACTCCTGACGACGGCGAGAGTCTGGCGCGGTCCGGTCAGCCCCGACAGCCGGATCGTCGCCTTGGTCTTGCGCAGTTCGTCGCGCGTGATCTCGGCGGGCACTTCGCAGTTGACGACCACGCCGCCGTCCTTGCCCGCCGCCCAGATGATGGACTTGAGGAGAAGCGACCACTGCCGCTCCCATGTCGGCAGGCGCGGCTCGAGAATATTCTCCCGGCGAATCGGCCAGATCAGCTCCGCCCCGCGGCCGAGGTTCAGCACGACGGCCCGCCGCCGGCCTTTCTCGCTGACGGCCACCACCGCCCGGTCGCCCACCTTCGCTGCGACGGTGGCGCGGGCGGCGTCGATCTTGTACCCGGCCGGGCCGATCGGCGGCAGCGCGGCCAGCGGCACGCCGGCTACGACCGGATGATCGGCGACCTTTACCACCGCCCCCGCTCGGGCGTGTTTCTGGACTTCGGCCGCGGCGTCGATGCCGAGGTACTCACCCATTGTCGCACTCAGGTCCGTCGGGTTGACGTACACCACCCCCATGCCCTGGTCGATGAGCTTCTCCAGCAGCGGCCGGCCGGGAATCTTCTTCCAAGCCTGCCCGGCCACGACGATGCAGTCGAACTTGTACAGCCTCAGCTCCTCGCGCAGCCGCTTGCCGAAGTCCTTGGCGCCGGTCTGCACCCAGTGCCACTCGAAGTCGCCGCGCTGGATCAGCTCGACGACCTGCCGGCTGCGGCCGCTGGTCACAAGCAGGATGCTCGGGCGCCCGGCCGCCCACGGCTTCATCCGCTGGATGTGCGGCGTCTCGTACTCGACGCTGTAGGCCTGCTCCAGCTTCATGGGCTCAACGCGGGCGGAGACCTCGCCGCCCTCGAAGCGCACCGCCGCCGTCGCCCCCGGCCAGTTCCGCTGGAAGAAAACCTCGTCCACGTCGATGTCGGCCTCCAGGTGGGCGTGGCCCTTGAGCAGGCCGAGGCGCTTCCGCAGCAGCTCCCGCCCGGCCTTGGACCGCACGATCAGCTCGACGCCTTTCAGGTCGATCGGCGTGCGGTTGACCGCCCGCACGCGGTGCGTGCCGAACTGCTCCACCGTGTACACGCTCACGTGCGGGGCATACTCCGGCATCCGCGCCTTGCCGTCGGGATAGGGGTTCTCGATGGAGTACTTCAGGCCGGCGATGGCCTTGAGGTCCGGGTCGGTGATCCGCACGCCGTAGCCCGCCTGCCAGCGAAAGGCGCGATAGCGGGCGACGTTGACCAGCAGGCGGTTCCAGCCCTTGCCCAGGATGACGTCGACGCGGTGGGAGTCCGGCCGCAGGGACGCCCCCCCGGGAAGGTAGAGAACCATGTGCCCGTTCAGGAAGACCGACCCGCCGTACTGGAGCCCCATCAGCAGCTTGGCCGGCTGCATCCTGGGCGAGTACACGTACACGAAGGCCACCACCACGCTGTTGTCGACGATGGTGACGATGGGATTGTCGCGGAATTCCACCGTGCCGGTGTGGGTATGCAGCTTGAGCCATTTCTTGGCCGCGGCCGGCTGGCCCGCCGACGGGGCGAGCGTGGCCGGATCGCCCACGGACGGTTTCTGCAAAAGCTGGTTGGGGTCGGGGGTCTTGAGATAGCCGGCCACCAGCCAGTCGTTGACCACCCCCGGCCGGTCCGCCAGAGACACCCCCCGGCCGGCGTGCAGCACCAGCAAAACCGTCAGCAGCATGATCCATCCGCGCGACATCGTCAGCTCCTTTCCGCGTGGGCTTGCGTTCACGTTACGGCCGTGGAGATTCTATCCGCCAGCGGCCAGGGGGCAACGGGCAATCCCGATTCGCCCCCAGGGCGATTGACCCCGCGCACGCTCAAGATGGGGGTAGGCTGGGTTGCGCAGCAACCCACCTTTTTCTGTCCCCCCCGCGCGGTTGACACCCGGCACGCTCAAGCAAACACTCGTAGGGTGCGTCGCCGCGGCGACGCACCTTTTCTT
>CAYNYF010000098.1:10842-13241 GCA_964401385.1 uncultured Planctomycetaceae bacterium | reverse complement strand
GCGCTTGTCTCCCATCTTGGTCAGGGCGGCCGTGATCGCCTTGTCCTTGCCGCTGTCGTGCTCCCGATCCAGCAGCACGGCCAGCAGCCTCGGCGCCGCCTCTTTGCCCGAGACGGCGATCAGGGCGCGCATGGCCGCCACGCGGGGCCCCGGGCCCCTGGCATAGTTTTCGTCTTGCCAATCCCAGTGATCGTACCCCCGGCCCCGGGCCGTCATGACGGCCGCGAGGGCGTCGGCAAGCGACTGCGAGCCGGCTCCGAGCTTCTCGGCGGCGCGGGCGGCGGCAGTCAGGACCTCCCGCGATTCCGTCTGGAGGTTCAGGATGAGCAGGCCCTCGGCGTTCGGGTCCGGCTGCCTTTTCAGCGACGCCAGCGCCCGGATGCGTTCCTCCTTCTCGTCGGACAGGGCGCCGGCGAGAATCAAGGGGCGGTCCTGCTGGAAGCGAAGGAGCTTATCCTGAAGCTCTTTCGGCAGCCCCGGCAGCAGCGACGTGAGCCTGGCCTGGGCCAGGATCTGCTTGCGCACCTGGTCCAGGCGGACCCGGACCTCTCTGTCGGGGTGGGCCAGGTGGCTTCTCAGGGCGGCGAGGAAGGCGGCGTGCAGCTCCAGCAGCTCGGCCTCTGCGGCGACCCGATCCCTGTAGCGCCCCGACGTGCCGATCGACGTCACCAGCTCGTCAACGCGACGGGCGATCTGGCCGGACAGGCCGCCCGGGGCGGAAGCCGGCTGGGTTGCCGTCGGCGGCGCCGGTGCCGCGCCGGCCGAGAAAGCCCCTTCATCTCCGGGGGGGGCTGACCACAGGATTCCGAGAATGAGGACGGTAACTGGCGCGGCCTTCATCATCGCTCTGCCCCTTTCAACGCCCAGTCGCGGTCGCCCGCGCCCAACGCCCCGGCAGATCGTCACCGTGCCGGCATGGCCCCGCCGACCGGAAGGCATTGCATTGCCCGCGACTTCGTCGGACCATGGGCCCGTGGCGGACGCCCGCGTGCGTTATGGCTCGTGGCTGCCAACCGCGGAGGATTATATACCGATGAACGAGGAAAACACAGCCAGGGCCAGCCTCGTGCGGGCGGGCGCCGGCGAGCGTTTGACCTTCGACTGGGGCGAGATTGCCTGGATCGCCTCCGGGGCCCTGGGCAATGCCCGGCAAGTTACCTTCGGCAGGGTGGTCATCAAGGCCGGCCGGCAGAACGCCGGGCACTGGCACCCCGACTCCGAGGAAATTCTCCACCTTCTCTCCGGCCGGCTGACCCATGCCGTCGATGACGAAGTCTTCGCCATGGCCGCCGGGGACAGCATCATCATTCCAGCGGGCGCCCGCCACCACGCGGCTGCCGTCGGCGATGAGGACGCAGTGATGCTGGTGTTATACCCCACGGCCGAGCGAAGAATGGAAGAGGCCTGAATCAGCCCGCGGGCAGCATCTCCCGCAGCCGCGCCAGGAAGCGCTCCATCATCGCCACGAGGTCGCGGTCTTTGCCGGGCTGGTATTGCAGGTGCGGCTCGATGGTGAGCGGCCCGCGGTAGCCGTCCTGTTGGAGCCGGCGGAGCTGGCCCGCCCAGTCGATCACGCCGTCGCCGATCATCGTCCAGGCGGGCTTGCCGCCCGCGATGGTCACGTCCTTGACGTGGACGTTGGCCACGAACGCCGCCAGAAGCGGATAGCCTTCGGCGACGGGGTCCTGGCCGAACCCGGCGTAAGTGACGTTGGCCGGGTCCCAGGTCAGCCGCAGGGCGTCGGAGCCGACGGCCTCGAGCACCGCTTTGGTCGCCTCGGCCGAGTCCGCCCAGCTTCCGCCGCCGTTTTCCAGCAGCAGCCGGAAGCCCGCCTCCGCCGCCTTCCCGGCCGCCTCCGCCAGCGTGTCGACGACGATCCGCGGCGGGTCGATTGCCTCCTCGCCGGCCGGGCGGGGCAGGGCGAAGACGGTGATGTTCCGCGTGCCCAGCCGCTCGGCAAAGCCGAAGGCCGCCGGCAGCAGCTCGTCCAGGTGGCGGCGGATCTCGTCGGGGGTCTCGGTCGAGATCGGGCACGTCGACCCGTCGGTCCGCATGGTCGGCTTGAACAGCCCCGGCGAGATGGCCGTGATCGTCACGCCGTAGTCCCGCACGCCCGCGGCCGCGCGGTCCGCCACCCACGCCGGGCCGACCGGCACCCGCCAGCGATACACGTAGCGGATCTCGAAGTGCTCGATCCCCCAGCGCCGGCCCAGCTCGAACGCCGTCGCCGGGTCGGCCGTGTACTCATCCGGTATCAGGACAATCTGCATTGATTCCTCTCCTGCGCTGTTCCGGCCCTTTTGTATCGACCCATGCCGCGCCGGTCAATCGCCCGGCCGCCGCTTCCATATCGGAACGAGGCGCAGGCTGGGTCGCCGCGGCGACCCACCTTTTCCTGT
>CAYNYF010000098.1:0-10742 GCA_964401385.1 uncultured Planctomycetaceae bacterium | reverse complement strand
TCCATATCGGAACGAGGCGCAGGCTGGGTCGCCGCGGCGACCCACCTTTTCCTGTGTAACTGTCCCAAAGTGTGTGGGCGGCCATTCTGGCCACAACCTGCTGGCCCTGGGCCGGCGCCCAGAGCCCTACAGGTTGGGGCTCGAGGAAAGTCCCACAATCGTTGGGACAGTTACTTTCCTGTCGCCCCCGCGCGGTTGCCCCCTCGCACGCTCAAGCACACGCCCGCCGGGGACGCTACCCTATTTTCCCTCTGTGCGAGGGCAGACCCCGCCTTGGTGTCACAGTGGGATACAGGTGCCGGCATCGGGGTCCTTCGAAAATAGGGTAGCGTCCCCTCTCGAGAAAAATCTGACTTTTCGCTTGAATACCTCGGTAGCCGATGTAGAATTAGCATAGACAAACGATGCTTAATGCATCGGGCGGCTTGGAGACAATGACATGGACTTTTCGCAGGACCTGATTCGCGGGAGCGTCGTGCCGATCGTGCTGGCTTTGCTAAAGGACCGGCCGATGTACGGTTACGAGATGGTCAAGGTGGTGAACGCCCGCACGGGCGGGCGGCTGGAGTGGAAGGAGGGCACGCTGTATCCGGCCCTGCACCGGCTCCAGGCCGCGGGGCTCGTCTCGGCCGAGTGGCGGGAGGTCCCGGCCGGCAGGGCCGCCGGGAGGAAGCGGAAATACTACTCGATCACGCAGAGGGGCCTGACCGAGCTGGCCCGGCGGAGCCAGGAGTGGCGGCAGTTCTCCACGGCCGTCAACGCCTTCCTGGCGGGGGCGTGATCATGTCCGGCTTCGACGACCTGATCGAGCGTCTCACCGCCCGGCTGCGGGTCGATCCGGAGCTGCGGATGGACGTGGCCAACGAGCTGCTGTCCCACCTGGAAGACGCGTCCGAGGAGTTTCGCCAGGGCGGGGCCGGCGAAGACGAGGCCGCCGCCAGCGCCGTCAAGGCCCTGGGCGACGAGGCGGAGCTTTCCGAGCAGCTCTGGCAGGCCAATCGCGGGCGGATCCGCTTTCGCCGCGCCGCCAAGTGGGCCGCCCGCGCCGCCCTGCTGCCCGGGGCGATCCTGATCACGCTGGCCATCGCCGCGAGCATATGGCTGCCGTGGCGCTTCCCGTTCCGGCAGCTCACCGACGAGCAGCGGTTCATCTTCCGTGGCGATGCGGCCGCCGAAGGACGCCTTGCCAAGGCCAGGTCCATTGCCGACCGCTGGCCGGACGACCCCGTCTATTACGCCAACTACATCGTCGCCTACCTCACCGACGAGACCGTCCGCGACAAGCTGGACGAGGGTGATCCGGCGATCATCGCCCAGGCCATCGACGAGCTGAGCCGGGGAGAACGGATCGATCCGGACAACGCCTTCTACAACTTCATGAAGGCGACGGTCCTGATCCGCTCTTCCAGCAAGCTCGGCGAGGACCCCGACCACACCTACGAGCAGACAGATCGCCACGGCAAGACCGAAACCAAGAAGTGCTGCCGCGTTGAGATCACCGATCCGGCCGGGTTTCGCCGCGGGCTGGAGGAGCTTCGGCGGGGACTGGGCAAGAGCAAGTGCGATCATCACGCCCTGGACATGTTGAAGCACCGCCTGAGCCTGCTGCCGGAGCCCACGCGGCTGGCGGACTATCTGCGGCGGCTGATGTTTGGGTACGGCACGTTCCTGCCGCGGCTGGGCGAGATGCGTTCCATGGCTAAATCGGTCCTGGCCCACGCGCTCGAACTGGCCCGCCAGGGCAGGCGCGAGCAGGCCGCCGAACTGCTCAAGGCGGTGGAGATGCTGGCGGCGAAGATGGGCGCGGACGCCGAGACGCTGATCGGCCTGTTGATCGCTCAAACCATCCGCAGTGACGCGCTGGGCCATGCGATCAACGTATATGGCGAGCCGGGCCTGCCCGCCCGCGCCGCCCGGGCCCGGGCCGATCTGGACGCGGAGGATCGGTTGTGGCGGTCGCTGTGGGCCGGGAGGCGCCTCAGCCAGGACGACCTCCTCCGCGCCGGGCTGTCACACCGGGAGTACCTTCCCGCGCTGCCGGGCTACTTCCCGGTGCTCGGGCCCATGCGAGCGGCCGAATACGCCGTAGCCGAGCAGTTGGCGCTGGTTGTTCTGCTCGGGGCCGTGATTGTCCTGGCAGCGGCGGCGGGCTTGATTACGGTGATCGGCGTGCTGCGCTGCCGCGGCCGTGACGACGGTCCGAAGCTGCTGTTCGTCGGCTGGCGGCGGCTGGGGCGAATCTGCCTGCTGGCGGTGATCCTGCCGCTGGGGGCGTACGCCGTGTACGCCCACGCCCTGCCTGTGGGCGGGCGCGGCTTCGGCCTGCCTTTCATGGCCGAGCGGCTGATGCTGGAATTCCTGATCGTGTTCGGCGTTGTGGTCGGCCTGCTCTTGGGGATGTCGTATTCGGCCGTGCGGGCCCGGGCCGCCGAGGCCGGCATCGACGTCCCGCCGCCGCTGAAGCTCCGCAAACGCCTTGCATTCATCATTGCCGGTGCGCTGCTGTCCTCGGCAGCGGCGGTCTACCTGGCGGGCTGGCAGCTCGGGCATTTTCGTCGCGCCGGGCTGGACCTGAAGGACTTCCGCCTGGGGGTCGCCGTCAGCATCGCCATCGCGGCGTATCTGCTGGCCTGGGGGATCTACGAGCTGACCGGGCTTCGACACTTGCGCGGGCGGCTGGCCCATTTCCGGCGGACGCTTTTCCGCAGCATCATCCCCGTCCTGGCGGCGGCCACGATCGTCGTCGGGGCGATCTGCGGCTGGTCGCTGTCCCGCGTGGAAGCGGACGCCCTGGCCCGCATGCGGGGCCCCACATCAGCGCTGAATTGGACCCACCAGATCGAGCTGAGCAACTTCCGCCTGCTGCGCGACCGCCACGCTCAGCAACATGAGGCCATGCTGGCAGAACTCCGCCGCGCCCGCCGCCGGCCGGAAACGACTTCCTCCGTTTCCCCGTGAGGACAAGCCGGACCCGCGCCCCGTCCGCCCCGCCGGTGGCGCGGCACCGCCAAGCGTTGCCAACCGCACCCCCGCAGCCTTACCATGCCCGTTCGTCCGTCCGCCGGAAACCCGCGCGCGTCCGGGCGGCGGCCTTTGCCCAGAGGAGTGCATCATGTCGCGAACGCCTGAGTGGTTGTGGGAAGAAGGGGTGATCTACCAGGGCATCTGGGAGCCGATCTACTTCCTCAAGTCGGCCGGAAAGGCCGGCACCAACGTCGACGCCATATACGAGTACCGCCACAGCGAGGCGCTGGTCGACGAGGCCCACCGCCGCGGGGTCAACCAGATCTGGACGCACTTCTGGAAGGGCTACGGCTGGGAATTCGAGCGGGCGGAGATGGAGCGCAACCGCGACCTGGTGAAGTGGTGCCACGCTCGCGGGATGAAGGTGATCGCCTACTTCACCTTCGGCTCGCTGACCCCCGAGACGCTCTTCCTGGAAAAGCCCGAGGCCCGCGACTGGCTCCAGCGCGGCGAGCACGGCCACTGGGCCAGCTACGGCGTGGGTTACCAGTGCTTCCGGGCCAAGCCCTGCTACAACGCCCGCGGCTGGCTGGACTACCTCAAGGAGATTCTCGCCTACGCGGTCGCGGAGATCGGCTGCGACGGCATCCACTTCGACAACACCCACAACAACGCCGAGCCGGACACCTGCCGCTGCCCGACGTGCGTCGAGAAGTTCCGCGAGTTCCTGACCGCCCAGTACGGCCCGCAGACGCCGGAGACCCGCTCGGCCGGGATGGCCCGCTTCGGCCGGAACGACTTCTCCCAGACTCACCCGCCGTGGTTCAACCGCTTCAACCAGGCCGTCCTCCAGCGCGTCATTCAGGTACCGCTCCAGCAGGAGTGGATCCGCTTCAAGACCGAGTGCATGCGCCGGGCACTGGCGGAGATGGTCGAGTACGTCCACTCCCTGCGGCCCGACGCACTGGTCGAGGCCAACCTGGGCGACCCCATCGGCTCCAACAACGAGTACCACACCGGCACCAGCGCCGAGATTCAGTTCCCCGTGATGGACCTGGTCTTCAACGAGTCGTCGCGGACGACCGGTGTCGGCCCGAACGGCCAGACGCTCACGCGCATCCGCGAGCACAAGCAGGCGCGCGCGGCCGGCGTGCCCGTGATCATCTATTCCAAAGACGACGTGAAGCTGGCGGAGTCCTTCGCCTTCGACCCCGGCAGCTTCGCCGGCGGCGGCGACGCCGAGGTCAACGCCTGGTATCACCGCCACAAGCGCTACCAGCTCGACGCCGAGACGCTCTCGGAAGTCGCCGTCCTCCGCCACCGCCAGACGCTCAGCTACAACTGCGTCGAGCCGCACCTGTCGGCCATTACCCTCGAGCAGGTGCTCATCGAGCGGCGGATTCCCTGGGACATGGTCTGGGCGGGCCACCTGGGCGACCTGGTCAGGTACCGGCTGCTGATCCTGCCGGACGTGGAGTGCCTCTCGGACGAGGAGGTCGGGCGGATCGCCGCGTTCGTCGACGGCGGCGGGGCGGTGCTGGCGACCGAGCAGACCGGCGTGTACGACAACTGGCGCCGGCCGCGGCAGGCGCCGCTGACCGGCCGCATCGAAACGCACGAGCAGGCAGAAGCCGCCGCCCGGCCGCTGCCGGCCCTGCACGAGCTGTTCGGCCGGGATCACATCGACGTCGGCCACGTGGTCCGGAAGAAGCCGCCCGGCGGCGGCAGGGCGTGTTACCTGCCGGCCGTCGACTACGCCGTCCGCCCGCCGACCGGAACGGAGTTCTGGTGCGTCGTCCCCCAGTACTGGGCCATGCCCGCCAACGCCCGCCAGATCGCCGCCGCCGTCGACTGGTGCCTGGGCGAGAAGCGGCGCCTGTGGGTCGACTCCGAGCAGCGCCTCGTCGTCGAGCACACGCGTGTCGGCGACGAGGAGCTGGTTCACCTGGTGCACGTGGACCCGACCGAGGGGCCGGCCTCGGCCACCGTGGAAATCCGGCGGGAAACGCCGCCGCGGGCGGTGCTCGCGGCCGGCCTGCGCGAGGATCCCGCCGACATCGAGTTTCAATACGCCGACGGCCTGGTCCGCATCGAGCTGAGCGACTTCCAGACCTACCGGATGCTCATCCTCCGGCCGTAGGGCGGGGCTACCGCCCGGTCGCCTTGACTCAGCTCTTCTCGAACATCTCGACCGCCTGGTGCATCCTCGAGATAACGTCGACCTTGAACGGGCACCGCTCCATGCAGGAGCCGCACTCGATGCAGTCGGAGGCCTTCGCCGGCAGGGCGTCGTACTCCGCCCGCAGGGGCCCGGAGACGCCCGCGCGGGCGCTGACGGTCAGGCGGATGGTCTTGGCCACGTCGATGCCGGCCTCGCACGGCAGGCAGTGGTTGCAGTAGACGCACTCTCCCTCGACGGCGCGCTGGAAGCGGCCGACGACGGACGAGAAGTCCCGCTCGCCCTCGGCCGCGTCCAGATAGCCCAGGGCGGCGTCCAGCTCCTCCACGTTCTTCACGCCGGGAACGACCGTCGCCACGGCCGGCTGGGAAAGCACGTAGCTGAGGCACTGCACCGGCGAGACGGCAGCGGAGGCGCCCGCGCCGAGTAGCGACCCCCCGGCAAAGGGCTTCATCCCCACCACGCCCACGGCGGCCGCGGCGCAGGCGTGATAGAGCTGCCTCCTTCCCGCGGTGGCGTCGCCGGCCAGGTTGACCGTGTGCATGAGGATGTCGACCGCCCCGCTCCGGGCGGCCTTGAGGGCGACCGGAACCTGATGCCCGCTGAAGCCGATGAAGCGCGCCTTGCCCGCCCGTTGCAGCCGGCGGGCCAGCTCCAGCAGGCCGCCGGGGCTCATCACCTGCCGGTAGTCATCCTCCTCGTCGCAGTTGCTCAGCATGGCCACGTCCACGTAATCGGTCCGCAGCCGGGAAAGCAGGTCCTCGAAGAGCTGCTCGCACTCGCGGACGTCGCGGCTGCGGCGGTACTGTCCGTTCTCCTCGGCCGAGCCGAGATGACCGGCGATCAGGACCCTCTCCCGCAGCCCGCTGAAGGCGGCGCCCAGGTTGTCGCGGTAGTGCCCCTGGGCGAACAGCACGTCGAAGTAGTTGACGCCCCGCTCGACGGCCCGGCGGACCACCGCGACCACCGTCTCCCGCGGCGCCTCCAGCAGGTGCTCGGTGCCCAGCCCGATGACGCCGACGGCCAGGCCGCTTCCGCCAAGTTTGCGTGTCTCCACCGCCGTCCATCCTCATTAACGGTCAGGCGTGGATTCTAAGCGGACCGCAACGATGTTTGAAGAGTGGACCTGCCCACCTCCCCTGGGCAGGCGGGCTCCGGTCAGTAAGGGGCAGAATTTGCGGCCGCGGGAGCTTATAGTTGCGGAGGTGGCGCGGCCATACGAGTCCGGTACTTGTCGTCGAATGCGAGGAACGGAGATGAAAGCGAGGCTGCTGAGCTTGCTGGTCCTGTCGGCGTGCCTGTCCCAGGCGGCTACGGCGCAGACGGTCGTGGCAAGGGTGAAGGTTCAGAATCCGGCCGGCGAGGAGATGAGGAACGTCATCGTCCGCGGCACGCTGCCGCTGCCGGCCAACTACGACAAGCCGCTCGCCGCCCTGGCCGTGCGCGACGAGGACGAGGTCCTGCCGACGCAGGCGAGCGTCTTTTCGACCTATCCCGGCTCCGACGAGAAGCACCCCGTCGGCCGGCCGGAGGTGGTGCAACTGACCTTCCGGGCGCCGGTGCTGCCGGCCAACGCCTTCAAGACCTTCGACGTCGTCCAGCTCGACGCGACGCCGAAGAAGTTGCCGGCCTGCGCTGCGGGCGCGGCCGTGTCCGCCTGGACAGGGGGCGACGCCCCCGTCGTGGTCGAGGCGACCGACTGCTTCGGCAACCGCTATCGGGGCGCTGCCTCATTCGCCGGCGGTCCCGTCACGAGCCGCCAGGACGGCCCGCTGCTCGCCGAGCAGGTCGCCCTGACGATCCTCCAGCCGGTCGGGAAGGCCAAGCCGGATCAGCCCGCGCTGAAGCGCTTCCTGCGCGTGCGGGCGTACCTGACGCGGTACGGCGGCGAGGACTTCGCCTCGCTTTCGCTGATGATCCACAACGGCTCCATCGATCGGGCCAACGGGGCGGTCTACTACCGCCACATCCGCGTGGGCGTGGCCGAGCCGATGGGCGTGGAGATATGGCGGAAGCGGTACTCCCCCGCCGCCGACGCCACGCCGGAAGTCCGCGACGGCTATACGTGGATCGCTTGCCCGCCGGCTCCTCCGGCCGGAAAGGTCTTCGTCATGCCGCACGGCTCGGCGGCGGTGCTGCGAATGACGGTGTACGCCCCGGCCGCGAAGGACCGGGCGCTGCAATTCGCCCGCCACGCCCCGCTCTTCGTGCCGGTGCCGAGCCAGGAGCTGTTCAGTTGGTCCAACTTCGCCACCGCCCGCTACGGGGCGAGCAAGTATCCCATGCCGCTGAACCTCGGCGCCGACGCCTTGGCAATCGCCGACCGCGAGGTCAGGGATCGCCTGGGGAGCCCCTCGCTGGGTTGGACGCTTACTTACCTCTGGGAAAGAGCCAAGAAGGCCAAGACGCGACCCGCCGCGGCGGGCGGCCGGCGGACCCTCGGCCACGCCATGCCCGCCGGCGTCGCCTACGGGGGAATGACCGGGGGCGACGGCATTCACTACGTCTACGGCGTCCGGGCCGCCGTCACCGGCCACAGCGGGCTGATCAAGCTGCACGTCCTCCTGGCCGACCGCAACTTCGACCGCCAGCGGGTGCACCTGTTCTACGACGCCGGCGACGACCGGCCCCCCGGCGGGCCGTTCACCTACGGCCGGCACGTGGTCGAGGTCGACGGCAAGAAGTTCCTGGACATCCCCTACACCAACCGCGGCCGGCCGGTCCTGCAAGTGGCGGACCCCGCCTGCAAAGTCCACGCCGATCACGTCAAGGCCAAGGACCTGCTGGCGCCGGAGGCCAGGCAGTTTCTGCGGTACATGAATCACGACGATCAGCACCTCTCGCGGGTTTTCGACGCCGTACCGGCGGCGTATCTGGCCTGCGATCCGCTCAACCGCGACCGGCTGGTGACGCTGGGGTCGCAGGCCTGCTGGAAGCGGAACATCCATCCGATCCGCGGGCGCCCGAACTTCGGCGGCTGGGGCAGCCTGTTCGCCGCCAGGAAACACGTCGACGCCCACCCGCACGCCGGAATCGCCATGAACCGCTCCCACGGCTGGGTGATGCACTCGCTGGGCTGGGCGTTCAGCCTTTCCCAGGACAGGCAGATCCGCGCCGACTGCATCGACGTGGCCCGGACCGACGTGCAGGTGCGCTGCAAGGCGCAGATGCCGGCCGGGAACATCTCCTTCCGCCGGGCCACGGCCAAGGCCTTCAAGGGCGCCTACGACTTCACCACCGCTTGGGAGGAAGGCGCCATCCTGGCCGACGGGGCCCGCTGCGTCGTCGAGATCCTCTCCGCCCGCGAGCACGCCGGCCTGCCGGAGGCCATGAAGAAGACCTACGCGGACGTCGGCCGGTGGATCGCCACCAAGGCCTGGAACCCCGCGGCCAACGCCCCGGCCTTCCACGTCGGCCTCAGAAAGAAGGGCGCGAAGGAATTCCTCGAGCGGCCCGAACTCGCCGGCGGGGCGGCCTTCTACATGGGCTCGCCGTTCGCGTGGTACTATGAGCTGACCGGCGAGCAGATCTTCCTCGATCGCCTCAAGCAGATGGCTGGCCGGAAGGGCCTGCCCGCCCGGGCCGCCCGCGACCTGGGGAACTGGAGCTACAGCCTCTACCTTGCCCAGGGTGGCAGGATTCCTGGCCGGAAAGGGTTCTGACCCGCCCGAGCGCCGGCCAGAAAGGAGAACATCGGTCATGCCTTCGCCCGCTGACGGCCAGCAGTACTCCGGAGTGTTCCGCATCGCCACGTACTTTCCGGCTCGGTCTGTCACCCAGCTACTGGGCGAGCCGGCGCAGGTGCTGGAGGCCATCGAAGGCGTCAAGGCACTGGGCGCCGAGCAGGTCTTCCTGGAGCTGTACCGCGGCGGGCACGCGGCCGATGAGTCGGTGCTGGCCCGCGCCCGCGACATGTTCCGGCAGGCGGGCCTTCGCGTCGGCGGCGGGCTGACCACCACCTGGGAGCAGCCGACGCCGAAGACGAAAGGCTCGCGGTTCGGCGACGTCGACTTCGGCGCCCCGGCCGTGCCCCAGCCCGAAGAGCAAGGCAGGCTGTTCTGCTACAGCCACACCAAGACCGTCGAGGACATCAGCGCGGTATCCGCGCTGGCGGGAAAGCTGTTCGACGAGTTCATGCTGGACGATTTCTTCTTCACCAACTGCGAGTGCGAGCAGTGCCGCGCCGCCAAGGGCGCCGGACCCTGGTGGGCCGCCCGGAACAAGCTGCTGGCGGCCTTCGCCGCCAAGGCCGTCATCGCCCCGGCCCACCGGGCCAACCCCAACTGCAAGGTCATCATCAAGTACCCGCAGTGGTACGACCGGTTTCAGCAGTTCGGTTACGACGCCAAGGCCCAGACCGAGCAGTTCGACGCCATCTGGGTGGGAACCGAGACGCGCGACCCGCACTCCGGGGACAAGTTCGGCCCGGTGCAGCAGGCGCAGTCGTGGAGCGTGTACCGGTGGCTGGCCGACCTGGGCGGGGAAAAGACGCTCGGCGGCTGGTTCGACCCCTACGGCTGCGACGAGCCCAGCTACGTCGAGCAGGGATATCAAACCGTGCTCGTGGGCACGCCGGTGATGCTGCTGTTCAATTACGATTCGCTTCAGCGCGAGCAGTCCAAGCCGCTGGTGCGGGCGTTACAGGGCGAGATGCCGCGGCTTCGCCGCTGGTCGGCGGCCCTGCGCGGGGCGAGGCCGGCCGGCCTGGCCTGCTACAAGCCGCCCAACAGCAGCCCGCGCGGCGAGTACTACATATTCGACTATCTCACAATGATCGGCATCCCGACGACGATGCACGCCGGCTTCCCCGAAGGCGCCCGCGTCGTCTTCCTGCCCGGCCACGCCCTGGCCGACGCTGACGTGCTGGCCAAGGTCAGGGGGCATCTCGCCGCCGGCCGCGCGGTGCTGGCGACGGCCGAGTTCGTCCTGGGGCTCGGCGCGCCCGACGCCGAGGAGCTGTTCGGCCTGCGGCCGCGCGGGTCGCTGGACGAGGGCCCCGTCCACGCCGGGCAGATTTGGATGGACGGGCAGCCCTACCCGCTGACCGAATACCTCGACGTCACGGGCGTGCTGGAGGTGGCGGGGGCGGAGGTCCTGCTGAGCTGGAGCCGCAGCCGGGAATACGCCCCCTACCTGACCCGCAAGCGACACGGGGCCGGCGCGGCCATGATGCTGGACACCTGCACGCAGTCGCTGGCGGGGCGGACGGGCGTGAACATGACCCGCTGGGTGGGCATCATGGACCTGCCGCAGCCGGTGCTGGACTGCATCCGCTCGGCCGCGGGCGAGCCGCTCGGCTTGGCGATACGCTGCCCCGGGCGGGTGGGGGTGTACTGCTTCGAAGGCGGCCCGCTGGCGGTGTGCAACTACTGTAACGAGCCCGCCCGCGTGGAGATCGCCGCCGCCGCCGGCTCCCCGCCGGGCCCGCTGGACCGCCTGGCGCCCGAGGAAGACAGCGGGGCTAAGATCGAGACGCACCGCCCCGACCGCCTCATCGTGGACCTCCCCCCGCGCAGCCGCATCCTCTTTAAGTAGGGGACGCCACTGCTCTGTTGAAAACACGATTTTAGACGCCAGATGATCATGAGGTTGATGGTGA
>CAYNYF010000097.1:0-13671 GCA_964401385.1 uncultured Planctomycetaceae bacterium | reverse complement strand
CGTTGCGTGGGGCACGAGCATTTGGCCCATCCTCCCGGCGGAGGTCCTTGACCACCACCCGGTCCGCCCCGCTGGCCTTGGCCTTCGCCCTCAGCCCGTCCAGCTCGTCGCCCTGACCGAGGTCGGCGGCGAACGCGACCACCTTCACCCCCGGATAGCGCTCCTTCAGCCACGGCAGGATCACCGAAGTATCCAGCCCGCCGGAGTAGGCCAGCACGATTTTCTTGACCTTCTTTGACATTGTTGCATCTCCTCTAGTTCAGCACAGAGATTCTGCGATGTGACGGGGATTAGTCAAAGGGAAATACCGGGCGCAGAGGATGGGTTCTTGGCACGGGCCTCAGCGAAGCGAGGCCCGACGCCTCAGGCGAAGTGTGCGTGCAACCGCCCGGTTGTATGGGGTCGCTGCCATGCCTGTCGTCGCTTCAGCAACTGCGACAGCCATATTACGCTGTCCGGCCGAGGCCCGCAACCCGTAAAATCACGGGCACGGCCGCCGCCGGAACGGGGCGCGGCGGCAGCGCGCCCGGCCGAGGGTCGCGGCATGCCCGGGCGTCGGCCTCAAAGGCTGCTGTGGTCTTTCTGCCTGGGGTCGCTGATGAGCCTTCCGCTGTGAAGGATTCCGCGCATGGCGGCGGCACGGAAGTCGCGGCTGGCGTCGTAGAAATCCCTGGTAGTGTCGATGGTGTGGACCATGATGCCGGCGCGGTTCTGCCTCAGCGAGGCGGCGATGGACCCGTCCGGGCGGATCAGGATGCTCGGCCAGCGGCTGTAGTAGCCGGAGGAGTTGTTGGCGCTGATCCAGAAGTAGTTGATGCCGGCGTGGGCCTGCACCGTCCGCCGCATGATCTTGTTGTGGATGCCGGGACCGTCCGTGTAGCCGTTGTGGAACGACTGGAAGATCGCCTGCACGCCCAACTGCTTCAGTTGGCGGTACAGCTCCGGGAAGCGCAGGTCGAAACAGATCAGCAGCGAGCACTTCACGCCGTTGATGGTGCAGGTGACGGGGCGGTCGCCGGGGGTGTAGGCCCGCAGGTCGCCGCCGGTGCAGAAGCGCTTGTCGTAGCGGTCGCGGATCTTGCCTTGGGGCGAGATCAGGTACAGGCAGTTGGTAGGCTTGTGCGGCCGCGTGAGCCGGTGGGCGCTTCCCAACACGACCCACAGTTTCAGCCGCCGCGCCTCGGCGCAGATCGACTCGGTCGCCTCCCGCAGCCGCCGCCAGTAGGCCTCGTCCAGCGCGGGGGCGCCCTTCCGGGCCAGATAGCCGGTCAGGCAGGCCTCATGGAAGTGCACCAGCTCGGCCCGGCGCCGCTTGGCCGTCGCCATGTAGCGGCCAACGACGGCGGCGTTCCGCCGCGGGGAAAAGCTCTCGGCGAATTGACAGACTGCCACGCGAATCTTGCCCGACTTCATCAGGATGACTCCAAAAGATGCCGCGATACCACCTGCCGCATGATCTGGCGGGGCGCTGCCCGGCCGGTCCAGATCTCGAACTGCATGCAGGCCTGATTGACGAACATCTCCAGCCCGGACACGCACGCGCGGCCGGCGGCGGCGGCCTCGCGCAGCAGGCGGGTCTGGACCGGGTTGTAGACCGTGTCAAAGACGACGCGGACCCGGCGCAGCAACTCTGCCGGCAGGGGGGTCGACTCCACGTCGGGATGCATGCCGATGGAGGTGCAGTTGACGGCGATCTCGGCCGACAGCTCCGCGACGGCCTCCAGCGGCCGCGCCTCCGCGCCGAACTCGCCGGCCAGGGCTTCCGCCCGCGGGAAGGTGCGGTTGTAGATGGTCACGTCGGCCCGGTAGTGGGTCAGGGCGGCCACGATCGCCCGGGCGGCCCCGCCGGCGCCGATCACCGCCACCTTCCGCCCAGCCAAGTCTTCCCGGGCGATTCCCATGCCCGCGGTCAGGGCGTCCATAGCGGCGGCGTAGTCGGTGTTCCAGCCGCGGGCCGCGCCGTCCGGTTCGAGGCGGATGGTGTTGACCGCGCCGATGCGGCAGGCGAGGGCGTCCACGGCCGCTTCACCCACGCGGGCGAGGGCATTCTGCTTGTGGGGGATGGTGACGCTGAAGCCCCGAAAACCCGCCCACGGCGAGGCGGTCACGGCCTCTATGAAGCGGTCGAAGCTCTCGGCGCCCGGCTCGATCCGCAGCGGCACGTACACCGCGTCGATTCCGACGGCGGCGAAAGCCGCGTTGTGGATCGCCGGGCTCATGGAGTGAGCCACGGGGCAGCCGATCACGCCGTACACGGCCGTAGCCGGGCCGACCGAGTCCCACCGATACAGCCGCTTCATTTCCTCGATGGTGAGCTGGCCCGGGGCGGACTCGGCCCCGCGGGCCAGGGAGGCGAACGTGCCAAAGGCCCCGAACTTTCCGGCCAGAATCCTGCTGGCCGCCCCCGCCTCGCCCATGGCCAGGGCGATGGTGGGCTTCCCGGCCGAATGGAGGATGCGGCAGGCGGCGAGGGCGTCCTCCGGCCCGTCCGCGGCGAATGCGATCTTGCACACCTCGGCCGGGGCGGCTTCCAGGCGGGCGACGATCGCCTCCAGGTCGGCGGGCCGGGCGTCGAAGTCGTGGTGGCTGAGGATGACCCGCCGCTTCGGCCGCTGCGATTCGGGCACGTCGGCCTCGACGTCGACGTAGTCGGCGCCGAACTTGGCGGCGGCGAAGAGGATGCCAAGCCGGTCGGGCTCGTGACCGGCGAAGCGTCCGCCCTGGCGCGTGGGCCGGCAGGTCACGATCACCGGCAGAGGGCGGTCCTTCAGCAGGGTCCGCAGCGTCGCCCTGTCGCATTTATCGAGGTAGTCCAGGCGGCACTCAGCCATGTCCGCCCCGGCCGCGGCGGCTGCCTGCATGGCCGCGCGCATCTCGTCCGCCCTCGACTGCGTCAGGGACACGATCAACGCCGTCTTGGATCGCCAAAGACCCACGGGCCGACATGATAGCAATTCGAAGGGATTGTCGTCACGGAAAAGCCCGCCCGGCCCGAGCGGAGGCCGCGGAACTGGGGAGCTTTGAGCTGACGGCAGGGGCCGCCGATTCCCTAGTGTCGCCTCTGACGTGCTCTCTTCTGTTGTTTCTCGTACTTCTTGACGTCGGGAATCGGGACGGCCGGCTCCTTGGCGGGCGTGGCCAGAAGGTTGACGACGGTCAACGCCGACACCGCAAAGTACGTCTGCCGGGCGTGAAAGCCGCTGTTGCCGGTGATGCTGTAGTTGGGCGCGGTTGGATCGGTGTAGTGCTGCCTGATGGCGCCGGCCTGGAAGGCCATGTGCTTGATCTGCTTGTAGAGCTTCTTGGCCCGCGCCTGCTTCATCCGCCCGGCCTCGGCCTTAATCGCGGCCAGCGTGTCTTCGTAGGTAATCAGCTTATGCTGGTACTCTTGGCCCAGTCTTTGCAGCAGCGCCTCGTCGGCCGGGTTGTCCCCCAGCATCGCCAGCAGATTCTTGATGGTCCTTTCCAGTTGCCGGACCATCCGGTTGTGCTTGGCGACGGGCCGCTCGGCGGTGAGCTTCTGATCGCGGATCTTTTGAATGCGCTGCATCTCCCCCATCAGCTTGTCGGGGGGCAGGTCCGCCGGCGGGTTCAGCGTCGTCAGGGTCCCTTTCGGCCAGCGCGGCATGGTCTTGTGCCTGCACCGCTGCCCCAGCAACCTCAATAGTACCGGCTTGACCGGCTGGATGGTCTCGTTGGAGGCCCTGGTCAGCGGCTGGAGAAGCTGATAGGCCACGTACATCTCCGCCAGTGGATCGCCGAGCCGGGCGGTCAGGGCATTGGACAGGGGCTGCGCGGACTTCGGGGAGTACTGCACCCGCTTGATGACCTGGCTGAGGGTGGGGCCCTTGTCGTCGCCGGCCTTGGCGAAGGCCTCGGCCTGGGGTTTGAGCGCGGCGATGATCTTGTCGAAGGCCGCGCCGGTGGTTGGGACTTCCATCGGCGGCTTCGGCCCGGCCTGGCCAAGAGCGGCACCCGGGAGAAAGACCATCGCCGAGAACGCGACCAGCCACACATGCTTACACATTTCTGGAACTCCAGGCGCTCTGGCCCATACCAACCAACACTATGATACACCAGAGGCCGGGTTCGGCCAAGCCCTTGTAAACCCCTCGAACGCCGCTTCCCGCCGGGTCGGGCCGCCCCGCCCGGGACGGCAGCCGCCTGGGCCACCTCGCCGGCAGGCTCCCAGCGCCGGCGGTACCTTCTTGCCCGCTGGCGGACACGCGCGGAGAAGCCGTTGTATCTCCCCGCGGCCTCGGGTATTCTAGCCCGTAGTGACCCGGCAGGCGCCGGTCGGAGATGATCCGGCCAGCGTCGATCAGAACCGCCATGACCCTCGTGATCGGATCAGCGCATCCATGAGCGAGCAGCAGGACCAGCCGAAAAGGAAATCCAGAGTCGACCGGTGGGTGAAGGTCGGCTTCCTGGTCGTCGTCGTCGCGGTCAGCGTTCTGATCTACAAGAGGCAGGCGGCCGAGCCAAAGCTGCCCGGCTGGGGGACGGATCTCCAGGCGGCCCTGGGGCAAGCCAGGGAAAAGGGCACCAAGGTGCTCGTCCTCTTCACCGAATCTCCCATGAGCCACGGCGACAAGCGCCTGGTCACGGACACCCTCAACAGGTCACGCACCGCGCTGAATGACCTCGGGTATCCGCGAGTTCATCTCCGCATGCGGCAACACAAGGACATCGCCGAGCGCTACGGCGTGACCAGCCACCCGTTCCTGGTGCTGCTGGACGCGGAGGGCAAGGTGGTGAAAAAGTACTCGGGCTTCATGTCCAAGGAGAAATTCCGCAGCGATTTTCTCGAGGTCTCCTCGAGCCGGACGGAAAAGCCCAAGGAGAGCCCGAAGCCCTAGGCCGCGGCCGCCAAACACGCGGACCGCCGAAGCCCGCCGGCAGGCCGTGAAGCTCGACGCGGACAATCCCGGGGGTGCGGACGGGCATGAGTCACCTGAACGTTGAAATCAAGGCCCGCTGCGGCCGCGCCGGCGAAATCCGACGCACGCTCATGCGGCGCAGCGCGATCTGCAAAGGCACCGATCGGCAGGTGGACACCTATTTCAGATGCCCTTCCGGCCGGCTGAAGCTGCGCGAAGGCAACATCGAAAACGCCCTCATCCACTACGACCGCCCGGAGGAGGCCGGTCCCAGGCGGGCCGTGGTGACGCTATACAGAGCCGCACCCGACCCGGCCTTGAAGCAGGCCCTGACCGAGGCCCTGGGCGTTCTCGTGGTGGTCAGGAAGACCCGCGAGATCTACTTCATCGACAACGTCAAGTTTCACGTCGACGAGGTGGAGGGGCTCGGCTCGTTCGTCGAGATCGAAGCCATCGACGAGACCGGCGCCATCGGGGCGGAATCGCTCGCCCAACAGTGTCGGGAGTACATGGAGCTGCTCGGCATCCGGGCGGAGGACCTGATCGGCTGCTCCTACAGCGACATGTTTCCGCACAACGCGGGAAAGCAGTGAACGTCGGCACGACCTGCCGGAATGTTCCCGAGCCACCATTTCGGCGCGGGGGGAAATTCTTTTACTTTGGCACGTCTTCGGAAGAAAATGCTGATCGGATGCGCGTTTACCACGCTGAGTGAGCTTTGCCGGTTCACGTTTGGAGTGCCCCATGGCCGACTCTATAGAGACGTTTGTTCAGAAGCTACAGGCCGAAGGCGTCCAGGCCGGCCGGGAGGAGGCCCAGAAGCTGGTCGACGAGGCCAGGACCGAGGCCGAAGCCGTCGTCGCCCAAGCCGGCGAGCAGGCCGAGCGCATCACCGGCGAGGCCCGCGAGCAGGCGGCCGAGTCCCTCCGGCAGGGCCTCGACGAACTGGAGCTGGGGGCCAGAGACGTGCTGCTGAAGTTGCGGGAAGCGGTCACACGCGCCCTGCAAGCCGTGCTGGCCCGCGGCAGTGGCGAGGCCCTGGCGGACAAGGAGTTCCTCGCCAGGCTCATCCACGAGGTGGTCGTGCAGTACGCCCAGAAGGACGCGGCCGGGGCCGCTGACATGGAAATTCAAGTAAGCGACGAGGCGCTGCAATCCCTGACCGACTGGGCCGCGAAGGAGATGGCCCAGGAGACCGAAGGCAGCAAGCCCCAGGTCCACTTCAAAGGCAGGCTGGCCTCTGTCGGTTTTGAGTACACCACGACCGGCGGAAAGGTCGAGGTGACGCCGGAGTCGATCGCCGGCGTGCTCGGCGAGATGATTTCGCCGCGGCTGAAAGAGCTGCTGGACAAAGCCCAGGCGGGTGAGGAGTGAAGTAAGACTGCCATGGCTCGACGCTACTACTTCCTCCTGACAGCCCTGCCGACGTTGCCGGAACTGGGGGAAGCGCCGCCCTTGTCGGTGCAGGAGTTCCACCAACTGCTGAGCCAGGATCCCTCGGTGGCCGTCCTGATAGAGGCCCTCCTGCTCGAGCAGGACTTGCTGTCGCGGGAGGCGGCGCTGGCGGGGGAGATTGAACGCCCCGCTCCGGTGGTATTGACGGCCGGACAGGTCCGCGGCGAAGAGCCCTTGCCGGAGTTGCTGGCGGCGGCTCCGGAGCGGCCGCGGCGGATCGGCGCCGACGCGATGTGGGAGGCTTACTATCGCTACGTGCACGGCTTGGCCTCCCGGCAGGGCTGCGCGTTCGCCGGCGAGTGGGTGCGGTTCGAAGTGGCCCTGCGGAACGCGCTGGCGGCGGCCCGGGCCGCCGCGCTGGAGCTGGACCCGCAGGAATACCTCATCGCTGAAGACCTGGCCGAGGCGGACGCCCCGGTCGATGAGATCGTTTCGGCCTGGTCGGCGGCGCCCGATCCGCTGTCGGCGCTGCGGGCGCTGGACCAGCGCCGGTGGAGGTGGATCGACGAGAAATCACGGTATTTCAGCTTTGCCGTGGACGAGCTGGCGGGCTACGCCCGGAAGCTGGTGTTGATAGCGAGGTGGCACGCGCTCTGGCGGGAGCAAGCGCAAACCCAGGCGTCTGAAGTCAGGTAGAGGGATCACGTGGCTGGAAAAATCGTTGCTGTCTTCGGGAACATGGTGACGGCGGCAGTCGAGGAGGTCGTCACCCAGAACTCGGTGGCCTATTGTCACCGGGGCGACGACCAGCGGCTGCTGAGCGAGGTCATTCGCGTCCGCGGGGACTTGGCGGACTTGCAGGTGTTCGAGGAGACGCGCGGTCTGAAAATCGGCGACCGCGTGGATTTCACCAGCGAGATGCTCTCGGTGTTCCTGGGTCCGGGCCTGCTGGGCCAGGTCTACGACGGGTTGCAGAACCCGCTTCACGACGTGGCCGACCAGGTGGGGTACTTCCTCGTCCCCGGCGTCTACCTGCACGCCCTGGACACCGAAAAGAAGTGGGACTTCACGCCCGCCGCCGAAGCCGGCCGGACGGTAACCGCCGGCGACGTGCTGGGGACCGTGCCGGAGGGCATCTTCGACCACCACATCATGGTCCCGCTTGGCCTGCGCGGCGAATGGACCGTCGAGAAGATCGCCCCGGGCGGAGCGTACTGCGTCACCGACGAAATCGCCGTGCTGCTATCCGAAGACGGGCAGAGCCTGCCGGTGACGATGCAGCAGAGCTGGCCGGTTAAGATCCCGCTGAACGTCTCTGTCGCCCGGCTGCTGCCCACCGAGCCGCTGGTGACCAAGATCCGCATCATCGACTCGCTCTTCCCGGTGGTCCGGGGCGGGACGTACTGCATCCCCGGCCCGTTCGGGTCGGGCAAGACGGTCCTCCAGCAGCTCACCAGCCGGCACGCCGACGTGGACATCGTCATCGTCGCCGCTTGCGGCGAGCGGGCCGGAGAGGTCGTTGACATGCTCCACGAGTTCCCGCTTCTGGAGGATCCCCGCACCGGCAGGAGCTTGATGGAGCGCACCATCATCATCTGCAACACCTCGGCCATGCCGGTGGCCGCACGCGAGGCCTCGGTGTATACGGCGGTGACGCTGGCCGAGTATTACCGCCAGATGGGATTGAACGTGCTGCTGCTGGCGGATTCGACCAGCCGCTGGGCCCAGGCCATGCGGGAGGTGTCGGGGCGGCTGGAGGAGATCCCCGGCGACCAGGCCTTTCCGGCCTACCTGGAAAGCCGCATCGCCGGCTTCTACGAGCGCGCCGGTTGCATCCGCCTGAAAGATGGCCGCACCGGCTCGGTCACCATCGGCGGGGCGGTCAGCCCGGCCGGGGGGAACTTCGAAGAGCCCGTCACCCAGGGCACGCTCAAGGTCGTCGGCGCCTTCCTTGGCCTGAGTCGGGCGCGCTCCGACGCCCGCCGGTATCCCGCCATCGACCCGCTGGATTCCTGGAGCAAGTACACCGGCATTATCGATCCGATCGAATCGGCCGAGGCCCGCGACCTGCTGCGCCGCGGAAACGAGGTGTATCAGATGATGGCCGTCGTCGGCGAAGAGGGAACCACCGTCGACGACTTCACCGTCTATCTCAAGAGCGAGTTCTTCGACAGCGTCTATCTCCAGCAGAACGCCTTCGACAAAGTCGACGGCGCGACCGACGGCGAACGGCAGAAATTCGTCTTCGCCAAGTGCCTGGAAGTGTTGCGACTGGATTTCGAGTTCGAGGACCGCCAGCAGGCCCGCCGGGTCATGTTCGCTGTGACCGATCTGTTCCGGAACTGGAACTACGCGGCGTGGGAGACGGATGAGTTCAAGAAGATCCTTTCCCAGATTGACGAACGCATCGCCAGCAAGGGCCGGACCGCCGAACGCGGAAGACGGCAGGAAAGCGAACAATCGCCGGACGAAGAAAAGCCCGGCCGGAAATGACAGTCGAGCGGAGGCGCCTGCGCCCGCTGCCCGGTTCCTCGCTGTTGGAAGGGCGGAAATCTTTTGCAGAGCTGGTAGCCGATGAGAAAGTATTACGACGAAATCACGCAGATCGCCGGCAGCGTTGTCAAGGTCAAGGCCAAGGGCGTGACCTATGATGAGCTGGCCAGCATTACCACCAGCAGGGGAACGTCCCTGGCGCAGGTGATCCGTCTGGATGGCGACGAGGTCTCCCTGCAGGTTTTCGCCGGGACGCAGGGCGTTTCCACGGGCGACCGGGTGCGCTTCTTCGGCCGGCCGATGCAGGTGCCGTTTTCGGAGGCCCTGATGGGGCGTATTTTCGACGGCGCCGGCCGGCCGCGCGACGGAAAGCCCGAGCTGCATGAAAACCCCATCGACATCGGCACGCCGGCCATCAACCCGGTCCGGCGGCTGCGGCCCAGCCGCATGATTCGCACCGGCATCCCCATGATCGACGTGTTCAACACGCTGGTGGACTCGCAGAAGCTGCCGATCTTCTCCGTCGCCGGCGAGCCCTACAACGAGGTGCTGGCGCGCGTGGGCCTCCAGGCCGAGGCGGAGATCATCATTCTGGGGGGCATGGGCCTGCGGCATGACGACTACTTGACCTTCCGAAACGCCTTCGAGGCCGGCGGCGTCACCAGCCGGTGCATCATGTTCATCCACACCGCCGCCGACCCGGTGGTGGAGTGCCTGACGGTGCCGGACCTGTGCATGGCCGTGGGTGAGAGCTTCGCCCTCCAGGGAAAGCGCGTGCTGGTGCTGCTGACGGACATGACGGCCTTCGCCGACGCCCTGAAGGAAATCGCCATCGTCATGGAGCAGATTCCCTCCAACCGGGGCTATCCCGGCGACCTGTACACCCAGCTTGCCCGCCGATACGAAAAGGCCGTGGACCTGGAGGACGCCGGCTCCATGACCGTCCTGGCCGTGACCACCATGCCCGGCGACGACGACACCCACCCCATACCCGACAATACCGGTTACATCACGGAAGGCCAGTTCTACCTCCGCGGCGGACGCATCGAGCCGTTCGGCAGCCTCTCGCGTCTGAAGCAACTGGTCAACGACAAGACCCGCGACGATCACCGGGCCATCATGGACGGCTGCATTCAGCTCTACGCCGGGGCCCGCGAGGCCCGGGAGAAACAGGCCATGGGATTCGAGTCGTCTCCCTGGGACCTCAAGCTGCTCAAGTACGGCGAACTGTTCGAAGAGAAGATCATGGACCTGTCGGTCAACATTGCGCTGGAGCGGGCCCTGGACATCTGCTGGGAAATCCTCTCCGAGTGCTTCGAACCGGAGGAAACCGGCATCCGCCGGTCGGTGCTGGAAGAGCACTGGCCGAAGAAGTTGGCTGCGAGCTGATCGATCGAGGAAATTCACCGGAAGCGATGGCCAGAAAGATCAGGTTAACCCGGCCGGAATTAAAGCGTCAGCGGGACGCGCTGGCGCGTTTCGAGCGCTACCTGCCGATGCTCAAGCTCAAGCAGCAGCAGCTTCAGTTGACGGCCCGGGCGGTGATCGGGCGCCGGCGGGCCGCCCGCCGAGAGGCCGACGCCGTCCGCGAGCGGATCGACCCGTACCGGCGGGTCCTGGGCGACGTCGCCGGCCTTAACGTCACCAAGCTGGCCGAGCCGGCCGAAGTCCGCACGCATGAGGGGAATGTCGCCGGCGTGCGAATTCCCGTGTTCGACTCGGTTTCGTTCGAACGAGCCGACTACAGCCTTTTTGCCACGCCGCCGTGGGTGGATCGGGCCCTGGCCGACCTGCGCGAGCTGAACGAGCGGCTGGCGCTGGCGCAGACTCTGGACCGACAGTACGAACTGCTCAGCCGGGCGCTGACCAAGATCATCCAGCGCGTCAACCTTTTCGAGAAGGTCCTGATTCCGCAGGCGCGCGAGGTGATCCGCGTGATTCGCATTCGTCTCGGCGAGGAGCAGACCGCCGCCGTCGGACGAGCCAAGCTGGCCAAAGCCAAGTACACCACCGAGCCCGGACGGTCCGAGACTTCCACCTCTGCGGCAGGCGCGGAGGCCCGGCCGTGATCGCCAGGATGAAAAAGGTCTTCCTCGTTGCCCGGGCGGCCGAACGGGAATCGCTGCTGGAGGGCCTCCGCGAGCTGGGCGTGGTCCACCTGGAGCCGGTGGACGCCTCCGCGACCGTCCCCGGACAGCTCCGAGCGAAACTGGGGCGGCACCGGCGAGCCCTTCAGATTCTCGCCAACGTCAGGCCGGCCGGCGAGAAGCCGGACGTGGACACGCAGGCGGCCGTCGGCGAGGTCCTTACAATTTCCCGCCGAACGCAGGAAAGCCGCGACCGGCTGAGCGCCCTCGGCCGCGAGGCCGACCGCCTGGCAATATGGGGCAATCTCCGCCGCCGGCAGCTCGAGTCGCTGGCGGAGTCGGGCGTGAAGGTTGCGTTCTATTCCGTCCCCACCAGGCAGATCGGTCAGGTTTCCTCCGAGTGCGTGGCGGCGCTGGCGGAGCTGCCCGGCAAACGAACCCTCGTTGCCCTCGTCCAGCGCGAACGCGAGCCGGCCGTGCCGGAAGAGGCACGGCCGATCCAATGGCCCGCCCGGGACCTGCCCACCGTCCGGGACGAGGCCAGACAGCTCGACGCCGCCCTGGCCGAAGACGCCGAGCGGCTGGCTCGACTGGCGAACCTCAGCAGCGAAATCAAACAGGAAGGCGTGCGCCTGAACGAGCAGATTCAGTTTGCAGGGGCCCTGGCCGGGGCCATGCAGCGAGAAGACCTGGTCGCCGTCCAGGGCTGGACGCCGCTGGAGACGTCCGAGACGCTCTCGGCCGACTTGGCCGGACGCGGAATCGACGCCGCCGTGAATGCCCGCGATCCGAACCCCGAGGAAGAGCCGCCGACGCTGATCCGCTATCCCCGCTGGGCCCGGCCGATGAAAGGGCTGTTCGACATTCTCGGGACCTACCCGGGCTATCGCGAATTTGACGTCGCCGGTTTTTTCATGATCGCCCTGCCGATCTTCGCGGCCATACTGATCGGCGACGCGGGCTACGGGCTGCTGTTCCTGCTGCTGCCGCTGTTGTGGTATCGGAAGGCGGTGGCGCTGGCCGGGGTCGCCAAGGTGCAGCTAGTGATGGTCATAGGCGGCGTCACGGTCGTGTGGGGGCTGCTGACCGGGACGATCTTCGGGCTGAACCCGACGCAGTTGATCGGCGCCGGAAGCATTCTGGCGGTCATCGGCGGGGGCCTGGACAGGGTGTGGCTCATCCGCGGCCAACTCACCGAGCAGACCGTGCCCATCATGAAGCTCAGCTTCCTACTGGGGACGATCCACCTCAGCGTGGCTCAGTTGCGCCAGGCGCTGCGATTTGCTCCCAACCTGCGGTTCGTCGCGCACGTGGGATGGGCCGTGTTCCTGTGGGGCGTGCTGGGCATCGTCTGGTACATGTTCTTTGCCAGTCAGCAGCCACAGCCCGGCCCGCTGCACCCGGCCGCGACGTGGGCGCTGATTGTGGGAGCGACGCTGGCGATCCTGTTCGCCCATCCCAACAGGAACCCGGCAAAGATGGTCGTGTTCGGCTTTGCGTCGTTCCTGCTGGCGGCCATGAGCACGTTCTCGGACACCATCAGCTACATCCGCCTGATGGCGGTCGGCATAGCGACCTCGGCCCTGGCGCAGACGTTCAACAGCCTCGGCGCCCGGGCCGCCGGGACGGGGACGTGGATTGCCGGGGCGCCCATCGTCCTGCTGGGCCACGGGCTGAACATCGCCCTGTGCCTGGTTGCGATCCTCGCGCACGGCGTCCGCCTGAACATGCTCGAATTCTCCAGTAATGCCGGCTTGGAATGGGCCGGCTATCCCTACCAACCTTTCGCCAAAGTGCCAATAAAGGAGAACTGAGTGATGGATTTCTTGGGGCAACTTGGTCCAGGTTTGGCATTGGGCCTGGCCGCTTTAGGTAGCGCCATAGGCATCGGCGCGGCCGGGAGGGCTGCCGCGGGGGCATGGGCCAAGGAAGGCAAGGCAGGGCAACCCCTGAACTTCAAGTACATCATCTTCGTGAGCATGCCGCTGACCCAGACAATCTACGCGTTCCTGCTGCTGCTGCTGGGGTTGGGCAAGGGCTTATCCGACCCCGGCGCCTTCGCGGGAGCGTATCTTGGCATCGGTCTGGCCGCCGGCCTGGCCGAACTGTTCAGCGCATGGATGCAGGGGCTGATCGGCGCGGCCGGCTGCCGGTGCCTTTCCGAGGGCGAAGGCAAGGGCATGGCGTTCATTATTTTCTCCATGGGGATTGTCGAGACCGTCGGCCTGTTGGGCTTCGTTTTCCTCTGGCTGCTGTTGCCGAAGGCCTGAGCTTCCCGGGCGAGCAAACGCACACAGCGCCCGTCGGCCGGGGCGATCGCGGCGCCGATCGCTCCGCGACGAGTTGCGGCAGACCGGAACACGGCCGCCGGTTCCGTCGGGTTGCCTGAATCTTGCTTGGCTCAGGTCGATGGCTTCTAATGGGGCCTGGCGGGCCCGACAGCGCGCCAACACGGGGCGTAGCTCAGCTTGGTTTAGAGCGCCTGCTTTGGGAGCAGGAGGTCGCTGGTTCGAATCCAGTCGCCCCGATTTTTCGCCCCCAGGGCGAAAAATAGAGCAGGTGAGCAGTAGAACAGGTGAACAGGCGAAACGGCGGCAGAGCCGGCATTCGGGTGTCGACTTCCATCACCAGGAAAGCTGCTCACCTGCGGTCTCCTGGCCCCGAGCGAGCGAAGCGAGGCGAGGGGCTGTTCACCTGTTCTCCTGTTCAAGCTGTTGGGTTTGCCACGAACCTGACCGGGGGCAACGGCAGGTTCACGAAGCCCGAAGCGGAAATCCAGTCGCCCGGATTTTTCGCCCCCAGGGCGGAAAATAGAG
>CAYNYF010000096.1:0-14356 GCA_964401385.1 uncultured Planctomycetaceae bacterium | reverse complement strand
CGGCAGGCAAGCAGGCGGGCCGGGCGTCGGCCGGGTATGGCTTGCGGTCGTCATCTCGTTGTTCAGGCATCTCCGCATTGGCCGTATAATGCCTGCACGCCTGAGACGGAAGGTGAGTTCGCCGAATGAGGTCTTCTCGAAACGCATGGCGGCGGGCGGGGACTCGCTGGGAAATCGCCCCCGCCTGGCCCGCGGCCGGGGAAATGGCCCGGCGGCTGAAGACCTCGCCCCTGATCGCCCAGATCCTGCACAACCGCGGGCTGGACGACGCCGAAGCCATCGGCCGATTCCTCTCCCCCAAGCTGACCGACCTTCATCCGCCCGACTTGCTTCCCGACATCGACCGGGCCGTCGAGCGGCTCGGCCGGGCGGTCCGCGAGAGGGAGAGGATCTGCATCTACGGCGACTACGACGTGGACGGCATGACCGGGGTGGCGATCCTGTACCGCTGCCTGGCCATGCACGAGGCGGACGTGGACTACTACGTTCCGCACCGGCTGGCCGAGGGCTACGGCGTGAACCTGAAGGCCGTCGAGAAGATCGCCGCCGACGGGACGAAGCTGATGGTCACGGTGGACTGCGGCGTCACGGCCGTGGAGCCGCTGCGGCGGGCCCGGCAGCTCGGCATGGACGTGATCGTCACCGACCATCACGCGGTCGGGGACGTCCTGCCGCCGGCCTTGGCTGTCGTGCACCCGAACCTGCCCGGCGGGGCCTACCCCAACCACGACCTGGCCGGGGCGGGGGTGGCCTTCAAGCTCGCCTGGCAGTTCGCCCGCGCCGCTTGCGGGTCCGACCGGGTCGATCAGCCCACGCGGGAGTTCCTGGTGGAGGCCACTTCGCTGGCGGCGTTGGGCATCATCGCCGACGTGGTGCCGCTGCTGGGGGAGAACCGCGTGCTGGCGGTGTACGGCCTGAAGGGCCTGGCGACCATCGAGCACGTGGGCATCCGCGCGTTGGTGGCCTCGGCCGGGCTGACCGGCGAAAAGCTGGACGCCTACCACGTGGGCTTCCGCCTGGCCCCGCGGCTGAACGCCTGCGGGCGGATGGGCCACGCCCGCGCGGCCGTGGAGCTGCTGACGAGGGTCGACGCCGACCGCGCCCGGCGAATCGCCGCCCGCCTGGAGCGGATGAACGCCGAGAGGCAGCGCGTCGAACAGCAGATCCGCCAGGAGGCGGTGGAGATGGTCGAATCCGGCTCGGCGGCGGCCGGGACCGACCGCGCCATCGTGGTGGCCCGCCGCAACTGGCACGCTGGCGTGGTGGGCATCGTGGCCTCGCGCCTGGTCGATCGCTTCGGCCGGCCGGCGGTGGTGATCGCCCTGGACGGCGACGAGGGGCGCGGCTCCGGCCGGAGCATTCCGGGCTTCGACATGCGCGACGCCATGGCCGCCTGTGCCGAGCATTTGACCAGCTTCGGCGGGCACGCCATGGCCGGCGGGCTGCGGCTGCCGGCCGGCAACGTCAAAGCATTCGCCGAGGCATTCACGGGCTGCGCGGGCGAGCGGCTCTCGGCCGAGGACCTCCGACCGGTGCTGCGCATCGACGCCGAGACGAAGTTGGCGGAGCTGAGCCAGCCGGTGGCCGAGCACCTGGAACGACTGGCGCCTTTCGGGCGGGGCAACCCGCGCCCGCTGGTGGCGGTGCGCGGCTGCCGCATCCTCACGCCGCCGCAGCGCCTCGGCCGCGGCGGCGCCACGGTGAGCTTCCTCGCCGCCCAGGGCGACGCCCGCCTGCGGTGCGTGGGATTCCGCATGGGCGATCTGGCCGACAGCCTGGCCGGGGTCAACACGGTGGACGTGGCCGGCCAGCCGGTGCTGAGCCGCTTCCGCGGCAGGACCAGCGTCGAAATGCACCTCAGCGACGTGGTGTGGGGATGAACGTTTCAGTAAAGCCGCGCGACGCCGACGCAGGACTACGGCTTCGGCCGGCGCCTGTGCCTTCGCATTCGCCGGATCAGCACATTGGCCGGCCCGCTGGCGGCGTAGGCCACCGTCACCAGCGGCAGCACGACCTGGCGAAACACCCACGCCGGCACGATCAGAACCACCACCCAGACGATGAAGCCGAAAGACCGCCTGCCCGCGAACAGTCGGTTGATCAGGTGCGGGTAGGGGAAGCGCGATATCATGAGCAGGGCCACGGTCAAGGTGGTTGCCGGCAGGGCCACGCCCACGGTGACGTGCAGCCACGTCGCCGCCTTCCAGCCTTCTTCGATGCCCTGGAGGTGCCCGAACAGCAGCACCAGCGACGCCACGACCGCCGCCGCCCCCGGCACGGGCAGGCCCTTGAAGAACATGTGGCGCAGCAGGTCGGGGGCGTTCTCGATGTTGAACCTCGCCAGCCGCAGGACCCCACAGCAGACGTATATGAGCGCGATGGCCATCACCACCTTGCCCAGGACGGGCGCTTGCGGGGTGAACATGTCAAAGTCCTCGATCTGCTTGGTCAGCGAGACGGTGTGCAGCATGAGCACGGCCGGGGCCACGCCGAAACTGACGACGTCACAGAGGCTGTCCAGTTGGGCCCCGAAGTCCGTCGCCTGGCGGGTCATCCTCGCCAGCCGGCCGTCGAGGGCGTCGAAGGCGAGCGCGACGAGAATCAGCCACGCCGCCAGCGAAACGTCAGCCAGGCTCGCCCCGTGGACGCCGCCGCGCGTGGCATAGTAGATGGAGGCGAAACCGGCGATGCCGTTCATCAGCGTGGTCAGCGCCGGCAGAGCGGCGGTGTTGCGGAGGATCATCCGCCGCAGGGGCCGCCGCTGCCCCGGGCCTTCGTCGACGGCCTCGGCGTAGCGGTCTTCGCCGGCGGCCTCGACGTCGGCTTGGGGGTCCTCGGCCCCGCCGGCTGCGTTGGTTTCCGGTCGCTGGTTCACGACGGCGTCTCCTGCTGCGGCGGACGGACGAGGACGGTCCGGCCGGCGCGGACGGTTTGCCCGAGGCGCGCGGCCACCTCGCCGATCAGCTCGCGCGGTAGGATCAGCTCCACCCGCGAGCCGAACTTGACCATGCCGATGCGCTGCCCGCTGGAGACCTGCTGGCCGACGCGAAGGTCGGTGACGATTCGGCGGGCGATGAACCCGGCGATCTGCCGGACGGCCAGCTTGAAGCTGCGCCCGCCGCGGCTGTGGGTCAGGAGGATCGTGGCCGATTCGTTGGTCTCCGAGGCCGCGGGCCGGCGGGCGTCGATGAAGCCGCCGGCGTGGCGGGTGATCTGGCAGACGGTCCCCTGGCACGGGCTGCGGTTGACGTGCACGTCGAAGAGGCTCATGAAGATTCCGACGCGCACGCCCTCGGCGCCCAGGGGGCCTTCCGGCCCGACCGGGCTGACGTCCACGACCTTGCCGTCGGCCGGGGCGAGAAACGCGTCCGGCTCGTCCGCCCGCCGCGGCGGGTCGCGGAAAAAGGCCATCACGAACAGCCACGCCGCCGCCGGCAGGACCGCCGCCGGCCAGAAGGTCATCACCCCCGCGACCGTCAGCACGCCGAAAGCCATCGTTGCGGCGAGCATCTCACGCCAACCGTGTTTGGTCAGGGGGATCTTCATGACCCGTCTTCCAGGCGCACTGTACTTGCCCCCGCGCGCCAAGTCAATTTGCCCTCATGACGCCCACCGCCGCCCGGGCGCCGCGACCTCCGGCTGCGGCATCGCCGGCGAGCAGCGCCGCAGCGCCGGAGGACATCCGCCCCACGGCTGGGCGGGGCGAGGGCGGCCGAGACATTCCTGCTGCGCTCGGCGCGCTGGCCCGCTAACATGTCGGGGCAGTCACCAGGGCGCGGCTGCCGGTACCGGGTCAGCAATGCTGTCAGGAGAAGCGACATGCAGTCAGCGGCCATGACCGTAAAACAACTTCACATCCTGCGGATCGATCCGGGGGAGGACGTTCTCGCCTCGGTCAGGAAATTCCTCGCCGATGGCGATGTCAGGCAGGCGGTGGTGCTCGGCGGCTACGGCACGCTGGCGGCCCATCACCTGCACTGGGTCAAGCACAATCGCCTGCCGGCCGAGAACCACTTCGAAAAGGCTTCCGGCGGCATCGAGATCCTTTCCATGAACGGGCTGGTGGTCGGCGGCGAGCCGCACATCCACATCACCTTGTCCACGCCGAAAGGCGCCTACGGTGGGCACCTGGAGGAAGGCTGCATCAGCTACGTGCTCTGTGAGGTCTTCCTGGCCGAGGTGGCCGGCGTGGAGCTGGCCCGCCGGCTGGCCAGGGTGAGCGTGCCGGGCATGGGCGAAGGCGAAGTCTCGAGGCTGGTCTTCGAAAAAGGAAAATAATCCGAAGAGGACGCGGTGGGCCGCAGGAGAAAAACTCTCTGTGATCCTGGGCGGCGGATGCCGTTAGCCGCTGACGGTTGTGTCCGGCGGCAGGCCGCGCTGTTCGTAGAGCTTCCGCCGGCCCTTCTTATCGCCTTGAAGGATGCCGCGGGCGATGCCGGCGACCTCGACGGCCTTCTCGACCGGCACCACGATCACGCCGTCGCCGTCGGCCACGACCATGTCGCCGGGCCGCACCAGAACCCCGCCGAGATTGACGGGCACGCCGACGGCGTCGATCTCAATCCGCCCGATGTTAAACCCCCGCGAGATGTAGCGCGAGTAGACCGGGCATTTCTGCTTGATCAGCTCGTCGGTGTCGCGAGCGCCGCCGCTGGTGACCACGCCGATGACCCCGGCGTTCATCCACCCCAGGCAGTTACTCGAGCCGATGAAGCCCACGTCCATGTCGGCCGCGTCGATCACCAGCACGTCGCCGGCGGCAATCTTCTCGCGGAAGAGCTTTTCGGGAGTGACGTCGCGGTACCACTCGCCTTCGTACCGGCCGAATTGCTCGGGCGGCATGTTCGGCACTTGGCGGTTGGTGGGTACGTACCGCACCGTCAACGCCGGGCCGGCGATCCGGTGAGTGAAGGTCTCGAGGTCCCTGTACAGCGGGCGGATGTCGCGGTCCACCAGGCCGCGATTCAGCAGCCCGCAGTAGTCCATGCCGTCGGAGACGTCCGCCACCCGCAGCCCGCGATACAGTTCGATGAGTTCTTTCCGGTCCATGAGCGTCATGGTAGCGCGGTTGGCGGGAGGGTTCCATCCTTTTCACCAAGCCGGCCGCCCGGAGGGAGTGCGTGCGGCGGCGCTTGACTTGGCGGGCTCGTTGCCGTTTCTTAGTTTTGTTGAGGGTCAGGCGGGCTGGTTCGCCCGCGAAAGGCCAACGGCGAAGGCGCATCACAGTGGAAGTGATTTTCGTCCTTTTCGCGGTCGTGGTCATTGCGGCGATCGTGTATGGATACTACGCGGCCGCTCAGCGGCGAAAGGAGCTTATGGCCTGGGCGCAAGGGCGGGGCCTGCGGTTCAGTCCGGCAAAAGACCGCACGCTCGACGGCCGCTTCAGCGAATTCGACTGTCTGAGTCGTGGCCACAGCCGATACGCCCGCAACCTGATTTCGGGCGATTGGAGCGGGCGGGAATTCCTCGGCTTTGACTACCACTACGTCACCGGCCACGGAAAGAACCAAAGCACCCACACGTTTTCGGCCGTGGTCCTGGACGGCCAAGTGCCGCTGAAGCCGCTGTTCATCCGGCCGGAAGGATGCTTCGACAAGATCACCGAGTTCTTCGGCTACGACGACATCGACTTCGAATCGGCCGAATTCAGCCGGACGTTCTACGTCAAATCGCCCGACAGGCGGTGGGCCTACGACGTGATCCACCAGCGGACGATGGCGTTCCTGCTGGAGGCGCCGCGATTCACCATGAAGTTCGACCGGCGGCACGTCATCGCCTACCTCGGGCGGCGGTTCAAGCCGCAGGAGTTTGCCGCGGCCGCGAAGGTCGTCGAGGGCGTCCTGGATCGGCTGCCGGAATACCTGGTCCGCCAGCAGAGCGGCCAAGGACCATCCGCATGATCGTAGCCCAAACGACGAACGTCGGCCTTCTCGTCATCCTGGGCCTGGCCTTCCTGCTGCTGGTGTGGGCGATCGCCACGTACAACGCGCTCGTTCGGCTGCGGCAGCACTGCGGGGAATCGTGGTCGGGGATCGACACCGAGCTGAAGCGCCGCTACGACCTGATCCCCAACCTCGTCGAGACGGTCAAGGGCTACGCCGCCCACGAGCGCGAGCTGCTCGCGGCCGTTGTCAAAGCCCGCAATCAGGCGATCGCGTCGACCGGCTCGCCGGCGTCCCAGGCCCGCGACGAAAACACCCTCGTCGGGTCGGTTCGGCAGCTTTTCGCCGTTTCCGAGCGCTACCCGCAACTGAAGGCCAACGAGAATTTCCTCGCCCTTCAGTCGGAGCTTGCCAATACCGAGGATCGCATTCAGGCAGCCCGCCGCTTCTACAACGCCAACGTCCGCGATCTGAACACTCGAATCGGCGTGTTTCCCTCCAACCTGATCGCCTCGCTGTTCAAATTCGCGAAGGAGGAGTTCTTCGAGATCGAAGAGACCGGCATCCGCCAGCCGCCGCCGGTCTGGGGTTCCGCTCAGACATGAACGCCGCGCCGGTGCCGGCCCGCCCCGGCGGTGACAAACTGGCCCAAAGGAGATGAGCATGAACATCGTTTTCCTCGTAATCGACACGCTTCGTTACGACTGTGTGGGCGAGAACGAGAATTCCTGGATCCATACGCCCAACCTGGATGGGCTGGCGGGGCGGTCGTGGGTCTTCAACCGCGCCTTTGCCGCCAGCTACCCCACCATCCCCTACCGGACGGACGTGATCACCGGCCGCTACGGCACGCCGTTCCACCCTTGGATGCCGCTGCGCTTCGACGTGCCCACGCTGCCGGTCGCGCTGGCGCAGGCGGGCTACTGCACGCAATTGATCCACGACACGCCGCACCTGGTCAACGGCGGGCACGCCTTCGACTGGCCGTTCAACGCCTGGACCTTCATTCGCGGGGCCGAGGTGGACCGACCGCGAATCGACGGGGAGGACCTGACGTTCCTGCCTAACTGGAAGACCGACCCGCTGTTCGATTTCGCCGGCGACCGCAAGATCCCCAACCCGCCGGACCACACGCTGGTGACCTACGCCCGGGCCAACCGCCAGCGGGTCAAGGACGAAGACTGGAACGCGGCGCAGCTCTTCCTGTCGGCCGCCGATTTCCTTCGCGACAACGCCGCCCGCGATAACTTCTTCCTCTGGATCGATTGCTTCGACCCGCACGAGCCCTGGGACGCCCCGCCGGAATACGTGCAGATGTACGACGACACGCCCGGCTACGACGGGACGATCGACCCCCGCGCGTTCCTGGGGCGCGGAGGAAAGGACGCCTCCGCGGCGGTCAAGAAGCGTCTGAAGGCGATGTATTCGGCCAAGGTGAGCTTTGTGGACCACTGGTTCGGCGAGGTGCTCCAGGCGTTGGAGGAGACGGAGCTTGCCGCCAACACCGCGATCATCGTCACGGCCGATCACGGCACCAACGTCGGCGAGCGCGGCCGCTTCGGCAAGGGATGGCCCGTGTACGAGCAGGAGGCCCACGTGCCGCTGATCGTCCACGTCCCCGGCCGCGGTGCCGGCCGGAGCGACATGATCGTCCAGCCACAGGACATCACGGCGACCATCCTGGGAATTGCCGGGGCGGAAAAGGCGCTGGAGACGGACGGCTTCGACGTACTCGGCCTCACCGAAGAGGAAAAGGACTCGCCGCGGCAGATTGCCCTCGCCGGACGGGCCGCTCACCTCTGGGAGGACGACCCCGCCTCGATCCTTTTCACCGTCCTGGATGAGGAGGGGTATCTCCAGTGGGCGCCCAGCCTGGAGCACTGCCGGCTGTTCGAGTACGGATCGCCGGAGCCGGTGGCCTCGCCCGACGCGGAGACCGTGCAGACGCTCTGGGAACTGGGGCTGGAGGAGGTCGAGCGCCGGCGGACCGACCCGGCCCTTCTGGAGTGGCTCGCCAGCGGCGGGACGTCCGAGTTCCCGGCCGAATGCACCGCCTGGCCGGGCCCCAAGGACTGGGCTGTATACTGGCAGCGGCTCTACAATCGCTGGTGAAACGCTCGGCGCGGCGGTCAACCACCAGCGACCGCGCCCGCCGGCGCCGTTGCCGGATGCCTACTTCCCGGCCTTGTCGACGACCTTTTCCTTGATCTGCTTGAGCTTCTGGACGGTCACGTAGCAGCGGAGCAGGTAGCCGCAGTTCTTGAGGTTCTCTTCGGTGGGCGGTCCGGAGGCGAGGATGTGGGTCAGGTGGACGCCGTCGGGCCCGACGAGGGTGTCCTTCCACGTGCCGGCGGGCCGACGGGAGAGGAACTCGCCATACAGGTCGATGATCGGGATCTTGCGGCCCGCGGCCAAGCCGAGGTAGCGCTGGTTGATCTCCTTGACGCGGGCGTGCATTTTCTCGTTGGCGGCCGGCGGCAGCGTCGTCAGCACCGGGATCGTCCCGTTGTTCAGGACGGTCTCGACGATGGTGTTCATGTCCTTGACGACGTCGTCGGGGTTTCGCCCGTGGGCGTCGTTGCTGCCCAGCAGGATGAACGCCACCTGGGGGTTGAACTTCTTGAGGAGCGCCGCCAGCGGCGGCAGGCCGTGGAATCCGCCCTTGATGTATTGGTCGGTGCGGATACCGGAGGCGGCCGTTTCGCTCCTGCCGCCGGGCCGGTCCACTGCCGCCTGCCACCAGCCGTTGGTCTCTGTCCTGCCGTCGTCGGCGTGCGACCAGGCGAGGATGGACTTGTCCGACGCGGTGGCGCCCTTGGCATTCTTGCCGGACCGGGCCCAGCGCGTGGACTGGTTGGCATAGGTGATCGAATCGCCCATGAGTATCACCATGCCCTCGGTGCCGGTGAACCGCTTGGCCACGGGAATCATTTCCTTGGCCCAATCCCAGGTCTCCTTGACGACCTTGCCCGGCTCGCGCTTGACCTGGGGCAGCTTCCCCGGCAGCGGCCGGACCGGCGGCGCCTCGGCCGCGAAAACGGCCCCGAACCCCATAAAGGCGGCAAGCACAAATGCAAGTTGCTTCATGGCTGCGCTCCTTTGTCTTTGCCGATCGATGCTTCTCTCAACATGCCCGCAGCCCCGAACGCTACGAGACTTTCCTGCGGCGGGCTTTCCTCTTTTTCCCAGGACCGGACAGGCGTTTTCGCAGTCGTGCGGCGATCGTCTCGGCCCCGGCGGTGCCGACGGTCTTGGACTGGAACCGCGGCAGCCAGCGCTGCTCGGCTCGGATCATCTCATCGACCATCTTCCGAATCTCCGGCAGCCTGAGCATTCCGGCGGTCAGCGGGTCCATGGCCACGGCCGCGTAGACAAGGTCGCGGTCGCCGCTAAGGGCCGCCTCGACGGCAAGTTGTATCTGATTGACGCTGAGGCGGTTAACGGCGGCACAGGCGGGCGGCAGCTCGCCGATCACCTGCGGTCGGAGGCCGCAATGGTCCACGAACACGGGCACCTCCACCGAGCACTCGGCCGGCAGGTTGGTGATGATTCCATCGTTCGGCACGGAGCCGTGCACCAGCCGCAGCGCGCCGCTCGTCATCGAGTCGATGATCCCCGCCCCGTATTCGTGACTGGCGGTCAGGCCGCCCTTGCGCACCTGCTTGAGGAACTCGGCCACGTGGCTCTTGGGGCCGGCGTGGGCCGAGCAGATCTGGTAGTAGTCCCAGCGGCGGGGCTGGTAGTCCAGCACCATCTCCGGCGTTTTCCGGAAGTAACCCAGGTATTCGCCGGCATGGGCGGAGGATTCGGTCTGGAAGTATCCGGTCAGGCGCATGATCTCGGTGCGGACGCGCTCACTGCCGCCGGCGTGCAGCTCGTCGCTCTTTTCGCCGCGGTCCCGGCCCGAGAGGTGTTTCTCGAGCATGGTCTTGCGCAGCAGTGGCATCACGTCCACGCCGTCGCAACGGAACTCGATGAACCAGGCTTGGTGGTTCAAGCCGGCCGAGACGAACGAGCACTTCTCGTACGGCAGGCCCATCTCGCGGGCCAGCATCTGACTGGTGCCCTGGACGGAATGGCACAGCCCGATGTTGGTGATGCCCAGCCGGCTCATCGCCCAGGAGTTCACGGCCATCGGGTTGGCGTACTGGATGAACAGGGCCTCGGGGCAAAGCCGGTGCATGTCCCTGGCGATCTTTGTCAGAACCGGGATCGACCGCAGCCCGCGGAAGATCCCCCCCGGGCCGAACGTATCCCCGACGCACTGGTCGATGCCATACTTGCGCGGGATGTTCACGTCGTGTCCGTAGGCCTCAATCCCGCCGACCTGGAAAGTGCAGATGCAGAAGTCGGCCCCGGCCAGGGCCTTCCTGCGGTCGGTGGTGGCTTCCACTTTGGCCGGCAGCTTGAAGGCCCGGATCATCTCGCGGACGCCGGCGGCGTTGACGTTGTTGCGCCTGGCGTCGATGTCGAACAGACTGATGGTCGCCTCCCGCAGGGCCGGGAAGGAAAAGATGTCTCGCGCCATCACCAGCGGGAACACGTACGCCCCGCCTCCAACGATCGTAATCTTAGGCATGGAATCTCTCCTGTCGCCGCTGCCTGGAACTCCAGGCCGCCCGACGAGTGTAGCCATTCCGGCCGGAGAAGCAACAGAGGCGGCAGCGCCGCTCAAGCCCCCCTTGACAAGAAATGTGGAGGCTCCAGCGGCAGTCCCCGCCGGAACCCGGGGCCCCACCATGACCAGCAGGTCCAGCAGGATCTCGCTGGGATTGGCCTGGTCGCCCCGGTTGTTCAGCCATACAACAAGCGTCAATCTTGAAGGAAGAAGGAGTCTATTTCGGCCGAACGGCCACTTTCAGCCCGTCATAGGCCAGGGAGATCCCCGCCGGCAGGGAAGCCACGGTGGCCTCATGCGCGAGTTCGTGCGTCATGTGGGTCAGCAGTGCCCGTCCGGGGCGCAGCCGACCGATCACCTCGATCGCTTCGCTCAGGGAGAAGTGAGTGGGATGGGGGGTGTGTCGCAGGGCATCCAGGACCAGTAAGTCCAGTCCTTCCAGCAGGGACCAGGAATCGGCCGGTATGGCGGAGCAGTCCGTGCAGTAGGCCAGCCCGCCAATCCGAAAGCCCAGGACTTCGGCCGTCCCGTGCAGCAGCGGGACGGGTATCACCTCCAGCCCGCAGATCTGCCGCGGCCCGTCGATCACCTCGAAGCGCAGAGAGGGCCTGTTGGCCGGAGTCTTTTCGTAGGCGACCTCCGTGTAGGAAAAGACTTCGCGCAGCCGGCGGACGGTGGCGGCGCTGCCGTAGCAGCCGATGGTCGCGCGGGCAACGTCGTTGAACCGGCGGATGTCGTCCAGCCCCATGATGTGGTCGGCGTGAGGGTGGGTGAAAAGCACCGCATCGACGCGGTCCAGCCCGCAGGCGATGCTCGAGAGCCGCAGCTCCGGCGCCGTGTCGATGAGGATCACGCGCCCGTCGGCGGAGCGAACGGCCACGGACGCCCGGTTACGCCGGTCCCGCGGATCGTCGCTGCGGCAGACGGGGCAATCGCAGGCGATCATGGGCACGCCGTGGCTGGTGCCCGTTCCCAGGAAGATGACCTCGAGTCGGCCGGGATCCTTCGCCATTGGTAGTCGGCTCTCTCTGGCTAGTTGAAGTATTCCGCCGCCCGGCGGAAGACGACCAGCCCGTCGGCGCGGTCCACCCCGCCGCGAGTCCAGGTGGGGTGCTGGGTGACGTCCACGAAACGCTCCGGGTGCGGCATCAGGCCGAAGACCCTCCCGCTCGGGTCGCAGATGCCGGCCACGTCGTCGACGCTGCCGTTGGGGTTATCGCCGTCGTATCGCACGGCCACCTGATCGGCCGAGCACAGCCGCTGGAGAACCTCCGCGTCGCGGGTGATGAACTTGCCCTCGGCATGGGCGATGGGCAGGGCGAGCCTCTCGCCGGCGGGCAGGAACACGCAGCGGTCGCTGTCGGCCCGCAGCGGCACCCAGCGGTCCACGAACATGCCGCAGTCGTTCCAGGTCAGCGTCGCCTCCCGGTTGGCCGAGGCCGCGTCCACCTGCCCCCGCGGCAGCAGGCCGCACTTCAGCAGCACCTGAAAGCCGTTGCACACGCCCAGGACCAGCTTGCCGTCGGCGACGAACGCGTTCAGCGCCTCGCCCAAGTGGTGGATGACCTGGTTGGCGAAGATCTTCCCGGCCGCCACGTCGTCGCCGTAGCTGAAGCCCCCGGGGATCATCAGCAGTTGATACTCCCCCAGCAGCGCCGGCCGCTCCAGGACGCGGAACAAATGCACCCGCTCGGCCTGAAAGCCCGCCAGTTGCAGGGCGTATTCCGACTCCCTGTCGCAATTGGTCCCGGCCGCTCGCAGCACCATCGCCTTTGGTTTCGCCATGCCGACGGCCTTTCCGTCTCCAAGCAGCTACAGCTCCGTGTACATCTCGTGGGCCACCAGCCGCAGGCCCAGCTTCCGGTAAAACTCGATGGCGGCTTCGTTGTCGGCCGAGACGCGCAGCAGCAGGTCCTCGGCCCCGCGGGCCTTCAGGCCATCGACCGCCGCTTCCATCAGCCGCCGGCCGACGCCCTTGCCGCGGTGGGCCGGACGCACGAACAGGTCCCAGATCTGGCCGCGGCGCTTCGTCCGGAAGACCGGCGGCGGCTCGGTAACGCCGGCCATCAGGTACCCAACGACCTGCCCGGTTGAATCGGTCGCGGTCAGGACCAAGCCGCTCTGCCGGTCCGCAAGCGTTCGGAAAAAATGCTCGCGCTGCCTTTCGCCCGCGTCGGCGGCCAAGGCCCAACGCTGCGGATCGTACTGTTGATGCTCGACCCCCATCTCGGCCCACATGGCCGTGACGGCCTGAGCATCCTCCGCCCGGGCGGGCCGAATTGTGTATTCCTCTTCCGCCATGGCGGCTTCCTGATTCGGACTACCAGTCGAACGTCCGCTGCCAGGCGGCCTTGGCGTCGGCGCCGCTGACGTCGATGACGGCCCGGCCGGCGTGGTTGACGACCATCCGACCGGTGCCGGTCACCCGGCCGACTTCACCGAAGGGGACGTCCCTGACGATCTTCAGAAAGGCGTCGCGCTTGTCGGGGGCCACTTCCACCAGGAAGCGCCCGGCGTTCTCGGCGAACAGCAGTGCCGCTTCGGGAACGTCACCCTCGGCCAGCACGGCCGCCAGATCCAGCTCCACGCCGACGCCGCCGCTGAAGGCCATCTCCGCGGCCGCAACAGCCAGGCCGCCCTCGGAGAGGTCATGGCAAGCTCGAACCAACCCGGCCTGGATGGCCTTCTGGATGGCCTCCATCACTTTACGCGACTCGGCCGGGTCCACCAGGGGCACGTCCGTGCCGCTTTCGACGCCCTCGACCAGCAGCAGGTGGCTGCCGCCCAGCTCGCCCGTCGTCAGCCCCAGCAGGAACAGGGAATTGCCCGCCTGCTTGGCGTCGGCGGTGAGACAGCGGGAGACGTCGGCGATGACACTGACGGCCGAGATCAGCAGCGTCGGCGGTATGGCGATCGTCTCGCCGCTCTCCGTCTGGAACTCGTTGTTGAGCGAGTCCTTGCCGGAGATGAACGGCGTGCCGTAGGCGACCGCCCCGTCGTGGCAGGCCTTGGCCGCCTGCACCAGCGCCCCCAGCCGGTCGGGCTTGTTGCAGTTGCCCCAGGAGAAATTATCCAGTATGGCCGTTCGGGCCAGGTCGCCCCCGACGGCCACGCAGTTCCGCAGGGCCTCGTCGATGGCGTGCAGGGCCGATTGATACGGGTCCAGCTCGCCCAGCCGCGGGTTCATGCCGCAGGAGACCACCAGCCCGCGGCGGCTGCTGAGCACCGGGCGCAGCACGGCCGCATCGCCCGGGCCGTCGCGGGTGGCGCCCACTAGCGGCTTGACCACGCTGCCGCCCTGCACCTCGTGATCGTACTGGCGGATGATCCATTCCTTGGAAGCCACGTTCGGGGCCGCCAGGATCTTCAGCAGCGTGTCGCCGTAATCAGCCCGCCGCGGCGGCGCCGGCGAGGGGCGGCTTTCCGGCTCCCACACCGCCTCCTTGGTCGGCCGGGGCAAGCCTTCGTGCAGGAAGGCCATGTCCAGCTCGCCGACGAGCCGGCCGTCGTAGAACAGGCGAAGCTGCCTGTCGGGCGTGCCGAACTGTCCGATGATGGTGGCCTCGACGTCCTCGGCGGCGAAGATCTTCAGGATCCGGTCGACGTTTTGCGGCGGCACGGCCAGCACCATCCGCTCCTGGGCCTCGGACTCCCAGATCTCCCAGTAGCTCAGACCCGCGTACTTCAGCGGCACGCGCTCGAGGTGCACCTCGGCGCCGAGGGCCTGGCCCATCTCGCCGACCGCGCTGGCCAGCCCGCCGGCCCCGCAGTCGGTGATGGCGCTGTACAGGCCGGCGTCGCGGGCCTGCATGATGGTGTCGAGCATCTTCTTCTCGGTGATGGCGTTGCCGATCTG
>CAYNYF010000095.1:0-15236 GCA_964401385.1 uncultured Planctomycetaceae bacterium | reverse complement strand
AGCTCGCTCGATGGCACCTGCTGCCGGAACTTACACAAGACTCTTGACGCTATCGTCCGGTCCTTGCACCTTGCCGAGCCGGACGCGGCAAGGCATAATACGTTGTTCGCACATCGGCCTCGGCCGGGAAGGAATGCTTGCATGTCGGCAAAGCTAGCGTGTCTGGCGGGCGCGACCGTCTACAGGATGATGGAATCCGGCCAAGTGACGGCGAGGGAGCTGCCCAGAGCGGACACGCCGTTCGGGCAAAGCCAGCCGATCTTCCAGGTCGAGGGCGTTCCCGTTCCGTTTTACCTGATGCCCCGGCACGGCCCGTGCCGCCGGCACCCCGCCCCCTGGCAGATCAATCAGCGCGCCAACCTGTACGCACTGAAGGGCCTCGGCGTTCAGTACGTGCTGAGCTGGTCGGGCGCCGGAGCCATTACGCACGACCTCGCCACCGGGCAGGTCGTGGTGCCCAACGACCTGATCGACATGACCCGCCGCCGCCTTAGCACCTTTTTCGAGACTTCCTCGCTGGGTTTTCTTCGGCAGTTTCCCGTGTTCTGCCCGGACTTGCAGGCCGCCGCCGCCGAGGCGATGGAGGAGATGGGCCTCTCTCACATGGCCGGGGGGACGGCGGCGGTGACGGACGGGCCGCGCCTGGAGACGCCCGCGGAGGTGCGCATGCTCGGCATCGCCGGAGCCCACGTGGTCACGCACACGCTGGCGCCAGAGGTGTTTCTGGCCAAGGAGCTGCAACTCTGCTTCGCCGGGGCGTGCTACCTGGTCGGCTACGCCGAGACCGGCAGCCGCCACCGGCCATTCAGCACCGGCGACCTGTTCGCCGGGCTTAGCCAGGCCTCCCAGGACGAGCGGCTGAAGCTGGCGGTTCGCTCCCTTCCGGAGCTCCTCGCGCGGCTCGCCCGGAAGCTCGACTCAGCCGAGGTGAGCTGCGAGTGCCGCCACAGCATGGCCGAACGCATACGCGAGTGCGGCATGTCGGAGGACTGGCGGGAGTGGTTCAAATAGCGCCGGCGCCGTCCGTCTGCGGCCTGCGGCGCAGCGGGGAAATGAGACGTGAGCTATGAGCGCGGCATCGCGGCGATGCGCCTGGCCGGGCCGGCCGAAATCCCCCACACCCAGTACATCACCCACCCGCAGTGGCTGGCAGCGCTGCGGCAGCGGGCCGGCAAGCCGGCGGCGGACTTTGACGAGCTGCTGGACTTCGACTTCCTCTGGCAGACGGACCTGCCCGCCGGTCTGCCCGGCCGCTGGACCGACATGGGCCACGGCGTCTGGCAGCCCGACGGCAGCGACTACCGCCCGCCGAGGCAGTCCCCCTTCCACGGCCTCGAGGACATCTTCCAGCTCGACCCTTCCGCCGAGTACGGGCCGGTCGACCACGCCCGCCAGGTGGAGAACTACCAGCTCGCCCACGAGCAGGCGCGCAAGCGCGACTGCGTGGTGCCCGGCGGACTGTACATGTCGCTGGTGAGCTTTGCCATCGCCGCCTTCGGCTGGGAGAACCTGCTGGCGGCGGCCGGGACCGACGGCGAGCGCTTCGGCAACGTCCTGAACCGCTGGGCCGATTTCCTCATGGGATACGTCCAGGCCTGGGCCGAAACGGACATCGAGGTGTTCCTCACGCACGACGACATGGTGTGGACCGCGGGCGGGATTTTCTCGCCGGAGTTCTACCGCAGCTTCGTCTTCCCGAATTACAAGCGATACTGGGACTGCATCCGGGACGCCGGCAAGAAAATCCTGTTCTGCTCGGACGGCAATTACACCGAGTACGTTGACGACATCGCCGCGGCCGGGGCCGAGGGCTTCATCTTCGAGCCGACCACCGATCTGGAGTACATCGCGGCCAGGTACGGCCGGACGCACGTAATCGTCGGCAACGCCGACTGCCGCATCCTGACCTTCGGCAGCGAGGAAGACGTCTTCGCCGAGGTCCGGCGCTGCCTGGACGTCGGCCGGCGATGTGCGGGATTCTTTTTCGCCGTGGGCAATCACATTCCGCCCAACGTGCCCGTCGAAAACGCCGACGCCTGCATGGCGGCGTACCGCCGGATGCGCCGGCGGCAGGGCAGCGCCGGGCAAGCGGTCGAGCCGCTCGGCCGCGACTCGGGGTGTGGATGATTTCATCGGAGCACGGCGCAGGTGCCGGAACGTGCTATTTACCGTTTGGAGCGACCGGCCGAGGCCGAATAAAATACCGCCGACGGAGAACTTCGCCAGGCGATCGGAAAATGGCCCAAGCGAAACTGCTCATACAGAACATCACCGGGGTGACCGTGGTGGACTTCTCCGACAGCGCCATGCTCGACGGCCCGACCATCGAGGACATCAGCCGGCAGTTGTACGAGCTGGTCGACCAGCAGGCCCAGCGGAAGATCCTGCTGGACTTCTCGCGGGTCAAGTTTCTGTCCTCCTCGATGCTGGGCGTGCTGGTGGCGCTGCGGAATAAGGCCCAGCTCATCAAGGGCCGGCTGGTGATTGCCGGCCTGCGCCCGGAGCTGAGAAAGGTCTTCAAGATCTCACAGATGGAGAAACTCTTCGAGTTCCATGACGACCAGGGATCCGCCATGGCCAGTCTCAGCGTAGGCTGACCCCGGGCCGGGCAGGGCGGCGCCCCAGCCGGGGCACCACATCCCAGTGAACTCGCTGAAGGAGCGCTGCAATGAACAAGCACCTCCGCATCTTCCTGGCCGGCGTGGTGGTCACGGCCCCGTTCGTCGTGACGGCGTACGTCATCTGGTGGATCATCAGCAAGCTGGACAGCCTGGCCAGAAGCGGCCTCGAGAGCATCGCCGGAACGAAGCTGTTTGTGGGCGCCGGCGTGATCGTGGTGCTGACGGCGATCTACCTGATCGGACTGCTGACGCACTTTTGGGTGTTCCGCTGGGCCCTGGGTTTGCTGGAGCGGCTGTTCGCCCGGCTTCCGGTGGTCAAGACCATTTACGAGTCCGCCCGGGACGTAATCGGGCTGTTCAGCGGTGACGCCAACAAGATGGGGCAGGTCGTCCGCTACCGCATCCCCGGCACGGAGATCGAGCTGCTCGGGATTCGGACCTCGACGTCCCCGCGTGCGGCCGGCCAGAGCGGCAAGGTGTCGGTGTACCTGCCCCTGAGCTACATGTTCGGCGGCTTGACGGTGTACGTCCGCCCGGAGGCGGTCGAGCCCGTGGACATGAGCGTCGAACAAGCGCTGAAGATCGCCGCCACGGCCGAGGCCGGTGGGGCCGCGGCGCAACAGGCCGAGAGATCCAGCTCGAATCAGCAGAAATGAATCCGCCTCCGGACCCGGAAAGCGCAATTCACCACCGGGCAAACCAGACATTCCAACTGATCCTGGGGCTGGGGACAAAGGGAAGAGCTATTTCTGACGGAAGCGTGGGCCGGCGTCAAGCCTCCGCCCTGGGCTGGCCGCCGGAAGCCGGGCGGACGTCTTCGGGAAAATTCAGGGCGTCGAACCGGCCCGGGACCAGTTTGACCCGGTTGAGCGCCCCGGAGCGAAACCGCTCCCGGATTGCCGCAAGCAGCCCGTTTTGCAGGAGTTGCTGGAGCAGGTAGCGATGCGGGGCCGAATCCACCGCGACCGTCAGGGTTCCCCGGCTGAGGCCCACCAGGGCGGCGTGCTCGCGGATAAAATCGGGAATGCATTCGTCCCAGGCGACGGCGAGCTGCCCGATCTGGCGGACGCGCTTGGCAAGCCTGTGCTTCATCAGCCAACCGAGCGGCTCGGACAGCGGCCGGATTGAGTCACGCCGCTGGCGATTTTGCCAAACATTTCGCAGTTGAGGTTCATCCATGACAATCTGCCCGAAATTCCATTTTCGTCCGGGGTCACTCAGCCGTTTTACGTTGTTTACACCATCGCCCGATTCGAAGCAAAAAGTTCAGCAAAACGCGCCGCCATGCCCTGCGGCGGAGGCGCGACTATCCCAGCTCCACCGGCATCACCACGTACAGGAAGTCCGCCCCGGCTTTCAGCAGCGCCGGCTTGTTGGCCGCGCTGAACTCTATCGTCACCTCGTCGGCCTCGGTTACCTTCAGCGCGTCCATCACGAAGGTGGGGTTGAAGGCGACCTCCAGCGCCTCGCCGGTGAACTTGACGGGCATGGTGATCTCGGCCTCGCCGGTCTCGGGCGCCCGGCTGGTCAGCGTAAGCTGTTCGGGCTGGAACGACAGCCGAACGCCGCGGGATTCCTCGTTGGTCAGCAGCGCCGCCTGCCGCAGCCGGTGCAGGAATTCCTGGCAGTTGACGGTGGCCTTCCGGCTGCACTCTCGGGGGATCACGTCGGCGTACTTGGGGAAGTTGCCCTGGACGAGCGAGCTGATCAGCACCGCCCGGGCGGTGCGGACGAGAATCTGTGATTCGGTCACCTTGACGGCGACGGTCTCCTCGGACGAAGCGGACGCCCGCTGGAGCAGGTTCATCAGCTTGGACGGCACGATCGAGGAGACTTCCCGCCCGGCCGCCTTGCCCAGGGGCGCCTTGGCCAAAGCCAGACGGTGACCGTCGGTCGCGATCAATTGCAGCTTCTTGCCGGCCGCCTCCCACAGGACGCCGGAGATGGCGTAGTGGCTGTGGGCCCTGGCCGCCGCAAACAGCGTCCGGTCAATCAGGACGGAGAGCACCTCCGAGGGAACCTGAAAGTCCCCGGCGTCGGCGAACTCGGCCACGGCCGGGTATTCGCCCGGATCGTAGCCGAGCAGCTTGAAGCGCGACCCCGCGCCGGTGATCAGGCAGGTATCCTTCTCCACCTCCAACGTCAGCGTCTGCTCCCCGGCCGACTCGCGCACAATGTCGGCAAACTTCTGCACGGGCACCAACGCCTCGCCTTCCGCCTGCACCTCCACCTGCGAGACCACGTACCGGCAGCCGACCTCCAGGTCGGTCGCCAGCAGCGTCAGCGTCTTGCCGCTGGCGGAAAGCTTGACGCACTGGAGGACCGGCTTGGGCGTGCGGACCGAGACAATGCTCGCCGCCAGTGCCAGCGACTCCTGCAACGCGGCCGTTTGGACAATCACCTTCATGGAATGGACCTTTCCACACACGAAGCGAATCTGACGCACCCTCGTGCCGGGCCATTTGCCCGTGCCATTTTCCCAAGCACTGATGCCGGCGTATGGCGACCCTTATACGCACACGGCAAGCCGGTTGCAAGGGGACAAGTGGAATATCGCCCCGGCCGGAGCGGCACCGCCGGGCCAGGCCGGGCCTTGTCAACGCCCCCCCGTCCGGCCATACTACTGCCCGGGTCAGAATGAGCGATCTGGCAAAAAAACTGGCCGGCAAATTCGTCGTCCTCGACGGCCCGGACGGGTCGGGAAAGAGCACCCAGCTCTCGCTGCTGCGGGACCACCTGACGGCGCTCGGGGCGGAGGTGGAGTGCGTGCGCGACCCGGGAGGCACCGCCGTGGGCGACAAGATACGAGAGATACTGCTGGACCGCGGAAACCGCCGCCTCACGGCAACGTGCGAGATGATGCTGTTCATGGCCAGCCGGTCGCAACTGGTCGCTGAGAAAATCAAACCCGCCCTCCAGGCGCGAAAGGTCGTTCTCTGCGACCGCTTCATCTCGGCCACCGTGGCCTACCAGGGGGCCTCCGGGGTTGCAGCGGAGACGATCATCGAGATCGGTGAGGCCGCCGTCGAAGGGCTCTGGCCGGACCTCACGATCGTCCTGGACGTCCCGGCCGAGGTGGGCCTGAAAAGGGCCGGCCAGCGCCAGGACAGAACCGGCGGCAAGACCGACCGCATGGAAACCAGAAACCTGTCTTACCACCGGGCGGTCCGGCGGAACTTCAAGCAGTTACATGAATGCTACCCCCGCCCGGTCGCCGACGTCCGGGCCAACCGGGACGCCAAGGTGGTCTTCCGGGACGTGCTGGCGGAACTGGAGAGGGCCTTTCCGGATGGGGCGTAGCAGCGCCCCGGCCCGCACAGAGTTGGATGCCCGAGCTGCTGGACATTATCGGCCAGGATTCAGCCCTGGCGCACTTGCAGCGGGTCTTGGCGGGCAAGCGCCGGCCGCACGCCTATATCCTGGCGGGCCCGGAAGGCGTCGGCCGGCGGACCACGGCCGTGGAGTTCGCAAGACTGCTGCTGTGCGAGCGCCCGCGACGGCAACCCAACAACGGCCGGCTGGCGGAGCTTCCCAAAGACTTCTCCCTCCGACTGGCCTGTGGGGCCTGCCCATCCTGCCGCACCGTATCGGCCGAGACCAATCCCGACCTCCAAGTAGTCTACAAGGAACTGGCCCGCTACCACGAGGACAAGAACATCCGCGACCGCGTGATGCAGGGCCTCGGCATCGAGGTGATCCGGAAGTATCTGATCGCCCCGGCTTATCTGGCCTCTTCCGGCGGACGCGGAAAGGTCTTCATCGTCCGGCAGGCGGAGCTGATGAGCATCCCGGCGCAGAACGCCCTGCTGAAGACCCTGGAAGAGCCGCCCGCGCAGGTGACCATCATCCTGATCTGCCACAGCCCGGGCGAGCTGCTTCCAACGACTCGCAGCCGCTGCCAGGTCGTGCGCCTCGGCCGGCTGGCGGCCGATTTCGTCGCCAAGGCCCTCGCCGACGCCGGCGTAGAGACGGCCGAGGCTGCCTTCTGGGCGGCGTTTTCCGACGGCTCGCCCGGGCTGGCCGGCAAGCTCGCCGAACAGGACCTGTATGAATTCAAGCGCGACCTCCTGCGGCGCCTGGCCGTCGTCTCGGGGGGAAGTGAACGCGACCTGGCCGAAACGCTCAGACGGGCCATGGAGCGCCACGCCGCCCGTCTGCGAAAACGCGACGAGAAACTGGCCGCCACGCTGGTCAACCGACAGGCCGGCCAGACGATCCTGGCGATGATTGCCAGCGTCTACCGCGACGCCCTCTCCGCCGCTTGCGGGGCTCACCGGCCGCCGATCCACGCCGACCAGGCCCAGGCAGTCCGCAAGATCGCCGCCCGCTTCGACGCGCCCACGCTGGCCAATATCCTCGCCCAGCTTTCTCGCTACGAACAACTGCTGTGGCGCAACATCAATCCGAAACTGCTCTGGGACAACGTCGCCGTCACCTGCGCCACCGCGGCGGCGCTGGAGGTGTGAGCGGCTCCGGGATTGTCACTGGCCGGGCGCGAGAGTCGGCGTTATCCTTATAGCCCGGTGCTCTGGCGAGCTTTGCGCATAAGCCGATGGAAAACTTCAAACGATCACTGAAGTATCTATGGCCGTACCGCAGGCGCCTGGCCATGGCAATCGTCTGCGTGGTGCTGATCGCGGTGCTCTGGGGCGGGGGGCTGGCGGCGCTGGTACCGGCGATGGAGGTGCTGACCTCCAAGGAGGGCCTTCACGGGTGGATATTCAACTCGGCCGTGCAGCGCCAGCTCGGCGTTCGAGTTGTTTCGCTGCCGGTGCCGCCAGGCACGACCGTTCTGGATGGGGCAGTGGAAAGACCCGTCAGCCACGTGCTCAACGTTACGGCGGTCGGCAAAGGCAGACCCGCCGAGGGCCGGCTGAATCCCAACGACTGGCTCGTCGGCCTGAGCGGGAAGAAAGCAGAGCCGCTTCTGCTGCGCGGAGCGGCGCTGGCCCGACACATCGCCACCGACCGCACGCGGCGCCCGGTTTCCCTGTGGGTATATAACCCGTATCAGCGCTCCACTCGAATGGTAACGCTCGACCGCCGGGAGGGGGCGTGGTACTCGCGCTGGTTTAACCGATTCCTCATCCGGGTGGCCGAGACCATCCCCGAACCGGCGACCAAGCGCGACCGCTTCGGGATTCTGCTGTGGCTGCTGGCCTTCGTCGTCGCGGCGACGCTCCTGCGCAACCTTCTCCGCTTCCTCCAGGAGTACCTCGTTGGCTCGGCCGTATGGCGGGGGATGGTCGACCTGCGCTGCCACAACTACGACGTCGTGCTCCGCCTGCCGACGACTTTCTTTTCGGAAAAGGGAGTCACCGACGCCATGAGCCGCTTCCTTCAAGACACCGCCCAGTTGGCGCGCGGGCAGGAGACGCTCTTCGGGCGGGCGCTGGTGGAGCCGGCGAAAGCGGTCGGGGCGCTGGTCGCGGCAATGTGGATCTCCCCACGACTGACGCTGCTGGCCATGGTCGCGGGGCCGCCGGCCTTCTTGCTGATTCGGGCCTTCAGTCGAACCATGCGCCGGGCCTCCAGCCGGGCCCTCCAAAGCTGGTCGGGCATGCTGGCGGTGCTGGCCGAGACGCTGACCGGCATCCGAGTCGTCAAGGCCTATACCATGGAGGGTGTCGAGCGCCGGCGGTTTTTCCGCGTCAACCGAGCGTTGCTGAAGCAGCAGAAAAAGATGGTCCGCACCCTCGCCGCCACCTCCCCGACCGTGGAGGCGCTGGGTATCACCGCGGCCATGGGCGCCGTGGCCGTCGCGGGCTACTGGGTCTTCACGGACGTGATGCGGACCGGGGACTTCCTGGCGCTGATGGCCTGCCTGGCGGCGTTGTTCGATCCGGTCCGGAAGCTGGCGAAGGTGCCGGCCCGAATCCACCGCGCCGAGGCCGCCGCCGCCCGCCTGTTCGAGCTGCAAGACCAAAAGCAGGAACGGTATGCCCGGACGGCCCCGCCACTGCCCCGCCACTGCGAGAGCATCAGCTTCCGGGACGTGACCTTTAGCTATCCCGGCACGGCCCAGCCGGCCCTCAAGGGAATCAACCTCGAGCTCCGCGCCGGCGAGACGCTGGCGATCGTCGGGCCCAACGGCTCGGGCAAGACAACGCTGGTGTCCCTGATCCCGCGGCTGCTGGAGCCCAGCGGTGGAGTCATCCGGATCGACGGCAGGGACATACAGGAGTACTCCCTGCGCTCGCTTCGCCGGCAGATCGCCCTAGTGACGCAGGAGGCGGTCGTGTTCAACGCCTCCATCGCCGATAATATCGCCTACGGCAAGCGCCGGGCGGGGCGCGACGAGATCGAATCCGCCGCCCGGCAGGCGTATGTCGATGAGTTCGTCGCCGAACTCCCAAACGGCTACGACGCAGTCGTTGGAGAGTACGGCGCGACCCTCTCCGGCGGACAACGGCAGCGCGTGGCCATCGCCCGGGCTATCCTGCGCGACCCGGCCATCCTGATCTTTGACGAGGCCATGAGCCAGGTTGACCCCGACAGCGAGCGCAAAATCCACCAGGCCCTGGCCGAGTTCCGGAAAGGCCGGACCACGCTGCTGGTCGCCCACCGGCTGGCCACCGTCCTCGAGGCCGGGCGGATCGCGGTGATGGAGGCCGGGCGGATCGTCGACGTCGGCTCCCACGACCAATTGATGGAGCGCTGCCGCCTGTACCGCCAGCTCTACCAGACCGCCCTCGCCGCCGGGGACAGGCACGGCTGAGGCCGGCGGGCCTTTGCGGGGGCCGGCCTGTGGGCGGCGCAGGTGCCGGCGGCGCCCGCTTTTACCGGGCTCTGCTCGGCGGTCGAGGGGGCCTGAAACCCAGTTGCCTGCACCAAACGCGAGTTTTCCAATTGACGGGCGGCGCCTTCGGCGATATGCTCGTTGGCCGTTGCCAGGGAAGGCAGCACCAGTCGAAGGGTCGGTTTCCCATTCTCAGGTCATGGATGTTTCTACCGCTCTTCGGACAGGTTCGCGCTGGCAGCCGGGCGGCTGCGGAGCGGTAGGCAGGGCACTGCCGTGGCAAATGTTCAGCCACACTTGTGGCAGCAGATTGTTCAGCATGTGGTCGCCCAGGGCGACCAAGTCATCCGCCCGTGGTTCGCCCAACTGGAGCCGATCGGACTGGAACACGGGCTCCTCCAGATCCGCGTCCCCGGGGCGCGCGAGCAGGCGTACTGCCAGCAGCACGCCGTCGCCCTGTTCACCGAGGCCGCCCAAACCGCCACGGGGCGGCTCGTAAGCGTCTCCTTCCTGTCGCCGCCGCAGGCCGGCAGCGAGCCTGTCCCTGCGGAAAGCTCCGGCGCTCAGCCGGCCGCAGAGCTGCTCCTAAACCAGGACTACACCTTCGATGCATTCGTAACGGGGCCCTGCAACCGGCTTGCCCAAGCCGCCTGCGTGGCCGTCGCCGAATCCCCGGGCAAGACGTACAACCCACTCTTCATTTACGGCGCCTCCGGGCTGGGAAAGACGCATCTGCTTCAGGGGGTCTGCCGCGCCCTGCTGGACCGCGGCGGCGCCAGCGTTTGCTTCCTCTCCTGCGAGGCCTTCGTAAACCAGTTGATTGAGGCCATCCAGCTCGGCCGGCTGCAGGAGTTCCGCTACCGCTACCGGCAGACGGACATCTTGGCTGTTGACGACGTGCAGTTCCTCTCCAACCACGATCAGACCCAGGAGGAGTTCTTTCACACCTTCAACACGCTGTATCAGTCCCAAAGGCAGATCGTGCTCTCCTGCGACCGTCCACCCGCGGAGATCCCGGCCCTGGAAGAGCGGCTAGTCAGCAGGTTCAACTGGGGCCTGGTCGCCGGGATCGATCGCCCCGGCTACGAGACGCGCGTGGCCATCGTCCGCAAGAAGGCCGCGGCCCGGAGCATCGCACTGCCGGACGACGTCGTGTGCTTCATCGCCGGAACAATCGACTCCAACACTCGGGAACTAGAAGGCGCCATCACCAAGATCTCAATGCTTGCCAGCGTGCTCGACCGCGCCCCGGACATGACCCTGGCCGAGGAGGCGCTCGGCACCGACCTGTCTGGCAGCCGGCGTGAGGTAACGATCGAGCACATCATGCACGCTGTCACCAAGCGTTTTGGCGTGCGGCTGGCGGATATCCAGAGCCGCAAGCGGACCAAGTCTATCAGCCTGCCCCGTCAGATCTGCATGTACCTCGCCCGCAACCTCACCCGGCACTCTCTGGAGGAAATCGGCGGGTATTTCGGCGGCCGGGACCACACGACGGTGCTGCACGCCAACCGCAACGTCGCACACCTCCGGCAGAGCGACCCGGTTCTCCATGCAACGCTCCAACACCTCAGCCAGGAGCTGCGCTCCGCCTCCCGATAGGCCGGCGGACCGGCCGTGGACAAACTGTTGGAACCCCCCGGGGTACTCGCCTCAGCTCAACAGCCCTCCACACGCTCCTGCCCGCAAGCCGCCAGCCCGCTTGGCAACGGCCCGACACCAGCCACCAACCCTCACTATGCGCAACACCTTTTCCACAGGCTTTCGCCTCGCCCGGTCCCACGCAAGTTCCGGTGATTCCGAAGCTTATGCTGCGCTCCCCGAAACCAACCAACACTAGCCCACAACGGTATTACTACTGATAATTTCTCAGATCTGAATAGAAATAGGAAGACTTAACCAACTGGTGTGGCCATGCGCCGGCCTTTGCGGGCGTCTGTCCTGCTGTAGAACGGTCGTTCCTTCCGTATAAGGAGCCAAAAGGTATAATAGACCGCACGTCATGGCCAAGGACACCAAGCCTGATACACTCTGGTTCAATCTAGCGGGAAGTCCTCGGCAAGGCCACCTGCGGATTTCCGTGGCCGTGGTGGTTTTCTTTCTGTTCATGGTCATTGCCAGCAGCGGGTACTACCTGATAGAGGGAAACTACAGTTGGCTGGACGCGGTGTACATGACGATTATCACGGTCAGCACCGTTGGCCTTGGGGAGGTTGGTGGCGCGCTATCCAGCGCGGGGCGTGCCTGGACAATCTTCGTTATCGCGGGTGGACTGACCAGCGGGGCGGTGGCGCTGTCGCTGGTCGTCGCGGCACTGGTTGAGGGAAGGCTGCGCACGGTCCTTGGGAGGCGACAGTTGGAACGGCGAATTGCGGCCCTTTCCGGGCAGATCGTCATCTGCGGCTATGGGCGGATGGGACAGGTGGTCGGGCGGAGCCTAGGCAGCGTGGGGCAGAGTGTTGTCGTTGTGGACAGCAACCCCGAACGAACCGAGCAGGCTGAGCGGGACGGGGTGCCCTACCTGTTGGGCGATGCGCGCGAGGAGGCCACACTGGAGGCTGCGGGCATCGAGCGCGCGGCGGCGCTGGTCGCGGCCTTGCCGGACGACGCGGGCAACGTGTTTCTAACGCTGACGGCGCGCGGCCTGAACCCGCGTCTGCGAATTATTGCTCGGGCCCAAGAGGCAACCACGCAAGACAAGCTCATCAAGGCCGGGGCCTCGCGCGTCGTGTGTCCGCAGACGATCGGGGTGAACAGGATGGTTGATGTACTCCTCCGCCCGGCCATGGTGGATTTCGTTGAGATGGCACACAAGGGGGTGGATCTCGAGATGGATCAGCTCACACTTGGCCCGGACAGCGCGATGGGCGGGCACACCCTGCGGCAGTTGTCCCTCCCGTCCCGGGCGGGAGCGATGGTCGTGGTCGTGCAACGGGTGGACGGGACGGCCCTCTACAGCCCGGGCCCGGAAGTGACGGTTTCTTCCGGGGACACACTGGTGCTGATCGGCAGGCGCGGCCTCGCCCGAGCGATCCAGAAGCTCCAGGCCGCCGAGGACGGGCCTGGTTGAGAAGGCCGGCGCGGGTCCTAGGCGTACCGGATGGCCGCGGTGGTATACAGCGTCCTGCCACGGGCGGTGTACTTGACTTCGAAATTGGTTCCGACCGCCGCGTCGCCGCCTAGGGGCGCGGCGCGGAAAGGCACCTCGGCCAGTCCGGGCTGCCCGGAGAAAACCCGGCGGATCTGCCAGAAGTAATCGCGGCTGTCGGTGATGATCCCAACCCAGCCACCGGGCTTGAGCACGCGACGCAAGTCATGGACGAAGGGGGGCTTGATCAGCCGGCGGCGAAGATGCCGCCGCTTCGGCCAGGGGTCCGGAAAGTAGATGTGCACCCGCCAGAGGCATCGGTCCGGGAGAGCTGATCGGAAAACAGTCTCTGCGTCGGCGCAGAGCACGCGGACGTTCGGCACTCCGGCTCGGCGCGCCCGATCGGCGACGTAGCACGCATAGCTGCGGACCCACTCGATGCCTAGGAAGTTGATTTCGGCGCGCCCGGCTGCGCGGCGGAGAACGAACGTGCCCTTGCCCGGGCCGATTTCCGCCTCCACCGGGCGGTCGTTGCCGAAGAGGCCCGCCAGGTCGATGGGGTTGGTGGCCAGGGCATCGTCCAGCAGCAGGCCGGCCGCACGCAGCTCGGCAGGGGTGGACTTCAGGCGGACCTTTCCGGCTCGACTTCGCATGGTGGTCCGTCAGTGTAATGCCGTCCTGGCCGCGGCGATAGCAGTCTTGCCCGGCCGGGGTGCCCCGTTTGGGCGGGTTGGCGCGGCGTGGCCCACTAGGGCTTGCGGCCGAGCTGCTCGGCGAGCTGTCGGTTCTCAGGTAACTTCAGCAGCTCGGCAAACCGGTCCTCGTCGATCTCCTCGATGTTGCCGTTGGCGAACAGCGCGATCCGGCGCCCACCGTGGTTGGCGTCGCGATCGCAGAGGAGGATTCTGCTGCTGCCTTCGACCTCTGAGCCGGCCGGACGCGGGGCATAAGCGTACGCAATCTTTTCCGTGGGATTGGCCGGACACCGGAGGTACTTCTGTTCGATGTAATTGCGATCGACGAGGGCCTCTAAGCTTGGCGCCTCGCGACCCTCTCTTTGGGCATACTCCGCCAGGCCGGTTTCCACCCAGCGCAGGTTGCTCTTACAGCCTTGGGCCATGCGGCGCGCCTGCCCCAGGAACCACGTCGGCACGGCGGTGGCGCCCGCAAGGACCACCAGCACGGCGAGCACCGGTCCGGCGCTGGTTGCGGTGATGCGCAGAACCGTCTTTCGGGGCAGGTCCAGCAGGTTCAACAGGACCATCCAGGTCATCGCCATCATGCCCGGCAGGCCAACGACCACCGCGCCAGCCAACAGGGCCAGCGTTCGGGTCCTTTTGGCCAAGGCGGTGAAGAAGATGGCGATGATCAGCAGGGCCAGCAGCCCCGCCCCGGTCGCGAGGAAGTTCAGCCGAAGGCAGCGGGCAGTGCCCAGCTTGGAGCGGGGCAAGTCTGTGCAGGCGCCCAGGGCGCGCCGGGTCAGGTACGTGCCCCCGATGAGCCAGGCGGCGGCGAAGGCGAGGAAAACCGGCAACTGCCAAAGGAACAGGTATGCGTTGATGGATATGGGCGGCATTACTGAATGTCCTTATGAGCTCTTCTATTGCATCGGCACAACAGCCGCGCTAGCTTAACGTGGGTAATGGCCCCTGACAAGGGTCGGGGGCCTTGTCGGCGAGCGGGGGCGGCGTGTATATTGGCCGCCCGTCAAGTCACGGCAGGAAAGGCGCTTCATTCAGGGAGCAAGCGATGGCTGGGAAAAAAGCACTGAACGTTGCCCTCATCGGGCAGGGATTCATGGGGCGGACCCACTCCAACGCGTGGGGACAGGTGCGGAAGTTCTTCGACGTGCCGGTCGAGCCGGTCATGCATACCGTCTTCGGGCAGGCGGCCGAGAACCCGCGCGCCTTCGCCGACAACTGGGGCTGGGCCAACGCCAGCACCAATTGGCGGCGGCTGGTGAGGTCCGAGGAGATCGACCTGGTCGACGTTGTAACGCCGAACTACATGCACGCCTCAGTGGCAAAAGCCGCCCTTGCGGCCGGGAAGAACGTCTCCTGCGAAAAGCCGCTGGCGGCGACGCTGAAGGAGGCCCGCGAGATGGTGGCGGCCGCCAAAAAGGCGAGGGCCAAGACCTTCGTCTCGTACAACTACCGCCGCTGTCCGGCCGTGGCGCTGGCGCACCTGCTGGTCAAGCGCGGCAAGGTGGGCAAGATCCGCCACGTCCGGGCCGTCTACCTCCAGGACTGGGCGGATGAGTCCGTGCCGCTGGCCTGGCGCTTCGACAAAAAGCTAGCCGGCTCCGGCGCGCACGGCGACCTGAACGCCCACATCATCGACATGACCCGCTTCGTCACCGGCCAGGAGATCACCGAGATCTGCGGGGCCATCGCCGAGACGTTCATCCACTCGCGGCAGTTGATGACCGGCGTGGTCGCCGGCGGGATCGCCGCCGGGCTGCGAGGCGCCGGCAGGAAGGGCAAGGTCACCGTCGACGATACGGTGCTGTTCCTGGCCAGGTTCAGCGGCGGGGCGGTGGCCAGCTTCGAGGCGGCCCGGCAGGCGACCGGCAACCAGAACCGCAACGGCTTCGAGATCAACGGCACCAAGGGCTCGCTCCGGTTTAACTTCGAGCGAATGAACGAGCTGGAGTACTACGACGCCACCGCTGATCGGGCCGTGCAGGGCTGGACCACCATCATGGCCACCCACGGCGGGGACCACCCCTACGTCGACGCCTGGTGGCCCGACGCCCACGGGCTGGGCTACGAGCACGGCTTTATCAACC
>CAYNYF010000094.1:0-16394 GCA_964401385.1 uncultured Planctomycetaceae bacterium | reverse complement strand
TCGCGCGGAGCTTGCCCTCGCTCTCGCCGTAATACTTGGCCATGATCTCCGGGCCACTGAGCTGGATGAAATAGGCGTCGGTCTCGTTGGCGACGGCCCGGGCGATCAGTGTCTTGCCGCACCCCGGCGGACCATAGAACAGGACGCCCTTCGGCGCTTCTATTCCGAGGCGTTGAAAGACCTGGGGGAACTTCAGCGGCAGCTCCACCATTTCTCTGATCCTGCGGATCTCTCGTGACAGCCCGCCGACGTCCTCGTAGGAGACGCGCAGGCCTCTCGGCCCGCCCGCTTTTTCGTCCTTGACCGCAATGGTCGTCGTGGCGTGCACGAGGACCGGGCCGGACGGGGTGGTGTTCAACACGGTGAAGTCGTGCGACCGGGCGCCGAACAGCGTCGCCCGCACGGTATCGCCGGCCAGGATCGGCAGGCCTTCCAGCAGGCGGCCGAGGTATTTCGAGTCGCGTTTGGCCGCCAAGGCCGGGAGCTCTTCGGTTGGCGACAGCACGATGCGGCCGGCCGGACGCGCCGCAGCTTTGGAGACGGTCACTTTCTCGTCCAGGCCGGCCCGGCAGTTCGACCGGACCAGGCCGTCGATCTGGACAATCTCCTTTCCGCGATCATTCTGGAACGTCGGCATGATCTTGGCCACCGTACTTCGTTTGGCCTTCAGCTCAATGATGTCGCCCACGTCCGCTGCGAGAGCGGACATGCTCTCCGGATCGATGCGAGCAATGCCCCGGCCAACGTCCTTGGACGACGCCTCGGCCACTTTGAGGACAAGCGTGCCCGTTTGCTTCGGCTTCGCAGAGGTCTGCTTCTTGGCCATCGTGGTTCTCCATTCGTACGTTTGTATTGGTGAGCCCTTATCAGGCTCCGTCTTCGCTTCCGGTGACATCCAGATGAGCACGGACAACAATAATGTCAGCGGGCAGGTGCGGCTTGACGTCATGCATCATGCCCAGGAAGAGGATTCCCGTGTGCCCGGGCAGGAGGGTCTCGGCGATCCGCCGGCCGATATACGCATCGCGCCTTGCCAATAGGTCCGCCGAACGTTCCTGGTCGGCGGCGGCGTTGGCGGAACCCTCTCTGCTCAGCCCCGCCGCCAGGCCCGCCTTCACGGCGCGATACTCCGCCACCAGCAGCTTCGTGTCTTCCGTGCCGATCAACGTTGCTCCGCGGCCCACCAGGCCCATGAGCAGTTGATAATTCTCACTGCCCTTGCTCGCCGTTTCTCTGGCAATGTCCAGCTCTTTGCCGCAGACAGGCAGGCCGTCCTGGTACAGGTCCACGCGACGCCAATCCATATCCATCCCCTCCAGCTCCGCGCGGACCGCTTCCCAGAACCCGTCGATCAAGGCGAGGTGTTCCTGCCAGCGCCGGCGGCCGAACTGTTCGACGTAAACGGCTTCGAGCCCCTCTTGAACGGTGCCCATGTCCGCAGGGGAATGCAGGATGGGCACGTGGATCAGTTGGCGGCTGTGTTCGTCCATGCCTGTGGCCTTGCCCAACCCCTCGACCCACTCATTCATCGGACAGTCCGCCGCTTCACCTTAATCGCTTCGGAGCAGCGCCAAGGTGCAGCCGCAGCGGCACAGACTGCCGTCACAAGCGTTCGGCCGGAGGTTCGTGCTGCCGGTGGCGTGACAATTTTTTTCTTTTTTTCCTTGCGCCCGTTTAAGTGGGCCTGCCCGGCAGTCGATAGAGGCCGTGTTAGGGTTGGGGAATTCAGCCGGTCCAGGACAGCCAACAAAGTTGACGAAGTCCTGGGCCTGAAGGATGCATGGATGCGGCCCCACAGCCACACATCTGAAAGATCGGCAAGCGGCTCAACAGTTCAGCGGAAGTTGATCCCAGTCTCCCTTGCCTTTTTCACTGTGCTGCTCCTGTGTGCGACCTTGGCGTGCTCCCTCGACCTGCTCATTCATCGGAGAGTCCGCCCCTTTACCACCTTAATCAATGGCTTCCGGGCAACGCCGAGACGCAGTCGCGGCGGCACAGACTGCCGCCACAAGCGTTCGGCCGGAGGCTCGTGCTGCCGGTGGGGTGACGGAGTTTTTTCGTTTTCTTGTTGTGCACGTTTAAGTAGGCCTGCCCGGCAGTCGATAGAGGCCGTGTTAGGGTCGGGGAATTCAGCGGGTCCGAGACAGCCGGTCAGTTCAGTCTTGGGCCTCAAGGATTCACGAATGCGACCCGACAGGCACACATCTGGAAGATCGGCAAGCGGCTCAACAGTTCAGCGGAAGTTGATCCCAGCTTTCCTTCCCTTCCTGGCCGCACTGCTCCTGTATCCCGCCGAGATCGACGGGCTGTGCGTCCGCGCCGACAGCGCGAGTATGGCCGAGCCGGCTCCTTCGACGGGTTGGGGCAGCAATGTCCAACCGGCTGCACACAGGTTTTGCACACGCGGCGCTGAGTCCCATCAGTGCGCCCGGCAAAGCCTAAGTCCCTCCAAAACGTATCTTTGCACGTCTCATTGTGAAGACGCAGACAAAGGGGGAGAGTGGTTCTCCCCCATTTACACAATGGCCACTTTTGCTGAAGGAGAAAGTCATGGCCGTTGAGAAAGCAATTGGCAGTTCGTCTTTGGTGGAAGTCGTGGATCGCATCCTCGACAAGGGCATCGTGATCGATGCCTGGGCCCGCGTCTCCCTGGTGGGGATCGAGCTCCTGGCCGTCGAGGCCCGCGTGGTGGTCGCCGGCGTTGAGACGTTCCTGAAGTACGCCGAGGCCGTCGGGCTGACGCAGGCCGCCGCGTAACTGCGGCACGGCGGGAATGTGAGATATCCCCGTGACGGGCAGGCTCCTCGGCAATGCACCCCCGACCCGGGATGAAGGACCCTTCCCAATGCAACGGGCATGATTCGCGGGCATATCTCCTCTTCCCGCAAGGCAAGCTGCACCAAGGGACAGATAGATGAGCGAAACAGAGAAGGACAAGCCGGTAGCGCAGCAAGCGCCCTCGATTGAGCCCGTCCTCGAGGCATACCGGGCGTCGGCCGAGACGGTCGCCAGCTACATGCGCCGGGCCGTGGACCTGCTGGAAGGCCTCTACGCCGACCAGGACGAGATGATCGAACAACTCCGTGAAATCTTCGCCAGGCATCATTCTCTACGTCATTCCGACTTCGATTCGATCTTCGGCAGTGTCCTCATCGACAGGCGGCGGACGCGCGAGTCCCTCTTGGCGCTGGTGGAAGACTACCGGGCGGGCCGGGAGGCCGTCATCACCGAAATCCGGGAGCTGTTCGGCTCGGACGTGACCCAGGCCGCCCAGGCCTGGCCGGAACTCAAGGAGCGCCTGCTGAGTGAGACCGACGACGGCGCGGGCGGGGTCATCTCAGCCCTTCGCCGGGTGCACATGGAGCAGGAAGAGCTTTCCACCGCCCTGTCGGTCCTGCTGGCCCGGGCGGAAAAACTCAGAATCAGCGATCTGAAGACTGTTGCCAGGAATCTTGCCAGCAGGGATTCGCGGGAGTCCGCGGAGCTGGCAGCCCTCCTGGTCACCTGCGAGTCGGCCGCTCTCAACGCGGGAGTGAAATGGCACCGGCTGGCTGGTTAGGGAAATCACAAGGGTCCGTACAGGAACAGGAAAGGGATGGAGGTAAGCAAATGTCAAGTAACGACTACGGGAATCTGGGCAGCGAGATGAAGGGCATGAAGGACGGACGGAAGCACGTGATCGCGGCCACGGCAGCCCAGGGCGCGAAGCGCAAGGCCGAGACCCGGAAGTTCATGGCGGAAACGTCTAAGGCCAATGCCAAGCTGGCCGCGCAGACGCACCAGGTGTTGGCCGACGCCGACGAGTTGCTGGCGGAGACCAGTACGGGCAATGCTGAGTTGCGGGCCCAGACGCACCAGATGCTGGCCCAGGCCGACCGCACCATGGCGGGGATCCGGAAGGACGTCGCCGCGCTGAAGGCCGGGACCCAGCGGTTCCTGGCCGACACCGGGGCCGCCAACGCCGAACTGAACGAGCAGACGCACGCAAAGCTCGCCGAGGCGAGGAAATTCATGGCCCAGACGCACAAGGCGAACGAGGCTCTGCGGGTCGAGGCCCATCGGATCCTGGCCGATGCTGATCAATTCATGGCGCAGACCAGGAACGGCAATACCAAGCTGCGGGGCGAAGTCGCTGCGACGATGACGCACCTGGCCCACACGTCGCGCGAACGGGCTGCCGGCTGGCAGGACCTCCTCCGCACCGTCAGCGGAAACGGCAGCGGCCGCCGCGCCGCCCCGGCCAGGAAGTCGCCGGCAGGGGCAAGGGCCAGCAGGCCTAAGCCGAAGGCCAAGGCCGCACGCAGCAAGGCCGGCGCCAAGAAGCGGTAGAGCTCGGACGAGCTTCGTCGCCTTCTCCGGGCAACGGTCGGGCTTGTCAGCGGCCTGTTCGGTCCGGTCGTCGGACCAGTGGACAGGCGCGGTGAGGACAAGCGCTTCCGGAACAGGCCCGCGCGGCTCCCGGCTTGAGGGAGCGCGGGCCTCAGAGATGGGAACAGAATCATGACAACAGCCACGAGAGCGAAATCGGCCAGCCGCAGGAAGTCGGCCGGGGGCGTGGAGACCCGCAAGTGCGTCTTCTGCGGGGGCACCGGCATGGACCCGTACGAGATCCTGTCGAGGCTGGCCAAGTGCCCCGTCTGCAAGGGGCACAAGACCGTGGACGTGAAGACGCCCGCCGTGCCATGCGCCTACTGCCGCGGCAGCGGCCGCCACCGACACACGCGGCTGACGTGCTCGGCGTGCAAGGGCACCGGCTTCGTCGCACTCGAGGCCGGCCCCACGACCCAGTGCCCGCAGTGCGGCGGCACCGGCCGGGCGGTCGAGTCCGATCTGGCGTGCAGCCTGTGCAGGGGCGCCGGCCTGATCGCGAAGAAATCCGGCGGCCCGCGCCGGGCAGCAAGGAAATAGGCAAGGCGTCCCCAACAGGGATCCCTTGCAGAGGTCCCCAATCGCGGCCAGACGCGACTCGGGGCCCGACCCGTGCAGGAGCCCCCGTCCCTCGCGGACGGGCGCGAAAGGAAAGAATCGCACGTGTCACCAGACCAGGCAAAACGCAGCAGCGCAGCCGGCAGCCTCGCGGCTACGGAACAGACGAGCCGTACGATCGTTGACGGCCTGACCGCACTACTGACAAGCCGGCGGGCTCCGGCGCCCTGCACCCAGGGGGCCGGAGCGAGGCTTCAAGCGCGGACTTTCGCCTTTGGAGAGCTCAACAGTCCCCCGCGGCCGAAACATGGCCCGTGGGGTACCTTTCCGCCAATGGCAAAAGCTCCCGGCGTTGGCGCCTCATGCGCAACACGTTGCGATCGGCGCCCTCCCAGCGGGGGAAGCCTCCGCTTTGCCCGGAGCGCAAGAAAAACGGTGTCAGTGCGTCGAACGATCTATACGAAGCGGGTGCAGACCTCCCCGCTCCTCGTACCTCCCGGGGAGCGGGGATCTGCCCCACGCCTGTTCCCGGCAAACCACATGAGGACAGCCAAGGAAGGAGTCAGCGGCCATGGCAGCAAGACAAGCAGGGAGTAGGCGGCCGGGCACTCTCCGGGACCTGAAAACGGCGGTCTCCGCGCGGGTCCGCTCCAAGCCCTCCGCCGAGGGACAACGCTATCTCGACCTGTACACGCTGAAGCGGGAACGTGCCCGCTGGAGCCGGGCGAAGCACCAGGCCGAGCAGAGGATTCAAACTATTGACGGTGCGATCGAGAAGCTCGGGATCTCGAAGGAGCTCATCGACGAATGCGAATCCCACGAGCCGGGGCCCGAGAAAACGATCCGCTTCCACAGTTCGCCCGGCACAAAGCGGTCGGCTTGAACAGGAGAAATCACGTGACCTGGGATTGGAAGAAAGCCTTGCAGACACGAGACGGCTCGCCTGCGGCCGCGACCGGGCCGAGCCGTGCCCGCCGCCGGGAAGTCTCAGAGGCGGCCGAGGCGCGCCCGGCCGATGGCAGCCGGGCAGCTGGGATGGTGTGGCGGTCGCCTGAGCAGGCGGGGGAGGCCCTGCCGCAACTGCTCTACGCCGACGAGTACGAGTGCGCCTTCTGCCGGGGCGGCCGCGACGTGCGGGGGGGGCAGTGCCCCGTCTGCCGGGGGAGCGGAAAACTCCAGCTTACCCCCCCCGTGGTGCGGTGCGCCCTCTGCCGCGGGCAGGGGCAGGTCCCGGCGCGCAGCGGCCTGACCTGCTGCGTTTGCAGAGGCACCGGCGTCGTCCCGGTGACGCCTCCGATCGAGAGATGCCCAGACTGCAAGGGGCGTGGGAGGCAGCGCAACCAGTCGCTCTATTGTGCTCGCTGCCGCGGAACCGGCGTGGTGAACCCCCCGAAGACGGTTGCCGCCGGCACTTCGGCCAAAGGCACCAATGTGGGAGCCTTGTGAAACTGGGAGGAGTGATTCATGAAGACTTCAACGGGTAAACACTCGCCGGTCAAGCATTCCACCGGCAAGCAGAAGACGCTGGACAGCAAAACCCCTCGCGCGCGGGCCGTGCACACCTCAACGGGCGAGGCGGCGGCGATTGCCCACGTCACGGGCAGGCTGTACGACGTGAAGCATCAGGACGAACGCCGGCAGCCTCGCCCGAAACGAGCTAAGAGGCGAAGGCCGCGCCAGGCTGCGTAGGCAAGGCTGCCGGCCGCCGGCGGAAAGGGTCCGCCGGTCGTCCACGGACATTCAGCAAGGAAAGGGCGCAGACCATGACGGATGGCGTCACACCCATTGAGATCGAAAAGGACCAGCCGGGTTTTGTCAACACCCCGCTGGTGGACAGTATTGTGCAGCGCTCTCTGGCGTACCTAGGCGCCGGCTTCCCGGTCCACCTGACGGGCGCCGCCGGGACGGGCAAGACGTGCCTGGCGCTGTATGCAGCCGCCCAGATCGGCCGGCCGGTCATCATCATCCACGGCGACGAGGAGCTGGGCACCACCGACATCGTCGGCGGGAGCTACGGCTTCCGGCAGAAGAAGGTGATGGACAACTTCATTCAGTCGGTGAGGAAGCTGGACCACCAGGTCGAGTCGATCTGGGTGGACAACCGGCTGACGGTGGCGTGCAAGTGCGGCTACACGCTCGTGTACGACGAGTTCACCCGCAGCCGGGCCGAGGCCAACAACGCCCTCCTGTCCGTCCTGGAAGAGGGCGTCCTGGACATGCCGGCCGGGCGGGGCGACGAATCGTTCATCCGCGTGCACCCGGACTTTCGGGCCATCTTCACCAGCAATCCGTCCGAATACGCCGGCGTCCACCAGGCCGCCGACGCCCTCCAGGACCGGATGATCACGATCAAGCTCGGCCACTACGACCGCGAGAGCGAGATCGCCATCACCGCGGCCAAGAGCGGCATCGGCAAGACATCGGCGGCGAAGGTCGTGGACATCGTCCGCAGCCTGCGCGAGTACCACGAGACCAATAAGGACGATCATGACATCTGTCCGACGGTCCGCTCTTCCATCATGATCGCGACGGTTCTGAAGGCCTACGGCGCCCAGCCCAAGCTCAGCGACGAGAGTTTCGTGGCCCTCTGCCACGATGTGTTGGATTCGTCGCGTGTCAGCGGCAGGCCCAGCCGCGCCCTCAAGACCAGAGTCAACGCCCTGATCAGGAAACTCGCGGCGTGAACGCATTGAGACAACAAATCGCGGCCCAAGGTGATTTCCAGACATCTTCGCGAGGATGCGAGTCATGACGGCACCATGCAGTTATCTCTACGGTGTGATACCCGTCGACCTGCCTGCCTGCGGCGAGCAGGCAGGCGGCCCGAAGTCCTTCGGTCCCATCGGCCTGGACGGCGGGGAGGTCCGCGCGGTGGCCGAAGACGGCATCGCCATGCTGGCCGGGCCGGCAGGCGGCGTGGATTTCTCCCGGCTGGGTACGGCCAAGGCGCTGCAGCACCTGGCCGAGCACCAGCGCGTCCTGGAGCAGGTGTCAGCCGAAGTCTCGGTGATCCCCGTGAAGTTCGGCACCGTTGCCGCTGACGACGCCGAGATCGTCGGCATCCTCAGCTCGGGAAAGGCCGAGTTCACCCGCGCGTTGGCCCGACTCGGCGGGAAGGTAGAGATGGACATGGCGGCGTTCTGGGTGGACCTCCGGGCCGTCCTGGCCGAGATCGCCGATGAGGGACCGGTCGCGGCGATGAAGGCCGAGATCACCGGCGGCCGGAAGCCCACCGTGGCGCAGGGGGTGCGCCTGGGGCAACTGGTCAAGAAGCTGCTGGATCAGAAGCGTGAAAACGTCGCTGCCAGACTGGTTGTCGCGTTGCGAGCCCAATGGCCGGACGTTATCGTCAACCCGACCCAAGACGACTCCATGATCCTCAGCGCGGCCATCTTGATCGACCGCAGTCAAGAGGCCCAATTCGACCAGACTATCGGCCAACTGAACGGCGCCTACGAGAATCGGCTCAACTTCCGGTGTGTCGGCCCGCTGCCGGCGTACAGCTTCGCGACGACCGAAGTGCAGACCGTCGATGCCGACGTGCTCGACGCCGCGCGAAAAACGCTCGAACTGGGCGAATCCGCCAGCCTGGACGAGATCAAGGCCGCATACCGCCGGCTCCTGCGGGAATACCATCCCGATCGGAACCCGGACCCCGGCGCGGGCGAGCGAGTCAAGGAGATAGCGGGGGCGTATGAGCTGCTGAAGAAGTGCGCCTTGAACTGCGGGCCGGCATCGGAGCCGACCGGCGGGCACGGCGCGACGTTCGTGAGAATCAGGTCGTTGCCGGAGCTGCGTGCGGAGCTCGGGACCCCCGCGGGGACCCCCGCTTCCCGCGCGGCGTGAAGGAGCATGAACTTGCTCGTGGACAGCCCAATCAGTGAAGCGCAGTCGGCGGTGGGCCTCGACCCGACTGCACGGTCTTCGACCCCGAGTGCTCAGACCGAAGCCGGCTCGTCGCAAGCCCAGGCTCAGACCCGAAGGCGAGCGGATGCCCCGAAGGGCGACACCGGCCCCCGACGCTACATCTACTGCATCATTGATTGTGATCATGAGACCCGTTTCGGCCCCATCGGCATCGACCAGGCCAGCCCGGAGGTCTTTACGATCCCGTACGAGGGCCTGGCCGTTGCCGTCAGCGCCACGCGCCTGGACAAGTTCGACATCTCGCGCGGAAACATGCTCGGCCATCAGCGCGTGATGGAGACGATGATGCAGCGCGGCCACACGGTGCTGCCAGTCAAGTTCAATACGATTGCCGAGGACAAGGCCGGGAATCTTGCCGACAGCCGCATCATCGAGCAGGTGCTGGCCGGGCGGATGGACGAACTGTCGGCCCTGCTGGCGACCATGAGCACCCGCGTCGAACTCGGCGTCAAGGCGTTGTGGCCCGACATGGACGCGGTGTTCCGCTGCATCGTCAGCGACAACCCGAACATCAAGTCGCTCCGGGGCAGACTGCTCGCGGCCACACGTGGCGGGTCGGCACGCCCGCGTTCGAACCTCATGGCCGCCCAAGTCAGGCTCGGGGAGATGGTCAAGAACGCCCTGGAGGCAAGGAAGGGCGACGCCGAGAAGGAGCTGACGTCGCGGCTGGCGGGGATCGCAGCGGACGTGCGGAAGAACAAGACATTCGGCGACGCCATGTTCGCCAATCTGGCGCTGCTGGTGGAAAAGACCCGCCAGGAGGAGATCAGCTCGACCTTGTCGGCGTTCGAGGCCGAGCAGGACGGGCAAGTCAGGCTGAGGTGCATCGGCCCGGTGCCGCCGTCAAACTTTGTCGAACTCGTGATCCAATGGGATGACTGAGGATGGCCTTTATTCTTGATGACATCCTGCGGATTCCCGGCAAGCTGCTCCGCCGAGTGATCAAGGTCAAGAAGGGCTCGAGACAGATGATGCTGCTGGGATCGGAAACGACCGACGGGCCCGCGTCGAAGGGCCGCCGCGGGAAGGACTCCCGTCGGCGCTACCGAACCGGCGAAGACCTGGTATGGCCCAAGACGCTGGCCATCCTCGACAACACGGTGCTGGCGCCGCTCAAGTTCGTCCGTTGGATTGTCAACAGGGCGCGGCGGCAGGTGGACTTGGACATCGCGAACGAATCCGACCCGGCGGATGGCTCCGCGTCGGGAGCACGCGTCCGAAGCACGGCGCGGCGCCGTCGGCGATCAGCGTCATCGAACCGGAGATAACCCAAGAGATCAGGACATGGCACTCATCCTGGACGACATCCTGTTGGCCCCCTGCCGGTTCGTTGCCTGGATCGGCGAGAAGCTGCAAGAGCAGGCGACGTCGGAAATGACGGACGAGTCCGCCATACAGCAGCGGCTGCTGGACCTTCAGATGCAGTTCGAACTGGATAAGATCGGCGAGCAGGAGTACCGAAGCCGGGAAGACGCTCTCATGCGCCGCCTCGACGAAATCCGCAAGTACAAGGACTCACGGCAGCAGGGACAATGAGCACCTTATTCCAACACGAGGAGCATACTCATGACCCTAGGAATGTCTGACTTGGTCCAGCGGGCCCGGCAGCAACTCCAGTCCCTTACCGGCCTGGAGCTGGGCACCACGGTGTCGGCCCGTAAGGACAAGGACGGATGGCGCGTGGAGGTTGAGGTCGTGGAAAAGAAGTCCATACCCGACTCCCAGGACGTGCTGGCCGTCTACGAGCTGACGGTGGACGAGGACGGCAGCGTTCAGGACTTCACCCGCGTCGGCATGCGAAAACGGATGGACCTGCTGGTCGCGGACGGGGTGGAATCGGAGGTCTAGGATGCCAAGTTCGAGCCAAAAGATTAAGCACTCCGTCCAAGGCGAGTCGCTGGCGGACGTAATCGACCGCGTCCTGGACAAGGGCGTGGTGATCAACGCCGACATCGCCGTTTCCCTGGCCGAGGTGGAGTTGCTGAGCATCCGCATCCGGGCGGTCCTGGCGTCTCTGGAGACGGCGGCGAAGTACGGTCTGGCACTGCCCGCCGGGACCAACCTGGACACCGAGGCCTGGCAAGAGGCCGTGGTGAAAAAGGAAGGCTGCCCGGAATGCGGCAAGCGCTCGCCGGTGACAGAGCTGTTGTCGGAAGGCTGCCCCTGGTGCGGCTGGATGCCCGCGAAGCTCAAGAAACTGGCGGAGGCATCGTAGGCCGTCGGGGCTGCGAAGGGATCGCGTCCGCCCGGCATGGGACCCGGGCTGGCCGCCGTCGAATGGACCGGCACGTGGAGATGGACTTATGGCCCGGAAGAGACCGACAAGGGACGAACTGGCCGACCAGGTGAAGCGGCTGGAAGAGAAGCTTCGAAGGCTTCGCGACACTTCCGGCCGGTCGTCGCCCGAAGCGGACGGGGTAGCTGAAAGCGTCGTGTCGTCCCTGGGAAAGCTGGTTCCCGGGCTCCAGAAGCTGATCGACGTGGCCGCGCAGATGCCGGAGTTCCACGAGCGACTGGCGTCGATCGACGAGGAGGTCAAGCGCAGGTTCAAGGAACAGCCGCTCCGCCGCGCCTCTTCAGAGATCGCTGGCGGCACCGGCCGCCGAGTGATGGGGATTCCTCCCGGCGTGCGGCGCGGACGACCTCCACGGGGGACATCGACCAGGTCCCAGCCGGCGCGGGCCTCGGGCAAGCATGTCGTGCGCGGCAAACATCGCCAGCCGCGGCCGCCGAAGGTCCACATCAGCCCCGAAACGCCCGAGCAGCTCCCCGTGGACGTCTTCGACGAGGACGATCACCTCGTGATCCTGGCTGAGGCCGGGGCCCTGGAGCTGAAGCACATCACCGTGTCCCTCGAAGGCACCCGGCTGGTGATCTCCATCGAGGCGCCCGGGCGCAAAGGCAGCCAGCACGTGGAGCTGCCGTGCGACGTGATCGGCAAGCCCAAGGTCTCTCTGGCCAAGGGTATCCTCAAGATCCGCATGAACAAGACCCCCGAGCCGGAAAAAGGCGCGGCGGGAAAGCGCAAGGCGAGCCGCTGATGATCAACATCGACGAAGAGAACCTCAAGAACGGCGTCCTGGGTCTGGTGCTGGCGGTCGTGGAGATCCTCCGCGACGCCCTGCAAAACCAGGCAGCCCGTCGAATGGACTCGGGCCGCCTCACCGATGAGGAGATCGAACGTCTGGGACGGGCCCTGGCCGACCTCGACCAGGCGATTGACGACATCAAACGTGAACAGGGTCTGGAGCAGGCCGTCCGCTCCGTCCGCGACGGCCTGGACGACATCGTGGATGATGCCGTCCAGCGCATGATCGACCCGACCAGGTGGGTGGATGAAGACGCCAGTCGCGACCTGCCGCACCGCCAGGCTCAACAGCCGCCCCGGGCCAAGAGCCGCAAGCGGGCCCCCAAACGCGACTCCTTGCGCTCGCGGCCTCAACCCGTGGAGGTGACGCCATGACCGTTTGCGAGGCACCCGCCGGCACTGCCGACGAAGACGCCCTGTACGTCTACTGTGTCGCCCCGGGCAAAGTGAACTGGCTCCTGGGGCCGATCGGGCTGGACTACAGCATGGTCTACACAGTTCCCACCGACGGCCTCTGCTGCGTGGTCCACAGTTGCCAGGCCCGGCCGTACCAGTCGGAGGATCCGCAGGCTGTCCAGGCTTGGGTGATGGCCCATCAGCACGTGGTGCGGGCGGCGGAGGAGGCCTTCGGCACGGTGCTGCCGATGGCATTCAACATGATCGTCCAGGACGGCCAGGGCGGCCCTGCGGCGTACAATCTGAAGGCCTGGATGTCAGAAAAGGGGGACGACTTTCGTGCCCGGTTGGCCAGACTCGAGGGCAAAGCCGAGTATGGCGTGCAGATATTCTGGGACCGTGAGGTCGCGACCGAGAGCATTGTCCGAAGCGACCCGGAGCTCGCCAAGATGCGAAGTGAGGCGGGAAACAAGCCGGAGGGCCTGGCCTACATGCTCCGGCAGAAGCTCGCCCAGGCCACACGCACGGCGATCGAAAGGCAGGCCAACCGCTACATCGAGGATTCCTATGCCCGCATCCGGCGGTGCGTGGACGACGTCCGCGTGGACAAGCTCAAGAAGGCCGGTGATGAGAAGCAGATGTTACTGAACCTCTCCTGCCTGGCCGCCAAAGATGACGCTTCCCTCGGCGACGTGTTGGAGGAGATTCAGCGAATCGACGGGATATCGGTGCGTTTCACGGGTCCCTGGTCGCCGTACAGCTTTGCCGCGGCCGCGTAGATGACAGATTCATGCTCAGCAGCAACTATGGAACCAGAGCTGCCCAAATGGCACGATCGCGCCACCCTCGTGGACCTGCTTGACAGGGTGCTGGACAGGGGGCTCTTCCTGCGGGCCGACCTGGTGATATCTCTCGCGGGCATCCCCTTGATCGGCGTAACGTTAAGCGTGGCCCTGGCCGGGACTGAAACCATGCTCAAGTACGGCGTCATGACCGACTGGGACCAGGAGATTCGCGCCTTGGCCAGGGAAAAGGCAACCGCGGCGTAGCGCAAGGACAAGGGCAGAAGAATGTCGCCGATCCTGGGCATTGACTTGGGTACGACCAATTCCGCAGTGGCGTACATGAAGAACGGCCGGCCGGCCATCATCCCGAACGGCTGGGGCGAGGCGCTTACCCCATCGGTGGTGGCCTTCGATGGTGACAGCCGACCGTACGTCGGCCGCGACGCCGAGACCCGGACCGTTGCGGCCGTCCGGTCCATCAAGCGAAGGATGGGCTCCGACGAGGTGGTGCACGTGGACTCCCGCGCGTACACACCCGTCGAGATCTCCGCGATAATCCTGGGCAAGCTCAAGGCCGACACAGAGGCCCGCCTCGGCGAGTCCGTCCAGCAGGCGGTGGTTACTGTTCCCGCCTATTTCAATGACAGTCAACGGCGGGCGACCCGCGAGGCTGCGACGGCTGCGGGCCTGGAAGTACGGCGGCTGGTCAACGAGCCGACGGCGGCGGCGCTGGCGTACGGCCTGGATCTCGAACTGAACATCGAAAAGACACATACGATTCTTGTGTGGGACCTCGGGGGAGGCACCTTCGACGTGTCGCTGCTCGAGCTCGGGGGCGACGGCGTCTTCGAGGTCAAGGCCGTCAACGGCGATACTCAGTTGGGAGGCGACGATTACGATCAGCGCTTGGCCGAGATGCTGATGGAGCGCTTCAGCCAGCAGTGGCACGTGGACGTGAGCGGCGACCCATCGGCCGAGCGGCTCATGCACCGGTTGGCCGAGCAGGCCAAGATTCGACTCTCCACCGAAAACCGGGCCCGCGTGGTGCTCCCTCACTCCTTTGGCCACGGTAGCCGGTGTGCCGTGACGATCACCCGGGACGCCTTCGAGCAGGCCACGGCCGATATCACCGAAAGAATGACCGGCCCCGCCCGCCAGGTACTCGCCGATGCGGGGCTGGACCCGCTGGGCCTGGATCGGGTGGTGCTGGTAGGCGGGATGACGCGGGTGCCGGTCGTGCGGCGCCTGGTCAAACAAATCACCGGCCTGGAGCCCTACGGGCACATCGACCCGGACAAAGTGGTGGCGCTGGGGGCTGCCATTCAGGCGGGCGTGCTCGCCGGCCAGGTCCGCAACGTCACTCTCGTGGACGTAACGCCGTTGTCGCTGGGGATAGAAACCCAAGGCGGGCTTTTCGGGCGGATCATCGAACGCAATACCCCCATTCCGACGAGCCGCAGCCGGTTGTTCACAAACGCGCGAGACAACCAGACCGAGATGGAAATTCACGTTCTCCAGGGTGAGCGCGAGTTGGCCACCGACAACACATCGCTGGGAAGGTTCCAGCTCCTCGGCATCACGCCGCAGCCTCGAGGCCAGGCCAGGGCAGAGGTGACCTTCGACATCGACGCAAACGGAATGGTGCAGATTGCCGCCATCGACCTTCACACGGAAGCGGCCATGAAGGTCCGCCTGGACGCCGCGACTTCACTCAGACCGCAAGCAGTGGAACGCATCCTGGCGGAAAGTCAGCGGCAGTCGGCCTCCGATCGTCGCAGGCGAAAACGGATCGAGGCCGCCATCTACGCCGAGAATCTCATTCGAGCCGCGGAGCAACTTCTCGCAGAAGCCGGCATGGCCCCGGCCGCCGAGGCAGTCCGCGAGCTGGCTGAAGCAGCTCAGAAGGGCATCGCCGCCGTGCAGGATGCACTGGCCGACGAGGGGCTCGAACGAATCCAGAAATCAACCAAGGCGCTGGAGACACTGTTGAGAGAACTCAGCCTGGAACTCAAGAGGGTCTCCGCAAGTGGCGCTGCGTGCCATCAGGCGGCCTGACATCATCGGGATCAGAATCAAGCGACCCCTCTCCATTGGAACGCTGAAAGAAAGGAAAACGAAATGGCAAAGAAAAGCAAAGCGGAAAAGGGTAGCAAGGCTCAACCGTCGGTGAGCTTCAACCTGGGCGGGCTGCTCGAAGGAATCGGAAAGCTCGTGGAATCCGCGGCCAAGCTGCAAGAGTCAGCCGGCAAGATCAGTCAAACCGGTGAGTTCACGATTCCCGGGCTTGGCGAGAAGGGCAAGGGCGTCTTCGGCTTCTCCGTGCGAACGCTGGCCGGTAGCGAAGGCCCGGGGGTGGAGGTCCGGCCTTTCGGGAACATCCACAAGACCAACCAAGGAGTGGCCGTCGAAGAGGCCAGGGAAGCCGTAGTCGATCAATTTGAGGAACGCGACCAGATCCGTGTGATCGCCGAATTACCCGGGGTCTCAGAGAATGCGATCAAGTACGAGATCAAAGGCGATGTGCTGCGCATATGGACGGAGGGCGACCGCCGCTACGACACCGAGGTGCTGTTGCCGAGTCCTGTTGAACCCGACAGGGTCGAATCGGCCTACAACAACGGCATCTTTGAAATGCGGCTCAAGAAAGTCGAGTAGTCAATCCGCATCAGATTCCGCATCGGTGAGCTTCACCCGACCAGGACCTGCATAGTCGTGCGTGAGCCCATCACTAGGCCACGGTGAGAATCCGCACCATTTATGGCCAAGGCCCACTTGGTCGGCGTGTGCTCGCACCAGCCGGCACGCGTGACCGTCAAACCGGCCTCCACGGCGCGGTTCCGGAAGTGCAGGCCGGGGCACCGCAGGAGGTCGCAGGCGTCGGGTGTATGCTCCCGACGGGACTTCGGCGTGTCGATGGCCTCCAGGACGCGGCGGGAGCCCGGGATCCACGGTTGCGGCACGGGCTTACATCGTGGCCGCAAACCCGCACGTCAGCCAGGAGCCGTTGGGCGCGGAGGAGGACGGCGGTAAGGTCGTCGAGGGTCACGGCGGAGTGCATGACCGGGATCGTCCGCAGTCGAACTCGAGGGTCTCCCACAGGCGGGCGCTGCCTTTGCCGATCAGCCCGGCGGGCGAGAAGTAGCGGAAGTCCGAGTGCTGCCAGAGTTACGCCGCAGCTGGCTGCCCAGAACTGCCCGAGGGCCCCGCTCGGGGAACTTGTCAGTCTGCCACGTCGAAATCTACGTCCACGCTGCCGCTGACGGAGACGTTGT
>CAYNYF010000093.1:0-16451 GCA_964401385.1 uncultured Planctomycetaceae bacterium | reverse complement strand
AGGACGCCCAGTGAGGTTCGCCGCCCGGCATGAACGGCAACGAGCAACCCGTCCGGCCCTTCCAGCTTCGCCGCCGGCTCCTGAGCGGCTGTGACGCGCTGGTGGCGGTCGCGGCCGCGGTGGCCATCTCGGCGCTGGCGCTGGAGTACGGCTTCTACGAGCCGCTGCCGGTGTCGCGCGGGCTGCTGCACGTCATCCAGGCGTGCGTCTTGGCGGTGTTCGTGATCGATCGCCTGCTGCACCTGGGGCTGACCCTCCGGCGCCGGCAGTATCTCCGCCACAACTGGCTGGACTTTTCCCTGATCGCCATCGCCGCCGCGGTGGCCGTCGCGGTCTACACCCGCAAGCTCCACTTCAGGCTGCTGTCGGTCGCGGCCATGTACGTGGTCATCACCCAGGTGTACATCCTGGCGGTGCTGGTGACGCGGCTGGTGGGCTTTCAGATCAAGGTCGCCGGCAGCGGCATCCACCCCATGTGGGTGCTGATCGGGGGTTTCGCGGTGGCGATCCTGTTCGGCACGGGGCTGCTGATGCTTCCGCGGGCGGCGCCGGCCGACCCCGTGGGCGTGCAGGTCCGGAACGTGCCCGAGAACCTCGCCGACCTGTACATGGTGCCGCACACCGACGGCGCGCTCGTGATGGGCGTGAAACGGGGGACGGCCGCCGACGAGGCCGGCATCAAAGACGACGATTTCATTGTGGCCGTGGACGGCGCCCCCGTCCGCAGCGCCGCGGAGCTGCGCAATCGCCAGCTCGCCCTGACGCCGGCCAGAACGGCCGAGTTCACCGTGTACCGCCGCCCGCAACTGGAGGTCCGCGGCGGGCCCGTCCAGCCCCGCCGGAAAACGACCGTCCCCGTCATGATCGCCAGCACGCCGGTCGGCTTCGTCGACGCCCTCTTCACCGGCACCAGCGCCACCTGCGTCACCGGGCTGCTGGTCCGCGACACGGCCACGGAGTACACGACCTTCGGGCAGGTGGTGATCCTGACGCTGATCCAGTTGGGCGGGCTGGGGATCATGGTCTTCGGCACCGTTTTCGCCCTGCTGGCCGGGCGGCAGTTAAGCATTCGCGAGAGCCTCCTGGCCGAGCGCGCCCTGGCCGAGAGCGGCGGCATCGGGCAGATCACCCGAATGGTGAAGTTCGCCGTGGTGGCCGCCCTGAGCATGGAGCTGGTGGGCGCGGCCATCATGTACCCGATGTGGCGCGACTACGCCCAGACCGCCGGCGCCGGGCGGGCCACCTTCCGCACGGCGTTCCACGCCGTCAGCGCCTTCTGCAACGCCGGCTTCTCCCTCCAGCCCAACAGCCTGGAGAGCGAGGTACTCACCAGGCACTGGCAGGTGATCGGGGTGATGGCACCGCTGATCTTCCTGGGCGGGCTGGGCTTTCCGGTGCTGTACGACGTTACCCGGTTCGCCCGGACCGCTCTGATGCGGATGCTGGGCCGCGGCCGGTCCGCCACCCGGTCGCTGACACTCCACAGCCGGCTGGTGCTGACCACGTCGGTGGGCCTGGTGGTCGCTGGCGCCTTGGCACTGGTGGTGATCGAGCAGGCCAGCCACCCGGGCCAGACCTTCGGCCACCCGCAGAAATACCAGGACAATCCCCACCTCGACGGGGCGGGCCCGAGGCTGCTCGAGGGCGGCGCCGGCCAGCGGGCGCAGAAGGCGATTTTCCAGTCGATCACGGCCAGGACCGCCGGCTTCAACACCTTCCGGATGGACAGCCTCTCCCCGGGCGGAAAGCTGTGGATGTGCCTGCTGATGATCGTCGGCGGCTCGCCCGCCGGCACCGCCGGGGGGCTCAAGACCGTCACCGTCGCGGTGCTGGTGCTGACGATCTGGAGCATGCTGCGCCGACGGCAAAGCGTCGAGGGCTTCCGGCGAACGATCGCCGAGCCGTTCATCCGCAAGGCCGTCACCCTGGCCGGGCTGTACCTGTCCCTGGTGATGATCATCACGCTGCTGCTGTGCGTGACCATGTACGGGCGGAGGCTCGCCGCCACCGGCCAGGAGCCGACCTTCATCCAACTGTTCTTCGAGGCGTGCAGCGCCTGCGGCACGGTGGGCCTTTCCTGCGGGGTGACAGGGAGTTTGACGACCTTCGGCAAATACGTGATCATAGCCGGCATGTTCATCGGGCGGCTGGGGCCGCTGACGATGCTGATGGCGCTGACGATGCGTTTGCGTCCGGCGCGGTACGCGTATCCGACTGAAGAGGTGGTGCTGGGATGAACCACGCACGACGTTTCGCAGTCATCGGGCTGGGTCGGTTCGGCATGCGGCTGGCGCGCGGGCTGGCGGCGGCCGGGGCCGAGGTCATCGCCATCGACTGGCGGCCGGAGCTGGTCGAGGAAATCCGCGACGACGTCACGCTGGCCGTCGTGCTCGACACCACCGACGAGCAGGCACTGGTCGCGCAGGGCATCGACAAGGTCGACGTCGCCGTCGTCGGCATCGGCGGCGCCTTCGAGGCCTGCGCCCTGGCCACGTCCATTCTCAAGCAGCTCGGCGTGCCCCGGGTCATCAGCCGGGCCACCACCCGGGCCCGGGCCGAAATCCTCTCCCGCATCGGCGCCGACGCCATCATCAACCCCGAGGCCGAAGCCGCCGCCCGCTGGAGCAGCCGCCTGACCATGCCCCAGGTCATGGAGAAGATCGATCTGGGCGACGAGTACTCCCTCGTCCAGATCCGCACCCCCGGCTCCTGGGCGGGAAAGACCCTCGAGCAGCTCAACATCCGCAAGAAGCACAAGGTCAACGTGGTGGCCATCCGCCGGCTCAAGGGCAACAAGGGCAAGCCCGAGGGAAGGTACGTCATCGTCACCCCCCTGCCCGACAGCCAACTCGAGGCCGAGGACCTGCTGCTGGTGGTCGGCAACGACGAGGCGATCGAGTCGATGCCCAGGGAATAGGCCACGCGCGGCGAGCCAAGCTGCGGCGCCGCCCTACCGCGCCGCCCTACCGCGCCGCGCCGGTGTACTTCTGCTTGGTCGGGTCCTGCCCGCGCTCGATGACGTTGATCTTCCACACCCTGCGGGCGTGCCGGCCCGAGTCCTCGAAGGCGGTCTCCAGCCACCTCTCGACAATGTGCCGCGCCCGCTCCTCCCCGACGACGTCGGCGGCCAGGCAGAGCACGTTGGCGTCGTTGTGGCTGCGCGAAAGCTGGGCGGTCAGCTCGTCCAGGCACAGCGCCGCCCGCACGCCGGGCACCTTGTTGGCGGTGATGCTCATGCCGATGCCCGTGCCGCAGACCAGAATTCCGCGGTCGACCTTGTGCTCGGCCACGGCCTTGGCGGCCTTGAAGCCCATGTCCGGGTAGTCGCAGCTCCGCGAAGAGTTGGTGCCCATGTCGATGACTTCGTGGTGCTTCTCGTTCAGCAGGGCGTGGACCTTTTCCTTCAAGGTGTGTCCGCGATGGTCGGCGGCCAAGGCAATTCTCATAGCAGGTTCTCTTTCATCCTCGTCTGCAAACTTGCCTGAATGCGTTCGGCGACGCGGAGGTAGGTTTCCGCGTCGGCGCCGATGGGATCGACGACGTCGCCGTCGGCGTCCAGCAGGAACGTCCTGCCCGCGGCGTCGGGCAGCTTGCCGGTGACCTCGGCGACGTGCTGCCGGGTCATGCAGAATATCAGATCCGCGGTCCGAATCAACTCTTTGGTGAGCTTGGTGGCCTGGTGTTTTCCGAGGCTGGCGCCGAGGCGTTCGACGGCCTTGACCGCCGCCTGCGTGGCCGGAGCGTCGCGGCCGGCGAAGGTTCCGGCCGAGATGATCGTCAGGCCGAATTTGGCCAGCTCCTCTTCCCGGCAGCCGATGCGCTCGGCCAGCACGTGCCGGGCCAGGGCGACCGCCATCGGGCTGCGGCAGGTGTTGCCGGTGCAGACGAACAGGACGGTCCGGCCGGACATCCGCTCGACCATGCGCGCGTCCAGCACGCCGGGGCGAACGATCTTGTAGTGCTCGGCCTCGAAGGCCACCAGCGTGGAGGCCTTGCGGTAGCGCGTCTGCCCGGCGTCGAGCAGCAGGTCGATCTTTCCGTCGAGCTGGTCCAGCACTTCCTCGGCCGACTTCGGCGCCGCCCGCCCGGTGAGGTTGGCGCTGGTCGCCAGCACGGGCTTGCCCGCCCGCTTCAGCAGCGCTCGCGCCACCGGGTCGGCCGGGCAGCGCAGCCCCACCACCCCGTCCCGGCAGATCCGCTGGAACAGGGCCTTGCTCCCCAGGGACGAGTCGGCGAACCTCCCGCCCGTCTGAAGCAGGATCGTCAGCGGGCCCGGCCAGGCCTTCTGCATCAGTGTCGCCGCCCGCACGGGCACGTCCCGGACGTAGCGGCGGGCCTGCTGGGGCGAGTCGATGTGCACGGTGAAGGCCCCCGCCGGGCGCTGCTTCAGCTCGCGCAGGCGCCGCACGGCCCGGGCGTCGGTGGCCACCACGCCCACGCCGTAAACGGTCTCGGTGGGGAAGCCCACGATCCGCCCGGCCCGGATCGCGCGAACGGCCGGGACGATCTGCCGGGCGAATCCGCCGTCCGGATCAATCTGGAGTATGCGTGTCCGCATGAACGAGCGCCGCCAACCGGCTCATTATTCCCCCGCCCAGTGGGCAAAGTCAAGCAGCGCCACCGCTGACTTATCCCCAGCTCCATGGGTAGCCCCGGCAGGGGCTGCGCTGCTTCCCCCGCCGATTCCCCCGTGCTTTCGCACGGGGCTAAGAAAGACGCCGCGCTGGGGCTAGGCCCGGGCGTAGGGTGCGTGCTCGCACGCACCGGAATTGTCTGGGCGATGTCGCATTCGATGGCTCTCGCCACGCGCACAGTTGTCAGCTCCCAGGGCGGTTCGGCAAAGTGGGGATAGGTCAGGCGCCGCCAGCCGCCGCCGCCATTTTCCAGCGCGCCGCGCTGGTGTGCCTGGCCGGTCAGGCTTTGCAGATCCCGCCCGGGGCGGGTAGAATCATGGTTCGATGAGCGGAATCTCATGCGGGAGTTCGTGATGGCTCCGGTGGAGTTGCCGTCTGTTCACCTCTGAGAAAGGGATCAAACATGCACGTGTGGAAATGGGCTGTTGGCTGTTGCGGAATGCTGATCTTCCTGTGCGCGGGGGCCTGCCTCGGCCAGGGCGCCTCGGCCGCGGGCAAGGCCGCCACGTCAATGGTCCGGCGGATCAAGGTGGTGGCCGACAAGGCGCCGGACTGCTCCTCGCTGAAGTCGATCGTCGAGACGGTCACCCGCGGCTGCAAGACCAACGACGAGAAGGCCATCGCCATCTACAACTTCTGCCGCCTGGCCTGGTACCACCGGGCCTACCCCTCCGAGCGGGGCGGCGTGGCCGCGCTGAAGATGATCAACGTCTACGGCTGGAGCCTGTGCGGCGGGCAGCACGCGGTCCTGTCGGCGCTGTGGCGGGCGGCCGGCTGGGGGTGGCGGTTTGTCGGCTGGAAGGGCCACACCACCGTCGAGGTCAACTACGACGGCCGCTGGCACTACTTCGACACCTTCCTCAAAATCTACGTCTGGAAGGCCGACCCCAACGCCCCCGGCGGCAGGACCGTCGCCAGCCAGGCCGACATCGCCGCCAACCCCGAGCTGATCACCCGGGACCTGGTGCTGGACCCGGCGCGCAAGGTCTACTACCACCGCGGCAACCAGTTCGAGATCATCAACGACAAGGCCAACTGGACGGCCCCGGCCTTCCTGGTCTGCGGCGACGGACCCGGCGGCGTCGTCAGCGGCACCAAGGGCCGCCACCGCAGCGGCTCCCCCAAGGGCTGGGCCGGCATCAAGTTCGACGAGGACGGCTACAACACCGACGTCAATCTCGCCCCGGGCTATTCGCTGGAGCTGCGCTGGCAGGCGATCAAAGGCGCCTACTGGTGGAACGGGCGGAAGAACGTGCCCGGTCACACCTGCGGGGACAAGGACTATCGCAACTCCCCCGCCATCGGCCCAATCCTGGAGCCGTACGCCGCCCAGAACCCGCGCGGGGCGCGAACCTTCGCCAGCGGCAAGCTGCTGTTCGCGCCGGACCTGACCAATGATGCCTTCCTGTCCGGCCTTGCCGGCAAGGACAACGTTAAGCTCGCCGGCGGAAAGCTCGTCCCCGCGGACCCGTCAAAGCCGGCCTCCGTCACCATCAGGCTTCAGTCGCCGTACATCATGTCGCGGGCGTCGGGCAAGGCCGACGGCGCCGACTCGGCCGAGATCTCCCTCGACGCCGGCAAGACCTTCAAGCCCATCAACCTGGCGAACTTCGACGATGCCATCGGCGGCAAGTACGACTGCCTGCTGAAGCTGTCGTTCAAGAAGGCCCTGACGTCGCTGCGGCTGGAGGCCATCGTCCAGCACAACCGCTGCGCCCTGCCGTATCTCTCCCCCGGCAGGAACAAGATCACCATCTCCGTGGCCGATCCCAAGCCGCTCGGCGAAAACCGCCTGGCGGTGACCTACGCCTACCACCTGGGATACCGGTATCAGACCTACGAACAGCTCGCCGACATGGACGCCGAGCTCGCCCGGGCGCACAAGGCCAGATGGTCGGAGACGCCCACCGTCGTGCGGAAGATTTTCACCGCCGCCGACCTGCCGGCCGAGTTCACCATCGACGTGCCCACGCCGAAGGACCAGCAGACGGTCTACCCGCGCATGCTGCTGCTGCGGCGGGAGGTGCTCGCGCCGGGCGCCAAGCCGCGGCCGCTGCCGGCCGGCGCGGTCGAGCCCAAAATGGGACCCAACGACGTCCTCAAGACGATGCCCAATCCCTTCCACATCGGCATCGCCATCCCGCCGAAGAAGACCCCCCGGCCCACGGCCAGGCGCAAGATCCCGCTGACGGCCAGCCACGTGGTCGACATGGCCGGCAAGGTCTACGGCACCGAGCAGTTCATCAAGTGGCGCAAGGACAACGCCGAGGCCTGGGTGCTGCTGGTGGCGGGCGAGCTGAAGGACCTGCCGAAACCCAGGAAGATCGCCGCCGCCTACGTGGTGCTGCCGGTCGTCCGCGGCCACCCGCAGGCGTCCACCCGGATCGCCGCCGTCGCCCTGAAGGCCCCGTTCCAGAAGGCAAAGCCGTATGACTTCAAGAACCTCGGGGCCACGCTGGGGACGGCCATCGTGCCGAAGACGCCCGCGGATAAGCCCTTCGACCCGCCGAAGGAGTTCAAGATCGACGTGACCCGCGGGCTGAAGCAGATCGCCGCCGGCGAGCTGAAGTCCCACGGCCTGGCCATCCGCTGCGTTCCCGACCGCGGCGTGGACGACGGTTGGACGGTCCGCGTCAACGTCGCCACGACCGTCCAGCCGCGCCTGGAAGTGGACGTTTACACGGACAAGTAGCCGCCTGCCGCGGCCGGGCCGGAAGGCACGCGTGAACAAAGCGACAAAGGGAGCCGCGCGAACCCTGGTGGGCCTGGCGTCGGCCTGGCTGGTGGCCTTGGCCGCGTACGTGGTCTGGTGGGTGCTGAAGGGCCTGCCGGGCGAGCTGACCGAGCGCGGCGTCGCCCTCGTCGCCTTCTGCGTGCTGGCCGCGTGCATTTGCATCGCCGGCGCCAGCGGCCTGATCGCGCTCTTCCCGAAGCTCTTCAAGGCCTCGGCCGCCACCCACGCCAAGGCCGTCGAGGTCAACACCATCGTGGCCGTGGCGGTGGCGCTGGGGGCCGCCGCCGGCGGCTGGTATCTCTCCCGCGCCGGCACGCTCGGGGACCTTGTTCCCTGGATGTGGTCGGGCGCCGCGATGATCGCCCTTCCCTGCGCGGCCAACGCCCTGCTGCTGCACGCCCTCCGCCGTGCGTAGTCCCCACGCTCGGGTATCCACGCCTGCCCACCATCTGTCAGGCGGGAATTACACTAATTACACGAACTAGAAGAACTACAAGCACGGCTGTCGTTTTTCTTCAGTGAGTTCTGCTTCTTTCGTGTAATTCGTGTAATTCGTGGACAGTTTTCGTTGTTGCGGTCCGCTCAGCCGACGACCACGGACGCGGCCGGGTCGAACGGGTTGGTCCGCGTGGCCAGGGAAAACAGGTAAGGGTAATCGGCCTTCAGGTGCCGCATGTAGGCCAGCCACTGCGACATCAGCAGCCCGTAGGCCCGGCGAATGTCCCCGGAGAGGTGCTGGTAGTCCGCCTCCGGCAGCTCCGCCGGCAGCGAGCGCTTCTCCAGCTCCTCGGTGAGGTGAAAGACCGCCGACAGCAGATCGGTGAAGGCTTCGTGCTCGAGCAGGTTGGGGTTTTCCAGCAGGGCCAGCAGGAACGGGCGCTTTGCGATCAGGAACTTCCGCAGCTCTTCCAGGTCGCCGCGGCGGGCGTCGGTGGCGTGGGCGTTCTCGGCCAGGCGCCTGCCCACCTGGGCGAACCGCCGGCCGGGCCAGTCCGCGTCGATCCGCAATTCCCCGCAGACCCGCTCGAACCGCTCGTCGAACGCCGAGAGCATGCTCAGCAGGTCGGTGCCGACCTCGCTGAAGAACGCACCGATAACCATGTTCAGCTTGTTCAGGCGGCCCTTCTTCTCCCGCCGGCTGAGCAGCTCGTGCAGAATCAGCGTCACCAGCAGCACCTCAATGGGCACGAAGGCGACGTCGCCCAGCAGGTAGATGAAGATGTGGTGGGCGTCCCGGAAGAAGGCGAAGTGCAGCGCGTAGGCGACCACCGAAAGCGCTACCAGAGACAGACCCAGGTACGCCCGCCAGCCCAGTTTTCTCATCCCGGCCGCTCCTTTCCCGTTCGCCAAAGTCCGCGTCATTATACCCGGCGCCCGCGACCGCCGCCGCCTGACGCCGTAGGGCGGGACCAGCCGTAGGGCGGGCAGGCCTGCCCGCGGGAGGATTGGCGTCGAGCCGAAAGCGGACATTCCGGTCTCTCGCTTGGGCTATGGGAAAGCGTTTGCGCGCGCATATGGGTACGCAAAATTCGCTCGGCGCGATTTTCCCGCAGATTTTTATCCGCTTGGGCGGCCGGAACTTGCGCCGCTGGGCCGGTTTTTGGGAAAGCGGTTGCGCGCGCAAACGTGAACGCGCGGGGTAAGTGTGGAGCGGGTCTGAAGGCCGGCTCCGCGGCAACGCCGTTGACAGGCCAAACCATGTCCAGGCAGAAGCAGACCGAAGGCAATCGAGCAAATCGCGGGCGCCGCCTGCCGGCAATCCGCGTCCTTTTGGCTGCGCGATCGGTCAGGATCAGCCGAACCGAGGAGAATTGACGGGGAAACAGGCCGGGCGAAGACATCGGTTTTACCAAACAAAGCCATTTGGAATCGGGGGCAGGCGGCACGGGGAATCACCGCCGGCAAATCGCGGCCGGGCGGAGGGCGGGCAGGCTCGCAAGACGGCACAGGCGGCCTGGCGCCTGCCCGCGGGCCCGCAGAAAGAGTCGACGAATCACACGAATCGGAATGACCCAGTTTAAGGTAGGCGGGAAAATTTGTTGAGAAAAGTGTTGCGGCACATTGGAGCAGGCTTTATATGAATCAAGCTCGAACCCTGGCGATATCCCTCAACAAGTGCGCGCAAATGCCCGATACGAGGCGAGTAACGGCGCCGCGCTTGACAAGCTTATGGTTTTGTTGTAGAATGCTTTAGGGTAGGAGAGCGGAGGCAAGACGGCTATGCCGCAGTTCACGGACAAGGCCGTGATCTACGCGTCTAAGGAGGACGGGTGCTGGATTGCCCATACTCTGCGCACGGATCAGATCGGAACGGGCGATTGTGTGGTTGAGGCCCTGGCTGATGTGATCAAGGCCGTTGATGAAGTTGTGGCGTTGGCCGATCAAGACGCCAGCGTTGCTGTGTTTCGCCGCGCTTCGCCCAGGGTTTGCAGGATGGCTCAAGCCGCTGCGAAGTTGCCCAAGGAAATCTACGAAATAGCACATCGGCGAGCTAGAGGCACTTGGCCCAAAGAGATCATCGAACCCGCCTTCAAGGCGAAGCGAAAGAAATTCCTCGCTGAGATGACAGAACTATCCATGGCATGAGCCGCCGTAGGCCCAAGTGGGGGCAGACAGCTCGGTACTTTCGGAAGCGCGGGTACGCCATTCGGGGTTCTGGTGGCGACAAACTTATTGTGGCCCCAAGAAACGGCGACCGTCGTCGGACTCGGCAAAGCGTTCGCATAGGTCATAAATACTGCAGTAAGGCCGGCGACCAGTTGCTGTCTAGCCATGTCGCGCTTATCAAGCGAGTGTTCGGGGTTAGCGCAGATGACATTCTGAACGATAAGTGATCAGCCGCTACTCGGCTGTGCAAAGAGAGGCATCGGCAAATACTTCGGCAGGGCTCGTTCAAGGTTGCGCTTAGAGTCTTGCCAAGTGTTTACCGTGCGCATGATAGCTATGACGGCGGCAAGATGCTCGCGTAGTCGAGGCTGTCCCATGTCGGGCGTGCAGACTGCCCCTGCCCTCTTCACAGTTTGCCTGCCCGCGGGAAGACCAAGTCCGGTACCTCAACGGTGGGCAAGCACCAGCCTGCCTGCGCCGGCTGGCAGGTGCCTACCCTACGATTCCCAGCGCGGGCGGGACCAGTAGGACTGGAAGTTGGACGTGTTCCACAGCGGCGGGCGCGCCGGGCGGTAGCGCCGGGCGGGCGGAGACTCGGCGTCGGTGTGATAGATCCAGATCCGCCCGTGGTCCCAGAGCATCAGCTCGTCGAGTGAGTCGCCGTCGAAGTCATAGACGAACGCCGCCAGCCCCGGCCCGCCGTCGTCCGGCAGCGGCACGACCAGCTCGCCGTCGCCGTCCATCAGCCCGCCGGCGTGCCCCTGCGCCGGGCGGATGCCCGAAAACAGCATCAGCTCCACGCCGGAGCCGTCCCAGTTGACCGGCTGGAGCGTCGTGCCGACCACGGGAAAGTCCTTGGTCCACAGCTTCCGCAGCGTCGAGTCGAACAGCGAGATGATGCCGGGGTTGCCGTGGAAGAGGACCGTCGCGACGCACAGGCCGGGCAGGTCGCCGCGGAAGCGCCCGACGGCGAGCCGCTGGACGTGGCCCATGACCCGCTGGCGGATGTCGTACTTGTCGGTCAGCAGCAGCAGGCCGTCCTCGCCGCCGGCCATCAGGATCTTCGCCGGGCCGGCGCCGTCGGTATCCAGCGGGCCGGCGTAGATGGCGTCCTGGTGGTCGGTCAGGCACACCCGGCCGATGAGCTGCCCCTCCGGCGAGAGGTGCTGATAGCCGGCCACGACGCTCTCGCGGCCGTCGCCGTCGAAGTCGAAGGCCTGGGGGAAGTGCCCGTGGGAGCAGACGGTTCGCCAGAGTTCTTTGAACTCCGGCGTCATGGCGACGAGGGTGTGGTAGTTGTCGGCCAGCAGGACGTCGCGCGGGCTGCCGCGCCCGGCCAGGTCGGCAAAGCAGATCGCCGAGGGCACGACGGTGGGCCCTTCGTCGTTGTAGCCGCCGCCCCAGTGGTTGATGCTGCCCTTGAACTCCTTCGACAGCGGCCGCATCGGCGGCAGCGGGGCGGCGTACTTGAGCTTGCCGGTGGCGCCGTCCATCACGCGAAACTCGCCTTCCCAGGCGCAGACGACCTCATTTCGCCCGTCGCCGTCGACGTCGTGAATCTGCACCGCCCCGTCGCCGGAGGTCTCCGTCTTCGGCGGCGGCGCGGGCGTGCCGAGCCGCCAGAGGATTTCGCCGTCGGCCGACATGGCCGTCATCGCCCCCAGGCCGTGCTTGTGGGCGCCACCGAGCTGCGGCAGCAGGAAGTCCGGCCGACCGTCGCCGGTCAGGTCGCCCAGGCGGATCCGCCGGCCGGTGCCGAAGCCGGCGGTGTCGTACTTCCGCCACACCACCGGCCGGCCGTAGCGCTTCCGCTTGGCGGTCAGGCGCCTCCGCCCCGCCTTCCGCTCGGCGGCGAGGCGCTCGGCCTCCGCCGCCGCGGCGGTCACCTTGATCGGCCCGAACCGCACCGGGCGCGAGCCGATGAAGCCCACTTTCCCGTGGGCGTAGGTGCCGTCTCGGGCTTCGAGCCTCACCGGGCCGATCCGGGCCTTGATGCGATCGCCGGCGACGCGGACGCGGACGGCGAAGCTTTCGCCCTCGGCGATCTGCGCCGGCGCCCAGGCGAGGGCGTCGAAGTTGTTGTCCACGCGCATCAGGATCTTGGCGTAGCCGTCGGCGTCCACCACGGCCGCGTAGAACCGCTGGCTGTCGAGGAAGCGGAAGAGCACGCCGGCCGGCCCGCCCCAGCCTTCGCCCGGCGGAAGCAGCGCCGCCGTCGAGGCCACGGTTACGTCGCGCCAGCTCGCATCGCCGACGGCGATGGAGGTGTTGTCCGCGCAGAAGGCGGTGGCGGCGCTTTGAAGGAAGCGCCCCGCGTCGGTCTCGATCAGCTTCCAGGGGTTTGGCGGCAGGGCCCAGCCGCCGGCGCGGATGCTGAAGCCGGCGAGGTTGTCGTCGGGGCTGGCCGGCTGGGCGTGCATCTCGCGGAACGCCCCGTCGACGGCCTCCTTGATCGGGCCGGGACGCAGCGACTGGAACTTCTCGTCCATCAGGATTGCAGCCTTGGGCATGTTCGCCTCCTCAGGCGGCTTCGGCCGGCGCCGACCTGCCGGGCCGGCTGTGGCACCGCTGACGAGGGCGACTGTATCGCGGCGCCTCCGCCGGCGTCAAGGACGGGCGGCCCGCCGCCGCCCGGGGTCGGCTTGGTCGCGGACGATCTCGACGTCGGGCAGGGCCTGGAGGAACTGCCGGCCGTAGGGGCGCGTGGCGATCCGGTGATCCAGCACGACGACGAAGCCGGTGTCGGCCTTGGAGCGGATCAGCCGGCCGAAGCCCTGCTTGAAGCGGATGACCGCCTCCGGAAGCTGGTACTCGGTGAAGGGGTTTCCGCCGGCCTCGCGGATGGCCTCGATGCGGGCCTCGACGATGGGCTCGTCGGGCACGGCGAAGGGCAGCTTGGCGATGATGACGTTGGAGAGGGCCTCGCCGGCCACGTCCACCCCCTGCCAGAAGCTGGCCGTGCCCAGCAGCACCTTCTTTCCGCCGCGGCGGAAGCGTTCGAGCATGGCCGACCGCGGCAGCGGCCCGCCCTGGATGAGCAGCTCGAAGCCCTCGCGCCGGGCGAAGTCGGCCAGCATGTCGCCGGCCGCCCGGAGCATCTGGTAGGAGGTGAACAGGACGAAGCAGCGCCCGCCGCTCTTGGAGACGTAGTGCTCGATCGCGCGGACGGCCGCCGGCAGGAAGGCGTTCAGGTCGTTGGGGCTGCCGAGTTTGGTTTCGAGGTAGAGCCGGGCCTGGCGGCGGAAGTCGAAGGGGCTGTCCAGCCGCACCTCGCGGGGCTCATCGACGCCCAGACGGCTGCGGATGTAGTCGAAGCCGGCGACGCCGGCCCGCCCGGTCGTCAGCGTGGCCGAGGTAAGCACGGCCGAGCCCACCCGCTCGAACAGGGCGGCCTTGAGGATCGGGGCCACGTCGATCGGGGCGCACGCCAGGTAGACCATCCGCGGCTGGCGCGAGGCCCGCGCGGCGCCGGAGCGCGAGCCGCCGCCGCGGATGCTTCGCCAGTAGGCGTAGCCCGGTCGCTTCTGAGCGATCAGGTCCTCGACGGTCTCGGCCAGCTCGACAGTGCGCTGCTCGTAGCCGCGGACCTCCAGCCGGAGGAACATGTCGCTGCCGGCGTTTCGGAGCCGGGCCAGCTCGGCGGCCAGCTTCATCAGCGCCGGCGAGAGCGTGTTGGGCACGACGTTGGCGGCGGTGATCCTGCCGTTGGTGGCCACGTCCGGCTCGGCCGCGCGGGTGAGCTTCTCGAAGAAGTCATCGGCCGCGGCGGCGGCGGCGTGGACGGCCGATATCGCCTCGGCGTCGCCGCCGACGGCCAGAAAGCCGCGGCCGTTCCGCGGGTTGTGCAGGTCCCGCAGCAGGAACTGCACCGAGCCGGAGGTCACCGACCGGCCGAAGTGGTCGGAGGCGACCGTCTCCAGGTTGTGGGCCTCGTCCAGCACCAGCAGGTCGTAGCCGCCCAGCAGCTCCGCCGGCCCGCCGCCCTCGCCGTCGCGGCCCTCCCGCAGCGCCAGGTCCGAAAACAGCAGCGCGTGGTTGACCACCAGCAGATCGGCCTTGCGCATCTGCTCGCGGGCGGCCTGGAAGTGGCAGTCGCCGAAGAAGCGGCACTGGCGCCCGGCGCAGGAGCCGGACTCGGCCCGGACGCGGTTCCACACCGACTCGGACAGGGCGAAGGTGATGTCCTGGCGCGAGCCGGCCTTCGTGGCCGCGGCCCACTCGCCCAGGCGGTTGAGCTGGGCGAGTTCGCGCTCGGAGGAGAAGATCCTGTCGGCCCGCCGCCGGGCCATCTCCAGCCGGCGGATGCAGAGATAGTTGTTCCGCCCCTTGGCCAGCACGGGTCTGAAGGGCAGGTGAAGGTGCTCCCGGAGGAAGGGAATGTCCTTGCCCACCAACTGCTCCTGGAGGGCGATGGTGTAGGTGGAGACGACCACGCGCTGGCCGTCCTGGACGGCGAGGATGGCCGGAACCAGGTAGGCGAAGCTCTTGCCCACGCCGGTGCCCGCCTCCACCAGCAGGTGGACGCGGTCGGCAAAGGCCGACGCCACCGCCTCGGCCATGGTCAACTGCTCCTGGCGGCGCTCGTAGCTCCGCAGAGCCGAAGCCACCGGGCCGCCGGGGGCGAGAATCTCCGCGGCGCCGGCGCGGGGGCGCTGCCCCGGCGAGCTGCCCTTGGCGGCCTCGGTCATGAAGCACCGGCGGAGATGGCGACCGAGGCGGGGCTGGTCAACTGCCGGACCATGTGAATCAGGAACCGGGCGGTCACCAGCACGGAGATGAGCGTGACGATGGTGGCCAGCACGGTGATGAACGTCCGCCCGCGGACGATGCTGCTGTGCATGGAGGAGACGATGCGCTCCTTCGCCAGCGTCAGCATCGCCAGCAGCACCGCCCCGACGGTGATCCAGATGCTGATGCTGTGCACGGCCGAATACGTCCACCAGCCGGCGGAGACCGGCCGGGCCGCCCCCTTGGCGCCCAGGTAGTAGTGTCGGACGCCGCCGGAATCGACCTGGACGTAGCCGTTCATGGCGTCCCCGCCCAGCGACGTGTACACCACGGTGTAGGCCAGGAAGTTCGCCAGCCCCACCACGATGACCCAGATGCAGATGCGTGTCTTCCGGTCCATGTTCCTGCTCGGCTCGTCGGTCGATCGGGCCGGACGGAGCCGCCGTCGGCGCGGTCGTCGGCGCCCGGGGCCGACGGTCCGGCCATTCTACCCGGCCGGGCCCCGGGGCGACAGTTGCCGCTTCCTGCCGCGGGGGGAGTTGGACCTGCGCCGCCGGGGGGCCTTCAGCCCGTCGACCAGGGCCGCGTCCAGCACGTCGTCGATGGTCTTGGCGAAGACGAACCGCAGCGACTTGCGAGCCTCGGCGGGGACCTCCCCCAACTGCCTGCGGTTGCGATCGGGCAGGATGATCGTCTTGATCCCCGCCTGCCGGGCGGCCAGGATCTTTTCCTTGATGCCGCCCACCGGCAGCACCAGCCCGCGCAGCGTGATCTCCCCGGTCATGGCCACCTCGCTGCGGACGGAGCGGTTCAGCATCATCGAGCCCAGGGCGGTGACCATGGCCACGCCCGCGCTGGGCCCGTCCTTGGGAACGGCCCCGGCCGGCACGTGCACGTGAATGTCGTTGGTGGCGAAGCTGGCGGAGTCGATGCCGAGCTTTTCGGACTGACTCTTGATCAGGCTCAACGCCGCCTGGGCCGACTCGCGCATGACGTCGCCGATGTGCCCGGTGAGCATCAACCGCCCCTTGCCGGGGAAGGCGCTGGCCTCGATGAAGATGATCTCTCCGCCGTAGGGGGTGTAGGCCAGCCCGGTGGCCACGCCCGGCACGGCGGTCCGCAGGGCCACCTCGCGCTCGTGCGTCGGCGGGCCCAGCAGCCTGGCCACGTCCTTGACGGCGATGTTCTTTTTGACGGGACGGCCCGCCGCCACGCGCGCCGCCACCGCCCGGCAGATCGCCCCGATGCGTCGCTCCAGCTCGCGCACGCCCGCCTCGCGCGTGTACCAGGCGATGACGTGCTTCAGCGTGGCTTCGCGCATCTTCAGTTGGGCCTCGCTCAGCCCGTTCTCCTTCACCTGCCGCGGAAGCAGGTACCGCTGGGCGATGCGCAGCTTCTCCGTGAGCGTGTAGCCGGGAAATTCAATGACCTCCATGCGATCCCGCAGCGCCGGCGGCACCGTGGCCATGGTGTTGGCGGTGCCGATGAACAGCGTCTTGGACAGGTCGAACTGGACGTTGAGGTAGTGGTCCTGGAAGCTGAAGTTCTGGGCCGGGTCCAGCACCTCCAGCAGCGCCGACGACGGGTCGCCGCGGAAGTCCATGCCCACCTTGTCCAGCTCGTCCAGCATGAACACGGGGTTGTTGGAGCCGACCTTGCGGATTTCCTGGATGATGCGCCCGGGCATGGCCCCGATGTAGGTGCGCCGGTGCCCGCGCAGCTCGGCCTCGTCGCGCATGCCGCCCAGG
>CAYNYF010000092.1:9849-16475 GCA_964401385.1 uncultured Planctomycetaceae bacterium | reverse complement strand
TCGCATTCCATGGCTCTCGCCACGTGCACACTTGCCAGCTCCCAGGGCGGTTCGGGAAACTCGGGATAGGTCAGTATCGCCACGCTCGTCGACCCGCGGTCCACCCGCTGCTCTTCACAGCCCGGAAAAGCAGAGCTTCACACTGCCAGCGTCTGACCGCTTGGCGCTACTTCCACTCGCCACTGGTGTCGCGGAGGGCGAAGTAGACCTGCTCGATGGTCCTCCACAGCGCCCGCCCGGCCGCGTCGTTGCCGGTGCCGGGGACCAGGTGCACGCCGTCGGAGAGCATCTTCCTCAGGTCGTGGGTGATCGCCTCCTCATAGCAGTAGCTGACGGGCACCTTCTTCGCCCGGCAGAGCTTGATCAGGGCGGCGTTGAACCGCTCCTGGCCTGCCTGCTTGTCCTTGTCGAACCCCCGCGGCGGGATCGTCGCCAGGATCGGCACCGTCCCGAACTTGGCGCAGGCGTCGATCACGTACTCCATGTTCTTCATGGCGGCGGTTACCGCCTGCTCGCCCTTGGAATCGTTGGTGCCGTACATGATGACGGCGAACTCCGGCCGGGAGTCGGTAAGGTACTTGTCGATCATCGACTTGCCGTAGCCGGTCCGCATCTGCCCCACGCCCTGGCGGACGGGGATGCCCCGCGCCAGCCAGCGGGCGAGGACGTGGGTGTAGGAGTCGGCGGCGGTGATGCTGTCGCCGGCGAAGAGGAACACGTCGTGGCGAATCCTGCCGGCGCCGCGGGCGTGGATCTCGCGGACGTTGTCGGCGTAGGCCGCGCGGTCGGACTGCTGCACCGTCGGCGGCGGAAACTCGATGGTCGGCACCGAAGCGACCCTGACGGCCGCGTCCTTGGAGGGTTTCGAAACGTTGCCGTCGTAATCGGCGGCCGTGACGCGGTAGGTGTATTTGCCGCGGTCGCCGACGACGTCCACGTACCGCGGCTGGAGCGACTCGCCCACCTTGACCCACTTTCCTTCGCGCTGGCGGTGGATGCTGTAGAACACGGCGAAGGCGTTGTCCTTGGGCTCCCGCCACGTCAGCTCGATTTGGCCTGCCTTGCCCGCCTTGGCCTTGAGCTTGCTCGGCGGCTCCGGCGGCTGGGCGTCCACGCCGCGGTAGATGATGAACTTGTCGATCCAGTACTCCCCGCTTTCGCCCTGCTTCTCCCGGCCGTGGAAAAACATGTTGGTGTGCTTGGTGTTGGCCGGGACCTTCCGCTGGGGCGGGCTGTCGTTGTGGTGGAAATCCTCCACGGCGAAGCACACCGCCCGCCAGCCGTCGTCCATGACGCGGGCCGGCGAAGTGGGCGTGGTGTTGTCCCGCTTCAGGGCGTCGTAGAGGTTCAGCGAGACCGCCTCCATGCCCTTGGCCCGCAGGCAGAAGGCGATGTTCAGCCCGCGCGTGCCCTGGACGGCCACCTGGTTGGTCCGCCCGCCGAAGTAGCCGCTCGGCTTGGCCCGCTTGACGTGCAGGCTCCGGCCGCTGAGGACGCGGTCGGCGGCGCTTTCCAGGGCGACCTTGCCGTTCGCCTGGTCGGTGAACGGATTGGCCCCCTTGTCGAAGTCCATCTTGAGGTACAGCTTGATGCCGCCGCCCTCGAAGACGGGCTCGCCGAACGGCTTCTCGGCGGCCTCCTGGGCCGAGGCCATCGCGCACCCCGCGGCCACGACGGCCGCAAGAATCAACATGCTCCGTTTCATTGCCAGCTCCTTTGCCCTTCCCGGATGCGCCCGGCGGCGTGCGAGTTACAGTCGCCCAGCACGCACCCTTGCTGTCAGCGACAGAGAACAGGAAGTCCACGAATTACACGAATTACAGCGAATTTCACGAAAACGACATTATGTGAGGAAGAAACAACCAACGACAGCGCAACTCGTTCTCACAAGAAGCATTACGACAGGCATGGCGCCTGTTATCCACGTTTCAATTCGCGTAATTCGTGTTCTCCTCGCCCGAATGGCGGCGGGGCGCCGCATTGGCATCGACGCGCTGGTCCGCCCGATCTAGTCCAACCCGATCAACTGCACGTCGTCGACCAGCAGTCGCAGCTCCTTGTCGCCGGGCTTGCCGGCGTGGACGAAGACGTCGTCGATGGCGTCGCCGCCGCGGATTTTGGCCCGCCCGCCGGCCTTCTTGCGGAACAGTTCGGTGACGTTCAGCGTCACCTCGGTCCACTTCCCGACGGTCGGGCTGTCGATCGTGTACGCCCAGTTGTCGCTCTGGGTCATGTCGAAGACGAACACGCCGACCGGCAGCGGCTTGTTGATGAAGTACTTGAACTTCACCCAGGTGGTCGTCGCCGCCCGGGCGTTGTCGTAGTACATCCCCACCCGGATGCGCCGGGCGAAGTACTTGTTGCCGGTCTTGCCGGCCAGGGCGCGCTTGCTGCCCTTGGGGGTGTTGTCGGAGACGATGGTGCCCTCCCAGTCGGCCTCCGGGCGCGAGGGGCCCTCGAAGTCCTGGCTGAAGAGCACCCGCTTGGGCCACAGCGCGTCCCACTTGGCCTGCGCGAGCGGCTCGACCTTCGTCGCCGCGCAGGCCTTCAGGTGCCTCTGGCGGAGCATCTTCCGCCGCAGCGCCGTCTGGGCCGCAACCCGCACCTCGGCGGCCCGGTGCAGCCGCATCGCCCCGGCGTCCCACTTCTCGGTGTCCTGGACGATGGGAACGAACCTTCCCAGTAGCTCGGCCACCTCCTCGCGCGCCGCCAGCAGCTCGTCCGGGTCGGTGGTGTACTGGCGGAAGCTGGCGACGATGTTGTCCTTCACGGCCAGCAGCTTCTCGGCCTTGGCGATCAGGGCTCGATACTTGGAAGGATGCTTCCGCCGGCGGACGGCCTCCACGCAGTCGCGCAGCACCTGGTGGGCCTCCCACTCCTCGACGCCGTCGCGGACGGCCTCGAAGCGCAGGGAGGAGATCGGCCCGGGGTAGAACAGCATGCCGTCGCCGTTGCTGATGTTGGTCTTCTTTTGCCACCCGTCGGCGACCCACTTGACCTGGGGGTAGCGCTTCGCCGGATCGGCGTTGAAGTTCCAGTCGTGCCAGATGTTGTAGCAGTAGTATTCAAACCCGGTCACGCCGTACTTCCACGTCATCCAGAACAGCACCCGCCCCATCACCGGCGGGTATTCCAGCATGACGTTGGGGTAGGGGTACTTCGGGCCGACGCAGACGTACCAGTAAAACTCCTCGCCGCGCTGCTGGGACTGCCGGACGATGTCGGCCGCCTTCTCCTCGATGCCGTAGGTCTTGCTCGGGCCGATGATCGGGTCGTAGATGTCCACGTACCCGATCAGCTCCTTCCGCGGCACGGACCCGCCGATCATGACCATGGCCCCGGGCAGGCGGGCGTGGACGATGTCCGCCCGGCGATGCATCTCGTCCCACTTGTTCGTCTCGTCGCCGACGTAGACCAGCGCGTGGTCCAGGGCGCCGAGCTTCTTGACCTGCTCGTAGGCGCTGCTGAGCTGGACCATCTCGTCCTCGGTGCCGTTGAAGTTCCCCGACAGGTACACCGTGTTCACCCCGCGCTTCAGGCACCCGCCCAGGTCCTGCCGGGGCGAGAGGATCCGGGAGTACTGCTCGGTCGGGGCGAAGCGGTTCTCGATGAGGAAATCGTAGTACTTCTTGCGGAGCTTCTCGCCCCAGTCGGCTCCGTGGAACTTCTGGCACGTGCCCTGGATGAACTGTCCTACGGTGTGGAAGTTCCACTTCCGGGGGATGGCGAACGGCCACACCTTCACCTCCAGGGGCAGCTTGGTCGGCTTGGCCTTCTCGGCCTGGAGGGTGATCGTGCCGCGGTAGCTTCCCGCGGGCGTCTCCGGGCGGGTGCGCACGCGGAAGTAAAACGGCGTGTGCATGTGCCGGCGGACGGTGACGGGCTTGGCCGGGAGCAGCGGGTCGGGCACCTCGTACCGCTTTCCGGCGAACATGATCTCGTCGACGTCTCGGGTCTGGCGCAGCTTGTACCAGTCCTCGATAAAGCACTCGACGTCCTCGGCCGGGATCTTCCTGCCGCCGGCGCCTTTCAGGTCGGTCCAGGTAAAGCGCACCTTCTTCAGGTCCGCCAGCATCGGATACACCACCACCTGGAAGCCTTCCAGTTCGTTGGCGGCCATGGACATCTTGTGGGACGTCTCGTATCCGCCGCGGTAGGCGAACCGCGTCGAGCGGTCGAGGATCTGCACCATGCCGTTGGTCATGCCGACGAGGACGTCGTTTTTCAGCGGGGCCAGCTCGAGGGTGAGCCTCGGTCGGCGGGCCGGCACCCGCCCCGCGGCCGAGGGGATGTCGATCTCCCAGGTGCTGGGGAACTTCTCCTTCGGGCAGTCCGTCGGGACGATGACCACGCCGCGGTTGGCGGAGGGGTTCTTGAGCCACTTCTCCGCCAACGGGGTGATGTTGAAGGCGATCCACTTGCCTCCCTTGGGCACGCCCAGCGGCAGCCACGGGTAGTGCTGCCAGCCCTCGTGCGGCGGGGCGAACAGCTCCACCGAGTCGACCGCCCCCGGCCGCCGGCCGTTGTCAAAGTCGGTCTGCTCGTCCAGCTTGAGCGTCTCGCCTTCGGCCGTCACTTCGTGGCAGAACAGCTCCGTGAAGGCGTTCGGCTTGCGCGCCGCCGGCAGGAACAGCTCCAGGCGGGCCCGGGCCAGCGTCTTGCCGGCGAGGTTGGCGGGCATCTCGAAGCGCACGTGGAAGCCGTGCTTCGATCCCCGCAGCGGCAGGATGCCCTTCTCCTCGATCTTCGCCGGCCGGCCGGCCACGATCGTCCGCGTGATGCAGCCGGAGTATCCCTTCATGCCCTGCTGCAACGTCTCGGTGACGCCGGCCGCCAGGCTCATCCCCGCCAAGGCCATAACCGCCACCACGATCAGAATCTTGACCAACAGTGTCTCGCCTGCCATCGCTCTTGCTCCTATCCAGTATTGTGTGTGCGGTGTGTCCGTCAGCCGTCGGGCTACTTGCCCGCCTGCTTGGGCAGCTTGGCGCCAAAAACCTCGAAGAAGCCAAACGCGAACCGCGCCGGCACGTGGTTGGAGGAACTCTCCGTCGGCGACAGCGCCGTTTCCTCGGCGAACCCTCCCGGCCGGGCCGGGCGGGCGCGGTACAGGTTCAGCCGCCACGGGCCCGCCAGGGCGGCCTTGCCCTCGGGCAGCTTCATCTGGGCGAAGGGAATGGCGATCTCCACCGACCAGTGGTCGCTGCCGCCGGCGGTGGCGATCTTCACCTTCGGCTGCCAGGCGTCGTTGTCGCGGGCGAAGGCGTCGAGCTGCGAGCCCTCGGGGTTCACCACGAGCTGGTAGTAGTCATTGGTCGCCCGCGGGCCGGCGCTGAAAAAGACCTCCACCGAGTCGTCCTGCCAGACGGCGTCGTCGCGGGCCCGCTTCTGGCTAAACACGCCGCCGGGCTTGGGGTCCATGCACCGGAAGGCGACGTACAGGGCGTCCTTGGTGGCCGCCAGGTAAGCCTGCGTCGGGCAGATCGGCTTGCGGGTGTCGCCGTCCAGCAGCCGGAACGCCAGCGGCTTGACCTTCTTCCACGCCGCGTCGTTCAGCTTGCCGTCGATCTTGGGCGGGCGGTCGAGCTTGGCGACCAGAACGGCCGGCATCCCCTTGTAGGTCGGACCCTTCCAGCTCGACTCCGTCGCCGCCGTGCGGGCGGACTTGATCTTGGAGAGCACCTGCTGGTGGACGCGGTAGTAAGCCTTCAGCGTGAGATAGTTCCGCAGCGTGTAGCCGCTGTTCTTGAGGGCGACCTCGCTGAAGTCGCGCTGGTACTGCTGCGGGTAGGACGGGTGCAGGTTGTCTCCCAGCAGCTTCTTGGCGAAGTCGGTCGGCTGGCGGGTCATCATCTCCTTGTAGAAGTCGATCAGCGGGATCTTCTTCTCGGCGGCCACGCTGCGGGCGGCGGCGACGAACGACTCGATGTGCTGGGTCTGCTTGGGGTTGTTGGTCTGGTTGCCGGTCGGCGGGATGGTGTACAGGATGGGGACGGTGCCGTTGGCCAGGCACTTGTCGACGATCGCCCGGAGGTTCTCGGTGTACTTGGGCGGGTGGGGCCCGAGGTAGCTGTCGTTGGTGCCCCACATGATCAGCGCCACCTCGGGGTTGAGCTTCTTCAGCCAGCCGTCCATGTTGGCCAGGGCCCAGGTGGTGGTGGTGCGGCCCTCGTTGCCGTAGGCCGCGCCCTTCCACACGCGCCAGCAGCGCGCCTGGACGTAGCCGCGCATCCAGTCGTGGGCGGCCTTCAGATCGGCCGGCAGGTTCTTGATGTCGGCCTGCAGCGGCACGAAAAATGCCATGGTGATGGTGATGCTGTCGCCGAACTGCGCGACCGTGCCCGCCTGCCCGGTGAACTTGGCGCGGGCCTTCTTCATCGGCTCGACCCAGTATTCCTCGGCGGGCTTCTGGGCGGCGGCGTCCGCGGCCGAGACCGCCAGCACGGCCATCGCAAAATACGCTGCTTTTTTCATGTCCGTCACTCCCGCGGCTGCGTCGCCGCCTTGGCCTTCACTTGCTGGATGTGCTCCTGTATTTCTTCCACGTTCAGGGGGCGGTTGTAAATGTAAAACTCGTCCCGCATGGTGGACGTGTAGCTGTTGTGATCGTCCGACAGCGGCGTCAT
>CAYNYF010000092.1:0-9749 GCA_964401385.1 uncultured Planctomycetaceae bacterium | reverse complement strand
ATATTCTTCCACATCCGCGGCGGGTTGTCTATTCGGTGCCCTCGGCCGGGCCGCGCCAGATGCCGCCGCCGAAGGTCGTCGCCCAGATTCTCTGGTGATCGGCCGGGTCCACGGCGATGCGGCTGACGCCCCGGAAGGGAATGCCCTCGAAGGGCTTCCACGTCCTGCCGGCGTCGGTGGTGATCATGGTGCCGTGGGTGCCGGTGGAGACCCAGACGCGGTCCGGCCTGTACGGGTCGATGTTGGGCCACTTGGGGTGCTGCCAGGAAGGCCCGCCCGCCGGCCAGTCGATCTTCAGCTTCTCCCAGGTGGCCCCGCCGTCGACGGTCTTGTACACGCCGGCCTCGTCGTGGTTTTGCGGCACGGCCGAGACGCACAGGTAAATGATTTTGCTGTCGTCCGGGTGCACGTCAAAGCCGTACGGCAGGTACATCTTCACGTCCCTGGTCAGGTCGGTCCAGCTCGCCCCGCCGTCGGTTGACCTGTACAGGCCGTTGACCTCGACGGGCTGGTATCGGCCGAGCTTCTTGCCGCCGCAGAGGGCCAGCAGCGTGCCGTCGGCGTGCAGGCGGATGTCGGTGAAGTGGTCGTTCACGTCGGTCCGCAGGCCCTTGTTCCTGGCGGCCCAGGTCGCCCCGCCGTCGGTCGACTTGAACACGCCGCCGCCGTAGAAGCTGCAGTACAGCGTCCGCTTTTCGGTCGGGCTGTTCGGGTCCAGCTCCACGCCCGTGCACGCCCCGACCGCCGGGAGGCCCTTCGAGATCGGCTTCCAGGTCGCGCCCCAGTCGGTGGAGATGCACACGCCCCCGCCGCCGTAGACCCTCTGGGACATCTTCCAGGCGGGGATGTCGTGCTCGTAGGCACAGGCGGCGTAGATCACGCCCGGCTTTTCGGGGTCGAAGGCGATGTCGTAGAAGGTGTTGGACCAGGGGCTGCCGCGGGCCGCCCAGTACCACGTCTTGCCGCGGTCGACGCTGCGGGCGAAGCCGATGTCGGTGTAGCAGATGTACACGCGCTTCGGGTCGTGCGGGTCGAACTTGAGCTGCCAGGTGGTGGTCATCTCCAGCCCGATGCCGCGCCAGCGCTTGCCCGCGGCGGGGGCGCCCTCGGCGCAGCGGCTGTGGGACTGCCGCCAGGTCTTGCCGCCGTCGCGGCTCTGGTACAGGCACATCATGTCGGTGAAGGCGACGCAATTGCCGTGGCGGGAGTTGACCAGGAAGTTGAGCCGCCTGTCGCCGTGGCCGCGGTCGAGGCGGATCCAGCTCAGGCTGACGTTGAATCCCTCGAAGCCGGAGCGGTCGAACCACACCGCCCGCCAAGTCTCGCCGCCGTCGTCGGTGCGGTAGACGGTGTCGTGGTGCGGCGGGCGGTCGCCGTTGCCGTAGCAGTAGGCGTAGACGGTTCTGGTCTGGTTGACGGCCATGCCGAGAAAGGCGTAAATGGGCACTTCCCGCCGCCCGGCGCCCTTCTTACCCACGGAGGTGTTGATGCCCTTGCCCATCGCCCGCTGCCAGGTCTGCCCGCGGTCTCTCGAGCGATAGATGCCGCCGGCGAGCTTGCCCGCGGCGTCCTTGGTCGGCACGGAGCAGTACAGGGCGACCCGCCCGGCCTCCTCGTCGGCGCCGCCGCAGAAGGCGACGATCCTGTCTCCCGGCGGCTTGGCCGGGCAGGGCTTCCACGTCCGGCCGAGGTCGCCGCTGCGGAAGAGACCCTCGGCCGTGGCGGCGTACCAGAACTTCCCCCGCCCGGCTCGCTCGAAGACAAAGCCGATGGCGCGCTGGTCGATGCCCTCGGCCTGCGTCCAGCTCTTGCCCTCATCGTCACTGCGGAAGAGTCCCTCGGCCGCGCTGACCAGCAGCACCTTGCCCGACGGGTCGATGCCCAGCGCGGTCACGTGGGGGACGTTCTCCGCCCACGGCAGCCTCTCCGTCAGCGGCTTCCACGTGAGCCCCTTGTCGCGGCTGACCTTGATGGCCGGGCGGGCCCAGCCGCCGGGGATGCAGTACAGCACGTTCGGGTCTCTCGGGTGGAAGACGATCGGCCAGGTGATCGCCCCGGAAAGCTGCCGCCAGGGCAGCATCCGCCAGTGCTTCCCGCCGTCGGTGCTGCGGTAGACGCCGGACATGTCCGACGAGCAGAACATCAGCTCCGGGTCGTGCGGGCTGCTGACCGCCTGAAAGATCCCGCCGCCGCCGCCGAGGCCGAGGTTGACGAACTCATTTTCCGCCGCGCAGGCGGACGAGAGGGCGACCGCCGCGAACAACGCGAACAGACAACGTTTCATGTTTTCCGCTCCCATGCTCAGCTGCCCTCCCTTGCCGGGCCGCGCCAGATGCCGCCGCCGAAGCTGCTGCACCAGATCGTGCCGGGATCCTGCGGGTCGACGGTGACGCGGTTGATGCCGCAGAAGGGCACGCCGGCGACCTGGCGGAAGGTCTTGCCGGCGTCGTTGGTGACGATCAGGCCGTAGCCGCCGGTGGAGATCCACACGCGCTGCGGCTTGTTGGGGTCGATGCAGGGGTATTTCGGGTGGAAGTAGCTCGGGCGGGGGTCCCAGCCGACGTTCAGCTTCGTCCAAGTCTTGCCGCCGTCGGCGGACTTGTACACGCCGTCCTGCCCGTGGTGGCGCGGCACGGCCGAGGCGCACAGGTAGATGATCCTGCTGTCGGCCGGATGCACGTCGAAGCCGTACGGGTGGTAGAGCTTCAGGCCCTCGGTCAGGTCGGTCCAGCTCGCCCCGCCGTCGGTCGACTTGAACAGCCCGCCGAGGGCCACCGGCAGGTTCTGCTGGCTCTTCTTGGCCCCGCAGATGGCCAGCAGCGTGCCGTCGGCGTGGAGCTTCACGTCGGTGAAGTGGTCGTTCCGGTCGGCCTTCAGGCCCTTGTTCCTGGCCGCCCAGCTCTTGCCGCCGTCGGTCGACTTGAACACGCCGCCGCCATAGAAGCTGCAATACAGCGTGCGCTTGCCGGGCGGGCTGTTGGGGTCCAGCTCCACGCCGGTGCAGGCGCCCTTCAGCGGCAGGCCCTTGCGCATCGGCCACCACAGCTTGCCCCAGTCGCGGCTGATGCACACGCCCCCGCCGCCGGCGACGGTCCCGGCCATCTTCCAGGAGGGAATGTCGTGCTCGTAGGCGCAGGCGGCGTAGATCACGCCCGGGGCCTTCGGGTCGAAGGCGATGTCGTAGAAGGTGTTCGACCAGGGGCTGCCCGTGGGCGAGTAGTACCACGACTTGCCGCGGTCGAGGCTGCGGGCGAAGCCGATGTCCGTGTAGCAGATGTAGACGCGCTTGCTCTCGTGCGGGTCGAACTTGAAGTGCCAGGTGGTGGTCATCTCCAGCCCGATGCCGGACCAGCGCTTGCCGGCGTCGGGGGTCTCCTCGGCGCAGCGGCTGTAGACCTGCCGCCAGCGCCGCCCGCCGGTGTCGGTGACGAAGGCCTGCATCCCCCCGCTGAAGGCGACGCAGCCCTTGTGGCGGCGGTTGACCGAGAAGCTGAGGATGCTGCTGGCCCAGCCCCTCTCGTAGTTGATCCAGCCGAGCTCGACGTTCCGGCCCTTGGCGTAGCGCGGCCCGATGAGCACCCGCCGCCAGCTCGCCCCGGCGTCGTCGGTGCGGTAGACGGTGCTGCTGTAGGGCACGCGGCCGCCGGTGCCGTAGCAGTAGGTGTAGACGGTGTCGGCCTGGTTGGCGGCCATGCCCAGGCAGTCGTACTGCGCGACCGACCTGGTGACGGGCATGTGCCGGCCGATGGTGGTGTTCAACCGCGGGTTCATCACGCTGCCCCAGGTGGCGCCGCGGTCGTCGCTGCGGAAGATGCCGCCGGCGTACTTGCCGCCGGCGTCGCGGCCGGGGACGGAGCAGTACAGCTTGATCCTGCCCGTCCGCCGGTCGGCCCCGCCGCAGAAGTCCAGCAGCCTCTCGCCGGGGACCGGCCCGCAGGAGGTCCACGTCCGGCCCCGGTCGGCCGAGGAAAAGACGCCCTTCGGCGTGCCGACGTACCAGAGGCCCCTGCCCGGCTCGGACGGGGCGAAGAAGAACCGATGCACGCCGGTGTCGATGCCCTTCGCCTGCGTCCAGGTCTTGCCGCCGTCGTCGGTTCGCCAGGTGCCCTTCTCGGCCGCGACGAGCAGCACCCTGCCGTCGCCGCTGACGCCCACCCGGCCGACGCCGCCGGCATTCGCCCACGGCCGGGCGGCGCACAGCGGCTTCCACGTCAAACCCTTGTCGCGGCTCACCTTCAGCAAATTCTGCGCCCAAGGCCCGGGCACGGCGTACATCACGTTGGCATCCGACGGGTCGAACGCGATGGCGCAGGAGATGGAGCGGCTGAGCTGCCGCCAGTTCAGCATCCGCCAGCTCCGCCCGCCGTCGGCGCTGCGGTAGACGCCCGACATGTCCGAGGCGATGAACATCAGCTTGGGATCGTGCGGCGAGCTGACCGGAACGAACAGCCCCCCGCCGCCCCCGATGCCAACGCTGACCCAGTCCTTCTCGCCGCCGACGGCCGCGACCGCCGCCAGAAGCAGCGCCGCACCCGCCCCCATCCGGCAAGTTCGCCCAGACGCTTTCATCGCCGCAGACTCCTACGAAACCGCTACTTCAATCTCGAATCTCGAAATCCGAAGCCCGAAACAAATCCCAAGCAGCGAATCCCAACCTAGCAAACGCCCTCGCTCGTCGCAATGGTCGCTTGGGGTCTGGAGTTTGCGATTTGGAGTCTGTTTCGGATTTCGCCATGCCTTCTCGAACGTAGCGCCGCCCCGCCATACCACCCGGAGCGCAACGGAGGGCGCCCCGGGTAGCGTTGCTCTGGCCCGGCCTCCGCCGAACACGGGCCCCCGGTCGGACGCCCAAGTCCTGCTTTGCCATTGGCTTGGGTAAGCATTCTGGGTCGGATTCACCCAGCATTTGTCGGCGACGTTGAAGTTGGGGGCACCTCCTCGGACACCCCGCCGAGGTTTCGTTCTATTCAGGAAATCTGCTACACAAGGCGCCTGGCGCGAATCCCGAACTTATTCTATATATAGGTGACCGGTCTACCAACGCGCCCCTTGAACGTGGGCGCACCGACCCGTCCCGGGAGGTTTGATGATGACATTCAAGCGAACTCGACATGACGCAAGAGGGGTGGCTTCGATCCTTGCGCTGCTGTTCCTGGCCATCTTTGCCTCGCTAAGCGTGGCCTTCTTCACCAGTAGTTCCATGAACCTCGTCCAATCCTCCAATGTGGCGGCAATAGCTGAAGCCCGGCTGGCCGCCGAGAGCGGTCTGTCATTTCTCATCTACGAGTTGTCGCATTGCGGCGTATCAGGATCGCTGCGCGGCCAGGCTCTACTGGACTCGCTGGCTGATAGACTTAGTGCCGATCTCGACGGCACACCGAATCTGGGTGGTCGCGCGGTCGCCTATGACGGCTCCGCCATCACGGTCCCCACCATCGACTTCGGGGACGGCAAGAACTTCAGCGGGCAAGTGACCCTTTCGTCGCCCGACACAGTGCGACTGACGGTGACTGCCGAGTGCGCCGCGGGCGCGGGGGCCTCGGCCAAGATCGTGCAGCGGCAGGTGGCGATAGACATTCACCCGACGTGGGAGCAGGCGCTCGCGTTCGGCATCTGCTCCAAGGGGCCGGTCGAGATGGGGATGAACACTGAGCTTTCCGGCGTCACACAGGCTTCCGACGGGTCGATCCACTCGGCGGCGACGGGCACCGCGGTGAGCTGCGGCAGCGGCCACATCTCCGGCGACGTCAGCGTCAGTGACCCCGGCGCCTCGACGGATCTGGCCGGCACGACGGTCGACGGCGTTGTCCGCTACGACGCGCCGCCGCTGACGATGCCAACGATCGACCGCACGCTGTACAAGAGCTTGGCCACTACTGTGATGAGCTCGCCCAGCCCTTCTGCCGAGACTTACACGAACATCCGAATCCCAGGCAACACGAACCCCACATTCGGCAATAGCGTGACCATCCTGGGCATCCTGTACGTGGAAGCGCCGAACAACGTCCAGTTCATGAACAACGTCACCTTTACTGGGGTGATCGTTGCCGACGACCCGCCGCCGGGATCGCCCGACTCCGCCAATTATATCTATTTCAAGAACAACATGACTTTCAACGGGGTGGAACACTTGCCGAGGGAGGACTTTTCCGAGGTACGCAAACTACAGGGGGTAGCGATCCTGTGTCCAGGTTTCACGGTGGAGTTCAAGAACAACATGACATCTGTCGGGGGCATCATGGCCGTGAAGGTATTGATCGCGAAGAACAATATCGACTCGACCATCATGGGCAACATGTTGATCTATGGCGATGCCGGCTTGACTTTCAAGAACAACTCCGATCTTGACATCCAGTTGTCGGGTTCGTCCCCGCCGCCGGGCTTCAAAGGCCACGGGCTGCAAGCGCTGGCGCCCGACCCCAGCACGTACGCGGAGCAGTGAGCCTCTCGCCCCGCGGAAGGCCATCACTGTGCGCACGCAAACCCAATGAGCAGGTCGTCGGCTCCATGACCCTCCTGCGAGTCGGGCGCGTTGCCCCGAGTAACAGAACGCGCCGGGGCTATTCGCTCGCCTTGGACTTCTCGAGCAGCACCTTCGTGTAGATCTCGTGCCACGTCCGCAACGTCAGGTAGTTCCGCAGCGTGTAGCCGCTGTGCTTGAATCCCTCTTCGGACCAGTTCCGCTGGTACTGCTTGGGATAGGACGGGTGCAGACCGTCGGGGATGAGGATCTCCCGCCACTTCTCCGGCTGGCGGGTGAGGACCTCGGTGTAAAAATCGATCAGCGGCACCTTCTTCGCCTTGGCCACGGCAATGGCCGCCTGGCGCAGGTCCAGCACCCGCAGCAGCCCGCCGAGGTTGCCCTTCTGCCGGCCGTGCGGCGGCAGCGCGGTGATGATGGGAATGCTTCCGTCGGCCAGCATGCGGTCGATCACGGCCGCGTACTTCTCCGTGTAGATCGGCGGGTGCGGGCCGTAGCCGAAGTCGTTGGTCCCGAACAGGATCACCCCCACCTCCGGGTGCATCTTCTTCTGCCAGGCGTCGATGTTCGCGAAGGCCCAGGCGATGGTCATGTTGCCGTTGTTGCCCCAGGCCGGACCCTTCCAGTTCCGCCAGCAGGGGCGGTGGATGACCTTGCGGGCGGTCTCCAGCGCCTCTGTCATCTCCGGCGGGCCGCCGGTCCGCTCGCCGTACAGCAGCGGCGTCCAGAAGGCCATGGTGATGGAGATACTGTCGCCGTACTGGGCGAAGGTGCCCTTGGTGCCGGTGAAGCGGGCGTGGGCCTTCTTCATCGGCCCCAGCCAGTAGTCGCCGGCGGGCAGCAGCGGCTCGGGCTGGAACGGCCCGTCGGGCTTGGCGGTCGGGGCCGGGCTGAGCCGGACCTCCAGATACGGCCGGCGGTCGGGCTCGATCCAGTCGTCGGAGAAGATGGTCATCGCCCCGCCCATGAGCCGCCCGTCCAGGACGACGCCGCGGTTAGGCATCTTGCCGCCGACCCAGGCCCGCACCAGGCCGGTGACGTCCCACTCCAGCCACGTCTCCGGCAGCTTGTCGCGGACCTTCATCGGCTCGGCCCACTGCTGGCCCGCGTCGGCCACGGCCGCGGGGAGCGGCTCGGTGGCGCCGATGAGCGTGCCGTCCTTGCCCGTCCAGGGCCGCCCGGCCCGGCACGTGGCAAAGGTGAATTCCGCCTCCGACCAGCCGGGGGCCGCGCCCTCGCCGGTGATGGCGAAGACGCCGAAGCTGTACTTCATCAGCGCCGACATGGTTCCCCGGCAGCGCTGGATGATCCGCTTGTTCTGCTCGGCGAGCTTGTCGGCCGGCGGCGTCTGGCCGAGCGTATCGGCCGGCAGCCGCAGGTTGCCGACGTCGGCGAAGGCCCGCAGCCTGGCCTTGCCGATGGTGGCGCCCTTGGGGATCGCCGACAGGTCGAAGTGGAACGCGGCGTGGTTGAAGTCCCCGGCCGTGCCCCCGATCCGCAGCCGCGGCGTCCAGCCCCAGTTGCCGCCGAAGCGCGGGTCCTGCTTGGCGTAGCCGGCGGCGTGGCCGCGGCGGTACTGGCAGTTGGAGTTTCGCCCGAAGCGGAGGGTTGTCAGCGGCTGGGCGGCCTGCACCTCAGCGGCCCGGGCGACCGGCGAGAGCTTGGGCTTGGGTCCCAGCGCCTCCGGCAAGGTCAGCTTCACCGCACCAGGCGCCCGCTCGCCGGCGGCGTAATGCTCGACCACCAGCGCCGGGCGGTACGCCGGCATCGGCCATTCCGACGAGGCAATGGAAACCCCGCCGCGCTCGGTGGCGATCAGGAAGCCGTAGTTCGGGCGGGACCGGGCCACCCATTCCCCCACGAGCTTGGTCACGTCCAGCTCGACGACGTGCCCGAACGGTCCGCCGCGGCTCACGGCCGTGGCGATCAGCCCGGGCTTTTTCTTGCCGAAGTCGGTCTCGTCCAGCTCGCCGCCGAACTTGGCCCAGTTGTTGGCGTCGGTCTTCTTGGCGTCGAGGTACTTGTATTCGTACCAGGTGGCGGTGGAATCCCACTCGCGCGTGAGCGTGTACACCTCGACCGCCTGGCCGAAGGAGGGGATGGCCGCGAAGTGCAGCCGCAGGATCGCCCCGCGGACGGTCCGGCCCTTTTCGATGCCCGCCAGGTCGAACCGCATCAGCGACCCGTTCCGCCCGTGGACGCTGAGGGCGGGGCTTCTCGGGCGGTTGATCGGGCGATCGTGCGCCCAGCCGTGGCCGACGATGAACGTGTCCACGCAGCCGGCGTAGTCTTTGGCGGGCGAGACGCCCTGCTGCAAGACGGTGACCTTGCCCTCGGCCGCACACGCCGCCAGCAGCACCGCCGCCGCGATGACAGCGACCGAGGCGAGCCGAAATCCCCCCTTCCCTGCCAAATGGATTGCCTTCACGAGTTCGTCCCTTTCCTGATGTGCAGAGTTTCCGATCACGAACACCTCACGTCCGACGGCCCCATGTTCGCGAAAGCGCCGCGCTTTTCAAGCCTGTAGGGCTTTCGCGGGGCTCTCGCCCCGCGGTACCAACTGGACGCCGAGGGTGGCGCCCGGTAAGCTGAGTGCGTTGGGGGCCACGATCGTTCGGCACGCCCGCCGCAGGCACCTCTGCCCGTGAATCGCCCTGGCGACGCCCGGGCGCCGTGGTAGAGGCCTGGAAAGGGCCCACGACCGTCGCGGCCAACGGTCCAATGCGGAATGGCTGCTGAGAAGGGAGCCGTAAAATGACAGCACTGACTGCCAGAACGACTGTAATGGTTTCTCTGCTTTGCGCGTGCGGCTTTGCCGGCGGGTGCTTTTCCGCCGTCTCCAGCCGCACCATCGAGCCGGCCGGATGCGCCGCACACTCCGACGCCGTCAAGCAGGTCATCCCCGGCAAGACCACCGCCGAATGGCTGCTGGCCACCATGGGCAAGCCCACCGGCAAGGCCCCGTCGCCCGAGGGGACGGAGATCTACAAGTACGAGTACACCGAGACGGTGCGGAACCAGCTGCACCTGCTGCTGCTGCCGGGGGCCGAGGAAACGGTCAAGACGCGCAAGACCCTCTGCTTTGAGGTCCGCGACGGGGTGATCCAGAGATGCTGGCGCGAGTCGGCCCAACTGGAGAAGCACTCCGAGATACGCTGACCGGCTGTCTCCTGCCGACCGCCCGCGAAGGCCTAGGAGAAACCGGGACGCTTTTGCTCTGTTGAAAACAGCCATGTTGTGCCGATATAGGCAACATGTCACGGACGAC
>CAYNYF010000091.1:0-17225 GCA_964401385.1 uncultured Planctomycetaceae bacterium | reverse complement strand
GCAACGATTCGCAACGATTCGCAACGATTCGCAACAATTCGCAACGATTCGCAACAATTCGCAACGATTCGCAACGTTTCGCAAAGATTGGCAAAGTTTCGCAAAGGCGCCCAAATGCATAAGCCGTGTTCCGGAAAGCTTTTGCCTTTTTCGCCTCTTCTGATTCGCGCGAATTCGCTTTATTCGTCGCATTCGCGTTCTCCATCTTGCCCATCTTTCCCAAACGGCCGGGGTCCGCCTCCCGCAGTTGTTGCCGTTGTTAGTCCCAAGTCCCAAGTCCCAAGTCCCAAGTCCCTTTGCCGTTTCTGGTCCCTGGTGCCTGGTCCCTTTCTGTTGCCGGTCTCACGGGGCCGTCTTCAATCGCCCCCTGCGGGGGCTCTGGTTGGCTTGGGCGCCAAGGTCCACGGGCTCCGCTTCGCTCCGCCCGTGGCTACCCTCAGACGCCGCTTCGCGGCTACCTTGCCCGCCACACATGGCCCTGGCTCCCGGCTACTGGCCACTGCTTCCGTCGTTGCCGGTCCCTAGACCCTGGTCCCTGGTGCCTGGTCCCTGGTCCCTAGTCCCTGGTCCCTGATCCCTATGCCTTTCCCGGTTTTCCGGCCCCCCTACCGCCCGAACTGTATACGGCGGGCGATCCGCTCGCCGCCGTGGCGGATGATTTCCTGGCGGAACTCCCTGCGGCGTCGGGCGTCGGCCAGGACCGCCTCCAGCGAAGCCCCGGTCCGTCGGGCGGGCGGTCTGGACCGGCCCGGAGGCGTCTCGGCCGACGCGGGCACCGGCCCATCCTCGGCGGCGCTGTGGCCTGCCGCCTGGGGTGTGCTTTCGCCCCCGGCCGGCGGCGGGCCGGAGAAATCGGCCGGATTGCCCGCAAGCGCGGGCGCGGCCGGGAGATCCTCGGCGGGCTCGTCGTCGGCCTCGCCGTCGTCCGCCGGCGTACTCGCCCACGGGGGCCTTGGGCGAGGTGCTTGCTGCGACTGTACGCCCCGCTGGTAGACCCGTCCGGCCGTCTGGATGACGTCCAGGCAGGACTTGCGGGCGGTCTCGTCCTTCTCGGACTCGACCAGGGCGGTGAGCCCGCGTACGGCCGAGGCGACCGAGGAAACGACGGCGTGGCCGGCCTGCCGGTTGGCGACGGCCTCGGCCACGTCCAGCCGGGCCATCAGCCGCTTGCCGGCCAGCAACGCCCGCAGGCGGCTCGGCCGGACGTTCAGCCTCGAGACGATCTCATGCGGCGAGAGGTCCTTCTCCAGTAGCATTTCGTAGAGCTGCTGCCATCTGGCCATCATCTGCTCCTTTCCTTTGGCGGCGACCAGCACGCCGACATCTGTTAGCTACACATATAACACCCTCCCTCCGCCCTGAAAAGCCAAAAATGGAAAAATCTTTGCCCGCCGGTCCAGGAACTACGCGAGGAGTCCACGAATTACACTAATTACACGAACTATTTGGTAGGGCCCGGCTGCGGCCTCGCGGAAGCCCTGCGGCGGGCCGGTAGGCCCGCCCTACGTTGGCTGCATGCCCTGCGAGGCTGCATTTGGCGGGGCGGTAGCCCCGCCCTACGTCTCTGTCGTTCGCGTTGCTCGCCGCTCAACAGAAAAGGTGCGTCGCCGGGGCGACGCACCCTACGAGTGTTTCCTTGAGCATGCGGGGGAGTCATCAGCGAGTAGGGCGGGGCTACTGCCCCGCGGAACCTTTCCCGAGGGCCCGGCTCGCGGGGCGGCGGGGCGGTAGCCCCGCCCTACATTTCGCTTATGGTTCGCGTTGTCCGGCCTTCGCAGCCGAAGCGTCTGTTTCGGCGGAGTAGGCTTCGCGGCTCAGCAGAAAAGGTGCGCCGGGGCGACGCAGCCTACGAGTGTTTGCTTGAGCGTGCGGGGAGTCGATCGCGCGCGGGCGACAGAAAAAGGCGGGTTGCTCCGCAATTGAGGCGACGTGGCCGCCGGCGACGGGGGTTAATCGTAGAACCCGTCGGCGGTGTGGGCGACGAGGTCGGCGACGGCGCGGACGTTGTCCATTTTGGCGGCGACGGGGATCTCCTCGTGGCCGAGGATGAACTTCCGATCGCCGCGCATCATGTCCAGCGTTTTCCGGACGTGCTCGGCCATTTGCGGCGGCGTGGCGGTGGCGTACAGGGACGGGGCCACCCCGCCGATGAGCCAGATCTCGCCCAGGCGGCGGCGCAGCTCGGTCAGATCGGCGCTTCCCAGCGGCGGCGGTGTGATGGCCTCGATGCCGTCCAGGTCGATCTCGGACAGCACGTCGGTCATGCCGCCCAGGTGCCCGCACATGTGGACAATGAAGAGCTTGCCGGCGGCGTGGACGATCTCGGCGTATTCGTTCAGTTGCCCCACGCAGTGCTCGGCGTACATCCGCGGGCCGGTGAGCATGAAGGAGGTGTCCTCCATCGGCCGGAGGATCCGCCCCGGCCCGGCCGCCGCCACCCGGTAGAAGTCCTTGTTCCGCTCGTGCATGGCGGCCATCAGCTCGGTCATCTGCTCGGGGTAGTCGATCATGCCCATCAGCATCGGCTGGGCGTCCATCACCCACAGCAGCAGGTGCATCATCGGCGTGGCCGGTGAGTCCACGGTGGCCAGCCCGCTGCGGGCGATGTCGCGCTCGGCCGATTCGTAGTTCGGCTCGTAGATTTCGTCCTCGATCATGGCCCGGTAGGCGGCGAAGGACTCCGGCCCTTTCACCAGGTGTTCCCGGGTGAACACGGTACCGCTGGCGGGGTCCCACTGCTGCCGCTGGGTGAGGTCTCCGGCGGGCGTGTGGATGACCGTGAGCCCGGTGGCCGGATCGCGCTCGACCGTCACCCGACGGCGGGCGACGCGGACGGCGTGCACGCGATGGAGGTGATCGGCCCCGATGATCTGGGCGCAGCGGGCCTCGCGCTCCAGGTAGTCGCCCTCGTCGGCCTGGTCGGGCAGACTTGCGACGGCCTCGGGCGAGGCCGCGCGGCGAGGGGCCGGCGCCGCGGTGGTCTTGCGGGTGAAGCCGGCGTTCAGCTCCGGCAGCCAGGGCAGGCGGTCGGGCGTTCGTCCCGCCAGAAGGGCTTCGACGCGTTGGCTGGGCATGATGGCTTCCTTGCGGCGATTTGCCGGGAACACCATAGCAATGCGGCCCGGCCGGAACAATAATATCCCGGGCGGCGGGCAATTGGAGTTGACTTGCCCGGGATTTGAGGTTAGGATTCGCGTAGACGCGTGCGGGTTGAAGCGTGCACTTCATCCATCCACTTCATACCCTCTCGGCGCATCGGCCGCGTGGCACCGCGTCCGTGAAGTGAAGCGGGCGTCATTTTTTGCGTCGCTTGCGGTATCGGTGGCTACTCAAAACGGGCGAATTCGCAACGTCATTGTTGAGTGCGAACGGTCATGCTTTCGTTGGAAGTCATCCAGGGCCCCGACAAAGGGCGTGAGTTCGAACTGGCCGTCGCCGAAGCCTTCATCGGCCGCCAGGGCGAGCAGGTGCGGCTGAGCGACGGCACGGTCTCGCGCCAGCACGCCCGCCTCACCCGGCGCGACGGCAACTGGCACATCGAGGACGTCGGCTCGGTCAACGGCACCTTCGTCAACGGCGTCCGCGTGAGGAATCCCACTCGGCTGCACCTGGGCGACCAGATCCGCTGCGGCCGGACGCTGCTGGTCTTCGGCGGCGGGGCCGAGGAGGTCTCCCTCCCGGTGGAGATGGACGACGGCGGAAAGTTCCTGGACTCGTCCATCATGGCCACGGTGCCGGCCAACGAGGACTCGGTGATCATACCCACCCCGGAGGCCGGGGCCGAGGCCATCGAGAACTTCCGCATCCTGTACCGCCTCAGCAGCCAGGTGGCCTCTGTCTTCCAACTGGACCAGCTCATCCAGCGGACGCTGGAGACGATCTTCGACGTGGTGCCGGGCGACCGGGCGTACATCCTCCTGGTCGGCCCCGACGGCCAGCTCATTCCCAAGGCCGTCCGGAATCGCGGCGAGAGAGACTCGGGCGAGGTCTTCATCAGCCGCACGATCATCAACGAGGTGCTCCAGAAGGAAGTCGGGGTGCTGTCGTCCAACGCGATGCGCGACAAGCGCTTCAGCTCGGGCAAGAGCGTGCACGACTACGGCATTCGCTCGGCCATCTGCGTGCCCATCAAGGGCCGGGAGAAGGTCCTGGGGGTGATCCACGTGGATTGCGGCGTCTCGGAGTGCACCTACTCGACGGAGCAGTTGCGGCTGCTGACGGCCATCGGCTACCAGACGGGCCTGGCCATCGAGAACGTGCGGCTGTACGAGGAGAAGCTCAAGTCCGAGCGGATGGCGGCCGTGGGCGAGACGGTGGCGGTGCTGAGCCATCACATCAAGAACGTGCTCCAGGGGCTGGGCGGGGGCACGGAGATCGTGGAGAAGGCGCTGGCCGAGAACGACGCGGGCAAGGCCCGGCGGGCCTGGCCCATCGTCCACCGCAACCTGGACCGGATCAACATGGTCATCCTGAACATGCTGGCCTTCTCCAAGCCGCGCCCGCCGGTGCTGGAGAGCATCAACGTAAACTACATCATCGAGGAATGCGTGGAGCTGCTGACGCCGCAGGCGGACGAGCAGTCGGTGGCGCTGGTGACCGACCTGGCGGAGATGCCGCCGATACCGGCCGACGCCGGCGGGCTGCACCAGGTCTTCCTCAACCTGCTGATCAACGCCCTGGACGCCGTCGAGTCGGGCAGCGGCATCATCACCATCTCCAGCCACTTCGACACCATGACGCGGCAGGTGGTCGTCACCGCGGCCGACAACGGGGCGGGCATCGCCCCCGATCAGGCCGAGGCCATCTTCGAGCTGTTCCACACCACCAAGAACCGCGGCGGCACCGGGCTGGGCCTGGCCGTCGCCCGCAAGATCGTCAACGAGCACAACGGGAAAATCAGCGTCGAAAGCGCCCCCGGCCGGGGCACCACCTTCACCGTCGTCCTGCCCGCCCTGGCCGGAGCCTCCATCTCCTCCTCCGAGACACAGGCCAGGTAGCCGGCAGACCATGGGACCGGAAGGCCGTGGGACGGCATAGGGACCAGGGAGCAGGCACCAGGGACCAGGCACCGGGGACCAGGCAACAGATAGGGACTGGGGACTAGGGACTTGGGACCAGGGACGAGGGAATAGGGACTTGGGACTTAGAACAGCAACGGCAACGGCGGAAGCAGAAACAGCAACAACCGAGCCGGAGCCAGGAGTCGGAGCTACGTCGGCGCATACGCTAGCCGCGAAGCGGCGTCTGAGGATAGCGACGGGCGGAGCCCAGCCGAGCCCGTGGATCGGTGAAACCTGAAAGCTGAAAGCGGAAAGCTGAAAGGGGCTTAGCGGGAGAAGGCTGGCGGTGTGGCGGGCAGGGTCTTCCCGGAGGCATGGAGGATGATGTTTCGGACGAGGGCGAAGGCGCTTTCGGGGCTGTAGCCCTTGACGGACCAGCAGGGGTAGCCGACCAACCCGGCCGTCAGGTCGTCCTTGCTGACGATGACGGCCAGCCGGCCCTTGACCGTCAGCCCGCGCAGCCGCGGGGCGTGCGGGGCGAACACGGAGCTGCTGGTGGTCTTGCGGTAATCGACCTTCTCGGCGCCGGGGGCGGTCTTGGTGTACAGGGCGTGGCTGAGCGGCAGGAGGCCGTACTCGCCGCCCGGCAGGAGGTCGCGAGCCTGCTTGTCCGCGGCCTCGCCGAAGGCGGGCGACCCGCCGGCCGCGTCCAGCAGCAGCGTGCCCCCGGCCGCGAGGTATTTCGCCAGGGCCTGCCGCTGCTCGTCGGTGAACTGGAACGAGCTGGTTCCCGTCATCTCCGCCACCGGCCACTCGGCCGCGTCCAGCTCGGCGACCTCCATCGCCTTGACGTCCACGGCCACGCGGTGGGCGGCGCCCATGAGGATGGAGAACCGCTCCCAGGCCAGCGGCTCGGGGTCCCAGTTGCCGGCGTACTTGATCCGGGCCACCCGCAGCGAGTCCACCGACGAAAAGCGCTTCTTCTTCGTCCAGCGGTTGACGCCCCGCGGCGGGAGGATTCCCTTGCCGGTGACGTAGAAGTAGATGTTGGCCGCCAGGCGAAAGACGTCTTCCTGCATGGCGTAGCTGTTCAACTGCCAGGCCAGCGAGACCTCCGCCGGGGCGTGCACCGCCAGCAGCCGGACGCCGTTGGAGATCCCCGACAGGCCCCGGGCGTCGGCGATGGGAAACTGAAGCTCCCGGCTGAACAGCGGGTGGCCGCCGTCCAGCCGGGTGATCTCATATTCCGGGAACAGCCGGGCGTAATACTTCCGCATGGCCAGGGTGAAGGTGGTTCGGTTGCCGGCGGCCTCGGAGAAGATCATCCCGCCCTGGTGGACGAACCGGCGCATCTTGTCCAGGTCGGCGTCGGAGAACTTCGGCGCGGTCGCCCCGGAGATGTACAGGATGGGGGCGTCGTGCCACTCGCTCACGGGCACGCCCAGGTGGATGATCTGCCAGTTGACCTGCGTCTCGAAGGTGCGCGAGACCCAGCGGGTGAGGTTGGCCAGGTCGCGCGGGCGGCAGTTCCAGGTTCCGGAATACTGGAGCTTGTTGAAGAGCACCGGGTGGCGGCCGCGAGCCAGGAACAGCAGGGCGAAGGCGGTGTCCTCCAGGCTGCCCCAGCCGCCGCTTCCGTGCTGCCGGGCGAGCAAAGCCGCGGTCCCCAGCTTGTACCAGTCCTTCTTCCCGAAATACTTGTATCCGCTGGCCAGGCCCACCCGCTCCACGCCGTAGAGGTAGTAGTAATAGTAGCTCTCGCCCCGGCCGGGGTTGCGATCGGCGCTGAAGTTCTTGTCCAGCCATTTCAGGCCCTTGACGATGGGCGGGTAGGAGGTGTCGGCCTTGCACTTGATGAAGTCCTTGTAGTAGATGTTGTCGAAGCAGATGAACATGGTCGCCAGGCCGGCCACGCTCATGGAGCCGTAGCTGTTGCGCCCGCTCTGGTAGCCCCACCCGCCGTCGACGTTCTGATCGGCCGTCCAGTGCCGCTCCACCCGCCGCCAGTACCACGCCGGCACCTCCAGCTCGCGGCGGGCGCCGGCCCAGACGCCCAGCACCGCCAGTTGGCTGTTGGAGTTGTCGTAGCGGAGGCCCCGCCAGGCCCCGGCGTCCTCGACCGAGGCCGCCACCTTGGGTCCGGGGAAGTAGTTGTACGCCCCGCGCCCGTCCATGGCGTTGAGCAGCCACTTGACGTCCTGCATGAGGTTTCGCCGGTAGGGGCTCTTGCCGCCGAGCATGCTCCAGACGTTGGCCCGCAATGCCCGGGCGTAGGTGCCGTGGAGGGGTTGGACGGCGGCGAGCCACTGAAGGGTCTGCTTCATTCGGGTTTCTTGGGGCCTGACCCCGGCCGCCAGCAGGGCATAGGCGCACAGCGCCGTCACGCCGCCGTAGTTGGGGACATAGGCCCCGCCTCTCTGGGCGCCGCGCTTGCCGCGCTCCGGCCAATGCCCGCCGGACCACTTCGACCACAGGAAGGCCCTGGCCCGGTCAATGGCCCGCTCGACGGCCTTGTCGTCCCATCCTTCGTCGGCGTCGAGCTGAGCGTATGCCCGCCCGGCCGGCGCCAGCGACACCGCCGTCGCCAGCAACACTATCGCAAACCGTCGCACCGGGGCTGCTCCTCTGCCTTGTCGGCCTCCGCCCGCCGGAAGCCGACGGCCGCACGCCACCGCCGCCCTTCCGCTTTGCATCCTATGCCCAGCATATCCGTTCGAGTCAGCCCGTCACAGGCTCGGCGGCCCGCGGCCGGGGGCCCTACTGGGCGTCCTTGCCGTCGCCGGCCACCGGCGCCATCCCCACCAGCCGGTCGCGGCCGCGCAGGTGGATGACGCGCACGCCCTGGGTGGCCCGGCCGATGGTGCGCATGTCGCTGACGCCGATGCGGACGATCATGCCGCCCCCGGTGATCAGCATCAGCTCGTCGGAGTCGCGCACGCTGCGGACGCCGACCACCTTGCCGTTCCGCCCGGTGGTGCGGATGTTGATGATGCCGGTGCCGCCGCGCGACTGGACGCGGTACTCCTGGAACTTCGTCCGCTTGCCGTAGCCGCCCTCGCAAATGGTCAGCAGCGTCGCCGTTGGGTCCACCACGGCCATGTCCACCACCTCGTCGCCCTTGCGCAGGTGCACTCCGCGGACGCCGGTGGCGACCCGCCCCATCGGACGGACGTTGGTCTCCTTGAAGCGGATGGCCGTGCCGTTGCGCGTGCCCAGCACGATCTGGTCGTCCCCGTGGGTGATGGCCACGCCGATGACGGTGTCGCCGGTCACCAGGCCGGTCGCCTGGATGCCGCCGCGGCGCGGGTGGGCGTACGCCGCCAGCGCGGTCTTCTTGATCTGGCCGTGGCGCGTGGCCGTCACCAGGTAGCGGTCGTCGAACTCCCGCACGGCGATCACCGCGCAGATGCTCTCGGTCTTGTGCATCTGGAGCATGTTGACGATCGCCCGCCCCTTGGACTGCCGGGCCATGGAGGGCACGTCGTACACCTTCAGCCAGTACATCCGCCCGTTGTTCATGAAGAACAGCATGTAATCGTGGGTGGAGGCGATGAACAGGCGCTCGATGAAATCGCCCTCCTTCGCGTCCGAGCCGATCACGCCCACCCCTCCCCTGCCCTGCCGGCGGTAGTGGCTCAGCGGAATGCGCTTGATGTAGCCGGAATGGCTGAGGGTGACCACCACGTCCTCCTCGGCGATCAGGTCCTCGATGTTGAACTCGCCGACCTGGCCGATGATGTCCGTGCGGCGGTCGTCGGCGTACTTCTCCTTCATCTCGTAGACGTCCTCGCGGATCAGGTCCAGCAGCCTTCTCTCGTCGGCGAGGATGGCCTCGTAGCCTTCGATCTCCTCGGCCAGGGCGGTGTAGTCCTGTGCCAGCTTCCGGATTTCCAGCCCGGTCAGGCGCTGCAACTGCATCGACAGGATGGCGTCGGCCTGGGTGCCGGTGAGGTACTGATCGGTGCCGGCGGCCTGCTTGACGAAGGCCTTGGGCAGCAGCTTGCGGATGGTCGCCGCCTCGGTCAGGCGCAGCCGCCTGGCCATCAGCCTCTGGCGGGCGGCGGGAACGTCGGGGCTCTTGCGGATGATGGCGATGATCTCGTCGATGTCGGCCACCGCCAGGATCAGCCCCTCCAGCACGTGGGCCCGCTGCCGCGCCCGCCGCAGCAGGAAGCTTATCCGCCGCGTCAGCACCTCCCGGCGGTGCTCGAGGAAGTGCCGCAGCAGCTCCTTCAGCGTCAGCGTCCGCGGGGCGCCGTGGACCAGGGCGATGTTGATGATGCTGAAGGTGCTTTGCAGGGGCGTGTACTGGTAGAGCTGGTTGATGACCACCTCCGGCTCGGCCCCTTTCTTCAGCTCGACGACGATGCGCATGCCGGTGCGGTCGGAGTGGTCCTGGATGTCGGCGATGTCGGGGATGCGCCCGCTCTTGACGTTGTCGGCGACGCGCTCGATGATGGTGGTCTTGAGCACCTGGTAGGGGATCTCGGTGATGACCAGTTGGCTCTTTCCGCCGCGGACCTGCTCGGCGTGCATCCGGGCCCGCACCATCAGCCGCCCCCTGCCGGTGGTGTATCCGTCGATGATTCCCTGCCGGCCGCAGATCAGCCCCCCCGTGGGAAAGTCCGGCCCCTTGACGATCTCCATCAACTCCTCAATCTCGGCGTCGGGGTGATCGATCAGGTGCACCAGGGCGTCGCAGATCTCCCCCAGGTTGTGCGGCGGCAGCGAGGTGGCCATGCCCACGGCGATTCCTTGGGCGCCGTTGACCAGCAGGTTCGGCAGCTTCGACGGCAGCGTCTTGGGCTCCAGCCGGGTGTCGTCGTAGTTCGGCTGCATGTCGACGGTGTCGTACTGGATGTCCTCCAGCATCTCCATGGCCGGGGCGGTCATGCGGGCCTCGGTGTAGCGCATGGCCGCGGGCGGGTCGCCGTCGATGGAGCCGAAGTTGCCCTGCGGGTCGACCAGGCAGTAGCGCATGTTCCAGTTCTGCCCCATTCGCACCAGCGTCGGGTACACCACGTCGCCGCCGTGGGGGTGGTAGTTGCCGGAGGTGTCGCCGGTGATCTTGGCGCACTTTCGGTGCTTGGTTCTGGGGCCCAGGCGCAGGTCGTTCATGGCCATCAGCACGCGCCGCTGGGAGGGCTTCAGCCCGTCGCGGGCGTCCGGCAGCGCCCGGTCGACGATGGTGCTCATGGCGTACGTCAGGTAGGCGTCGCGCATCTCCTCTTCGATCAGCAGGTCCACGATGCGCTCGTTTTCGAAGGTCAGCTCTGGCGTGGGGGCGGTCGCCGCGGCGATCTGCTCGTCGCCGCCGTTGTCCGCCGGCTTCTTCCTGGCTGGTGGCTTGGATCTGGCCACGGATGCGCTCCTTTGCCGTTCAGCGCTATTGGGGACCGGGGCTCGGAACTCCGTTCGAGCAGGCTGGAAGCTCACCTCCGCGCCCGGCACATCACTCAATTATCGCAATTACCGGCGCGCGTGTACAGCCTCGCCGTCCGCCTTTGACGTGTTTGCCGGGAAACTTTTCGCCGCCTCCGCGAGAGCCGCGCGGCCGCCTGTGGCGTCGCCCCGGCCGCTATTGGCCGTCTTGGTCGGCGGGCTTGCGGACGATGCGGCGGACGGCGTAGGTCCGGCCGCCGGCGGCCTCGAAGTAGACCCGCATCATCATCTCGCCGATCAGCCCCGTGGCCAGCAGCAGCAGCGCCGTCACCACCAGCATGAACCCCAGCGCCATCAGCGGACCGTGCTCGCGGAAGAGGCGAAACTCGCTCCACTGAACGATCTTCCGCACCAGCCCGTACAGCAGGATCGCCAGCCCGCCGGCCATGCTCAGGAGCCCCCACTTGCCGAAGAAGTGCAGCGGCCGGGTGAGGTAGCCGGTGACGAACCGCAGCGTCAGCAGGTCCAGCCCCACGCGGAACGTCCGCTTCAGCCCGTAGTTGCTCCGCCCGGCCGAGCGGCGGACGTTCTTGATCGGCACCTCGCAGATCCGCGCGCCGGTGCGGGCGATGATGGCCGGCACATAGCGGTGCATGTCGCCGTACAGCCGCACACCCTCCAGCACCTCCCGCCGGTAGGCCTTGAAGGTGGTGCCGAAGTCGTGCAGCTTGACGCCCGAGATCCGCGCCAGCAGCCAGTTGGCCACGCGCGAGGGAATCCGCCGCAGCAGCAGGCTGTCGCCCCGCCGCACCCGCCAGCCGCTGGCCAGGTCGTAACCTTCGTCGATCTTCTCGGCGAACAGCGGGATCTCGAAGGGGTCGTGCTGTCCGTCGCCGTCCATGGCCACGATGACTTGGCCGCGGGCGTGGTCGAAGCCGGCCTGGAGGGCCTGCGTCTGGCCGAAGTTGCGGCGAAGGTCGATGAAGACGACGCGCCCGTCCTCGCCGGCGATGCGCTCGAGGACGTCGCCGGTGTCGTCGGTGCTGCCGTCGTTGACGAAGACCATCTCGAACGGCTCGGGCAGTTGCCTCATCGCCCGGGCGATCCGCCCGTGGAGCTTCTCCACCGCCTGGCCCTCGTTATAAAAGGGCACGACGATGCTGTACTTGACGGGGGGCGCCGGCTGCGGCGCCGGCCCCCCGCCCGGGCGGGCCAAGCTGTCAGATGAGCTTTCCATAGTGAACCAGGACCACGTTCCTGCCGGCGAGGGCATCCCGCACCCGCGTCTCGCACAGGGCCCGGGTCTCGGCCCGGCGGCTCTCTCGCAGTCGACTCTGGCCCGGGGGCAGGTCCTCGCCATAGCCGGGATGCACCATCAACTCGGTGACGCCGCCCTCGAGGGCGGCGACGGCCGCCAGCAGGAACTCCACGTCGATCCGGCCGGTGTGGGCCACGCCCAGCGTGCCGGTCGTGGCGATCCGCCGCGGGGCAATTGCCCGGCAGCGCCTGCCCAGCCGGTTGAGAATGCCGCTGACGCAGCGCTGCTTGAACTCCGCCCGCGGGCAGCCCGCCGGCAGCAGCTCCCGATGCCACCGCACGAAGGGTATATCATAGCGATCGCACAGGCGCGCGACGAGCCGGAAAATCGCCGGCCAGGCGTGCACGTGCCGGTGCGTGTCCAGGTGGGTGGGCTTGACCCCCCGGTCCAGGCACCAGGTGATCTGGGCTTCGAACTCCGCCTCGATCGCCGCCAGCATCCGCCGCCGGCGCAGCAGGCAGCGGCGGAGGAGCCGCGGGCCGCTGGCGTTCATTTCTCCGCCCGCCCCGGCCAGCACCCCCCTGCCGGCCGGCGAGATGGCCGGACCCTGGCAGGCGTTCAAGTGCACCCCGACGCCGAGATCGGGATATCCCGCCAGCTCGCCCGCCGCCGCCTCGGCCGCGGGCATGTTGGCGGCCAGGGTCGCCGACGTGACGATGCCCTCGCGATGGGCGCGGAAGATGCCCCGGTTGACCCCCGCCGAGAAGCCGAGGTCGTCGGCGTTGACGATCAGCCCGATCTGCCCGGCCGGGTGGGTCAGCTTTCCGCCTCCAGCGCTCTGGCCAGGCCGCTGATCCAGGCGGCGACGATGCCCACGCAGCCGGGAATCAGCAGCACGATCACGGCGTTGGTCAGGTACGCCGCCAGCACCATCCCCTCGGAAAACCCGAAGGCCCCGAAGACGACCACGGCCGTTCCCTCGCGGACGCCGAACCCGGCCGGGGTGGCCGGCACCAGGTTGTGCAACATCACCACCGGCGTCAGGGCCACGGCCTTGATCAGCTCGATGTGCCCGTACGCCCGCAGGCAGCAGAACACGGCCAGGATGCTCAGCACCTCGGCCAGCATAGAAACGCCATAGAAGATGCCGAACTGCCGCCACTGAAGCCGGGTCTCGGCCAGCTCCTTGGCCTTGCCCGGCAGCAGCCGGCTGAGCTGTGCCCACAGCCGCCGCGGGCGGTAGTGCAGCAGCAGCGGCACGCCCAGCGCCGCCGCCAGCAGCGGCGGAACCAGCAGCAGCAGCCACGGCGAGAGCCGACCGCCGCCGGCCAGCACCGCCCCGGCGAAGACCATGTACACCAGCCCCAGCAGGCACAGCGACAGCACCGCCGACAGGTCGAACATCTTCTCGATCACCACGTACCCCGCCAGCCGCAGCCGCGCCCCCTTGGGCAGGAACATCGGGCGGACGATCTCGCCGCCGCGCAGGGGCGTGATCAGCCCCACGCCCAGCCCGGCCAGCATCGACACCAGCGCCTTGCCCCAGCCGATCCGCTGCTGCTCCAGCGCGGCTACCCACCGCCAGCGGGCGGTGCGGACGGCCCAGTACGCCACCGCCAGGCCGGCGGCGGCGGCCAGCAGCGGCCAGTTGACCCGATAAAGCTCACCCGAAAGGTGCTGCCATTTCTGCCGCGACAGCAGCAGCGCGAGGATCCCCACCGCCAGGGCGCCTGAGAGCCCGTGCCAGAGCCACTTCCGGATGCTCGCCCGCATCGCCATGCCAAGCCCTAAAAAGGTGAATTGCTGCGCAATCCTGCCTGCGAACTCGGGCTAGAGGCTAATGCAAAAGCACTGGGGGGAATAGTGAAAAGGTGGGTTGGCGCGCAACCGTCCCGCATGCAGCAGAGCTGCATGGCCGGCGTTCCTGCCGCCCCTTCGGCGCCGGCATGGAGGCCCGGCGTAGGGTGCGTGCTTGCACGCACCGGAATTGCCTGGGCGATGTGTCATTCCACGGAAGGTGGCTGCGAGCAGCCACCCTACCGAGACAGGAAAAGGTGGGTTGCCGGGCAACCTACGGTGTAGCTTTGGCGGGGCCGTAGCCCCGCCCTACATTTCCGTTGGTGTTCGCGTTGTCCGCGGCTGGATGCTTTTTCGACGACCCCGGCGTGCCCTCTTGCCTATCTGCCCTGGCCCCCCTGCCGTGGCTTTTCCAGAGCGAGGAAGTGCTTGACCCGCTTCTGGTGGTCCTGGACGTTGCGGAAGAGCTTGCTGTCCTTGGGGCCCTGGGCGAGGATGGCCAGCAGCTCCCCCAACGCGGCTTCCGCCTTTTCCCACTCCTTCTCCCTCTCGTAAAGGCAGCCGTTCTTATATATCGCCCAGACGCCCTTGCTGAGCTTTCCCAGGGCGTCCTGGTAGGCATCGTGGTTCGGCCGGTCCTGGAAGAAGCTGTTTCCGCTGTAGGCCAGGGCGTCCTGGAAGGCCAGGACGCACGTGTACAGCTTCGCCGGCCGGGGGCTGTACTGGCGGTGCATGTTCATGGCCTCGACCAGCCGCTGGCGCATGCGCGCGGGGTTGGCCCGCTTCTGGGGGACCTCGCCCAGGAGCTTCCGGACCTGCTCGGCCTGGAACATCTCCGGCATGGGGTAGGCGGCCTTCTTCGAGGCGGTGAGCACCTTCAGAACGATGGCGACCACCAGGATCACCGCGAAGTATGCCCCCAGCATGATCAGGATCTTTCGCCGCCGGGCCCCCTCCTGGGCGGCGACGCGCTCGCCGGCGGTCATTTCCGAAGGGCGTTTCCGAAAGGCCTTCCGCTGCGCCGGCGGGGGCTCCTCCTCGGCCGGGATGGCCGCTGCCGCCTCGGGGGCCGCCTCGTCCGGAGGCGCCGCGGCCGGCTTGGGCGGCGGCTTGGGCCTCTTGCCAAAGGCGTTCCTGCGCGTCGTCGCCGACGCCTCGTACGCGGCCAGAGCGGCGTCGCCGTCGTCGCCGCCGGCCACGTACAGGATCTCCGTCTCCTTGCCCACGCCGATCAGGTCGCCGGTGTCCAGCAGCACGCGCTTGCCCGCCTTGAAGCGCTTGCCGTTGATCCACGTGCCCCCGGACGAGAGGTTCTCGAAGCCGGGCCCGTCCGGCGAAAGCTCGTACCGCGCCTGCCGGCGCGAGGCGAAGTCCTCGCTGAGCATGATGTCGGCGTCGCCCCCGCGGCCGAGGACGAGCACGCGCTGGCTCAGCGCCACCCGCTGGCCGGCCTGCGGGCCCCTGACGAAAATCAGCTCCGGATGTTCCCGACTCATCTGGCCCGTGCCCCGCTCACAACAGCAGTTGGCCCTTCCACGCCCGCACCAGGATCGGCCCGAACACCGCCAGCACCACCGACAGCAGGATCAGCATGCTCGGCACCAGGATGCGGACCGAGGCGGCGGCGGCCTGCTTCTCGGCCCGGACGGAGCGCTGCAGCCGCATGAGGTTGGCCTGTTCCTTCAGCACGTCCGACAGCGGTGTGCCCAACCCCTCGGCCTGGATGATGGCAGCCATGATCGAGCGCAGCGACTCCAGCGGGATGCGGTCGGCCAGGTTGCGCAGGGCCTGGGCCCGGGTGGTTCCCAGCTCGATCTCCGCCAGGATGGTGTTCAGCTCGACGTTGAAGGGGTGCTTGGGGTCCTCGGCGATGACGGTGCGCAGGGCCTCGGTGAAGGTCGCCCCGGCGCCCATGGCCAGGGCGATCAGGTCCAGCGTGTACGGCACTCTGCGGGAGATCAGGCGGACGCGCTTGGACGCCTTGCCGTGGAGGTGGTAGATCACCCCGGCCATGCCCGCCACGAAGCCCACCAGCGGCAGGGTCAGGCTGAGCTTGCCCGAGAGCATGAAGTTGCCGCCGGCCAGCGCCACCGCACCGACCAGGCCCCACAGCATGGACATCGCCAGGTATTCATCGGCCGTGTAGAAGTTGGGGCTGCCGGCCGCGATCAGCCTCTCCCGCAGCCACGCCTTCGACCTTTTCAGACGCAGCCACCGCGCCGCCTGGAGCAGCAGCCACGCCAGCGGCTGGGTGAAGGGAATCTCAAAGACGGTGCGGCGGTCGGCGTACCCCACGGCCAGGGCCACCTGGCGCTGGGGGGTGATCTCCGTCCGCCCGCGCTGCCCGAAGACCGCCAGCACCAGCAGCACCACGAAGGCAAACAGCGCCACCGCCGCCAGCAGCTTCAGCAGCGCGCCGGGCCCGTAGCCGGCGGCCTGGGCAAGAACCAGAATTTGCACGCAGCTTGCGGACATTTCACACGTCGATGGAAACGATCCTGCGAATCCACAGGAAGCCGACCACGTTCAGGGCGACGATGAACGACAGGATGAGCTTGCCGAAGTCCTCGGTGAACAGCATCCTCACTCCGGACGGGTCGATGAAGTACAGCATGACGAGGATCACGGCCGGCATCGCCCCCATCCACCTGGCGGCCGTGCGCCCGGGCGCGGTCAGCGTCTCGATCTTCTTCTCCAGCCGATGGATCTCGCGGATGCTGTCGGCGATGCGGTCCAGCGTCTCGCCCAGGTCGCCGCCGCGCTCGCGGTGCGTCAGCAGGGCCGCGAACAGCAGCCGGTAGTTGGACGAGCCGATGCGCTCGGCGGCGTTGTGCATGGCCTGCTCCAACGAGATGCCGTGCTCGTACTCGCGGTGCAGGTGGCCGAACTCCTCGCTGATGGGCCTCACGCCGTTGGTCGCCAGCAGCTCCATCGCCTGCACCAGGTTCAGCCCCGCTCGCACGCCGGAGCTGAGCGTCTGGGTGCCGTCGACGAGCTGGTCCTCCAGCCTGTACAGCCGCCGGGCCCGGAGAAACCGCACCGACAGCGGCGCCAGCACCGCCCCGAAGGCAGCTCCGATCACCGCCGAGAGCGGGTGGTGGATCAGCGAATAGGCGATCAGGGCGAACAGCAGGATCGCCCCCAGCCCCAGCATCGTCACCGTCCGCGGGTTCACGTCCAGCAGCAACTGCCGCCGCAGAACGCGGTCGTAGTAGCCCTCCATGCGCAGCACCAGGCGCCGGAAGGGGTCCCAGCCGAACAGGATCACCCCGGTCACCCCCAGGAAGATGGCCGCGGCCACAACGGCCCCGAAGAGCTTTCCGTCGCCGGCCTGCGCCAGTGCGGCTGGAGGGAGCATCACTTGAACACCTCCAGGTCCAGGTAGCCCTTCTCGATCAGTTCCTGGGCGAATTCGGGGACGTAGCCGGTGTGTTGCAGCTCGGACGCCCCGCTCCAGATGTCGCCGGCGAGGCGGTCGGCGCTGACCGGCCCGGCGGCGGCGCCGCGAACGGGACGGACGATGAAGATGTCCTCGGTGATGATCTGCTGGCTGTCCAGGTCGATTCCGACGACCTCGGAGATGTGCGTGACGCGCCGGCTGCCGTCGGGGAAGCGGGCGATCTGCACCACCAGGTTGATAGCGGCGACGATCTGCTCGCGGATGGCCCGGACGGGCATTTCCACGGCCGTGAGCACCATGGTCTCCATCCGCATCATGGTGTCGGCCGGCGAGTTGGCGTGGATGGTGGTCATGGAGCCGTCGTGCCCGGTGTTCATCGCCTGGAGCA
>CAYNYF010000090.1:0-17541 GCA_964401385.1 uncultured Planctomycetaceae bacterium | reverse complement strand
GGGCCGGAGGCCACGCAACGCGGGTTTGACGCCGCAGGCGCCTCCGAAGGAGAATCCCGCCCTCTCCGTTGGGCTCCAACGCGACGGTTGGCGCCGGGGCGGGATGAGAACCCGCGCGGGGCCGGAGGCCACGCAACGCGGGTTTGACGCCGCAGGCGCCTCCGAAGGAGAATTTCGCCCTCTCCGTTGGGCTCCCTGGAGCCCGGCCGGCAGCGGAGGAACTGGAAGGGATGCACCGCGTCTGGTAGTCTGTTGCGGCACCGGAGACGGAAGCACCCATGACGGAAGTAGAACAGCCGCAGGCAAAGGCGCTCACGTGGCGCAGCGCCCTGATCGCATTGCTCATGGTGCTGCTGTGGACCGCCGGCTGCTGCATGATGACCTCCTACGGCTCGGTTCACACCCACCAGATGCTGATGGTCCTGGGCTTCGGCGCCGTCCTGACGGTCTTTCTGTTGCAGTTTCCCCGGGTGTTCTTCGTCAGCCTGATCGTCGTCTGGGGCGGCAGTTTTATCCTCTCGCGGCTGGGCGCCAGCCCGGAGGAGTACGGGCGCATCACCGACGGCTACCTGCGCGGGCTGCTGCTCTTGCTGCCGCTGATAGGGCTGACGTGGTGGCTGCATCGGCGCCGGCTGGAGCGGGGCGAGCTGGTGGTGATCTACGCCTGCGTGGTGATCGCCATCCCCTGGTGCATCTCCATCAAGGCCTGCATCGAGAGCAGCACGGCCAACCTCTTCGAGATGCAGCGGAACTCCGAGAAGCAGATGTACGCCTGGGCCCGCGAGCTGCCTTGGTGGGGCCCGACCGTGCCGTCCCGCCTCCGCGCCGTCGGCGAGGTACCGCCGAAGCCGAAGGAGCCCGCCACACAACCCGCCACACAACCCGCCACACAACCGGCCACACAGCCCGCGTCGGCGCCGGGGCAGGCCCAGGAGCCGACCTCCCCGGAAAGGCCCGAGCAGAAATTCAGCCCCGAAGACCTGGAGACCATCAGGGCCGTGAAGGGCTTCACCCAGGGCAACGGCGGGAAGGTTCCCTGGCGGCTGTGGTGGCGGCCGATGCTGTTCTGGTCCACCATGTGCCTGGCCTTTGAGGCCATGCTCATGGGGCTGCTGCTGATGTTCCGCAAGCGCTGGATCCAGCACGAACGGCTGCCGTTCGTCTGGAGCTATCCGGCGATCATGCTGATCCGCGGGGCCAAGAACTTCATAACGCCTCGCCGGCAGTGGGTGACCTTCGCCATCGGGCTGGGCATCTGCCTGCCGGGGATCATCCTGGTCGACACCTCCGGGCAGGGCATCTCCAACTGGGCCGTTCCCCCCTGGGTGGGCGATGAGGGCTTCCGCGGCGGGTTTGATCTCACGGGGTACAACATCCTTCCGGGAACGAATTTGCGCCTGTTCTGGGGGCCCCTGGTGCTGGCGCTGTTCCTGCTGTTCCCGCTGGACGTGTTGATGACGACGGCGCTGACGTTCATCTTTATCAGCATCCTGCTGCCGGGGCTGATGCTGAAGTTTGGCTTGCAGGTGGGCCCGGCGCGGCTGGGCGAATTTACCAAGTGGGGGCTGCGGTTTGGCGGCTGCCTGGGGCTGCTGTTCTGGAGCGTGTGGTTCAACCGGCGGACCATCTGGGGCTATCTGCGCTCGCTGTGGGGCGGCGGGCCCACCGACCCGGAGTCCGACGACGAGCTGCCGAGGTGGTTCATCACCTGCATCTTCCTCGGCGGGGTGGTCGCCTTCATCGCGATGGGCGCCTACGCCACCACGCTCATCCAGATGGTGCTGCTGACCGCGCTGATCCTGATCTACGCCTTCGCCCAGGTCCGCCAGCGGATCGAGGGGATGCCGATGATCTACGACAACAACATCGGCTCCCACCAGATGGTCTCCATCCAGTACAGCTACCTGCACGATCATTACGTCTGGGCGACCCGCCACGGCCTGCCGGTGACGGGCAGTTCCTGGGCGACGCACTGGATGCAGTGGGGCTTCGACGGCCAGCTCAAGAGCTTCGGGGCGCACAACATGCTGCTGGAAGCGTTCAAGGTGGCGCACGAGCTGAAGGTGCACGCCCGCCCGGTGGCCATGGCGATTCTCGTCACCATGCTGGTGGTGGCGGCGGTCACGCCGCTGCTGTACGTCAATCTGATGTACTTCTACGGCTTCGAGAACAGCTACCAGGGGGCGCTGACGACGTGGGCGAGTTTCACCCAGTGGTCCGAGCGGTCGGCCTCGTACGGGCGGCACTCGACCTCGCGCGTGTTCGACATCCCGGCCGACAACTTCTACGACAAGAATCGCACCTTCTTCAACATGTCCTACGGCGTGGCCATCATCGGGCTGTTGTTCTACCTGCGGCGCGAATATCCGCGCTTCCCCGTCAGCCCCATCGGCGTGGTCATCGCCGCCGAATACTGGTCGCTGGGCCACGGAATGCCCTTCAGCGCCGAATACCTCTGGTTCAGCTTCCTGCTGGCCGGGACGGCCAAGGGGCTCGTATTCCGCTGGGTGGGCGTGCGCTCGTTCCGCGAGAAGATCCAGCCGGTGGTGATTATGATCCTTTGCGGCATGATCTTCGGGATCATGATTCACGTTTTCCGGCAGGCGGCCCACTTGCAGGGGGTCATCAAGTGAAGCGCCGGTGGGTACTGTTTCTGGTGATTGCGTTCGTCTTGCCGTCGGGCTGCGCGCCTCGTGGGAGGGGCGCCCGGGAGGAAGAGGACAGCGGAACCCAGGCGCAGGCCGAGGAGAAGATCCGCCGCTACCGCCAGTACTACGCCGGCATCCCCGACTCCGTGGATCAGATGCTGCCGCGGATCCGCCAGCACGCGCAGCGCCTGGCCGCACTCGGCCCGCGGCAGACGGGCCAGCAGGGCTGCGACGCCGCCCTGAACTACGTCCGCCAGGCCCTGGCCGGGATGGGCCTCGACGAGCGGGTCGAGGAATTCTCCAGCAACGTCACGGTGGCGTTGGATCGCACCCGGGCCGATCAGCTTTCGGTGGCCGACGAGCCGTTCTCCCACATCGTGGTCGAGGGGCTCTCCGGCAGCCCGCAGCGCTGGCCGGCGTACGCCCTCCAGCCCAATTGCGTCCAGGCCTGCGCCACGCACCCGCCGGAGAAATGCCCGCTGAAGAAGACGCCGGGCGCGGCGTCGCTGTGTCCCAACTGCGAGCGGCCGCGGCGGCTGGTGGACCTGCGCTGGGGAGGATGGGACGACTTCCGCAACAAGGATGTGAGCGACGCCGTCGTCCTGCTGGATTTCAACAGCGGCGACGCCTGGGTGCGGGCGGCCTCGCTGGGGGCGGCCGCCGCCCTGTTCGTCGCACCGCAGCGGACGACGGTTTACCAGGCCGACGCGAAGTACATGGCCATGCTGCCGCTGCATTTCCCGCGCCTGTACCTGCGGCGGGCCGACGCCCAGCGCCTGCGCGACGCCGTGGCCGCCAGGCCGGGTGAGGTCCGGGTGACGCTCAGCAGCCGGCTGCGCTTCCGAAACGTCGCCGCAAACTGCATCGAGCTGACGATCCCCGGTAAGGATCGCAGCTACGCCTTCGTCCTGGCCGCCCACCTCGACGCCCGCTGCATCGCCCCGGACCTGTCCTACGGCGGCGCCGAGGTCTGGGGAATCGGCGAGCTGATCGAGCTGACCCGCTACTTCAAAGAGCATCAGCCCAATTGCGACATCCACATCATGTTCGTCTCCGGGCACTGGCAGTCGCAGCAGGCGATGCGCGACTACATCGCCCGCGACCGCCGAGGCAAGCGCTTCGCCCGGGTCGGCAAGTACTTCCGGATCGCCATGGGGGTGGACCTGGTTCCCGCCGGCCGGGGCGTGAACGTCCTGGCCGAGGAGGCCTGGGACGTTTACGGCGCGGCCGCGTACAAGTGGCTGGGCAACCGACTGTTCGGCCAGAGCGGCTGGCGGGAGCGGATGTTCAAGGGTTTGGGCCTGGCCGGGGACATGGAGCTGTACGGCGGTGTGCGGCCGATCATGTCCGAGACGCTGGACGGGGTGATGGCCAACCGCAACGACCGCTGCCCGCTGGTATACGCCCCCCGCTACCCCACGGCCGAGGGGGCCTGGGCAGGGCTGGGAATCACCGCCTTCGCCTTCCAGACCGGGCGGTTGGCGCGGCTGGTCCACAACACCCCGCTGGATCGGTTGAAGCACATGCCCGCCAGGGAGATCGACCATCAGCTCCGCCCGCAACTGAAGATCACCCTGGCCACGCTGCGCCACCTGCTGGACTACCCGCCCAACCTGCTGCCGAAGTTCAACCCGGGCACGCGCGGCGGGCGCGGCTGGGGCGGCTACACCCAGTTGAGCGGGCGGGTGATGCAATGGGACCGCTCCATCGGCTGGTTCGCCGGGCGCCTGCCCGGAACCAAGAAGGCCGCCGCCGGTGAAGCCGCCGGGCCGGCCGAACCGCCCATGCAAACCTTCCTGTACGCCTACCCGACCGATAGCATCTTCACCGACCCCATCGGCAGGCGACTACGAAACTACATGCACTGGCCCATGAACCCCTCCCGCGGACAGCACCGTGAATTGCAGTCGTTCATGTTCCAGGACATCCGGCTGCTGGAGAGGGAGGACTTCTGCATCAACCTGGTGTACGCCGGCTACGCGCAGACCCAGTACGACGTGGTGGGCTACAGCATCGATGCGGCCGGGAGGATCCGGTTCGCCACCGATTACGGCATACACGGCGACGGCAACAAGGCCTTTCAGTGCACCGACCTCGACCTGGACACCTGGGATATCAACGTGCCGGTCAGCCTGTTCGAGTGCGGCACGGTGGAGCTGTTCGGGCTGATCGACCCGCAGCGGTACGACCCCAACGCCGAGATCTTCGGAAGCTGGTTCCAGTCGTACGTCATCCACGGCGAGCACGCCGACCGCGGCATGGCCCCGTACCTGCGGATTGACGGCGTCAAGGACGTCGCCTCCCACACCGACCTGGAGCGATGGGGCTACACCCAGTACGGCCCGACGGCGATGCTGTTCCTGCCGGCCGACTACCACACCGGGGCCGAGGTGCTGCTGGGGTCCTGGTTCACCAACTTCGCCATCCTGAACAACCCCGACGAGAACGGACAGGCAACCGGATATCACCTCAAGCCGGGCCAGACCATACGGCTGGCGCAGGACCTTCACCCGACCGCGCGGGTGTGCCTGGAGCAGTTGCGGACCCTCGACCGCCAGCGGCTGGCCGAGCTGGCGGCCCACGACGTCGCCAGCCCGCTGGCCAAGCGCTACCGCCAGGAGGCCGCCGACGCCATTCGGCTCGCGGAAGATGCAACCGGCCGCCGCGACTGGGAGCAGGCCGAGGCCAACTACATGCGCGGGTGGATGTTCGAGTCGCTGGCGTACCGCAACACCATCGCCCTGCTGCTGGACGTGGTCTCCACGACGGTCCTGTACTTCGTGCTGCTGGTCCCCTTCAGCTTCCTGATGGAGCGGCTGGTCTTTCCGCAGCGGACGACGCTGCGGACGGCGCTGGTCTCGGCCACAGTCTTCGCCCTGTTCGCCGGGCTGCTGTACATGTTCCACCCGGGCTTCAAGCTCGCCCACAACGTGGTGGTGACGACGACCGCCTTCGTTATCGTGGTGATGACCATTCCGGCGCTGATCCTGCTGCTGGTCCGGGGCGTGGCCATGCTGCGGGCGATCGGCTCCAAGCGGGTAATCACCCAGCAGAGCGAGGCCGAGTCCGCCGGCGTGGTTATGGCCGCCCTGTCGCTGGCCGTCTCCAACATGCGCCGCCGCAAGCTGCGAACCACGCTGACCCTGGTGACCATCACCGCCCTGGTGATGGCGCTGGTGCTGCTGACGACCTCCGCCGCGTTCGACTTCAAGATCCTGGAGCCGACCGGGACCGCCGCCGGCAGCTTCCAGGGCGTGCAGATCTACAACGCCCGCGACCGCCGGCACCCGCTGCTGAAGGAAATGGTGGAGGTCTACGAAACCCACCTCAAAGACAAGGCGCGGGTGATCCGCCGCGAGTGCGTCAACTACGGCTACGACCACAAGCTCACCAGCGACAACGGCGCCCTGCACCTGAAGTTCGGGCCCCGCCGCGTCAAGGCGCCCTTCTTCCAGATCATGGACTACCGTGACAACGAGATCGTCTACACGCTGCCGGAGAAGGCCGGCTCGCGCCAGGTCAAATTGTCCGACCTCATCGACGGCGAATTCCTGGCCGAAGGCGACGTGGACGTCTGCCTGCTGCCGAACAACATGGCCGAGGAGCTCGGCGTCAAGGTCGGCGACACTGTCACCCTGATGGGCCTGCCGCTGAGGGTCAAGGGCATCTTTACCGCCCAGACCGAACACCAGCAGGCGGGCGAGAAGGCGGAGCTGACGGCGACGCGCGACCGGCTGACGGGGCTGCATCCGGTCTTGGCGGGCGCGCTGTACGCGGTGGTCCTGGCGGCGGTCGCCTTCGTCGCCGGCGGGTTCATCCTGCGCGGCCGCGGCGGCCCGCGGGCGAGGCTGGCGCTGCGGGCGGCGCTGTTCGTGGGCATGGGCATCGTGCTGCTGGCGCTGCACCCGGGCACCAAGAGCCTCCACCGCGGGGAGCTGACGGTGCGGGAGCCCAAGACCGTCTACCTGCCCGGACCGATGGACCGCCTGACCGACCTGGACGGGCTGCCGATGACGGCCATGCGCAGCTCGCAATGGCGCGAGGGCGAGCCCGACAACCCCATCCACGCCCCCAGCAACGAAGTCGTCATCGTGCCCCGCGCGTGGCTCAACCGCTACCGGCTCTTCCCCAGTTGCGTGTACTCCCTGATCGTCATCCCCAACGACGATGAGGGCGGCTCGGCGGACATCGGCGCCTGGGCGGACAAGCTGGCAAAGGAAATTCTCAACGTCGACGTCTTCAGCTACTACGTCGACCCGGCGACCGGCAAGGGCCGGTCCGATCGCATCTCCATGCAGACCGCCACGCACGTGAAAGGCTCCAGCATGATGCTGGTGGTGATGGGCGTGGCGGTGCTCATGATCCTGGCGATCATGACCGGGACGGTGTACGAGAGGATGCGGGAGATTCACATCTTCAGCTCGGTGGGGTTGTCCCCGCGGCACGTGGCCGGCATGTTCCTGATCGAGGCGTTGGTGTACGCGGGCATCGCGGCCGTGCTGGGCTACTTCCTGGGCATCATCTCGCTGAAGGTGCTGCTGGGGCACCTGAAGGCCACCGGCCAGCAGCAGGAGTTCTACCCGAACTACCTCGGCGTCTTCGTGCTGTACTCGGTGGGCACGGCCGTGCTGGCCACCGTGGCCTCCAGCCTGTACCCGATCCATCTGGCCTCGAAGATCATCAATCCCTCCGGCGGGAAAACCTGGCAGTTGGAGACGACCGCCGCCGAAGCCGACGAGGCCGCCCCGGACGCGCTGGATCAGTGGCGCATCCGCCTGCCCTTCATCGCCACCACCTGGGATGAGGCCAGGGCGATGATGGTGTACGCACACGACTACCTGGCCATCCACCAGGGCGAGCGCAGCGGGCGGTTCGTCTGCCAGAGCCCCCCCGCCGGCGGCGTCGCCGGCGACGTCATCCACCTGACCATGCCGGTGTGGCTGGCCCCGTTCGAGCGGAACCTGACCCAGCAGACGCAGATGCTGGCCAAGCCGGCGGACGACGGCGACTGGTGGGAGTTGTCGCTGGAGCTGCGGCGGACCAGCGGACCGCCGTATCTGTGGCGGCGCGGGGCCACGGCCTTCGTCAACGTGCTGTGCAAGCATCTGCTGCGCTGGCGTGCGGCCACACCCGCCCAGGAGGCCGAGTGCCTCAAGCGCGCCGATAGCATGTATCCGCCGACCGATCAACAGGTGAGCTGACAGTAACAAGAACGATGAGCGACGCAGCCCAAATCAAGCCGAGCGAAACCGACGTCACCGGCAAGCTGGAAAGCGGCCTGACCAGCCGCACCTGGCCGGTCATCCTGTACGGCGCGCTGGTGCTGATGCCGGCCAACATCTACCTGATGCTGGTGGCCGGGCAGTCCCTGGTCGGGCCCATCTCCTTCATCGCCCTGATCCTGTGGGTGGAGGCGGCGCGGCTCTCGCGGCGCCCGCTGACGACCGCCGAGGCCTTCATCGTGTACTCGGTCTCGGCCGTGGCCGCCGGGCAGTTGATCTTCTACATGTACGCCATCCACCCGGCCTACTTCCGCGTCAGCGAGGTGGCCAACTCCGACCTGTTCAGCTACTTCGACAAGGCCAAGGGCCGCATGGTCCCCTTCGCCGAGGCCGCCCCGAAGTGGTGGGCCCCGCCGACCGACGTCGTCCGCCTGCGGACGTTCCTGCACCCGGCCTGGCTGCTGCCCATCGGGGTGGGAATGGCCGCGTGGTTCTTCCACATGCTGGCCGACTTGTCCATGGGCGTGCTGGGCTACTACCTGTTCGTTAAGGTCGAGAAGCTGCCCTTCCCCTACGCTCACCCGCCGGCCGAGGCGTGCAAGGCCCTCACCCGCGGCAGCCCCGAGGCGAAGAAGGTCTTCACCATCGCCGGGCTGATCGGGACGGTCTGGGGCCTGCTGATCTACCTGCCGCTGACGCTGGGAAAGAGGATCTCCGACTACCCCATCCCCTGGGCCGACTTCAACCGCCGGCTGCACACGTCCCTGCGCGGCGCCTCGTTCGGAATTGCCACGGACATTCTGGCCTTCTGCGGCGGGTTCATCGTTCCCTTCCGCGTGATCATCTCCATGGCGATCGGCGCGGTCGCGGTGCAGTTCATCGGCAACGCCTGGGCGGCCGGCGGACTGGGAGAGTTCCTCGGCCTGGACCCGCTGAGCAGCCCGCTGATCTGCGGCATCGCCCACACGGAGATGGCCCGGGCGGCGGTGCAGTCCGGCCAGCCCATCCCCCAGGAGGCCTATCAGTTCCAGCGCTTCGTCACCGGCATGGGCATCAAGGAGATGCTGCCCAACCAGATCTTCGTGTGGATGCCGGTGATGATCGGCGGCATGGTCTGCGCCGGGTTGATCCCGATCCTCACCCGCCCCAAGGACCTGTACAACACGATCACCGCGGTGAAAAAGACCGGGAAGGGAATCGCCCAGGAGCGGACGGTTCCGCTGCGGCTGCTGCTGGGCTCGTTCCTGTTCAGCGTGGCGGGGGCGACGCTGCTGTTCACCATCCTGGTCAAGTTCGTCAGCGGGCACGATTTCCCGTGGTACTACGTGGCCCCGTTCGCGCTGGTCTGGTCGCTGGTGTTCAGCATGATCGACATCCGCGCCATCGGCACCACCGGCTACCGCATCGATCCGCCCTACGTCCGCGAGGGCATGATCATGGCCATGAAGCCCAAGCAGATCGACATCTGGTTCGCCCCCTGGCCGATCGCGCTGGGGGCGGCCCGGTGGGTGCAGGACTTCAAGACGGCCGAGCTGACCGGCTGCACGCCGCGGTCGCTGATCATCGCCAAGCTCATCGCCTACCCGACGGGGATGCTGGCCAGCCTGCTGTTCATGAGCATCTTCTGGTCGATCGCCCCGATCCCCTCGGCCCAGTATCCCTACACCACGGTGATTCTGCCGGTGTGGGCGAACCAGTTCTGCATCTGGATCAGCGCGTCGCTGAGCCTTTCCGGAGCCTACCCGGTCAGCGAGGCCACGCAGGCGATCATCTCCCAGCTCTTCAACTTCCGCTGGATGGTGATCACCGCGGGTATCTTCGTGGGCGTCTTTCTCCTGGGCAAGCTGTGGCCGCGGCGGCGGCTGTCTCTGATCGGGCTGGCCGTGGGAGTGGTCATGCCCATCCCCTTCGCCATGAGCCTGCTGACCGGCGGGCTGATCGCCAAGTGGGTCCGCCGCAAGACCGGCCCGGAGTGGTTCGGGCGGAATCGGAACATCATCGTCGGCGGACTGGCCGTGGGAGAGGGCGTCGTCATCGGCCTGCTGGCGGCGATCGCGGCCCTGCGGAGTTCGCTGATCGCGCTGCCGTACTGATATGAAACTGTCAATTGACGATCTGTGGTTTTCGGGTTCCCCTTGGTGCGAGCCCGCCCCGTCGGCATCCGCTCAGCCGCGGGTCGCGGCCCGCAAACGCAAGTGAGGTCCAAGGTATGGTCGACACTAGGACGGACATCCGATCGGTCGCCGTAATCGTCCGCACGGCCAGGAAATACTACTACATGGGCTCGGAGGTCGTAAAAGCCCTGGACGGCATCGACCTGGAAATCCGTCGCGGCGAGTACGTCAGCATCATGGGGCCCTCCGGATCGGGCAAGACCACCCTCTTCAACGTGGTCGGCGGGCTGACCAAGCCCACCGAGGGCCAGATCTTCATCGACAAGACCGACATCAGCCGGCTGGGGCCCAACGAGCTGGCCTGGCTGCGCTGCCGGAAGATCGGATACATCTTCCAGACGTTCAACCTCATCCCCATCATGACCGCCCTCCAGAACGTCATGCTGCCCATGATCTTCGCCGGGACCGACCGCGGCACGCGCGAGGCCAAGGGAATCGAGCTGCTGAAGATGGTCGGGCTGGCGGACCGGGCCAACCACAAGCCGACGGAGCTTTCCGGCGGGCAGCAGCAGCGCGTGGCCATCGCCCGCGCCTTCGCCAACGACCCGGCGATCGTCCTGGCCGACGAGCCCACCGGCAACCTCGACCTGAAAACCGGCATGGAGATCATCCAGCTCATGGTGGACATGAACCGCAAGCGCGGCGTGACCATCATGTGCAACACCCACGACCTGAAGATCATCGACGCCTCCGACCGGATCGTCTGGGTCCGCGACGGAAAGGTCTCCCGCATCGACCGCAAGGAGGACATGGACGTCAAGCTCGGGGAGATGACCGACCGGGCGACCGGCATTGCCGCGGAGAACCTATGAACCACTCCCAGCGCAGCACGTTTCCGATTTTCGAGGCGTTCCTGTTCGCCCTCCAGGGCATTCGCCTGCGGCTGGGGCGGATGCTGCTGGTGGTGGCGGGCGTGGCCGTGGCCATCGCCTTCACCAACGTGCTGCTCACCAGTGACGCCATGATCAAGGCCGCGGCCGAGAAAGCCGCCGGCCCGGCCGAAGGCCAGGGCCTCCAGCCGATCTTCCGCTGGCTGTGGATGGGCGTCGCCCTGCTCATCTGCACCACCGGCACGCTCAATGCGATCGTCATGAGCGTCACCGAGCGCATCAAGGAGATCGGCACGCTCAAGTGCCTCGGCAGCCGCAACATCCACATCGTGGAGATCTTCCTGTTCGAATCGGTCCTGCTGGGCATAGTGGGCGGAGTCGCCGGCGCCCTGCTCGGCTACGGCGGCGCGCTGCTGAACTTCGTAGCCACCGTGGGTGCAGGCCAGCTCACCACCGCCATTGCCTTTCACGCCCAGGCGAACTTCCTCGGCCTGGAGGTGAACGTCCTGCTCTGCATCCTCCTCTGCACGGGCATCAGCGCCAGCCTGGCGCTGCTGGCGAGCGTGATTCCCGTGCTGATGGCGGCCAAGGTCGAACCCGCCGCCGCCATGCGCTACGAAGTCTGAGCACCAAGGCCGTATAACGCCCCGTCTCCGCCCGGCCTGGGGCAGACCTGAACGACGCGCTGACCTGCCCGCTGTTCGCCCGGATTCGCCGGTGGCAGGACGATTACGCCTACGCCCAGCCGGCGGAGAGTACGGGCAACTGGCTGTGCCCGTGCGCCATCCGCGATCACTTCGGCGAGTTCCTGGACGCTGCGAGGGGCTGCATGGCCAGGCCGATTGACCGTGAGGCAGCGGACGCACTTGCCGATCCGGAATACCATCGTGGTATGATTGCGTACGGGAAAGGAGATGGTCGGCTCAGCAGCGAGACGTGGAATGATGGTTACGTGCCCCGGAAAATGGCACAAGCACTGTGAGACAGATTAACCCAAAGGAGTGCATCATGTTCGAGGCGATCAACAAGGCGTTTCTGGTTGGTGTGGGTCTGGCGGCGATGGCCGGAGAAAAGCTCGACGAGTTCGCCAAGGAACTGGCGGAGAAAGGAAAACTCTCCGAGGCAGAAGCCCGCAAACTGGCTGATAACATGGTGGCCAAATCCGCCAAGGCAAGGAAAGACCTCAAGGCACAGGTCGAGAAGTGGCTCGAGCAGTCGCTTCACAAAATGCACCTGCCGGCGAAGGAGGACCTGGGCCGTCTTGAGGCCCGCATCGCCAAGCTGGAAAGGGCCGGGAAGAAGAAATAGCGGAGAGTTCCTATGCCGATTCGTGGACTGGCCTTCATGGGCAGGCGATACCGCCACATTAAGCGGTATCGCCAAATCGCTTTGGTCCTGCTAAAGCACGGATTCGGGGACATGGTAACGACTCTCGGCCTGCGCCGGCGTCTTGGTTTGGGCAAGCGTCCGGCCAAGGGCGCCGAGCCGGTCCAGGCCGCCCCCTTGACCAGATGGGAACGGATACGGATGGCCTTGGAGGAACTCGGCCCGTCCTTCATCAAGCTGGGACAGATTGCCGGGACACGCCCGGATATGATCCCGCAGAAACTATGCGCCGAACTGGAAAAACTCCAGGACACGGTCTCGCCCTTTGCCCCCTCCCAGGTCAGGCAGATCGTTGAGGCGGAACTGGGCGGGTCCGTTGGGTCTCTCTTCGATGAATTTGATGAAAGGCCGATAGCGTCTGCATCCATCGCCCAGGTGCACCGGGCCGTACTGCCAAGCGGAGAGATAGTGGCGGTAAAGGTCCAGCGGCCCGGCATTCGCCAGACCGTCGAAGTGGACCTGGAAATCATGCTAGACCTGGCCGGGTTGATGGAAAGACACCTTCACGGCCTTGAGGCGGTCAACCCCGTCGGAGTCGTTCAGGAATTCGCACGCACGATTCGAAAGGAACTGGACTTCGGCATCGAGGCCGGCCACGTCGCACGATTCGCCAGAAACTTCCAGGACAACGATACTATATACGTTCCAAAGGTCTTCCGGCACCTGTCAACCGGAAAGGTCCTGAGCATGGAGTTTATCGAGGGCACGAAGGTCTCGGACCTTTCGGCGTTGAGCGAGAAGGGATTCGACCTGGAAACTATCGCCAATCGCGGCGCCGATCTCATTCTCGAACAAATATTCGAGCACGGTTTTTTTCATGCCGACCCGCATCCCGGCAACATCCTGATCCTGCCGGACAACGTCATCTGCTTTCTCGATTACGGCATGATGGGGACCGTAACGGGACGTTACCGCGAACATCTCGGCAAGCTGATCGTCGGTATCGTTCACCGCGACGCGAAGCAAATCACAAAAGCAGTCCTGGGCCTGTCGGAAAACGACAATCCCGACGCGACCGAACGGCTTGAAGCAGACATCGCCGATTTTATCGAGCAGCACTTTTATAGTCCGCTCAGGGACATTCACATGGGCAACCTCATATCGCAGTTGATCCAAATCCTGATGCGGCATAGGTTGAGAATTATCCCTGATTTCTATCTGCTTACCAAGGCCCTTGCCACCGTGGAGGGGAACGGGCGGACTCTTTTCCCCGACTTCGACATGGTCAAACATACCGAGCCGTTTGCCATGAAAATCGTGAGCCGGCGCTTCAGCCCCCGGACCCTGGCAAAAGACCTGTACCTTTCCGGTATTGATTTGGGCGACCTTCTGCGGGATTTGCCCGCCGACCTGAAAGACATCATCGCCCAGATCAAGCGCGGCCGAATCCACGTCGAATTCGAACACAGGGGCCTGGAGCCGATGCTCAGGACGCACGATCGGGTCAGCAACCGGATCGCTTTTGCGATCGTGTTGGCGGCGCTGGTGATCGGGTCATCGCTGATCATTCTGTCCGGCATCCCGCCGAAGTGGCACGGAATTCCCGTCGTCGGAATCGTGGGGTTCCTCGGCGCCGGTGCGCTGGGGTTCTGGCTGCTGGTTTCTATCCTCAGGCACGGGAAGATGTGACCGGTGTGCCCCAGAACGCCGTAGACGCTTGGGAGCGATCGATTGCGCGTCCCGAAGCACATAACCCGGATGCTTGTTTTCCAACCACGTAGCCGAAAAGCCTGCTCTTGAGCATCCAAGGTGTCTCTGCGGCGATGCCCGCGCCTATTCGAAGACGGTCGGTTTCCCTCTACACCACTGCCCGATGGCTATCCTCCAACAGGTTGCTCCACATCCGGCGCTGCTTGCGCCAATCGAGGACGGCCGCGATGGGCCGCAGGTGCCGCTCGCAGATGAGGTCGCGGCCGTGTGTGGTCCGAGGCGGGAACAGAATCTCTTCCTGAATGTCCAAGGCGAGGTTCCGCAACTTCATGATCTGCGTGACGCGGGCGTTAACCAAGAGATCGCTGTGAACCAGAGAATCTGAGAGTCTTGGCCGCGGTTTCCAGGGTGCGAGCGCAACCATGATGGTAGCCTTCGCGGCCCGGACTGTCGAACTCGAACCGGAGAAAACGGGACGGGTGCGGCAAGTGCCCGTAAGCCTTTGCGGTCAGCCACTTATAGAGAAACGCCGAGGACGTTTGCCCTCGGCGTTCTCCGTTAACTATCTGCTCGCCGATTCCGCGTTTTTTGACTGGCTCCCCGAACACAACGCTCTTCGTAACCACTCCCTAATCGCAAATCGCTTGAAGATGCGGTTAAGAAGAATATTACACGATTCGAATCGCACTCGGTCGGAGCCGGAGCAATCGTAACCCATGGCAAACTCTGCACTATCGGCGATCTGGATTGTCAACCGGAAGGTCGCGGGTTTCAATACCACCAGCCCTATTGACCGCTTCACGCCAGCCCACAAAGCAGCGTGGAGGGGTGAACGCACGCGATGCCGGTGCCCGAAATGCCAATGCGACCATCAGTTCCACCTACGTCCAACCGAAAACCTCGGAATTTTGCTAGGCGTAAGGGAGAAGCGGGAGTATAATTCATGGTGGTTCGTGAAACATCTGTCGATGCGAAGAAGTGTTTGGCCCTGAAACAAGGGCCAAACGTTTCGTTCCAGCGCGTCACCTCAATCGAAACATGCTCCCTAGTGCGAATCGCTCGCTTGCTTTTCCAGTCCGCCTCATCCAGGAAATGTTGCCTTCTTTGCTCGAGTATGTAGGTATGAATCAGTAGGTACGGATTAATTAAGGAGGTTTTCCATGTCTTTACTTAGCAGATATTCGCGCTTTGTGGTGTTTCTTTTGGTAATCGCATTTGCCACCGTCATTGCGTGGTCGGGGCTGGCCCGACAGGCTTGCGCCGGGGTAATCCCTTACCTGGAGGAGTTCACCTACGCCACCGGAGGCGGCGGGTACACGGTGCATAACCTGAGTACCCGCGCATCAGCGTCGTGGAAGGCTGGTGTGCCCGGCGAGGTCTTTCAGTGCCCATCCCGTCCGCCGCGGTCGCCGACATATGGTTGGCCTTACAGTTGGGGCACCGCGCAGAATCCCGTGGGTTACAATAACACAATCACCGGAAGCCACTACCAATACGAGCACAGCTATGTTATGTCACCGCAGATCGATTTGAGCGCTTACGCCGGGACAACACCAATCCTGACCTGGACACACTTCCTCCGCGTTAATACCTCAAACTACGGGTACGTCGAGGTCAGCAAGAACAACGGGTTCTCCTGGACGCAGGCGTATCTGGGCATTGGGCATGCCACAAGCACCTGGGTGCACAACCCTCCGGTCGTACTTCCCGAAGACTTCGCCACGTCTCGGTTCCGCGTGCGCTTCCGGCTGTACGGATACCGCAGCTCCAGCGCCACCACGTATGCCCAGGAGTACGGCTTCTACTTCGATAACGTCTCGGTAGAGATCCCCGACATAAACCAGACGCCTACGGTTGTTCCGGGCATAGGCGACGGTGATATGCTCACCTGGCCAAACGGTGGGGTGACTCAGGAGACCACTGTTACCACCAATATGGACAACGGCAAGAAAGTGACCATAACCATCCCGGCCAGCACGCGGATGTACAAGTCCGGCGTGGAGTTCTCCGGGCTCTTTCAAGGCCCGTACGATTATACGGACTGGTACTATCCGGAGGATTACGGCTTTGAGAACTACGACGACATCGTCGACCTCTCCTCGTTCCTCGTCGGCGACGAATACGATCCTATGACTTTCAACCAAGCCGTCCGTATCCATCTCCCGGGCGAGGCCCTCAAGCTCGTCGGGTGGTCCGATCTCGACACATTCCACCCGATCACGACCGTGCTGCCTGATGACGACGGCAGCCTGCTGGACACGCTGGGCGTCGACGACGGGTACCTGTACCTGGACGCCGACGGCGACGGTGTGATCGAGGACACCGACGACGTTGTGATCTGGACAAAGCACTTCACCTATTTCGTGACGTACGTCCCCGAACCGGCGACCATGAGTCTGCTGGCCCTCGGCGGCTTGGCGATGCTGCGACGGCGTCGCAAGGCCTGACGACACACCACAACCAGAATTGCCCCAACAGGCGGTCGGCTTCGGTCGGCCGCTTGTTTTCGTTCTTCCGTTCCCAAAGGTTCGCTTTCACTGCTGGTCCCGAAAGCAACGGGGCTGTTAACTGGCCGGGGGCTGTTCAACAGAGAGTCCGAGAGTTCGAGGCGAGATCTTCGACGGACGGCCGCCACCGTCCACGGTTGCAATCGGTCTGCGGTGTGCCAACCGCAAAACAGAGAGCGTGGGGATCAAAGTAACCCGTCTGGCCGATCGCCGATCCAACCATCTACCGCTGCAAGGTCAGATATTTCCCCAGCGATGCGCCTTTCCTATGTTTCATCTGGGACTTCAACAGGCCACGCAGTTTTTGCCGCCTTAAGTAACCTGACATATCCCCCGAAGAAAAGGTGCTCAGTAAAACAACTGAATCCTCGTCTGCGTATTATTCGCTTCCAATCCCTGCTGATGAAGTCAAACGCGTAAGGACACTCCATCAGCCTGAAGGGCAGCCTTATATACCACGGCATTTCCGATAAGGAGAACTCGTTATAGTCGAGAATGGATAATTCGCCTTCGTTGGTCAAAGCGTTGAAGGCGTTGTCGATGATCATAGCCCTGATTTGCTGCGGAAACCCATGCAGTGCGAAGGAAACAAACACCTTGTCGAAATCGTTTTCGTAACGCAACGGATGGTCAATCCTCTCGTTGACGATTTCAACGTTCGAGAAGCCCCGGCACTTTTCCCGGAACTGCGAGATCATCGCTTCGGAGATGTCCAACCCGACAAGCCGGCCCCGCGGAGAAAGGTATTTCATCATCAGACACGCATTCCTGCCCGTGCCCGTGGCAAAGTCGATAATCCGATCGTCGGATTTAATGTTCATCAGTCTGACGGCCTGCTCGATGAAGAGGCGGTACCTCCCGAATGTCACAACGTCCATCAGCCTGTCATAGTGCCTTGCCACCAGACCTCCCACTTCAACTTTTGATTGCGGATAATACCTGCCCATCCATCGGCACCTTTCCAGGCTCATGCCTGGCTACGTCCTTTACTATCAGCAACAGCATTTCTGACGGGCTTCAATGCTGTGGACTGTAGGAGTCCAATTATCGACACTACCAAAGTTGTTATGAAAGTCGCTCGATATGACGCCGCATCTATCAGCAGCCCACCCAATATCGGCAAG
>CAYNYF010000089.1:0-17638 GCA_964401385.1 uncultured Planctomycetaceae bacterium | reverse complement strand
GCAGCCATCACCGGCCCGGCCTCGGCGGCCACGATCCGGGTCACGCCGTCCCGGGTCAGTCGTTCGGCCACGACGCGGTGGCTGTGCTGGCGGACCACCTCGTCTCGCGCGCCGTTCGGGTCGCCGTCCGCGAGCTCCACCCGCAGTCCCTGGGCCTTCGAGACCACCTTGCTCGAGACCACCAGGACGTCTCCGTCGCGCAGGGTCACCTCGGAGCGCGCGAGCGAGTCCCGCAGCAGCCCGGCGAGGCGGGCTTCTTTCTCGACGAGAGTCACCTCGTGGCCGGCGCGGGCGAGCTGCTGTGCCGCCGCCAGTCCCGCCGGGCCGGACCCGACGACGGCAACGCGTTTGCCGGTCTTCTCGGCCGCGGGCCGCGGCAAGAGCCAGCCGCCCTCCAGGGCGCGCTCGACGATCTGGCCCTCGATCTGGCGAATCTGCACCGGCAGGCCGCCCAGTGCCAGCTTGCACGAGTCCTGGCACGGGGCCGGGCAGATGTGAGAGGTGACCTCGGGGAAATTATTGTCCGCCTCCAGCAGCTCCCAGGCGTCTTTCCACAAGCCCTCATACGCCAGCTTGACCCACTGGGGCACCCTGCTGCCCAGCGGGCAGCCTTCCTCGCGGCAGCGCGGGTTGAAGCAGTCCATGCACTGCGGCGACGACAGCACCGCCAGGCGCTGGGCGTACTCGTCCGGGCCGGCGTAGTCGAACTCGGCGGCGGCCTGCTCGTAGGCGGCCAGGAACCGGCGCTGCTGTTTCCGCCAGCCGGGCAGCTTCCGCAGCCACTTCATCCGCTTGAGGCACTGAAGCATCCAGTCGCGGGCGGTAACGTCGAGCAGGAACGAACGCGAGCCGATGCTGAAGGACGGGTGCAGCAGGTGCCGGTAGACGATGCGGTCGCCGTTGGCGGGGTTGACGTCGTACTTTTCGCGGTCGCGGGCGCGCTTCTCCGGGGAGGTGGCCAGCTCGGCGATGAAGACGGCGTCCTTGATGAGCATGGCGGCGGCCAGGTTCTGGATGACCGCGCGCGTCGCGGCGTAGCCATACTCCGGGCCGTCCTTCTTGCAGATGTCGATGACGCCGTCGGCGTATCGCCGGGCGTAGTCGAGTCCGCCCCAGCGCATGCAGTCGTACACCCGGACGACGATCGCCCGCTTGTCGGCCTCGTCCAGGTCCTCGGCGACGGCCATCACGTCGGCCGTCAACTGCGTGAGCCGATCGGCCAGGTAGTGCCCGCGCCGGTAGCGCCGGATGGTGTTGCGGCACTTCTCCTCCAGCGTCTGGCGCCAGCCGGTCCGCTGCGGCGGGCCCTGGAACAAGTCCGGCTGGACCACCAGCTTCCGCCCCATGTTGAAGGCGTACAGGTTCTTGCGGAAATCGGCGCGGATGGTGTCCTTAATGGCCCAGGCCATCGAGTGCATGGAGACGGGGATCAGGCCCTTCTGGAAGGCGAATCCCAGCATCATGATGTTGGTGTACAGCTTGCTGCCGAGGTACTTCTCGCAGATCCGGGAGATGTTCCGGGCGAGGTAGGCGTCGGGACGGGTGTTGGCTCGGATGGTCTTTTCCAAAACGTCCGGGTCGAAGTCCTCCTGCCCGAGCAGGCCGCGGATGGTCGCGACCTTATCGGTGTTGATGACGGCGGCGGTGAGGTCAGGCGAGCCGAAGCGCGTTCGGCCGGTCGGGGCCAGGGCGCCGGTGGCCTGGAGGATGTCAACGCCGATGAGCAGGTCGGCCTTGCCGTAGGGGATCAGCCCGGTGATCGGCTGCTTCGAGATGTTGTAGACGACCTGGCTGACGACGGCGCCGTTGCGGATGGCCAGGCCCTTCTTGTCCACGAACACGACGTTGTAGCCCTGCTTGTGGCCGGCCCGGACGAGGATCTGCGTTGCCAGCCCGATGCCCATGCCGCCCACGCCGACCAGGCAGCAGCGCCAGAGGTCGCCGGGCGGGCCCTTTGCCGGCTCGGGAATTTCCTCCAGGCCCAGCTCGGGCACCCGCGACCGCGGCGGGCGCTTGCGCTTGACGGTGACGTACTCGAAGGCCGAGCAGGCGCGCACGCGGTGGCACGCCCCGTCCCGGACGCACCAGGTAACGTCGGTGTCCATCTTCGGGCCGTAGTCGGTCTGGACGTGCTTGAGGCCCGGGCAGCCGGTCAGCTCCGCGCAGGTCAGGCAGAAGCGGCAGATTTCCGCGTTGATGTTTGTGTACTCGCGGCTGCGGACGTAGCCCTGCCGGCGGGCCTCGGCGCGCTCGGCGCGGCGCTTGCGCCGGATCCGGGTGATGCCGCACTCCTTGGTGGCGATGACGACCTTGACCCCGTCGGCCAGGAAGGTCCGCTCCAGCAGCTCCCGGTATGGGCCGCGCTTTTCCGGATCGACCCGGACCACGGTCAGCCCGCCGCCGGCGCCCATGCCGCCGACGATCTCCTCGATGTCCTGCACGGGCGTGGGGTTGCCGATCACGTCGTAGTCCACCCCGGGCGTGGGCTGGTGGCCGGTCATGGCCGTGGTGGAGTTGTCCAGGATGATGAAGGTGATGTCCTGACCGAACTTGACGGCCTGCGAGATGGCGATCTGCCCGGAGTGGAAGAAGGTGCCGTCGCCCATGAAGACGACTTCCTTGTTGACGATGAACGGGTCGGTGCCGCTACCGGTGCCGCCGCCCAGCCCCATGCCGGAGTAGTCGTGCATGAGCGTGGCGTTGGGCGGGTACATGAGCATGGTGTAGCAGCCGGTGTCGCCGTGGAAGAGAAGGTCCACCGGTCCGCTCTGGTGGCGGCGGCGCATGTACTCGCCGTCCATGAAGCGCTTCTTGACCTCCAGGCACAGACTGGCCGAATCGCGGTGGGGGCAGCCGGGGCAGAACGTGGCCGACCGGGCCGGAAGCGCCGGGAACGGCGCGGCCGACTGCTTGGCCGAGCGGATCATCGCCATCTCGCGGTCCAGCTCGCCGATCCTGCCCGGCGCGACGGCGCGGTCGCCGCCGGCGACCTTCTTCAGCAGCGGCACCAGCCGCTCGGTGACCAGCGACGGGCCCAGCCCGCGGATCTCGGGAAAGCCCTCCAGTCCGTCGGGGAAGCGCTTGCCCCACAGCTCGACCGGCTCGTCCAGCTCGCGGCTCTGCCGGAGCCGCAGCAGCACCTGGCCGATCTGCTCCTCCAGGAAGCCGCGCCGCTCCTCGACGACGACGATGCGGTCGCACTGGCGGGCCAGCTCGGCCACTAACGCGCCGTCCACGGGATAGCTCAGGCCGAACTTCAGGATCGGAAACTCGCCCAGCAGCCCCAGCTCCAGCAGGGCCTGGACGAGGTATCCGTGGGCCAGCCCGCTGCTGACGAACCCCAGCGGGCGGGGCTTCCCGGCCGGATACAGGATCCGGTTCAGCCCCAGCTCCCGGGCGGCCTCGACGGCGCGGCGGTGACGATCCGCAAGCGTCTTCTCCTGCGTCCAGGTCCTCGGCGGCAGGAGCACGCGCTTGTCCAGGTCGATGGCGTCGGTCTCCAGCAGTATCCGCTGGCGGGTGTTGAATTCGGGGTACTGGTTCGGACGGCACTGCACCGACCCGCCGCCGTCGGCCAGGTTGGTCGTCAGCACGTAGCCGGCGAACAGCTCCGACCTGCGCGACAGCTCGAAGGCCAGATCCACGAAGTCCTTGACCTCCTGCGCGTCGGACGGCTCGATGACGGGGATAAAGAGATGCTTCGAGATGTACCGGCTGTCGGCGGGAACCTGGGTCGAGTCGGACCAGGGATCGTCGCCGTAGACCACGATGGCCCCGCCGGCGGGGTCGCCCCCGGCGAGGTTGCCCAGCGCCAGCCCGTCGGCGCCCACGTGCACGCCCACGGACTTCAGCACGATCATCCCCCGGCAGCCCAGGGTCTGCGAGCCGTTCAGCATCGCCGCCGCCAGGGCCTCGTTGTTGTTCATGACCGTGCGGATGCCCTTCTCGCTCAGCAGGTCCTTGACCAGGGCCAGGGCGTCGAAGAACCCCGCCGAGGGCGAGCCCGGGTAGCCGCCCAGGAGGTGCACGCCCCCCTTGGCCTCCAGGGCGCCTTTCAGCAGCAACTCGTTGCCGGTGAAGATCTCCGGGCCCGAGCTGGTAAGGAATCTGGGATCCGCCGTCATGGTTGGGCGCATTGTACGAAAGGTGTCCTTGCCGACGAAACCTTTTTGTCGCGGGCGGGCGGCGCCGCCGGGGCAAAATCCCGCCCAAGAAACGGCTCGCAAACGGCCGCCGGGCGGGAATAATGGGGGCCAATGCCTGGCTGACGCCAAGCAGGATAGGTACTGGCCGGGGGGGCAACCCGGCGCCACCGGGCGCCGCGGCCGAAAACCGCCGGGATCATTGAGGATTGGTCATGAATCGACGCCGTGCATCAGCCGCCGTGCCCGCAAGCTGGTGGCATGCTTCTGCTTGCAGAAGCATGGCACCCCTGGCCTGCCTGATCCTGCTGCTGGGCGGGTCCGTTCGCCCCTGCCTGGGTCAACAGGATGCTTACGAGAAATACGTCAAGACCTCCAAGGACTTCCAGCGCGTCAAGCAGGACAAGGCCTGGTGCCTGAAGGCCTGGCCGAGCTGGACGTACATGCCGTGGAGCTACCAATGGACCATCGGCTACGACGACGCGGCCGGCGAGTTCTGCAAGGAGCACGGGTACAACGGCGCTTTCCTGGACTGGGGCAGGACAACCGCCCGCGACGGCACCGACAAGCTCGCCTGGATTAACAAGTTCAAGCTGCGCTTCTACATGGACCACACCGCCGCCAAGCGCTACCTGCACCTGTGGGACGGCGGGCAGGTGAAGCCCCACCTCGGCCAGGTGCACGGCGCGGGCGTGCGCGTCAAGCCCGTCAACGCGGAGATGAAGAAGACGCTCAAGGGCTACATCCGCAAACACGTCGGCAACGTCATCTCCTCCCCGCAGCGGGCCGCCTACGCCCTGGACGACGAGATCAGTTGGGGGCATTTCGTGCATCCCTGCATGTGGCGCGTCACCGACGACGCCGGCGCCTACCAGGACTGGCTGAAGGAGGTCTACGGCCCGGACGCACCGAAACGGGACGGCTGGATCACGTACGAGGCGGTCCGGCCGAAGCTGAAGGAATGGTCGGTCGCAACCTTCGACGCCAGCGGGCTCATGGACCAGTGGTCGTTCAACGATTCCTACTGGAACAACTTCCTGGGCGAGCTGGTCGAGTTCGCCAACGAGGTCGACCCGGCGACGCCCTGCGGCTTCGTCGGCGGGCAGAGCCCCAACGCCTTCGGCGGCTTCGACTACGCCAAGGTCATGCGGAAGGTCCAGTTCATCGAGTCCTACAACACCGGCGGCTCGCAGGCGGTGATCCGCTCGTTCAACCCGCACAACGCCCTGCCGACGGTGACCACCCACTTCCACAAGAACGCGCGCGACACGATCTGGCAGGTCTGGTATTACCTGGCCCACGGCAACCGCGGCTTCATCGGCTGGGTGCAGGCGTGGTTCGACGGCAAGCAGCCCAAGGGCTGGCACGCCCAGGTCGGCCCGCACTACCGCCAGGCGGCCGAGAAGATCGGCCCGCTGATGAGCGGGGCCGAGTGGATCCACGACGGCGTGGCCGTCTACTACAGCCACCCGTCCATCCAGCTCGGCTGGATTCTCGACGCCGAGGCCCACGGGAGCACCTGGGTCAACCGCAACGACGATCACCGGCTGGGCTCGGCCCACCTGGTCCGCCAGGCGTGGGAGAACATGCTGCGGGACGAGGGGCTCCAGTACAGCTTCCTCAGCTACGCGGACGTGATCCGGAAGGGCATCCCCTCCGAGTACAAGGTGCTGATCCTGCCGGCGTGCCTGTGCCTCTCGGACGCCGAGGCCCGCCGGATCGAGGAGTTCTGCCGGGCCGGTGGGACGGTCATTGCCGATTACATGCCCGGCCTGTGGGACCAGCACGGCAAGGGCCGCCCGGCCGGCGGCGCGCTGGACGAGATGTTCGACGTCAAGCACGACCCGCAGATGCGGGCCGGCGACGTCTTCGGGAAGAGGCTGTGGGTCGAGGCCGACCAGGACGCCAATTACTCCTACAAGGCCTACCAAGAACTCCTGACAAAGCGGAACACCTGCATCAAGCACGACAGCGGCTTCCACAAGGCCGTGCGCGAGATGGGCGTGGCTCGCGTCCGAGAGTACGGCAAGGGCAAGGCCGTGCTGCTGAACGTCTCGCCGCAGTGGTACAACGCTCATCGCGTCGCCGGCCATGCCCAGGCCAAGGCCCGACGGCAGGTCTTCATGAAGCACGTCAAGGCGGCCGGCCTGAAGCGCTGGGTGGACGTCGAAAACGCCGGCGAGAAAGAGCACGGCTACGAGATTACCTACTGGGCCAAGGGCGGGCGGACGATCGTGTTCGTCTGCTTCAACCCTGAGATTCGCGGCACGATGCTCGGCGGCGGCAACGCGGCCGGACTGAAAACGGAAACCGTGCCCATCACGCTGCGCCTGGCCCGCAAGGTCGCCGGCGCCCGGGATGAGCGGAAGCAGCAGGGCCTCGGCGACGGCGACCGCTTCCGCTTCCGCTGGAAGATGAACGAGGCGGTGGTGATGTCCTTCGCCGGCTCCCCGCCGAGATAATCGCTCGCCCACGCGGGCGCGGACGGCTGCTAGGCTCGGTCGCGGCGGCGGCCCACCTTTTCCCCGGTGATCAAGTATAATGCGACTATGGGGGGATGGGCACTCGGCCGTGCGTCGCGATGGCGGTGCCGATGTTGTGGAGCAAGGAGGAAGCCGTGAAGTCAACTGTTCGGCGACTGCGCACGCTGTTGGTTTCGCTCGCGGTGGCCTCGGCCGGGAGTATCTGCTGGGCTCAGGAGGACCCTTACGAAACCTACGTCAACACCTCCCAGGACTTCCAGCGCGTGAAGCAGGACAAGGACTGGTGTTATGCGTCCTTTCCCAGTTGGACGTACATGCCGTGGACGTACCAGTGGAACATCGGCTACGACGACGCTGCGGGCAACTGGTCGCGGGAGCACGGCTATAACGGCGCGTTCCTGGACTGGGGCAACATCTGGGCCGGCGGGGTCAACAAGCTGGAATGGATCAACCAGTTCGGCCTGCGTTTCTACATGGACCATACCGCGGCCAAGCGATACCTGCACCTGTGGGACGGACACGATACAGTGCCGTATGACGAGCTGCACGGCAACGGCGTCCGCACCAAGCCGGTCAACGAGGAAATGCGAGCGACCCTCCAGGGGTTCATCAGCACGCACATCAACAACGTCAAATCCTCACCGTATCGGGCCGCCTACGCCCTGGACGACGAGATCTCCTGGGGCCACTTCGTGCATCCGACCATGTGGCAGGTGACCGACCACCCGACGGCCTACCGCGACTGGCTCAACGAGATCTACGGCGGCAGCCCGCCGGCTCACCCCGGCTGGATCACCTATGACAACATCCGTGGCAACCTGCCGGTCTGGACGGTCGGGACCTTCAACGCCAGCCAGCTCATGGACCAGTGGACCTTCAATGACTCCTGGTGGCTGAACTTCGTCGGCGACCTGGTCGAATATGCCAACACCATCGACCCGCGTACGCCCTGCGGCTTCGTCGGCGGGCAGAGCCCCAACGCCTTCGGCGGCTACGACTACGCCAAGATCATGAAGAAGGTCCAGTACATCGAGTCCTACGACCTGGGCCGGTCCAACTCGATCATCCGCTCGCTTAACCCGCGCAACGCCATCCCATCGGTGACGACGCACTTCTACGGCGGCGTGGATGAGACCGTCTGGATGACGTGGTACTACCTGGCCCACGGCAACCGCGGGCACATCGGCTGGGTCCAGAACTGGTTTGACGGGACCACCCCCAAGCCCTGGCACGACCAGGTCGCCCCGACCTACCTGGAGGCCGGCAACAACGTGGGGCCGCTCATGGCCGAGGCGGAATGGGTCCAGGACGGCGTGGCCATCCTGTACAACCACGCATCCATCCAGATGTCGTGGATCCTCGACGCCCAGGCCCACGGCTCGACCTGGGTCAACCGCAACGGCGATAACAGGCTGGGCTCGTCGCACCTGGTCCGCCGAGCGTGGGAGAATATGCTCCGCGACGAGGGGATCCAATATAACTACATCGCCTATGACGACCTGATCCGCGACGGCGTGCCTTCCGAGTACAAGGTCCTGATCCTTCCGGCGGCGATATGCCTTTCTGAGGCCGAGGCTCGCGGAATCAGGGAATTCTGCGCTGCCGGCGGCACCGTCATCGCCGACTACATGCCCGGCCTGTGGGACCAGCACGGCAAGGGCCGACCCGACGGCGGCGCCCTGGACGACGTCTTCGGCCTCGCCCACGACCCTAACCTTAGATCCGGCAATATCTTCCAGACCACGCTGTGGTGCGAGGTGAACCAGGACAAAAACTACTATTACTCCAACCACGAGACCTTCCTGACCAACGCCAACACCTGCATCATGGACCCCAGCGGCTTCTACAAGGCCGTGCGGAATATGCCGACGATCAACGTCAGTCGGTACGGCGACGGCAAGGCGGTGCTGATGAACCTCTCGCCGCAATGGTACAACGCCTATCGCTGTATCAGCGCCAATGAGGCCGCCGACCACCGCAGCGTCTTCATGGAAGCAATCCACGACACCGGCATCACGCGCTGGGTGCAGATTGAAGGGGCCGGTCCGGCCGAGCACGGATATGAAATCGCCTACTGGACCAAGGATGGGCGCACGCTCCTGTTTCTCTGCCTGAACCCGGAGGACCTGGTCAGCAGCACCGTTGTGGGACTGAGGAGCAGCACGATACCGATCACGCTGAAGTTCTACGATACCGTCGTCAACCTCCGCGACGAGCGAACCGGTCAGGCGCTGGGCGACGGTTACAGCTTCAATTTCGTCTGGAAGATGAATGAGGCGCTGGTGCTTTCCTTCCAGGGCCCGCCGCCGTCGGTGCACTTGGGCGATGCGAACTTCGACGGACAGGTCGACGGGGGCGACTACACCACCTGGGCGGACCACTACCTTCAGGACGGCGGCTGGCTGGCCGGCGACTTCAACGGCGACAACTTCGTGGACGGGGGCGACTACACCGACTGGGCGGACAACTACGGGCTCGGCGTCGCCGGCGCGGCTCCGACGCCTGAGCCGACCGGGCTGCTGATCCTGCTGGCCGGCGCCTGCCTTGCACTGCGCCGGAACCGGCGGCGCTGACCGACCGCGTGTCCGTAGTCTTCGGAGTCTCGCGCCGCCGCCGTCAACGGCGCGCAGATACCTCTTTGAGCCCGGCCGACGCAAGCGTCCGGGAGCACGGCCAAAGCCGGAAAGGACTGACATGGATTTCTTCGAGGTCGTCAACGCCCGCCGCAGCGTGCGGAACTACCTGCCCGAGCCGGTGGAGCGGGAGGCGCTGGAAAGAATCGTCTCGGCCGGCGTCGACGCCCCCACCGGCGGCAACGCCCAGCTCAAGCAGTACATCATCGTGGACTGCCCGACCGTGATGGAGAAGATTCGCTTCGTCAGCAAGGCGCTCACCGGCGCCCGGGCGGCGATCGTACTGCTGGTCGAGCCCAAGCCAACGCCCTACGGCGAGTTCTGGATTCAGGACGCCTCGGCCGCGATGGAGAACATGCTGCTGGCGGCCGTGGCGCTGGGCTACGCCGGCTGCTGGGTGGAAGGGCAGATGCGCCGCTGCGAGGAAAAGCTCCGCCGGATCCTCGAGGTGCCGGAGCACCTGCGGGTCTGGTCACTCATGCCGGTCGGCAAGCCCGTGGCCGTGCCCGCCCGCCCGCCCAAGCCCACACTGGCCGAGGCGGCGCACTACAACCGCTTTGGCGCAAGCGACTGACGAGAGACCGCGGCTACGGGGCAGGTTGGTCGGGGGCCTGGTCTCCAAATCGCGGTGTGTCGCGATTTGGAGCCTCTGGGATCAGTTGATCCAGCGTCTTGCTCGACAGGACCGAACGAACCTTTTCCTGGAGGTCCGTCCACACCGGGCGAACGCGACAGCCCGGCTCCTCGCACTTCGGGGGCGTGTGCTGGCAGAGGTTCAGGGCAAGCGGCCCCTCGATGGCCTCGATCACGTCCAACAGGGAGATCGTCGCCGGAGACCGCGACAGGGTGTAGCCGCCGCCCTTGCCGCGGACCGCGTCCACCAGGTCTGCACGCGCCAGCAGGCCGAAGATCTTGGTCAAGTATTCTTTTCGTAACTTTCGGCGCCGACAGATTTTATCCAGCGGAAACGGACCCTGGCCGTACTCCTCGGCCAAGCACAGAATCCCCCGTATCGCAAATTCCGCCGCCATCGACAACTTCATCGTCTAACTTCCAATACCGGGCAAAAATGCCCATATAAACAATTCTAGGCCCGGTTTTGCCCGAGGTCAAGTTGCAGGGGATTTAGGTGGCCCTGCGGCCGAGATGTGTCCCCCGCGGCCGAGGCGGTTCAGGTGGCCGAGCCGTTGATCCTGTCCAGTTCCCAGGTTCTCTGAACCGCCGGGCCCAAGAGATCGCTTACCAGCGGCTCCCAGTCCATTCGCTTGCCCAGCTCCCAGCCGCTATCGAGCAGCTCCGCCATCTCCGCCCGCGTCTTTGGCAGGCGCCGAAACAGCTCCTGGGCCAGCCGTTTGGCCTCGACTGCCTCGACGACGTCCCGGTCGTCCCGGCCGATCTGGGTCGCCCGGCGCGGGGCAGGGCTGGTGGGCAGGCGAGTGAAGTCGCCCTCCAGCACGTTGGGGGGCATGCGGCCGGGCGCGCAGCGGCGGGCAAACCCCAGGCACCCGCAAACGTTGGAGACGAGGCAGATCGCCCCGTAGCCGAGCGGCTCCAGTTGGCTGATGCCGAAGGGCTCGTACACGCTCAGGCCGAACTCCACGTCCGTGCCCTGGCGGATGTGGGCCAGGGACATCCGCCGCGGCATGCGCAGACCGCACAGTTGCGACTCCCAGCCGAACTGGTTGACCAGCACCACGCGCACGGCTTCGTGGTTTCGGTTGAAGTCCTCGAACATCTCGGCCGGGGTCTCCTCGCCGTTGCACAGGTCGGGATAGCCAAGCTGGTGATGCACCGGCCAGCCGTAGCTGCGCTCCATGTGCAGCACGTCCTTGGTGCGTCGCTGGCCCGCCAGGGTCCCGAGCATGAAGTACGCCGCGGACTTCCCCGCCCGGGAGAGGAGCCCCTCCAGCTCGTGCAGCACGCCCAGGTCGCGCCAGATGCCCTTGGACAGCACCGGGCGGGCCACGTGGGTGAAGATGTAATCGGGCTTGAAGCCGAACAGGTTCTTGGCGTACTCGATCATGCCGGCGCGGTATCGGCAACGCTCGTCGAGCGTCTGCCGGCGCGCCGGCACGCCGTTGTAGACGACCTCCACCGGCAAGTCCCCGCAGCTCGGATCCAGGAACCGCATCTCCCGGGCGATCATGTCGCCGACGGCGAAGATGGCGTCGCAGTATCGGGCCGCCTTGACCAGCGCGTACTTGAAGTTGTCGCGGACCTCCGGGAAGAACTCCTCCAGGCTCTTTCCGGCCTCTTCGCCGGCGGCGAGGAGATTGTGGAACATCAGGTCGTGGCCTTCGTGCTTTTCGACGACGTGGCGGACGGGGGCGACCTCGTGGGCGTAGAAAATCGTGCGCACGTGAGGGGGGCCGTCCAGGATCGCCTTCAGCGCCGTGGGGATGCCCATGTACTCGTGCGCCAGCAGGATCAGCGGCTCCTCGGCCGAGCCGCGACAGCCGATCACTCCCAGCGCCTCATACGCCGGCTCGGCCAGCCGGACGTACTCCTCATATTCCCAGATGTGCTCGAACCTCTCCGAGGGGACGGCGAACTTGCTGAACAGCTCGGCCTTGAAGAGGTTCAGCCGATCCCGGTTGTAGCGGAACACGTCCACCAGCAGCACCTCCACCTCGGCGCTGTCCGCGTGGTTGCCGTTGGTGATTTTGCGGATGCCGTAGATGATGCCGACCTGGTAGGTCTGTTCGAGGGGCTTGAACCTGCCGGCCCAGCCGCCGGCGTCGAGATCGTCCAGAGAGCTGTACAGGACTTTCCCGCCGGGGCCGAGCCGCTGCGCCGCCGGCCGGTCCGTCGCCAGCAGCGGGCCGGCGACGACCGTGCGCGAAAATATCCGCTGGTACGCCTTGGAGGTCACCAGACCTGCGATAACGGCACCGATGCCCCCGACCTTCTCCACCGCCTCGTGCGTGATATGCGCCGCGATCATCCAGCACTCCGCCTGAACGCTATTCTATCCGCACCGGCCGTCTGAGCGAGTCGGACGCGCTCGGCCGCCGGGCTCGCCGCCACGAGCACTATCGGCAAATCTCTAGTAGGAAATAAGTTATGCGAAAAGAAAAGGGCCATTTCGTCGCGCCCCCCCGTCCGGGCCGCTCACCGCCGCGGATTCGAGGCTTTTTCCGTTGGCCGGAGGGCGCCGGTAAATATAATGCAAATCCGTGCCGGAATCCATTGTGGCCGTGCGGGCCTAGAAGGGTAGCCTTGATGCCTGTGAACGTCTTGTGCGTGGGCGACGTGGTCGGCAAGCCCGGGCGGCGCCTCCTGGCCGACCACCTCGAAGAGCTGATCGGCCGGCATCAAATCGATCTGGTCGTCTGCAATGCCGAGAATGCCGCCGGGGGCAGCGGGCTGACCCCGCAGATCTTCACCAAGGTGCTTCATTACGGCGTCGACGTGGTGACCCTGGGCGACCACGTCTACCGCAAGCGGGACATCACCGCGACGTTGGCCACTTCCGAACGGATCGTCCGCCCCGCCAACATCAGCGCCAAGGCGATCGGCAGGCGCTGGACGGTGGTGCCGACCAAGTCGGGCGAGCACCAGGTCGCGGTGGCGTGCGTGCTGGGGCAGATGTTCATGGGCCCGGCCGACTCGCCGTGGGCGACGGTGGACGCGATTCTCAGCGAGATCCCAGAAACGGTGAAGATCCGGATCATCGAGTTTCACGCCCAGGCCAGCAGCGAGAAGATCGCCATGGGCTGGTTCTGCAACGGGCGCGTCAGCGCGGTGGTGGGCACGCACACGCACGTCCCCACCGCCGATGCCCGCGTCCTCGACGGCGGAACCGCCTATATTTCCGACCTGGGCATGACCGGGCCCTACGACAGCGTCCTGGGTCGCCGAAAGGACCGGGTGCTGTGGGCGCTGACCACAAACATGCCCACGCCCTTCCAGGTGGCCTCGGAAGACCCGAGGCTGTCGGGCGCGCTGATCCGCATCGACGAGCAGACCGGCCGCGCCACCCACATCGAACGCGTCGAGGCCAGCGGCTACCGCCAGGACGAGTCCGCCCAGAATGAAACCGGCGACGACGGCGGAGGCGAAAAGTGAGCCTGCCCGCCCGGCGGGGGCAAGGGGGCCAGGCAGGCCCTACTTGGCGCGCTGGGCGGGGCGAGCGGTGGCCAGTCCGCGGTCGTAGGGGGCCTCGGCCGAGAGCACCCGGCGGATGAAATCGCGGAAGCGCAGAGCCGGCGCGCCCCAGTCATTGTGGGAGTCCATCTCCGCCAGCGCCTGCTCCGGGGTGAGGCTTGAGCGGTACAGCAAACGGTAGGCCTGCTTGATCTGGTCCCGGTCCGCGGCGGTGATGTCCTCGGCCCGGCGGAGGCCGACCACGTTCAGCCCTGAGACGTGATTGATGTCCTTGATCATCACGAAGGGAGGAACGTGCTGCGACGTGCCCGAATGCCCGCGGCTCATGACCAGCTCGCCCACCCAGCAGAACTGATGGACACCCGTGTGGGCCGAGAGCACGGTGCGGCTGCCGATTTCAGCGTGGCCGCCCAAGGCGACGCTGTTGGTGAGGACCACGTGATCCCCGACGGCGCAGTCGTGCCCGACGTGGGCTGCGGCCATGAAGAAGCAGCCGCTGCCGATCACGGTCGCGCCGCCCTCGGTCGTGGCTCGGTTAATGGTGACGTGCTCGCGAAAGATGTTGCCTCGGCCGATTCTCAGGTAGGTCTTGCTTGTGCGGTTGAACTTGTAATCCTGCGGCTCGCCGCCGAGGACGGCAAAGGGGTGAACGACGTTGCCCGGGCCCAGCTCGGTGTAGCGGCGAACGACGGTGCCGGTCATCAGCTCGCAGTCATCGCCGATGGTCACGTCGGGCTCGATCACCACGTATGGGCCCACCACCACGCCGGCGCCCAGCTCGGCCCGCTTGTCCACCAGTGCCGTAGGATGGATGTTCCTGGCCATCTTCGCCTTGCCCGGGCCGGATGTCCCGGCCGACAATAATGATTATGCCCGCTGGCGGCGCCGCGGCCAACAACCTTTGTCGGACCTTTGGGCCCGGGGGGTGTGTTGGTCGCCACTGGACTTGTATAATTTGATGCTGAAGCAGGCAAGCTCGAGGATGGCCGATTCATGGCGAGTCCGCAGGCAGCGGAAGATCTGGCCGGGTTCCTCCGCCCGTACGCCGAGGCGGTGAACCCGGCGATCGAGAAGTGGCTCAGCGACGCCTCCGTCCCGGCGGCGCTGACCGAGGCAATGCGCTATGCCTCGCTGGACGCGGGCAAGCGCATCCGCCCGGCGCTGGTGATGCTCTCGGCCGAGGCGGTGGCCCCGCCGGAGGCCTGGGCGGCCGAGCCCACCCCGGCCGCGGTCGCCATCGAGCTGGTTCACTGCTACAGCCTGGTTCACGACGACCTTCCGCCCATGGACGATGATGCGCTTCGCCGCGGGCGCCCCTCCACTCACGTCAAGTTCGGTCAGGCAATGGCCATCCTGGCCGGCAGCGCCCTGCTGACGCGGGCGTTTGAGGTGCTCTCGCTGGGTCTGGCCGATGCCTCGATCGCGACGAAGCTGGTTGCGGAGCTGGCGGCGGCGGCCGGGCCGGCCGGAATGATCGCCGGACAGGTCGCCGACATGGGGCTCTGCCCCGTCCCGGATGGGGCCGAGGGCGGAAAATACATCCACGTGCGCAAAACCGGCACCATGATCCGGGCGGCGACCCGCATGGGCGGCATCTGCGCCGGGGCCGATTCCAAAAAACTCAGGGCGCTAAGCGGTTTCGGAGAGAAAATCGGACTGGCTTTCCAGATCACCGACGACCTGCTGGACGCCACCCAGCCCACCGAAATGCTGGGCAAGACCGCCGGCAAGGACGCCAGAGACCGAAAGCGAAGCTACGCCGCCGAGCTGGGCATCGAGCCCGCCCGGCGACTGGCCCGGGAGGTGACCGATCAGGCCCTGGCGGCGCTGGAGCACCTCGGGCCGCGGGCGGCGAAACTGCGAGACCTGGCGGCACTCTTGTCCCGGAGGAACCGTTGAGCCCGATCCATCCGCCGGAGAATAATCTTGACACTTGCGTTGCGGGAGCGGGTTTTAGACCGTAGTGAAGGAATAAACGAACTGAGTGTCGGAATGGGATGCGAGCGGCCGGCTGCCCGGGCGCGCCCTTGATGAGGTGGATGGCAAGTTGCTGGAGCAAATCAACTCACCGGCCGACCTGAAGAAGCTGCCCGTGCGCAAGCTCACCCAGCTCGCCGAGGAGCTGCGGGAGAAGATCATCGAGACGGTCTCCCGCACGGGCGGACACCTGGCCAGCAATCTCGGCGTGGCCGAGCTGACCATCGCCCTGCACACGGTCTTCGACTTCACCCGCGATCGGCTGCTGTGGGACGTGGGCCATCAATGCTACGCCCACAAGATCCTCACCGGGCGGCGCGAGCGATTCGGCACGCTCCGCCAGGCCGGCGGGATCAGCGGCTTCCCGTGCCCGGACGAGAGCGAATATGACCTGTTCTCCACCGGCCACGCCGGCACGGCGATCTCCATCGCCACCGGCATGGCCTGGGCCGATCAGGCCGCCGGCAGGGTCGACCGCAGGATCGTGGTCCTGGTCGGCGACGCCTCCATCGTCAACGGCGTCTCGCTGGAGGGGCTCAACAACGCCGGCTTGCTGAAGCGGCAGTTCCTGGTGATCCTGAACGACAACTCCATGGCCATCGACGTCACCAAGGGCGCCCTGGCCGGCCTGCTGGACCGGATCCGCCTTACCCAGACGTACACCGGGTTCAAGCAGTCCGCCGAGACGGTGCTCCGCCACGTGCCTCTGGGCGACGACATCGCCGAGACCCTGCGCAACATCAAGCACGGCCTGCATGCGACGGTGCACGGGGCGCCGATCTTCGAGTCGGTGGGCTTTCGCTATTTCGGCCCGGTGGACGGGCACGACACGAAGGCGCTCTTGACGATTCTCCGCGGCGTCTCCAGGATCCCCGAGCCGGTTCTGCTGCACGTGCACACGCAGAAGGGCCGGGGATGCGATTACGCCGTGGAAGACCCCTGCCGCTTCCACTCCCCCAGCGCCCACAGCGTCAACAAGGGCGTGGTGGAGTTCCCCTCTCGACCGCACCCGACGTGGACGAGGGTCTTCTCCGACGCCCTGATCGCCCTGGCCCGTCGCGATCAGCGCGTCGTGGCCATCACCGCCGCCATGCCGCAGGGAACGGGGCTGGACCGGTTCCGGGAGGCCTTTCCCCGCCGCTGCATCGACGTGGGCATCAGCGAGTCTCACGCCGTGGCCATGGCCGCCGGGCTGGCAAAGACCGGCCTCAGACCGGTCGTGGCGATCTATTCCACCTTCCTCCAGCGGGCCTTCGACCAAGTCTTCGAGGAAATCGCCCTGCAGAAGCTTCCGCTGATCTTTTGCGTGGATCGGGCGGGTCTGGTCGGCTCGGACGGTGCGGTGCAGCACGGCTTCCTGGACATCGCGTATCTTCGCGGGCTGCCTGGAATGGTGCTGATGTCCCCGGCCGACGAGGTGGAGTTGCGTTCGGCGCTGGATCTGGCGATTTCGCTGGATAGGCCCTGCGCGATCCGGTATCCGCGGGACGAGGTGCCGCAGCCGCTCAACGGCACCGACGCGCCCTTTGTTCTCGGGCGGGGCTGTCTCGTGCGCCCCGGCCGAGACGGGGCCTTCCTGGCTCTGGGCGCCACCGTCGAGCACGCCGTCCGGGCCGCCGAGACCCTCGCGGACGCCTCCGGCGTAGAAGCGGCCGTGTATTCCGCCAGGTTCGCCAAGCCCCTGGACACGGCGCTCATCGTCAAGTTGATCGGCTCGGGCGAGCCTGCCCACCAGCTTGCAGGCGGGCCGCTGCTGACCGTGGAGGACCACGCCGTCGCCGGCGGGTTCGGCTCGGCCGTGATGGAACTCGCCGCCCAGCGGTCGCTGGACGCGGGCAACGTCAAACTGCTGGGGCTGCCCGATCGGTTCATCGCCCACGCCAGCCGCTCCCAGCAGCTCGCCGAGGCCGGCCTGGACGCCGACGGCCTGGCCCGGGCGATGATCCAATGCCTGGACCGCCGGGCGGTCCCGGAACCGAGCCATCGCAAGCCGGCCACCATGAACCCTGCCCGACACCTGCCCGACGACTTGCAGGCGGGGCCGGCAGGCGGGCGGGCGGCGGGCCGGAGCCGCACCCGGTGAGGCGGTCGGGCCGACGGGCAGCCCATGCCCACGCGCGGCGGCGAAAAACCAATGATCGCAAATCGCATGAGAGCCGACGCCTCAACTTCTGATATGGTAAGCGACAATGGCAGTCGGGCGAAGCCCTGCTCGATCAGCGTTCGGAGGCAATCGCTGTGCTGTTCGATAATCCCGACGACCTGAAAGACTGGAAGCGTGAGGTCCTCAAGGAGG
>CAYNYF010000088.1:0-17758 GCA_964401385.1 uncultured Planctomycetaceae bacterium | reverse complement strand
GCCGGATGACACGAACACCCGAACACGAACTTACACACAATTAGTTACACCACTGTGAACCTGTAATTGTCGTATGGATTGTGGGGGCTTCCGGATAGGCGCTGTTTCCCCTGCCCCGGACCGGCTGGATCTGCGTTCGGCAAACTCACCCCGACCGGCAAGCCCGCTCGTACACCTGCAAGGCCCTGCGGGCCGTCTCCCGCCAACTGAAGCTGGCAGCCCGGGCGAGCCCGCGGGCGATCAGATCCTCCCGAAGCTCGGCGCTTTCCAAAATGCCCTCGATGGCCTGGGCAATGCCTTCGATGTCGCGCGCGGGCGTTTGCAGGGCCGCGCCGCCGGACACCTCGTCCAACGAAGAACCCGTGGAGCAGACCACGGGACAGCCGCAGGCCATCGCCTCCAGCACGGGCAGTCCGAATCCCTCGTACAGGCTCGGAAAGACGAAGCAGGCCGCCCCGCAATACAGCAGGCGCAACTCCTCGTCGCTGACGTGGCCGGCGTAACGGATGCCGGGCTGCCGGGCTGTGGCCACCGGCCCAACCAAGACCAGTTGCAAGTCCCGATGCCGTCCGCTCAATATCCGAAAGGCTTCAATGACCGCCTCCTCGTTCTTGTACGGCTTCCTGGCGCACATGCCGAGGACGTAGCGATCCAGGCCTAGTTGGCTCTTCATGTGCTGGATTTCGTCCGGGTCGCCCGCGTGAAAGCACGCCGATGCGGCGTAAGGAACAACGTCGATCTTTTCCGCCGACCACGGCAGCATGTCCACCAGATCGTTTCGCGTCGAGGCCGAAGGCGTCATGATTCGCGCCGCCCGACGCGCCGCCCGCCGCAGCACTTTCCGGGCGACGCCGACTTTGAGGCCGGGGAACATGCCGGGGAACTTGAAGTGGATCAGGTCCTGAACCGTCATCACAAAGGGCAGGGGCGAGAATACCGGAACGTTGTAGTGCGGAAAATGGTAAAGGCCGACCCGGCTGCGGTATCGCCCGGCCATCCGTCCGCCACACAGCATTTCTTTTAATGAGTATGGGCGTGCGCTGAAGTCCACCACCTCTGCCCGGTCCTCTGCGGCCGCTGAAGCCGGGGCGCCCATCAGCAGCAGATGCAGGCCGTCGTCCACCAGCAGGAGATGCCGGCAAAGCTCGCAGACGTACCGTCCAATCCCCGTCTTTCCCCACAGCCGGGCGTCGACGGCAATCCGCAGCGGCGTCATGGTTTGCTGTTCCCTCCGTCGGACGCCTGACGCCTCAAGACCTGGGCGCCGACCAAGCCCAGCAGGAGGAAGAAGGTTTCTGCCACGCCGCGAACGAATAGCCAACCCAGCGACGTGGCCGTCAGGATGGCGACACACGCGCCAATCATTCCTGCCACCAGCAGCCGATCGCCGTCATCGCTGCGACGGTACGCCCGTGTCAGCGTCACCACGAGCCCTATCGCTACCGCCAGTGCCGTGACACTGAGCAGACCAAGTTCCGCCAAGATCTGCAGCGGAGTACAGTGGGGCGTCATCTCCAGGTTCTTCCTGGCGTAGTCCATGAGAAAAGAATCGCCGACGTGCGCTTTCTCGAAGTATTCGGGCATGACCTGCCCGGCGTTGCCTAGCCCAACGCCCAGCAAGGGATGCGATTGAAACATTCCCACGCCCAGCCGAAAGAGATCTTTGCGGAACGAGTCCGTGCGGCGAACCAACACGGGGTTGTCGCCAAAGCTCGAGTCGGTGCCACATCTCCTAACGTCATACGAGAACGCCGCCACCTCCGCGAGAAGGATTGCCAGGAGAATCGCCGCCGGGACAAGAACCCGACGACGACCAAGCAGGAGGACGACCAGCAGACCGACACAGGCGCCGATCCAGCCCGATCGCGAGAGGGTGCAGATCAGACTTGCCGTCACCGCCCCCGCGCCTGCCAGGTAGAGCCAGCGACGCCTGGGCTGCGCCGCCGCCGCTGCCAGCGCCAGCGGCACTGCCCCGGCCAGGTAGGCGGCGAAGTTGTTCGGGTTGGCGAGGGTCAAGTGGGAACGCGTGCGTCCAAAAACGATCGTGAAATCGGGATCATCGGTCCAAGCCTGGCCGGAGAAATACTGAGCGACGCCAGCCAGCCCGGCCAGTGCGGCCACCGACAACAGAAGGGCAATATACGTTTTCAGCCGCACGCGTTGGAGGGCCACGCTGCGCACGAAGAGGTATATCGCCAGGGCTTGGGCGATTTGGATCAGTTCCTTGGCCCACAGCTTTTTATTGACGGCTGCCAAGCCACTGACCCCGCAGGCCAGCAGGAAGGCGAGCATCGACCACTCCAGCCATCGCAGGCCCCCAGCAGGCGTCCAGTCCGCCCACCGGCGACGGCGAAGGACGGAGACTGCCCACAGGCCCAGGGCGGCAGAGAAGAAAATCTGGCTGGTCGTGACGTGAATGCCGGAGATCGTCCAACTGACGGACAGGGGCACCAGGACCACGCCCGCCAGGATCAGCAGTTCCAGCCGCGGCCGGCACGTTGGGGATGATTCCGCCGGTGGTTTTGGCTTCAAGCTTGTCATTCCGGATCGTTCCTGAGTTTGGCGCACGCGTACAGCCCAAGGCCGAGTTGTCCCCGGCGGCGCAGGATCCAGGCAGTCATGGCCGCAGCGGGCACCAGCGCCAGTCTATGTGCCGCCCGCAAGGCTCGCATGCCGCGAATCAATGCCTTTCTGGCAAGATGAGCAGTCTCCCCGCGAGAGGCCCGGCCGCGGCTCGGGGCGGATGCTCCCGCCGGCGGCAATCACCAAGCCGGTCAGGATGAGAAACGACTCGGCGACGCCGCGCGTGAATATCCATCCAATAGACGTGGCAGCCAGAACACCCGTCCAGCCGCCCACAAGTCCGACCAGAAGATAGCGGTCATTGCCGGCCGGACGTCTTCGCAGCGTCGAAGCGGCCGCCCAATAGAACCCCAGCACAAACGCCAGGGACGCCAGTGCCCCCGCCGGACCGAGTTCGGCCGTCAACTCCAAGAGAGTGTTGTGGGGGGTAAGCTGGACGTTCTTGAGCTCGAGATCGTCCAGGAAGGCCCCGGGAACGTTGTCCACGTCGTCGAGGTAACGTGGTACTGCTATTCCCGAGTTCCCCAGGCCCACGCCCAGCACCGGGTTCTTTCGTATCATCACCATCGCGATTCTTGTCAGCGCGAGGCGATACGAATCCGTGTCCCTGACCAGAATCGTTTCCGCGCCCGCCTTCTCGACGCTGGCGATAGTTCCCTGTCCACCTACGGTCCCGCGCCGGTGAACGTCATAGCCAAACAAGCTGCCCGCGATTGCCACGGCCCCCAGAAGAACCACCACAGGCAGAATCGCCTTTCTCCGTAGCAGCACGGCCACCACCACGACTCCACACGCCGTGCCCAGCCACCCACTCCGGGAGCACGTGCATATTAGGCAGCCGGTCAGCAGGAACAGCCCAGCAATCCAGGCCCACCATCTCCTGCCTCTGGTGGCAAGGGCCGCGACCGCCAATGGGATCATGCCAGCCAGATAGGCCGCAAAGTTATTCGGATCGGCGAAGGTCACATGAGACCGGGGCCGGCCGCGTACCAGTTGGAAACAGTGATCCTGCCAGGGAAATCCTCCTGCCAGGTATTGCACGACCCCCGCACCAGCCGCGGCCGCAGCCGCGATCAGCAGCACCGTACAGTACGCTGACAGAGAAAACCGGCGCATCGCGCTCGTCCGGACCATCAGGTAGATGCCCAGGCACAAGGTCACCTGCATGAATTCTTTCGCCCACAGCCAAGCGCTTTCGGCGGCGACCAGGCTCACTGCGCACATCAACCAGAAACAGGCCATCGCCGCTTCGACCCACCTGACAGGGCGCAGCTCCGTGGGAAATGCCAAACCCTTTCGAAGCCCCGTTGCCACGAGCAGCAATGCCCAAGCCAGCAGGACCGCGCCGAAGTACAGCTCCGTCGTCGTGCAGCGAACGTTGCGGAAGCCCCAGGTGTAAGACAACGGAATCAGGACGATCCCCAGCAGGAGGAGGAGTTCCAAAGCCGTCTCGCGCCGCCGGACTTTCCCTTGTCTCTGGCCGGAATGATCGCCGGGGCTCATCATGAATCGTCCCTGACTCTGGCGCACGCGTACAGCCCAAGGCCCAGTTGTCCGCGGCGGCGCAGGATGAAGGCAGTCATGGCCGCAGCGGGCACCAGCGCCAGTCTATGTGCCGCCCGCAAGGCTCGCATGCCGCGAATCAATGCCTTTCTGGCAAGATGAGCAGTCTCCCCGCGAGAGGCCCGGCCACGCTTGGCCAGGAGCCGCCCGGCCCGGTGCCACAGAATTCCGTAGGGCATCATACGGTGCAGCACGGTCAGCATGCCTTCCGTGTTCATTTGCTGCTGCCGGATCGTGACGACGTCGAACCGCCGCTGGGTCTCAGCCATGAAATCATCAACTGAGATAGGCCATACTCGTTCCAGCCCCAGGGATTCCCTGGCGATTCGGACGGCCTCCGCGTCAAAGTCGATGCCATTGACGCGGTATCCGGCCCGCTGCGCGGCGGCCAAGAAGGCTCCCTCCCCGCAAGCCACGTCGAGCAGGTCTCCTCTGGCCAACGGCTCCATGAGGAACTGCCTGTGATTCCAGAAGGTACGCGAGTGATTGGCGCCGAAGATACGCCCTCCGTAGATGTCGCACTCGGCATACCATGCCGCCCCGGGGTGCTTCGTCGGCCACCAGAACTGCACGCCACACCGCCCACACTGATACAGCCGGTACCGTTTATGTCGTTGGAGGACTTGGCGGTCAATTCTTGTCGTTCCGCATGCCGGGCAGTCCATGCGCCCTAATTCCTGTCTTTGTTCCCAGCGTCCGAGCCGGCCGGCGCCCCCTGATCCTTTGCTCCTGAAACGAAACCCAGCAAGAACGACCATGCATAGTAACGGGCGCGCCGGTGTAGTGCAAGGTGGAGCCCGACGGCCGCAAACCATATCAGAACCGCCACGGCCGCCTTCCCTGCGCCGCCGAGGTACCAGACGACGCCGCAGACGGGCAGAAGCACGAGCAGTTGCTGCACCAACACCCAGGAGCTTCCGCCGCGGTACGTCTGGCGAAAACGATGCAGCAGCAGCGGCAGGCCGGCCACGGCCGCCAACGCGCCGGCGACCGGCATCAACAGAATGTCGAGAACCGGTGAAAGCAGAACCGTCCCAACCAGAAAGACGGCCGAGTAGACCGCGAAGTAGGCGATCACGCTTTGCGTCCTTCGGGCGACGATCAGTGCCTGTATCGGAATGTAGACCAGCGTATACAACGTCCAGTGGAAGCCGGCCACGAGGAACACGGAAGGCAGAGCCGACCACTCGGGCTTGCGGAAAATGCCGGCCGCCCAGACTGGCGCCAGTGCTCCAATCGTCAGGATGGTCGGACTCAACATGATGCCCAGCCCCAGAAACGTCCTCCACGCGAGCTTTCTTCTCACGTCGTCTCTGTCCTCGGCCGACAGAACGCTGAAAAGGACCCTTCCGAAAATGTACGCCAGCACGCGCGGGTAGTTCAGGATGGTGTAGGCAATGCGATAGATTCCCAGCGCCGCCGTCCCCAGGAGCGCCCCGGCCATCAGCGGGATGCCGGCCTCCGTGAACCAGGCGCCCACGTTGGACAGGGCGATGGGGCCTCCCGTTCTGTAAATCTCCCTGAGGGAGGACCGCTTGAGGGCAAAAAGTTTTCGGGGCCTGGCAAAGACAAACGCCAGGACCGCCGAAACGGCGCCTTTGGCGACGAAGGCGATCCCGAGCAGCTCCACGCCGGCGCCCGCGGCCGCCAGGACGACGGCAAGACCATACAAGGCGACCACGCCGCTCAGTTCGATTCGGGCAACGGAGCGGAAACGAAGCTTCTTGGCCATCAGGGCCATGGGAACCGTGGAGAAGCTCGTCAGAAACGCCCCGCAGCCTGCGAGCGGGAAAAGAATGACGAGCGGTCTGGCGCCCGCCTTGCCCGCGATGGCGAAGGCCGCCGCCAGTCCGAGCGAAACACAAAACACCAACAGCCCCACGAGACACTGAAGGGTGTTGCCGGTTGCCTCCTGGACGGGCTGCGATTTGGGATTCTGGATAATGAAGGCCGCGATGCCGTTGTTGGCCAGGATTCCCTCCATCGCGACGAAGAGGAAGATCGCCGTCGCAAAAACCCCCCATCCGGCAAGCCCCAGGGTCAGGGACAGAAACACAGTCCCGGACAGAGTCACCAGGGCGCCGAGGGCGTGTCGCGCCAACAGCGGCGAGCCGGCCTTCGGCACGGTGCCCTGGGCGCCGCGCGCCGACCCCCGGCCGAGCCCGGGGCCGCTCCGATCAGAGCCTTCCTCAAGATTCCCGTCCACCGGTTGCTTTCTCTTTACTCACGGGTCGATGCACGACCTGGCTGGTTGACACGGGCCGGGAAAGAAGGCGCTCTGGCCGATATGGGCTCTGCGTCACGAGCGGCAAAGCATCGCATCCCGGTGGTCCCGCAGGCGCCCGCGCCTTCACGGGCCGGGAAGGGCGACGCGGCGTTCCCGGCGTGCCGCCCGGCGGGCCGCCCGGCGGGCCGACCCGCCGAACACGGTCATGAGAAGAATGCGCAGGTCCAAGGCGAAAGACCACTTCCTGATGTAGTACAAATCATACTGGAGGCGCTTGCGGAGGGACGTTCGCCCGCGAAAGCCGTTCGCCTGCGCCCAGCCGGTCAGTCCGGCCCGGACCTGGTGCCGCAGCATGTATCGCGGCATCTGCTTGCGGAAGCGCTCGATCAGCTCCGGCCGCTCCGGGCGCGGGCCAATCAGCGACATCTGGCCCAGGAGAACGTTGAAGAGCTGAGGCAGTTCATCCAGGCTGGTGCGGCGCAGGAATCGGCCGAATCGCGTCGCCCGCGGGTCGTGGCTGGCGGCCCAGATCGGTCCGGTGTGCTTCTCGGCGTTCTGCACCATGGTGCGGAACTTGATAATCCGGAAGCGCTTCCCTCCGAGGCCAGCTCGCCATTGACGGTAGAACACACGTCCCGGGCTGGACAGCTTGATGATCAGAGCGACAACCCCCATCGGCACCGCTAGGAGGGCAATTCCCACGGCCGCGGCCACCACGTCGAACATGCGTTTCAGCAAGGCGTCCCAGCCGTGCTGGGGGCTGTGGGTCATGGAGATGACCGGCAAGCCCTCCAGGACGCTCACATCATGCCCGAGAACATACGATGACTTCAGGTCGGGCACGAAGCGCACGTCCACCGCCGTGGTGGCCAGCCGGTCGAGAACTTCCCTGATGTCCTCGTGGCGCTCCCGCCGCAGCGCGACGAACACAATGTCCACGGGTCGTGCGGCGATCACCTGATCGATCTTCTCGAACGGCCCCAGCACCTCCAGGCCGGAGAGCGTCTGACCGACGCCTTGACTGTCCACGAAGTACGCCGGCTGAATGCCCGTCCAGCGGTTGCGCAGGAGCCCCTGGTACACCTTCTGCGCCAGACGGCCCGTTCCGGCAATGGCGGCCATGTGCAGGTTCCTGCCCCGGCGCCGAAACCAGCGAAGCAGGGCCCTGCCCGTCAGTCTGGTGGCGATCCCGAGGGGCAGCCACACGGCCAGAACCGAGGCCATCATCAGGCGCGAGACGGTCGCTTGGCGTGAGAAATTTGCTATTACGTACGTAACGCCCCACACAATGCACACCGCCCGCACGAGCTGGCCGGACTCCGCCAGCAGGCTCTTGGTTCGTTTGGGTCCGTACAGGTCGAGTCGGCTGAAGACGAGGACCAGCAGGACCAGCGACAGGACCATCGGCAGCGCGAAGTTCGAGAACGGCGGCAGCGGGTGTTGCGTCAAGCCCGCCAAACCCCCAAGGTACCGCAGGAAATAGCCGATCACCCAGGCGGCGACGGCCGTCAGGATGTCACTTGCGCCTGCCAGGGCGACGACCGCGCGGTTGTAGCGTTTGACCATGGCTCATCGACCCCTTTGATGTGAAGCAGCGGACGAACTGCGCGCTTAAACCGCTCAAAAAACTTCTCCTCGCTGAAGCGCTTGGCCCAAGCGACGAGCCGACGCCTTTCGAAGCGATCTTCGAATTGTTCGAACCTGGTCACGGCCGAGACCAAGGCGTCAACCATCGGCTGCTCATACAATAAGCCCGTCGGCCCGGAGGCGGTTTGCTGCTGCACGTCCAGAACCGTCTCCAGCGCTCCGCCCGCCCCGTATGCAATCACCGGAGCGCCGCACGCCATAGCCTCCAGCGGCACCATACCAAAATCCTCCTCCCCGGGAAACACCAAAGCCCGGCACCGGCGGTAATGCTCTCGGACCACCTCGTCGCACTGCCAGCCCATCAGCGTCACGTTCGCCGGACACGTCCGCCGCAGCTTCTTCATCTCCTGCCCGGAGCCGATGATTCGCAGCGGGCGAGGGAGCTTCGCGAACGCGGCGATGGCCTGATCGACCCGCTTGTAGGGAGCCAGGGCCGTGACCATCAGATAGAACGGCTCGCGGGCGGCGTCCGACGGCGTGAAGAAGCCCGTGTCGACGGGCGGATACACCACCTCGGCGTGACGGCGGTACGTCCGCCAAATCCGCCCGGCGACGTTCCTGCTGTTGGCGATAAAGAAGTCCACGTGGGCGGCGCTGCGGAGATCCCACGCGCGGAGGTATCCGCGCACGGCCCGCAGGGCCAGGCCCGCCAGCCCCATATTCCGCCGGTAGGCCTGCCCCTGGGACCAGGCGTAGCGCATGGGCGTATGACAGTAGCAGATGTGGGCGGCGTTCGGTGATCGGACGATTCCCTTCGCCACACAGTGGCTGGAGGAGATGATTAGATCGTAGTGGCCGGCGCTGAGGCGCTCGATGGCAAGCGGCATGGCCGGCAGCAGGTAGCGGTAATAGCGCCGGACGGCCGGCAGGTCGTTCAGGAAGCTCGTGATGATCCGCATCCGCTCGATCCGGCGATCGCAGGCCCCGCGAGCGTGCACCAGCGTGAGCAGGTCCGCCTCCGGCAGCAGCCGGCAGAGGGCGCTGACGACCTTCTCCCCGCCCCGCATCCCCGTGAGCCAGTCATGTACCAGGGCAATACGCATGGCGTCCCGGCGGTTGGCGGGCTCCCATGTCATCGCCGCCCGGTGAATACGTCACCGGGCGGATGGACGGGCTCGCCCGCGCAGCTTCCAGCGCCTCGACATCCACCCGGTAGACGCGAATGCGGTCCGTGCCTGCTTGCCCGGGCCGGACGAACTCGCGCAGCGGAACGAACGCAGGTTGGTCGAGCCAGTCCCGCAGCCCCGGGGCCCGCGACAGCTCTGCGTTGCTGATGGCGACGTAGGTGACGCCCGGGCCCGGCGGCGGCACGTGCCGCAGAAGTGCCTGGCGGCTTATTTCGGTATGGTACAGGCGATGACCCTTTACCTGGGCGTAGTAAATGACCCGGGCACTGTCCGTCAAAAGAAAGTCATCCGGGCCGCTGATCGAACCAACGTACTTTCCCGCTTCACGGAGGTAACCCTTGCCCGCGTGCAGCGGCCGGAGGCTGTGAACGATCAGGCCGACGGCCGTGCCGCCCACGACCAGCCCAATCACGGCACCCGCTGCCAGCCGCAAGCCCGCCGCCTTGGCCAGGGCCCGCACGCATTCGGCCAGGAGCAGGGCCCCCGCGCCGGCCAGGGGCGACAGCACGGCCGCCAGAAACATGACGTGCCGGTGCGAAAGATAGCCCACCTTCGTGTGAAAGTTGATCCACAGCGGGGCCAGAATCGCCGCCGCCGCAACCATGACGACGGCCCCCGGCCACCGGGGCGAAACCGATCCGGCCGGCGGCAGTCTCAACCGAAGCACCCGCATTCCGATCCACGCCGCCAGCCACAGGCCCGCGAGAGTTGCCACGGCCGGATGCATGGCTTCCGTAAGCTGACTGAGGAACTTGCACGTTGCGGCCAGCGGCAGCAGCGCGACCCCCGCACGGCCCGGACCGCCGCCCCCGGCCACGTGCAGGGCCAGGATGTCCCTGAGATTCTTCTTGTGTGTCAGGCCGCCGATCGCCGCCACGTAGGGCGCGGCGCAGGCGGCCGTCGTCAGCAGGGCGACGCCCATGCTCGCCAGCGTGAGCCGCCAGCTCGCGCGGGTCCGCAGTTGGCATGCCAGCCACAGCACCGCCGCCAGCACCGGCACGAGCAGGGCTTCGGGGCGGACGAGATATCCGGCCCCGCTGCACAACCCCACGCCGGCGGCCAACACCAAGGCCCGCTTGCTCCGCCGCCCCAGCCACGTCACGGCCGCCAGGGCCAATACCAGCGCCCACATTTGCAGGCAGACGGCCAGCGCGTCGCTCAGCACGTCCGCACTGAGCGCCGCCCACTTTCGTCCGACGCCGAACACAAGCGCGGTCACCCATGCGACCCGCCAATCGAAGACCATCCCGGCGAACAGCCAGACCGCGATCATCGCGGCCAGGCCGGCCAGCAGCGAGATGATCTGACCGGAAAGCTCCCAGCCCGGCGGGTCCGCCGGCCCGCCCAGCGCCGTCAACGCCCGGTGGCAGCCGACCATCGAGACCGGATAGCCGATGTGGTAGCTGTAATCGCGCGCGACGGCCAGCGGGTCGGCCGACCAGGCGCGGGCCATCTCGATGTAGACGAGCCCATCCTTGGCGATGACTTCCGTATGCCGTATCAGCCAGACGCGCAGCCCGGCACAGACCAGCAACACCAGTGCGAGCTGCCCAAGACCCTTTGTCCACGCTCGGCTTGGCCCCGCCGGGGTGGGCACACTCTCGATCGAGCCGGTGGCCATAGCGGGGACAATACGGAATGGGCACCAGCCTGTAAAGCGATAGAACCCCGCATCGCCCGCGCCGCCCGGCGCACGTGCGCCGCAGTTGCGGCGGCTGCCGGGGCGGTTTCCGCCGCCGGCGCGGCCGGGAAGGTCGAGATTCGTTTCAGGAGCCCCCAGAGTTGCCGAACCGCCGGCAGAACGAAATGGTCGGGGGTCGATTCCTTCAGACCGCAGCCCGGGAACTCCCAAAGCGTCAGACTATCCGTGCAACGCCAGCCGATCCCACGCCCCGAGTCGATCCCCTCGAAGTAGCCGATCAGCAGCATGCGGAGGTGCACCCCAGGCGGAATGCTCGGCCGGGCCCCGCAGGCCGGCGAAAACATCCTTCTTGACTTGTCTGGGCCCTTGGTTTGCCATAGTCCCCCGCAGGTTTCGATCGCGCCCGGCCGGGCTCGCCGACCGCGGCCGGGTCGAAGTCCACGCGGGGTCCCGGACTCACGCGCAACCTTTGAGGGCGCCCACGGCATGAGCAGCTTCCGGCGGATGGTCTCGGCGTTTGTATTCCTGGCGGCCTCGCCGCGCCGCCTGCGGCGGTGCCGGGCGGGGCGCTTCGAGCGCCTGGCCGGGGCGACCATGCTGGTGGGCCTTCTCTGGGGGCTGGTCCTGGTAGGCCTGTGGGCTCTGGCCTTCTGGCTGAGCTGGACCTGGCGGCATTATCTGAGCTGGACCATCCCCGCGTGCGCCTGCGCCGCGGCGATCGTGGCCGGTCCTTACCGCCAGGCGGCCCTGGCTCTCATCAAGACCGCCCTGGGTCGCCGCCCGCTCCAGCGGCGGATCGTCTCGGCCGCGTTCACCGCCGGCCTCAGCGAGATCGGCGAGCTGATCGCCTCCGTATGGAAGCCGGCCTGGGCCAGCCGGCTGCTGGGGCGGTGGGCCGGGCTGAAGCAATGGCGGCAGTGGGTGGGCCTGGCGACGATGACCATCGGCCTGGCGGTCATGCTCAACTACAGCTTCCGCCTGTCGGAGGCGGACTGGCCGACGCGCCTGGGCCCGGGCTGGGCGTCGCTGTGGCCCAGGGCCATGTACCGGGTGCTGGTGCTGGCGCCGCTGTGGGGGTCCTGGTCGATGCTGGCGCTGGGGCAGTTCCACCGGCCCGTCCAGACGGGCGACCGGGCCAGCCGGCACTTCGCCGGCAGCATCGGCCCGGTGGCGGCGGCCGCCTACCTCCTGGCCCCGCTGGCGGGGTCGTTGATCTGTCTGACGTTCCTGTCTCCCTGGCACTTCGTGCCGGCGGTCAGCGCCATGCTGGGCGCCCTGGGCGGCGGGACGGCGATGGTTCACCTGGCCGGAAGGCCGTGCCGCCGGGTGCTGCTGGCGACCAACCTGCTGACCCAGTTGTGCTTCCTGATCGGCTATCTCAGCGTCCGGTAATTCCCGCCGGCGGGGCCGCAAGCCGCCCGGAAGTTGTGCTTGATTCCGCCCCGACCGTTGGATAGAAGGTCTGGGTATGAAGACCACCGCCCTAATGACCACGTCGGTCGCCGGATATCCCAAGCGCAGCGGGAAGGTCCGGGACATCTACCAGGTCGGCGAGGAGCTGGTCATCATCGCCACCGACCGCATCAGCGCCTACGACGTGGTTATGCCCAACGGCATTCCGGACAAGGGTCGGGTGCTCACCCAGATCAGCCTGTTCTGGTTCGGCAAGCTGGCGGAGCTGGGGCCCAACCACCTGATCTCCTCCTCGCTGAAGGACCTGGCGGCCGAGTTCCGCACGGAGGAGCTGGACGGGCGCTTCATGCTGTGCCGGGCCTGCGAGGTGATCCCCGTGGAGTGCGTGGTGCGAGGCTATCTCGCCGGCAGCGGCTGGCGGGAGTACCAGAAGACCCAGAGCGCCGGCGGCATCGTGCTGCCGTCGGGGCTGAAGCAGTGCCAGAAACTGCCCGCGCCGATCTTCACCCCCGCCACCAAGGCCGCCAGCGGGCATGATGAGAACATCTCCCAGGAGCGGGCGGCGGACCTGGTCGGGGCCGCCACCGCCGCCGAGCTGCGCGAGCGCTCGATCACGCTGTACACGGCCGCGGCCGAATACGCCGCCGGCTGCGGGGTAATCATCGCCGACACCAAGTTCGAGTGGGGCCGCGACGGCCGCGGCCAACTGACGCTCATCGACGAGGTGCTGACGCCCGACTCCTCCCGCTTCTGGCCGGCCGAGGGGTACAAGCCCGGCAGGGACCAGCCCAGCTTCGACAAGCAGTTCGTGCGAAACTACCTGGACAAGATCAAGTTCAATCGGCGCGCGCCGGCGCCGGTTCTGCCGACGGACATCGTTCAGAAAACGCGGGCAAAGTATATCGAGGCCCATCAACTGCTCACGGGGCAGAGGTTTCCCTGGGCCTGAGTCCTTCCCGCCACGCGCAATGGACTTTTCTCATAACGCCGGTCTGCCGGGCCGCGCCCGGTGAGCTGCTGCGGCAGGCGGGCAGTGTGGCCGTCCTGACCGGGGCGGGCGTCTCGGCCGACAGCGGCGTGCCCACCTTCCGCGCGCCCGGCGGGCTGGCTCCGTTGGGGCAAAGCCCGGCTTCATTCTTACGTGCGTGCAAGCACGCACCCTACCAACTGGTGGCACAGGCTTTCAGCCTGTGAGGCCCGCATTAATTCTAACCATACCCCAGTTTGCGGAGTTCCTTTTCCTTCAGGCCGAAGTGGTGCCCCATCTCGTGAAGGAGCCTAATGCGAATCTGGCGCTTCAAGGCAGCGCCGGACAATCTGCCGCCGCGCGAGCAGGCGGCGGCGATGATGCCGCCCCGGAACATCTGGACCTTGTCGGGCATGACGCCCGAGTGCGGCACGCTGCGCCCAGTCAGGGGAATGCCGGTATAAAGCCCGCAGAGTCCCCGCGGGTCGCGCACCCGCGCAGTATCTCCGCGCTGGGCCGCTCATCCACAATAAGCGGCACCTCCTCCAGCAGCGCGGTCAGATGCTGCGGCAACTCCGCCAGGACCTCCTCCAGCAGCCTGTTGAACTTCTGTTCCAGCGTTTCTTTCACCGCGATATGCTGCCCCTCCGGGCGTGTGAGGGCACGATCCTGTTTCTCTGCCTCTTTGTTCCTTTTCGGTCCGCCACCCCGCCCGTAGGAGGCAGCAGTCACCAGGATTTGATTGGACGGTCCAGCCCGGCTTCGAAGCGTGCGGCGTCGAACACCTCGTCCGGAATCTGGCGCTTCGTGTCCAGATGGATGATGCTCATACGCTTGACGGGCTCGCCGTCCTTGCCTTCGATTTCTATCAGTCGCCTGCGGGGGTACCAGTGCCCCGAAGGCGTCTTGTCGTAGTCAAGGACGGTCGTGGTCCGTTTTCCGGGCTCCCTGGCGTACTCGGAAAGGGGAGGGAAGTTCTTGGCCTTTTCTTCCGGCGGGACCCAGTCCTCCTGGAAGTCCCCGATCCACTGCTCGTACCGCTCGGCGACGTAGTCGCGTTTCGGATTGAGATACACCGTCCACCGGACCGGCAACCCATGCACCTTGCCGTTGAAGACCCGGGCGGGCTGGACGTTCCGGGTCCCCAGCAGCGGGCCGTTGGGCCCGGGCAGGTCGGGAATGTGCCGCCCGTAGTGGTCGCGGATCGTCTGCCACGGGAGGTTCTGGAAAAGCCCGGGCTCGCCTGGTTGGGAGGACTTTCCGACATACGTCGAATGAGTGAGGTTGTAAAAGAGGCCCCCTCCCGGGCCCGTCATGTCGACGTTGGCGGGATGGTGGGTCGCCAAGTAACGTTCCAACTCCGGGACGTCCTCAGCGTCGGGCGACGGTGTGCCTTGGCCCTGGGGGATTCCCCACCACTCGACCCGTCGCTTGTGCGGTCTCTGGTAGTAGACCCGTACGGTGTCCACCCGCATCTTGCCGGTCCCCTCGTCCACAAGGCCTTCACAGACGATAGCGCGGAAAGTTTTGTCAAAGCGTTCCTTGGCCAAGTTCGCCCGCGCGAGCAGCCGCGCGCTGTGGTCGTCGCGGGTTCGCACGTCGAGAACCTTCGCGTCGCGCGGAACGCCCAAGGCGTGGATGTCCTCGGGACCGGAAGCGGGGTAGTCGAAGTCAAAGGCGCTTTCACACCCATGCTCGGAAATCTCATACCGGGCGAGCCGCCTGGACGCCTCGTCCACCGCCAACGTCCTCCGCGTCTTGCCATCCACGCTGACCACGGTGAAAACCTTGCGCTTCCGCCCGTTGACCGTCTGGTGAGTCGTTTCCAGCAATGCGCCGCGGTCCCGGTCTTGGGTAATCGTGTCCATGAGGTAGTCCAGAAGGCTCTGGCAGGCGCCCGCGCGGAAGTCGTGGGTGCTATCCTCGACTCGGATTGTGTTGTTCTCGTGAGTGTAGCACAGCGAGCGGCACGTCTCGGCGTCGTCGAAAATCACATTCTGCCCGGATTTGTGGATGGTCCGGAACGGGTGCAGACAGATCCAGAGTTCCAGCTGGGTGTCTCCCCTGTGACCCACCCCGTGAACCCACTGGGCCGATTTGGACTTTTGCATCGCCTCAGCCAGTTCCGCGTAGGCGGACTCGACTAACGTCGGACTGGGCAATAGCGCCAAGATCACCAGCGCAGCGGCAACACAGGCCGCGGCAGCGGGCGCGCACCATTTCACGATCCTGAGGATGCGTCGCTTCCTGTTGGGCAGCCCCGACTTGGCGCCCTCGGACGATGGGCCCGCTTTCGGTTCCTCCCGCCGGAACAGACGCCGGCGGATCGTCTCCTTCAAGGGCGGGCGGGGGCGGAAGGCGCGGACCGCCTCGTTCAACGAACGCTCGATTTGCACCTCGATGTCGGATGTATCCATGTTCACTGGGAAGTCTCCTGTCGCACTTGGAGTTTCACAAAGACATCGCGGAAGGCCCGGCGCGCCCGGAAGAGCGACATGCTGACGGCATTCTCAGTTCTACACCGCCGGCGGGCGATCTCGCGCACCGACAGGCCCTCGAGATACTTCTCTTCCAGGAGTTCGGCGTAATCCTCGGGCAGGGCTCGCATGGCGCCTGCGATCAACGCGGCCCGTTCTTTCACCCCGGGCTCGTCGACCACGGGCGCCTGCTCCGGCGCGCCCGCGTCCACGCCGGTGCGCGGCGGGTCCCGGGTGCGGAAGTAGTCCACCACTTTCCGGCGCGCGATGCTCCGCAGCCACGTCAGCGGCGAACTGTTGCCGCGGAAACCGGGCCAGCCCGTCATGGCGCAGAGAAACACTTCCTGCGTCACGTCTTCGGCGGCCTCGGTGTCCGGGTAGAGGCGGTAGGCGACATACCCGTACACATCCTCGAAATGGCGATCGAATACCGCCTCCAGGTCACTCGGCGTTTCACCTGTCAATGACGAACTCCTCGGCCTGAGCCACACATTCCAGACCATGGTCTCACCCACATAGACGGGGATTCGCCGCGGATCTTTCGCGCCTTGTCCGGACGGCCTGGGTGACGCTTGGGGCACGTGGCCTGGGCCGAGGGCGTCAGGCACGAAGGTCCACCTTTATTCTCTTGGTGGCAAAGCCTTTCAGCCTGTGAGCCCGGCTTCATTCTTACGTGCGTGCAAGCACGCACCCTACCAACTACCAACCGGCCCGCGCCCGGCGAGCTGCTGCGGCAGACCGTCGCGTGAGCCCGCCCGCCGGCGCGGCAGCGCAGCCGCCGTTATCCGCTCGCCAGGTGCTTGGCGAAGAAGTCGACGGACTTCGCCCCGCTCCACTGGTGGCCGCCCTCGAACAGATCCAGCTCCAGCGCGTCGCCGGCGCCGGCGGCGGCGTAGATTTTCTCGACCTCGCGGAAGCAGCTCATGGCCGCGTCCAGCAGGAAGCAGTCGTCGTAGGCGCCGATCTCCACCAGCAGCGGTCGCGGGGCGATCAGCCCGTGCAGGTCGGGCAGGTCGCACAGCGCGTACAGCCCCGGCGTGATCTGGCTGCCGCAGAAGTTCCCGTCGCGAATGGCGAAGGCGGCGAAGCGATCGCTGTAGCAGATGATGTCGGCGGCCTTGATCCGCGGGTCGACGATGCTCATCCACGTCGTCATCGTCCCGCCGAAGCTCAAGCCCATCACGCCGATGCGCTCGGGGTCGACGAAGTCCTGCCCGCACAGGTAGTCCAGCGCGCACGCCCCGTCGTGGACGTCCATGCCCAGGACGGTCATGCCGAACAGGCCCGCCCGCAGGTAGATGAGGTTGCAGGGGTCCCGGCCGCCGTAGTTGTTGATGAAGTTGGGCTTTCTCCGGTCGTCGCGCTCGCCGAAGCCGCGCCAGTCGATGGCAATGACGGCGAAGCCCGCCTGGGCCATTTGCAGGCCGTAGTCATAGTTGTTCTGCCGGATCTTCGCCGCCATCTCCGGCGAGCCGCGATTGCCCATGACCGATTCCTTGCCGAACGGCCCGTGCCCGTGACAGGCCAGTATGCCCGGCAGCCTGCCGGCGGCCCGCGCCGGGCGGAAGACGTAGGCCGTCGCCGAGAGCCCCTCCTCCACGTCCAGGATGACCCGCTGCTTGATCAGGCCGTCCTGGGACCACTCCGCCTGGACTTCCGGGTTGAGCGGAACCTTCTCCGGCATTTGGCCCAAAGTGGCCTTGACGGCCGGAAGGAGCTGCTCGCGCCAGCTCGCCCAGTCGCTGCCAGTGGAGCCGGCGAAACGGAACTTCGGCCGGTGCGTTGCCGCCTTCTGACGGAAATACGCGTTGATGGATAGGTTGCGGCTCATTGCTTGACTCTCCCGTGGCTGAAGCCTCTGGTAGATCATGCGTGCCGGCGTGATGCCGGCCTGGGCCGGCGCAGTCGCCCATGTGCCCGCGGCCGCTGCACGCCGCTTCCGGCCCGGCCGACGCAACCCGCCGGCCGGGGACGGCCGGTCGTCGCGATTATCCATCCTCCTCGGAATAATGCAAAGCCGGCTTTTTTCTAGAGATGGCTGGCCGGCTGCCAGCGGGCCGGGCTCGACTGTATTGGGTCGCTGACGCAAATCATTTTACGAAAATATCTTAG
>CAYNYF010000087.1:10243-17938 GCA_964401385.1 uncultured Planctomycetaceae bacterium | reverse complement strand
TGGCTGAAGGAGCGCTATCCCGGCAGCAAGGTGATCGCCTTCGTGGCCGACATCGGCCAGGGCGTCCAGGAGCTTGCCGGCATCAAGCAGAAGGCCCGCCGCAGCGGGGCCAGCGAATGCGTCGTGGCCGACCTGAAGCAGGTCTTCGCCGAGCAGTACTGCTTCAAGCTGCTCATGGCCGGCGGCGTCTACGAGCATCACTACCTGCTGGGTACATCCATCGCCCGGCCGCTGATCGCCAAGGCCCAGGTCGACTGCGCCAAGGCCGAAAAGGCCGACACCGTCGCCCACGGGGCCACCGGCAAGGGCAACGATCAGGTCCGCTTCGAGCTGACCTACATGGCGCTGGCGCCGGAACTGACGATCATCTCGCCGTGGAAGGACCCGAGCTTCGAGCTGACCAGCCGGGAGGCCGCCCTGGAGTACGCCAAGGCCCGGGGCATTCCCGTTGACCAGACGAAGAAGAAGATTTACTCGCGTGATCGCAACCTCTGGCACCTCAGCCACGAGGGGGCCGACCTGGAAGACCCGGCCAACGAGCCCCGGGACGATCTATGGATGATATCGGTGCCGGTTTCGAAGGCCCCGGCCCGGCCGGCCTACGTGCAGATTGATTTCAAGTCGGGCGTTCCCGTGGGGCTGGACGGCGTCCACCTGCCCGGCCACCAGCTCATCGCCCGGCTGAACGCCATCGGCGGCAAGCACGCCGTCGGGCAGACCCAGCTCGTCGAGAACCGCCTGGTCGGCATCAAGAGCCGCGGGGCGTACGAGACGCCGGGCGGGACGATCCTGTACGCCGCCCACCGGGCCCTGGAGAGCATCACGCTGGACCGGGAGACGTCCCATTACAAGCAGCAGGTGGCGCTGAAGTACGCCGAGATGGTCTACTACGGGCAGTGGTTCTGCCCGCTGCGGCGCGCGCTGGACGCCTTCGTGGCCGAGACGCAGAAGAACGTCACCGGCTCGGTGCGGGTCAAGTGCCACAAGGGCCGGGCCACCGTCGCCGGCGTCGCCAGCCCCAAGAGCCTGTACTCGACCTCGCTGGCCAGCTTCACCATGGGCGCCGATTACACACCGTCCGACGCCACGGGCTTCATCAAGCTCTTCGGGCTCCAGATGAGGGGCCGCGGGAAGACAAAATCGTGACGCCTGCCCCCGCGCGGCCGGTCGCCCCACCGGTCGCGCGTTTGCGCGCCTTGCCGGCCGGCGGCACGCAGAAGCCTTGGGGAGCATGTGTCGCTTCTATTCGCCCGATTCGCTTTTATTCGCGCGAATTCGCGTTACAGGGACGCCGATGTCGGCGAGGATGACCTTTCCGGTGAACTCGGCCGCACCGGGCGCGTCGAAGCCGATCTTGCGCGCCGCGAAGGTCACGGTCAGGGCGGCCTTGACCGTCGGCTCGTAGGCCCGGCCGCTGTCGCAGTCCAGCCCCGTGGGGACGTCCACGGCCACGACTGGCTTTCCGGCGGCGTTGATCTGCTCGACGGCCGCGGCGGCGCTGCCCCGAAGCGGGCCGGAAATGCCCGTGCCCCCCACCGCGTCCACGATCAGGTCGAACCGGCGAAGCTCTCCGGCCAAGCTCGCCAGCGACTCACCGGAGACAGCTCGCGTGCTGACGTCGAGCTTGCCCAGGATGGCGAAGTTCACGGCCGCGTCGCCGCGGATTCTGGCCGGCTCGGCCGCCACGAAAACCGCGACGTTCGCCCCGCGGAGATGGAGGTGGCGGGTGATGACGAAGCCGTCGCCGCCGTTGTTGCCCCCGCCGGCGACGATGGCGACCCGCTTGCCGGAAGCGCCCCCCAGAAACTCCTCGATGGCGTCCGCGGCGTTGCGGCCGGCGTTTTCCATCAAGACAACGCCGGGGACCCCCCACTGCTCGATGGCCAGCTTGTCCAGCCGGCGGACCTGCTGGCGCGAAAGTGCGGCCGGTGTCGCGGGCTTGTCAGGACGGGCGGTCATAGAATCGCGTCAATCTCCTGCTTCAGATCCCGTTTGCTCTTCAGGCCCACCAGCTTCCTGACCAATTGGCCCTTCTTGAATAGAAGCAACGTCGGAATGGCGGAGATGCCCAACCGCAAGGCGGTGTCGCGGGCGTAGTCGGTATTGAGCTTGGCGACCTTCAGCTTACCGTCGTATTCCTCGGCCAGTTGCTCGACGATCGGTCCGACCATGCGACACGGCATGCACCATTCGGCCCAAACGTCGACCAGCACCGGTATCTGGGAATTGATAACCTCTTCGTCGAAATTGGCGTCCGTCGCCTGTAGAAGATTTTCCGAAGCCATGCCCTCACTCCTTTGTCTGACTACGTTACACCGAGCACGCACGGCATGATAGGCCCAGCCAGGCGCGATGTCAACCACGCCCGCGAACTTGCCCGGTCAGGAGGTGCGGAGGATGGCGAAGTATCCCCCGTCGGACCATCGGGCCGGCTCGTCGGCCCCGGCCGGCAGGACCCGGCGCTGCTGGACAATCCGAAACGTCCGGGCGTGTGAGAGGAAGTCTCGGACGACCTCGCCGTTTTCCTCGGTTTCCAGCGAGCATGTCGAGTAGACCAGCGTCCCGCCCGGCCGGACCAACTGCCCCGCCAGCAGCAGCAGGCCTTGCTGGTCGCGGACCAGCCCCCGGAGGCCGCGGGCGGAGAATCGCCACCGCGCCTCCACGCGCCGGGCCAGCACGCCGGTGTTGCTGCACGGAGCGTCCACCAGCACCACGTCAAAAGGGCTCTCCGCCAGCGCGGCGACCTTCTCGGCCAGCAGCGGGCGCACGATCGTGACGCCCATGCGGCGGCGGTTCTGCTCGAGCAGGGCGAGCCGTTCCTCGCGGACGTCCACGGCGACGATCTCGCCGTCGTTGTCCATCCGCTCGGCCAGGTGCATCGTCTTCCCGCCGGGGGCGGCGCACATGTCCAGTACGCGCATCCCCGGCCGGACGTCGGCCGCCGCCACAACGGCCGTCGCCCCCGCGTCCTGTGGCTGCACCAACCCGGCCGTGAACATCTCCAAATTAGGCACGTTCACGTGGTCGCGAACGACCACGCTGAGCCCGTTGGCGTGAGGGACGGCCTCGACCCCGGCGGCGCCGAGCCGGGCGACGACCTCCGCCGCCGTCGCGCGGCAAGCATTGACACGCAACACGAGCGGCGGACGGCTGTTCGCGTGCAGGGCGACGCCCACGGCCCCGCGGAGGCCGCCGAAGCTTACCAGCCACCTGACGGCCAGCTCATCCGGCAGGGAAAATGCCTCGGCCAGGAAGCCGGCGGCGTCCTCGTTGGGGCTCACAAAGACCGGGCGGTCGAACCGGCGAAAGCTGTCGGCGCCCACGGCGACGGCGTCCGGGGAAAGCGGAATCTCCCCGGTCTGTATTGGCGAGACGGCCCGTGCCACGCCGCGAAGGACGGCGTTGACGAAACCCCGCGGCCCGCCCCGCCGGACCTGCTCGACCGCTTCGTTGACCGCGGCGAAGTCCGGCACGCGTTGCAGGAAGAGAAGCTGATAGACTCCCAGCCGCAGGACCTGCCGAGCCTTGCCCGGAACCCGCTGGGTGCGGCGCCGGAGGAAAGCGGCGATGACGGCGTCCAGTGTCCGCTTGCGGCGGACGACTCCCATCGCCAGCTCCTTGGCCAGGGCGGCCTCCGTGGGCGGCAGCGGCCCGGCCGACAAGAGGCGGTTCAGGTGAGCGGTCACGTTGCCGGCCCGGTCGCACAGCGCCGCCAGCGCCAGGTCGCGAGCCCTCGCCGGCGCACGCCCGGACGCGGCGCCGCCTTCGTTGGGACCGGAAGAATTCATTTCGGCACAGCGGCGAATCTGGCCCCCGGCCCGACGCGGTAACCGTTGACGAAGTCGCCCCAGCTCATCAGCCGCCGGCCGGCCGGTTTGATCTGGCGAATCTCCAATCGCCCCCGGCCGCAGAGGATCGTTCCGTCCCGGGCGAGAGTCCCCGCTTCCGGGTTGGCCGCCTCGGCGTCGGCCGCCCGGGCCCCGGCGATCACGACCGAGGTGGATTTGCCCGCCGCCGAGACGTACACGGCCTGCCCGCCCGGCCACGGCCAGGTGCCGTGAATGAGATTTCGGATCGTCACCGCGTCGGCCGAGAAGTCGATCACCCCGTCGGATTTCTTCAGCCGCGGGGCCCGGGTGGCTTGCGATTCGTCCTGTTGCCGGCCCTGGCAGGGCCCGCCGGCGAACATCCCCAGCGTCTCCAGCACCGCCTCCACGGCCAGTTGGGCCAGTCGGGCGCGGAGCTGCTCGGCCGTCTCGTCGGGGTCGATGTCCGTCGCCTTCCGGCAAAACATCTCCCCGGCGTCCATTCGCTCGACGATCCGGAACGTGGTCACGCCCGTCCGCTCGCAGCCCCGGATGATCGCCCAATTGATCGGCGCCGCCCCGCGCAGCCGGGGCAGCAAGGACCCGTGCATGTTGACGGCGCCGTGGGCGGCCAGCCCGCAGACCTCGGCGCCGATCTTCTGACCGAAGTCGATCACCAGCACCACCTCCGGTTCCGCCTTGGCGATGGCGGCGAGGCTCTCTGGGGCATTGATATCTGCCACCGCCATCGCCGGCAGGGCCAGTTCGCCCGCCGCGACCGACACCGGCGTCGGCGTAAGCTTCCCGCCGCGCCCCGCCGGGCGCGCGGGCTGAGTGATCACCAGCGTAATCTCATGGTCGCCGCCCGCCGTCAACGCCCGGAGCGTCAGGATGCCGCAATCTCCGCTTCCGCAGAAAACGATTCGCATGCAGGCTATTGTTCCCGCCCCAATCGACCTGACAAGCAAAATCCTGACCCCCGGCCGCGCCGCCGGGCCCGGCGGTGGACGCAGCGTCCACGGTGGCTTATGCTCTTGCCGCACGGTTGGCCGGGGCGGCCGGAGTTGGCCCCCGACGGAAAGTTCCGATGGAAATGCTTGCGTTGACAGATTTCGCTTGGCCGCTGGTGGGCAAGCTGTGGCACGTCTTCTACACCATCGTGATGCCGGTGCTGCTGGTGGCGGCGGTCGGCTACCTCCTCCAGCGCCGGCTGGGCCTGGACATGCCCACGCTGACGCGACTGAACTTCTATTTCGTCATCCCGTGCCTGGTGTTCGTTTCGCTGCTGACCTCGCGGATCACGCCCGGGCGGGCCTTCACGGTGGTGCTGTTCAACCTGGCGGCGATGGCGGCGATGGCGGCGCTGACGTACTTCCTGGCCGTTGTGCGGAAGGTCCCGCCCGATCAGCGCAGCGCCATGCTGATGACGACGATCTTCCACAACTCCGGCAACTACGGTCTGCCGCTCCAGAGGCTGGCCTTCCGCGGCACCAGGTTCGCCGAGCAGGCCGAGCCGCTCCAGATCTTCGTGATGCTCACGCAGAACTTCACCGGCTTCACGATCGGGATATTGCTGGCCGCCAGCGGCAAGGCCGGCACGCGATGGAGGGAGAAGCTTGTCCACATCGCCAAGTTTCCGCCGCTGTACGCCCTGGCGGCCGGGCTGATCACCATCCAGATCCGCAACGCCCTCGGCCAGAGTGCGGCCGCCGAGGCGGGCAAGGCGCTGAGCCCGTTCTGGGAGGTGCTGACCTACATCAAGAGCGCGTTCTACGCCGTGGCCCTGTGCACGCTGGGGGCGCAGCTCGCGACCATCCGCCGCGGCGGGAACAGATACCCGGTCCGGCTGAGCGTGCTGCTGCGGTTGCTGATCGGCCCGGCCATCGGGCTGGCGATGATCTACGCCTTCGCCCTGCGGGGCTATCTGGCCCAACTGCTGCTGATCAGTTGCGCCACTCCCACGGCCGTGAATTGCATGCTCATGTGCCTGGAGTTCAACAACCACCCCAACTACCCGGCTAGGGCGGTGTTCTACTCGACGCTGCTTTCCCCGATCACGGTGACGCTGACGATCTTCCTCGTACAGGGCAACTTCCTGCCGCCGCTGCTGGTGCCCTGAATCTCCGCGACGCCCCCGCATCAGCGGCGGCGGGTCAGCGCCGCCGCGGCCGCGACGGCCAGCAGCCACAGGGCGGCCGGGGCGGGCACTCCCGCCCCACCGGTGCCGTAGCCGTACCAGTCCGCCCAGACGGTGTAGTCACCGCCGTCGACGTTGGTATCCTCGGTGAAGTTGCCGACCACCCAGCCGTCGTCAGACCACGCCGGGGCGTCGGTCTTGCCGTAGTTGTCGGCCCAGATGGCGTAGTCCCCGCCGTCCACGGCCCAGTCGTGATTGGCGTCGCCCGGAAAGGGCAGCGGCGGAGTGGGAAGCTCGACCAGTAGAAAGGGTTTGAAGGCGGGGTCGTCGCAGTCCTTCGAGTAGAACCGGCCGCAGCAGTCTTCGCACGGAACCCACTCCTCGGCCGCCGGGTCCCAGGCCTGCGCCGGACCGAGAACGATTCCCCGGTTGTTCTCGTTGAACAGCAGGTCGTTCACGAGCGGCACGGGGTAGACGTTGCTGGGGTGGTCCGGATCGTACTGCAGTTCCGCCGTCACGTAGCTTCCTTCGATGAAGAGCGGGTCGTCGGTGGGGACCACCATGTAGAAGTCCTCCTTGGCGCCCAGCTCGTCCGGGTCGATCGAACCGTTCTGGTTCTTGTCGTACACGCCGTTGATGTTGCGGAACAGGGAGGGGCTGGCCTTGAAGGCCTCCACCGCCGTGCCGTCGTGGGTGGTCCAGGGGACGCAGTTGTCCAGGTCCAGCGTTGGGACAAAGCCCTCGAAATACCAAAAGGCCTGCGCGTAGAGATTGGTGGCAGCGGGGGTGTTGGGAGAATAGTTCCACTCGCTGTACGAGCCGGGCAGAAAGTCGGCGTCCCCCTCGGCCCAGTCGACGGGCATGTTCAGCGTGCGGATTTCGTACCGCACGTACCCTTCGCCGCAGCAATCGTCCCAACTGCCCGCGGTGCAGAGGTTCAGCGTGAACCTGTATTGCTCAGAGGCCCCGAGCGGGTGCGCCAACATCCAGTTCAGGATCTCCTCGGCGTCCCAGTCGGCGAGGTAGCACTCCCCCCAGTCCTGCCTGTAGGCCCGATGCCAGGGGTACAGGCCGGAGTTGGCGTAGTCGCTGTAGACGGCGAGGTTGCCCCAGTCCCTGGATGGGAAGAACATGGCATAGTCACCCACGGCCGCGTGGGCCGAGGCGGCGGCACACAATGCCAATGCGGCAAGCATTGTCTTCGCCATGTGCTCACCTCCTTGCCAGGGAGGCCCGGTTCCATCGAGGGGTGATCTCTATCCCGCTGAATGCATGTATACCGCGACCGCGGCGTCCTGTCAAGCCGATCCGGCCGGACGCTTGGCCCCAGCGACAGCCGCCGAGAATTCCGCCGGCGCGTCCAGCGCTAGCGGGCCGTCCGGCGACGGCGGCGCGATGTGTCATTACATGACAGGTGGCTGCAAGCTGCAAGCAGTCACCCTACCGACCGCCCGGCGCCGGCGCGGAGTGCGTAGGGTGCGTGCTTGCACGCACGCGAATTGTCTTCTCACCGGCGACGGCGGCGCGATGTGTCATTGCATGACAGGTGGCTGCAAGCAGCCACCCTACCGCCCGCCCGGCGCCGGCGCGGAGTGCGTAGGGTGCGTGCTTGCACGCACGCGAATTGTCTTCTCACCGGCGACGGCGGCGCGATGTGTCATTGCATGACAGGTGGCTGCAAGCAGCCACCCTACCGCCCGCCCGGCGCCGGCGCGGAGTGCGTAGGGTGCGTGCTTGCACGCACGCGAATTG
>CAYNYF010000087.1:0-10143 GCA_964401385.1 uncultured Planctomycetaceae bacterium | reverse complement strand
GCTTGCACGCACGCGAATTGTCTTCTCACCGGCGACGGCGGCGCGATGTGTCATTCCATGACAGGTGGCTGCAAGCTGCCACCCTACCGACCGCCCGGCGCCGGCGCGGAGTGCGTAGGGTGCGTGCTTGCACGCACGCGAATTGTCTTCTCACCGGCGACGGCGGCGCGCCAGCGCCGGCGCGGCCGCGACGGCCAGCAGCCAAAGCGCGGCCGGGGCGGGAACCGGGGTGCCGCCGAAGCCGTAATTGTCGGCCCAGAGGGTGTAGTCGCCCCCGTCCACGAATCCGTCGTCGCTGAAGTCTCCCTCGCTCCAGTCGCCGGGCTGGTTGTAGTGGTCGGCCCAGAGGGTGTAGTCGCCCCCGTCCACCGCGCCGTTGCAGTCGGCGTCGCCCTCGGGCGCCTCGGCCACGACGAGTTCGGCCATGTCCCAGTCCTTCATGTCGCCATAGTCGGTCTGGGCGGTAATGGCCAGCTCGATCTGGTAGCTTCCGGCGGCCCCGCGGCCGTAGCCGACCAGTTGGGCGTAGGTGACGGCCGGGGCGGCCCCGGTGGCGTCGCCAAAGACGTTGTCGCCGTCCAGGTCCCAGCTATAGGCGGAAATGACGTTCTGGTTGTAGTTGGGCAGGTCGGCGTTGGGGTTCTTGCCGGCGTAGGAGCCGGCGCCGTTGAGCTGGACGCTGCCGCCGATGCTGCCGTGCTTGTACACGGTGTACGTCCCGCCGGCCTCGGCGTCGGGGTCGAAGACGACGGCATAGCTCCAGGCCCAGGCGAAGGCGTTGCCGTGGGCGGCCCGCCAGGTCTGGAAAGCCTCCTCCATGCCCGGGGCGTGGGCGCCGTAATTCTTGGCGTCGGGGTTACCGGGGCGGTACTCCCCGTCCAGTTGCGGATTGCCGACGACCGTGCCGGTCTCCGGGGCCGGCAGCGACGGCGTCTGGGACCAGAAGTTGTCGGCGAAGGTGGTCGTGGCCGGCTCCGTGTACGACCCGGCGGCCCACGTCGAGCAGGTGTACCGGACGAGGTTGTTGGTGAAGCTGTTGTAAGCGGTGGTCACGCCGCCGCCGGAGTTTTCGTTGAGGAAGCGCATCACGGCCGAGGTGGGGTCGACAACCGTGTTGTAGGCGAAGTCGCAGTACCGCGCCGTGGTGTAGACCGCGCTGTAGGGGCTGCCGATGAGCACGTTGCCCATGGCCGCCTGGTCGCGGCAATAGGTGCCGTTTCCGCCGAACTGGAGGCTCCGCTCGCCGGAGTTGACGTGGACGTTGCGGTAGAAGCCGAAATTGTAGGAGCCGTTCTTGGCGTGGATGCCGCTGTTGCCGTTGTCGGTCATGTAGCTGCGCATGATGAGCGTGTCGCGGGCGGCCATGTGGTCGAACCCGCAGTCGCCGCTGGTGGTGGCCCGGCAGTTATAGAACAGCGTGTCGGTGGTCTGGTCGGACTTCCAGTTGTCGGTGTTGCCTGCGCCGGCGGGCATCGTCACGTCGCAGTTGCGCATGATGATGTGATGCGTCATCCCGGTGTGCTGGAGGTGGAAGCCTTCCTCCGTCGCCCCCTGCATGACGATGCCGTCGAACAGCATGTAGGTGCAATCGTAGATCTGCCAGCCCTCCGAGCCGGGGTTCAGGACCACCGGGCGGTTGTCCGGGTCCTGGGCGATGACCTGGATCAGGTTGTTCGCCGTGCCGTTCTTTCCGCTCAGCCACAGGTGGCCGTACGTACCTGGGGCTAGGATGACGCGGTCGCCGGGCCCGGCCGCCCCGAGCCGGCTGTTCAGGGTAGCCGGAGTGGCGTAGCGGTCGACTGCGTGGCCCACGGAGCACAGCGCAAGAATCAACATCAATCCAACAGCAGACGGTTTCATCAGTCTCTCCTTTGGGGGGTGTGGAGGGCAGGGCCTCACCGTGGCGGTCAGAAAAAGCGCTCTCACCTCACTGAAGGCACAGGATCTACACTTTCCCGGATGAAGCCTCCTCCACGACCATCGTGAACTCTGTGTTGATTATTCTACCACAGCCTATGGATTTCGGCAAACGGGTTCGGGCCTGAGGAGCGGATTGACATTGCCCCCGGCAAGCGCTTATCCTGTTGGGTTGGACGATATGCGACAGGCCTCATACGGCTTATATGCACTCAAGCCCGCGCGAAACGACGTCCGATAACTACTTGCGGATAGCAGAATCTCATGTTAGCAACGCACCTACGCGCGATCCTGGCTTCGGGCTGTCTGGCCGCCGCCCTGGCAGGCTGCGACGGGATGCTGACCGGCGAACCCACCACCGGTTTGGACAAGCCCCTCGCCGGCACGTCCAAGCCCCAGCCAGCCAAGGTGGTCATTCCCCCCGGCCTCGTCGGCACCGTTGCCCAGGAGGCCAGCTTGGTCGGGGCCGATCCGATGGTGGTGAAGGGCTACGGCCTGGTGGTCGGGCTTGGCAAGGCCGGCTCCTCCGGCGAAGCCCCCGCCAGCGTGCGAAGGTATCTGGTCCACCAGATGCTCAAGCAGGGGCTGAACTCCTTCGCGGCCGGAACCGAGCGGCTCACGGCGACTCAGATGTTAAGAGACCGAGACACGGCCATCGTGGTCGTCGGCGGGCAGATTCCACCGGCGGCGCCGCTCGGAACGCACTTCGACCTGTACGTGGAGACGCTCCCCAGGTCGCAGACGGTCAGCCTGGATGGCGGAGTTCTGATGACGACGGAGCTGCGGCTGGCGCTGACGACCGCGGCCAGCGCGGTCGGCGGGGCCAAGAGTTGGGCCGTCGGCAGAGGCCAGGTTTTCGTCAACCCATTCGTCGACCGGACCAAGCCCGAGGAGCAGGCCAAGCTGCGAATCGGGCGGATTCCCGGCGGCGGCGTGGTGACGCGGCCAAGGGCCCTGCGATTGGAGCTGCGCCGGCCCGACTACCGAATGGTCAATCTCATCGCCGACCGCATCAATCAGCGCTTCGACCGCTACGGCAAGGTGGCCCGGCCAAAAACCCCGTCGGTCATCGAGCTGCGCATTCCGCCGGAATGGCGCCACGAGTACCACCGCTTCCTGCAACTGATCCTGCACGTGTACCTCCTGGGCGGGCCGGCGGAAACCGACCATCACGCCAAGCAGTTGTCCCGGGCGATCCTGGAGCCGACTGCCCGGCACGAGGACATCGCCCTGGTGTGGGAGGCGATGGGGCGGCAGATCCGGCCGATCATCCAGCCGCTGTACACCTCGACCAATCCGGCGGCGACCTTCTACGCCGCTCGCACCGGGCTCCGCCTGGAAGATTCCCTGGCGCTGGAGCCGATGGTGCGAGCCGCCCAGCAGGCCAACTCTCCGTATCAGATCCCGGCCATTGAGGAACTCGGGCGGGCGCGATGGTCCACGAGGGTCGCCACGCCCCTGAGACGGATGCTCTCTGATCGCAGCGCGCTGGTGTGCGTGGCCGCCTATGCGGCCTTGCGGAATCACGGCCCGACCAGCGCCGTCAGTCGGGTGCAGCTCTGCAAGGACTTCACCGTGGACGTCGTCGACAGCGAGCGCCGCTTCCTGATTTACGCGACGCGGGCGGGTGAGCCGAAGATCGTGCTGTTCGGACGCAACATCCCCATCCGCCGGCCCGTGTTTTACTGTCCCGGCGACGACCTGGTCACGATCAACGCGGCCGCCGCCGACAAGCAGCTCACCGTGTACCGCAAGATCCCCCGAACCGGGCAGATGAGCGAGGCGTTCCAGGTGAAGCCGACGGCGCACGAGCTGATCCGAACCCTCTCGGCGCCGCCGGAAATGGCCGTGGATGGGCGGATCGAAGGATTGGGACTGACCTACTCCCAGGTCGTGGGTGTTCTATACGGGCTCTGCCAAGCCAAGCACATCTCGGCGGATTTCGTGTTGCAAAGGTCGCCGGCGGTGCAGAGAATCTACACGGCGACCTCGGCCGTCGGCCGATCGGACATGCCCGAGTAGGATCAGCGTAGGCGACTTGCCCAGGGATGGGCACCTGGAGGAGTGGCCGGCAAGGAAGGACGCTGGCGATGAAGTTGAAGTCTCTGACACTTGCGGGGTTCAAGAGCTTCGCGCGCAAGACCACCTTCGGTTTCCACGATGGGGTAACCTGCGTGGTCGGGCCCAACGGCTGCGGCAAGAGCAACATCGTCGACGCCATCAAGTGGGTCCTGGGCGAGCAATCCGCCAAGAGCCTGCGCGGCGGGGAGATGATGGACGTGATCTTCAACGGCACCCCGCAGCGCCGCTCAGCGGGCTTTGCCGAGGCGATCCTGACCTTCGCCGACGCCGCCGGCATTCTGGTCCGGGGCTCCGGCGAGGGCGCCCAGCCCGTCGTCACTATCGGCCGCCGGCTCTACCGCAACGGGGAAAGCGAGTATCTCATCAACAACCAGGTGGTCCGCCTGAAGGATGTCCGGGAGATGTTCATGGACACCGGCGTTGGCGTGAACGCCTACAGCCTCATCGAGCAGGGCAAGGTGGAGACGTTCCTCCAGGCCTCCCCCGCCGATCGGCGTGCCGTCTTCGACGAGGCCGCCGGCATCTCCCGGTACAAGGCCCGCAAGCGCGAGGCCATCCACCGCCTGGAGAGGGTCGAACAGAATCTGCTGCGATTGAACGACATCCTGGGCGAGGTGCAGAAGCGCCTGCGCAGCATCAAGTACCAAGCCGGCAAGGCCCGCCGGTACCAGGAGCACACCACCAGGCTCAAGCAGCAGCGGTCGCTGTTTTCCCTGGCCGAGTACCACCGGCTGCACGACGAACGGCAAGCCCTCCAGAGCCGCTGCGACGAGCTGACCGACAGGGCCGCGTCCCTTGCCGCCCAGATCGGGCGCCTGGAAACCTCCCGCACGGGCACGGAGACGGAACTGGCCGAGCTGGAGCAGAACGCCCGTAGCCTGGACGGTCGGATCGCCACCGTCTCGGCCCAGATCACCACCTGCCAGCAGCGATCCGAGATGCTGACGGCGCGGGCGAGCGAACTGGCCGATGCAATCACCTCCGACGCGTCGCGCTGCGAACAGATGGAGGCCAGGATCGAAACCCAACTGGAGCAGATCGCCGAGCACGGCCAGCGCCTCGCCGGCCTGGACCGGCAGTTGCAGGAGCTGGACCAGCGCAACCAGGCTCTGCGCGGCCAACACGTCGAGGGCAGCCGCACCCTCCAGCGGCTGCGGGCGCAGTTGGACGACGAAAAGAACGGCACGATCGACCTGCTCCGCCGTACCGCCCAACTGCATAACGAAATCCAGTCGTATTCCCTGCGGCGGGAGAACCTGCACACGCAGAGGCAGCGACTGGCCGGAAGGGCCGAGGAAATCGCCCAGTCGCTGGAAGACCTGCTGGCCCGGCGGGCGGGGCTGGAAACGAAGCTGGGAGAGATCGAGTCGGTCCTGAGCGAGTCGCAGGCAAGGCTCGACCAGACCCACCACCAGGACGAGCAGTTCGAACAGACCGCCCAACAACTGGCCGGGCAGCTCTCCCAGGCCCAACAGGACCTGAGCGCCACCCTCAGCCGCAAGGCCGTGCTGGAGGAGATGCAGGAGCGGTTCGAAGGCATCGGCGAAGGCGTTCGGCGCCTTCTGAACGCCGCCCGGGACGGCAAGTTCCCCTTCATCCGCGGGATGCTGGGGGAGTTCATCGACACTGACGTCGCCCGCGCACACGTGATCGAGGCCGCTCTGGCGGGGGCCGATCAGCGCCTCGTCGCCGACCGCCTCAGCGACGTGCTGGGCGCGGCGGCGGAGCTGAAAGAGCTGCTGTCCGAGGCCGACGGCGTCGAGTTGATGTGCCTGGACCAACTGCCGTCGCAGGAGGTGGGCGCCGACGAGCCCATTCCGGACGGGGCGATCGCCCGGGCCTCAGAATGGGTCCGTTGCAGGGACGCCCTGGCCCCAACCGTGCGCGGCCTGCTGGGCAGCACGCTGGTGGTCGACTCGCTCGAGCGAGCGTTCGAAATCGCCAGGACCAGCGGCCGGCGCTGGCGATTCGTGACCTTTTCCGGCGAGCTGCTGGAAAAGGATGGGCGGGTGCGGATCGGCTCGTCAAGATCGGCCGCGGGCGTGATCTGGCGCAAGAGCGAGCTGGCCGATCTCGACCGCCGCCTGCAAGATGCCCAACGGGGCATCGACCAATTGAGCGCCCAGACTCGCCAGCTGCGGTCCGAGCGGACCCATCTGGAGGAGGTCACCTCCTCCCTGCGGACCGTCGTCTACGAGGCCAACACCGAACGCGTCGAGCATCGCGGCTCCTTGGAGCGGCTGGACGAACAGATCGCCGAGCTGCGGCGCGAAGCCCCCCTGCTGAACGAGGAGGTCGGGCAACTGGCCAAGGAAATCCAATCCGCCGTCCAGGCCGAGCACCAGGCCAGGCAACGGGCGGCCGAGCTGGAAGCCCTGCAGGAGCAGCGGGAATCGGAGATCGCCCGACTGAACGAGGCCGTGGCCGGCGCCTATGATCGCCAGGAGGCCCTGACGGCCGAGGTGACCGCGGCCCAGGTGGCCCTGGCCGAAGCGCAGCAGAAACAAGCGGCGATGAAGCAGACCCTGCAACACGTCCGGACCGAGCACGAGGCGCTGTCCGTCGAGCTGACCCGCCTGCGAGAGAGAATGGACGAGGCCCGGCAGCGGCGGCAGGAGGCCCAGGCGGGTGCGGCCGATGCCAGATCACAAATCCAGGAACTGCTGGCGTCAAAGGCCGCCCTGGTGCGCGAGGTCGAGGAAACGGCCGAGTCGCGCCGATCACTGGTCCAGCGGCTCGAGGAGATTCGCACCCAGCTCGCCGCCGATCGCAAGGCCCACGAGGAGCTGTCCGAACAGGTCAACGAAATCCGCCTGAAGCTGGGCGAGGTCGAGGTCCGCGTTGAGAACCTCGTTTCCCGCACGGCCGAGGAGCTGGGCATGGACCTGCCGAGTGCCTACCCCTCCTACACCCACGACCAGCAGCGCGACTGGGAGGCGGTGCGGGCGGAGATCGCCGAGCTTCGCGGCAAGATCGAGCGGCTGGGCAACGTCAACCTCGACGCCATCGCCGAGCAGGAAGAGCTGGTCGCCCGGGAGAAATTCCTCAGCGAGCAGACCGAAGACGTCCGCAGCTCCGAGCGCCAGCTCAGCGACCTCATCCGGCGGATCAACGCCGAGTCCCGGCGACGGTTCGAGCAGGCCTACGAGGCCGTGCGCGCCAACTTCAACGATCTGTTCCGCAAGCTCTTCGGCGGCGGCAAGGCGGACATCCTGCTGACCGACCCGGACGACCCGCTGGAAAGCAGCGTCGAGGTCGTCGCCCGCCCGCCGGGAAAGGAGCTGCGCTCGATCACGCTGCTGTCCGGCGGGGAAAAGACCATGACGGCGCTGGCGCTGCTGTTCAGCTTCTTCCGCGCCCGGCCGAGCCCGTTCTGCGTGCTGGACGAGGTCGACGCCGCTCTGGACGAGGCCAACACCCAGCGTTTCGTCCAACTGGTGCGGGAGTTCCTTTCGGAAAGCCAGTTCATCATCATCTCGCATGCCAAGCGGACGATCGCCATGGCCGACCAGATCTACGGCGTGACCATGACCCAGCCGGGGATGTCGGCTCAGATTTCCGTCCGCTTCGAGCAGGCCGCGGAACTGGCCGAGCTGGCCGGCGAGAGCGTCCCGGCCTGATGAGCAGGCTGCGGCCCGGGCAGCGGCTCGGATGCGCACTCACTGAAGTAAGCCCTTGGTACAGGAGTACTTGCGGCCCGCAAATCGGTCCGGAAATACCCAAGCCAATTCACGCCGGCGCCGCCAGCTCCAGTTCTCGCCGGTTCCCTGCATTGCCGCATCGGGAAAAGCCTGTATAATGGGCGTACTGCTGTCCAAGGAGTGATTTCACGCGACTTTCGCATGAGTAATTAGTTCCGGAGGATACGATCATGCCCAGGAAGCTCTCGACCCTTCTACTTGCGGCAATTGCCCTTATCATCGTGGTGGGCCGGACAAACGTTCCCGCGCTGGGCGTTACCGTCTACACCGTCGACCAGTTGCGGAACGCCATGTACGCCGCCAGCCCCGGCGAGACGATCTACGTCGCCCCGGGCAACTACAACAGCCGGCTGTGGGTCAGCGGCGTCCACGGGACCTCCGCTGACATGATCCACGTCGTCGCCCAGAACCCGAACGACCGCCCGGTGTTCACGTCCGATTCCAGCGGATGCTTCTCCCTCAATGGTTGCTCCTACATCCTGGTCGACGGCATCATCGCCGAGCACGGCGGCACGGCTGTCCAGGACTCCAACAACATCGAGCTGCCCAACTCCAATCACATGATCATCAAGAACAGCCTGTCCCGCTGGATGGACCACCAGGGCAACTCCGATGCCTACAAGTTCGCCAGCTCCAACAACATCCTGATGTACAACTGTGTCGCCGACACCTGGGCCGAAGGCGGCTCGGCCGTGGACATCATGAACAACCACAACAGCCTGTTCATGAGGAACTACATCACCTACCCGACCCTGCCCACCTACGCCGGCGCCAACGGCTTCCAGCCCAAGGGCGACTACGCGTATGAGTCGGGCTTCTACAAGAACTACTTCTACGACGGCTCCAGCCGCGGTCAGCAGTTCGGCGGCGCCGGCGGCTCCAGCGGCTGGGAAGGCTACGACATGGTGGCCATGGGCAACGTCTTCGACATGGGCGAAGCCCCGCTGGCCTACGTCTCCAGCACTACCTGCGAGTTCTCCTACAACACCATCAAGAACCCCGAACGGTGGGTGATGCGGATTCTCAAAGAAGGCATTTACGAGCCCGCCTACAACAGCTTCCGCCGCAACCTGGTGTATTACGGCCCGGTCGCCAGCGTGCAGAACGTCGGGCCGGGCACCCAGCCGGAGACGTTCACCTACGAGGCGAACTATTGGTACAAGTGGAACAATCCGGCCGCGAGCATCCCGTCGCTGCCGGGCGGGGAGATCAATCCGGCCGGTGGGACGGACCCGCAGTTGGGGACCGACTACCGGCCGCGGTACGGCCCGGCCAAGGAATACGGCGCTCACGCCCCTGCCATGGAGGGCGAGTTCGCCCAAAACACCAGTTGGTTCCAGTGGGCCTGGGATAAGGCAATGCAATACGAGCCGGACGCCAGGCCCGGCGGGCCCTACTACGTCGGGGTGGGCGGAGCGATCACGCTGGACGCCGGCAGCTCCTACGCCGGCATCAACTCCTACGGCGGCAACACCATCAGCGCCTACGAGTGGGACCTCGACTACGACGGCGAGTTCGACAACGGCACCGGCCAGACGCTCCCGGTCAACTACGACTATCTAATCAACACGCTGGGCCTGTCGCCCGGGCTGCACACCATCGAGCTCAGGATCACCTCCTCCACACCCTATGGCGACATGGTGGACTGGGGCCGGGTGGAACTGGAAATCGGCACCGGCCCGCAACTGCCGACGCCGCCGCCCACGCCGCCGCCGGCCGGCCGGCCCTACCTCGACTGGCAGTACAAGTACCTAGGCGACGGCGAGTACGGCGTCACCTTCACCATCCGCGGCAACGACGGCGTGGCCAAGTCCTTCTTCGCCGACGCCAGCTTCCAAGGCGCCGACGCCGGCGAGATTCAGCAGATGAAGGCCTTCGGCGTCGTCGACGTCGACAGTGACAGCGACGCCGAGACGTATGACGGACTGGGCGATCCGCCGTACGACAAGCACCGGGACAGCTACTTCGTGGAGCCGTTTCCGTCGAACACGGCCGGGGCGGGCATCGTCGAGGACGTGAACTACTACCACATCGAGGCCGGCACCGGCCCGTCCAGCCACTACGAGAACGTCGGCTTGGCCTACATCTGCACCGACGGGAACGTGTCGTATGCCGTGTCGATCAGCCGCTTGGCCGTCAATTGGTCGTATGCAGGCACGCTGGTGCTGCCGCCGCCGGGGGATGCCAACTATGACAGTTTGGTGGACGGCGGCGATTACACCATCTGGGCGGACAGCTACTCGCATACCGACCCGGGCTGGGGCGGCGCCGACTTCAACGGCGACGGCGTCACCGACGGCGGCGACTACACCATCTGGGCCGACTTTTACGGCACCGGCGGCGGAGGGGCCATCCCCGAGCCGGCGACGCTGGCCCTGCTGGCAGTAGGGTGGCTGGCCGTTCTGAAACGGAGGCGGTAGGGTGGCTGCTTGCAGCCACCTGT
>CAYNYF010000086.1:0-18149 GCA_964401385.1 uncultured Planctomycetaceae bacterium | reverse complement strand
CTGTTCGATAATCCCGACGACCTGAAAGACTGGAAGCGTGAGGTCCTCAAGGAGGTGCGCCGGCATCTCAGCCGGCGTGAGTTCCTCCGGGCGGCGGCCGTGGGTGCGGCGGCGCTGGCCGGGCCGTCGATATTGCTGCCGCGCCGCCGGGCGGGTGGTCTGGCCCGGGCGGCCGAGGACGCCGGCGCCCCCAAGGCCGTCAAGACGGGGACGTTCTTCTTCCCCCGGCTGATGTTCCACGTGAAGGACGAGACCGGGGATCAGTGGAACACCGACCCCATCGGCGACGTGATCCTGCGCAAGCGGCTGGCGGAACTGACCAACATCAACGTCAGCCAGGACCCGGTGGTGGTCAGGCTGGCCGACCTGGAGGACATGTGCCGGTATCCGTTCGTCTTCGCCACCTCCGAGGGGTACTTCGACCTGCCCAAGAACGAGGAGAAGAACCTGAAGGAGTTCCTCGCCCGGGGCGGGTTCGTGCACGCCGACGACTGCGTGCTGGGGCGGACGGGCGACCGGTTCTTCCGGGACTACGTGAAGATGATGAACCGTCTGTTCCCGGAAAACGAGATGCGGCTGATCCCGAAGGACCACGAGCTGTACAACTGTTATTTCAAGTTTCCCGAGGGGGCGATCTACCTTCAGGGCGACCGCAGCATCGGCGGGGACTACGGGCTGTTCGAGAAGGGCACGGGGCGGATCATGACGGTGTGCAGCCCCTGGGATTATCACTGCGGCTGGTGCTGCATGTGGTTTACCGCCGAGCAGAACGACGCCGCCATCCGCATGGGCATCAACATCATCGTCTACTACCTGACGCACTGACCTCGGGCGATCCCCTCGCCTCAAGTCGCTCGCGCCGGGGCGAATCGCTCGCGGCCGCACCGGTGCTTTATATAATGCCGGACTGTGTGCCCAAGGCGGGCAACGGCCGCGGCGGGCGGGCACGCCGCCGGCCGGACCTCGGCGCCCAGGAAAGGAGACCGCCGTGTCGAACGGGATCCTGATGGAAATGACGATCGAGCAGGTGCGCCAGTTCCGGCCGGAAGTGGTCGTCCTGGGCTCCGGGTCGGTCGAGCCCCACGGGCCGGTGCTGCCGTACGGCACCGACTACTGGCAGTGCGACGCGGTCGTGCGGCGCGGGGTTCTGCTGGCCAATCAGCAAAACGCGCGGGCCCTGATGTATCCCACGCTGCCGGTCGGGAACAACGTGAATTTCAAGGCCTTCCCTTTTGCCTGCCGGCTGCGCGTGCAGACGCTGATGCAGATGCTGCTGGACATCTTCTCGGCCCTGGAAGCCGACGGCATCCGCAAGATCGTCGTCTACTGCGGCCACGGGGGCAACACCGACGCCATCCGCGCCACCCTGCGGGCCCACGTCGACGCCCGCCCGCCGGGGCAGGGGGCGTTCGTGTGCATGGCTTCGTGTCCTCCGGAACTGGCCCGGCCGCCGCTGGTGGAGCACCCGAGCGACCACGGCGGCGAGTCCGAGGTTTCGCGAATGCTCCACCTGCGGGAGGACTTGGTGCGGAAGGACCGGTTCGGCGTCTTCCCGTTCGGCAAGCTCTCCGTGGAGGCCCTCTCGGCCGGCGGGGTGTATTTCGTTCGCCCGTGGGACCGGCACGTGCCGGCCTCGGCCGGCGGCGACGTCCGCAAGGCCACGCCCGAGAAAGGGCGCAGACTCATCGAAGGAGCGGCCGAGCATCTGGCGGACCTGCTGATACAGCTCTCGCAGGCGGAATGGACGGACGCGTTCCCGTATGAATGACGGCGCCGGCCGCGAGGAGAGAGAAGGAGTCGGCCAATGGAACACACCCGACATCGACGCCTCTGGCTCGTCGGCGGCCTGGCCACACTGGCCTGCCTGGGGTCGGTTCAGGCCTGGTACGGCCCCGGCCACGACCTGGCGACCAAGGCGGCCACGGCCGCGCTGCCGGCGGGCCTACCCGCCTTTTTCCGGACGGGCGCGCAGACGATCGCCCACTGCTCGGCCGACCCGGACCTTTTCCGCTTGCGGGAGCAGCCGGAGCTGCGCGACGGGGAGGTGCCGGAGCATTACTTCGACCTGGAGCTGCTGGCCGGCGAGCCGGTGCCGGCGACGCGGTACGCCTTCGTCAAGCTGTGCGCCGCCAAGGGCCTCCGGCCGGAAGCGGTGGGCCTGCTGCCATACGCCATCGTCGAATGGACCCAGCGGCTGACACTCGCCTTCGCCGAGCACCGCAAGTGGCCGGCGAACAAGCACGTCCGGGCCAAGTGCCTGGTGTACGCCGGCATCCTCGCCCACTACGCCCAGGACGCCTGCCAGCCGCTGCACACGACGATTCACTACGATGGCCGGGTGAAAGAAGACGGCAGCTCGCCCCGCAGCGGCATCCACGCCAAGGTCGACGCCCTGCTGCAAAAGGTGAAGGTCGCACCGAAGGCCCTCGCCGGCAGGATTCGCCCCGCGGCCTTTGACAAGCTCATGCCCGCCGTCGTGGCCGAGATCAAGCGCAGCCACGCCCTTCTGGACAAGGTGTACGAGCTGGAAAGTCAGCTTCCGCTCGCCGAGGCGCCCCTGCCGGGCGATTCCAAGGTCGCCCGGTTCGCCGAGGAGCGCTTGGGAGCCGCGGCGAAGTTCACGGCCTCACTGTATCTGACCGCCTGGAAGAATTCCGCCCGGCTTGCGCTGCCGGACTGGCACAAGCGCCCGCTGGTTCCGGCCAGGTAGAACCGCGCCGCCTCTTTCACGCGCCGTCGCCCGACGGCCCGCAGCACGTGCCGCTTGATCCCGCCGAACAGCTCGAACGGCGTGCCCGGCGGACGCGCACCGCTTTGACGGTTTGGCCCTGATGCGGGCGGAGCTTGCAACCCGGCCGGACGCCGGTTAAGAATGCCGGCATGGACGCGGCGCGCACAGCCAGCGATTTCCCCGACCGGATCGACACCGTCGAGGAGCTGGAGGAGCTTCTCGGCCGGCCGACGAAAGAGGTGGTGGAGCTTTTCGGCCGGCTCGATGGCGATCTGGCGATCGTGGGCGGGGCCGGCAAGATCGGGCCGTCGCTGACGGCGATGGCCTGCCGGGCCCGCCAGCAGGCCGGAACCGACCGGAAGATCATGGTGATCGACCGGTTCGACGACCCGTCGCTCCGCCAGGCGCTTCAGCGGCTCGGGGCCGAGACGGTTCGCGCGGACCTGCTGGACCCGGACGCGGTCGGCGCATTGCCGGCGGCGGAGAACGTCGTCTACATGGTCGGCATGAAGTTCGGCACGAGCGATCAGCCCGCCCTGACCTGGGCGGTCAACTCCCTGATTCCCGCCTACGTCGCCCGGCGCTACCGCGACGCCCGGATGGTGGCTTTCTCCACCGGCTGCGTGTACGACCTCGTTCCGGCGGGCTCGTCCGGCTCGGTGGAGTCGGACCCGCTGACGCCGCCGGGGGAATACTCCAACTCCTGCGTCGCCCGCGAGCGCGTGCTGGAGTACTGCTGCTCGAGGTACGGGACGCGGATGGTCCTGCTGCGGCTGAACTACTCCGTGGAGATGCGCTACGGCGTGCTGGTGGATCTGGCGGAGGACGTCCTGGCCGGCAGGGAGGTCGACCTGGCGATGGGGTATTTCAACGTGATCTGGCAGGGGGACGTCAACGCCGCGGTCCTGCGGCTGCTGGAGCACGCGGCCTGCCCGGCGCTGGCGATCAACCTGACCGGCGTCGAGAAGCTCTCCCTGCGGCAGGTCGCCCAGCGCCTGGGGGAGCTGATGGGCAGGAAAGTCCGATTCACCGGCCTGGAGGCGGACACGGCCCTTCTGTCGGACGCGTCGGCGGCGCACAAGCTGCTGGGCGAGCCGTCCGTGCCCATCGATCGGGTGCTGGAGTGGACGGCCCGCTGGGTCGCCGGCGGCGGGCGGACGCTGGGAAAGCCCACGCACTTTCAGACGCGCGACGGCAAATACTGAGCCGCCGGGACGGAGTAAACGATGCCCGAATATCCCATGCCGGAAAAGTGGGTCGCCGCAGCGGTGGGGGGCGGCCTGCTCATCCCGGCCCATCCGCTGGCCCTGACGAGCGAGGGCAGGCTCGACGAGCGGCGCCAGCGGGCGCTGACGCGGTACTATGCCGCCGCCGGCGCGGGCGGCGTGGCCGTGGGCGTCCACACCACGCAGTTTGCCATTCGCGACTTCGGCGTGATGCTGCTCAAGCCCGTGCTGCAATGTGCGGCCGATGCGCTCGATGAGATTGAGCGGGCCGGCGGGCCGAGGCTCCTGCGCATCGCCGGGGTGTGCGGCAAGACCGACCAAGCGGTACGCGAGGCGGACCTGGCCGCGGGAATGGGCTACCACGCCGGCTTGGTTTCGCTGGCCGCCTTCGCCGCCGGCGGGACCGACGAGCTGGTCGAGCACTGCCGCCAGGTGGCCAGGCTCATGCCGATCTTCGGCTTCTATCTCCAGCGGGCGGTCGGCGGGCGGCGGCTGGGGTTTGACTTCTGGTCGGGCTTCGCCGAAATCCCGAACGTCCTGGCCGTCAAGATCGCCCCGTTCAACCGGTACGACACGCTGGACGTGGTTCGCGGCGTCGCCGCCGCCGGGCGCGCCGGCGAGATTGCCCTGTACACCGGCAACGACGACAACATCATCGCGGACCTGCTGACGCGGTTTGAGGTGAAGGCGGGCGGGCAAGGCGTCTCTCAGCGGATCGTCGGCGGGCTGCTGGGCCACTGGGCCGTCTGGACGCGCCGGGCGGCGGAGACGTTCACCCGCGTGCGGAGCATCGCCGAGGAATCCGAGGCGATCCCGCCGGACCTGCTGACACTGGCGGCGCAGGTCACCGACGGCAACGCCGCCCTGTTCGACGTCGCCAACGACTTCGCCGGCTGCATCGCCGGAATCCAGCACGTCCTCCACGGCCAGGGGCTGCTGGCCTCGCCGCGCTGCCTGGACGCCGGCGAGACGCTCTCGGCGGGTCAGGCCGAGCAGATCCAGCGCGTCCGCCGCGACTATCCCCACCTCATCGACGACGAGTTCGTCGCCGAGCACCTGGACGAATGGCTGGCATAGGCCCGGCGCCTATGTCCCCTCCTCGCCAGGGACGATTGCCCCGTGCCTGCGGAGCAGATCGCGGACCTCGTCCAGGGGAAGCTCCTCCGGACCAAGGCCGGCGCGGGCCGACAGCGCCGCCATCGCCCCGGCCGCCTGACCGGTCGCCATGCAGGTGGCCTCGACGCGATAGGCCGAGTGGGCCTCCTTGTCGCCGGAGATGCACCGTCCGGCCACGATGAGGAACTCGCTGCCCGCCGGCAGCATGGCCCCGCGGGGGATCGTCGGCACGATGCCTTCGGCGAGGCCGCGAAGGTCGATGCCCTCCCCGTGGTCGAGATGGATGTCGATGGGGTAGAAGCTGTAGCAGACGGCATCGTCGAACTTCCGTCCGCTCGTGTAGTCGGCCCCCGTGATTGTACTCCTGCCTCGGATGACCACTGTCTCACGTATGCCGCACTCCGGCGCGAAGTAGTCGATCCGCAGGTTCTCCAGGCCCGGCTGGGCGCGGAGGAAGCGGAACGCCCGCATCATCGACCGCCGCCCCTCGATCTCGGCCTGGGTCCGCCCGTCGCTGGTGTCGGCCCGGACGCTGGTGATGTGGTTCGCGTTTGCGCCGAAGCGCCGCAGGAAGCCCTCAGGTCCGTCCTTCCGCCAGCCGAGGTCGGTGTGCCTGATCTGCCCGGCCTTTAGGGCTTCGCGGAACGCAGCGTGGATGGCTTCGTAGTCGAGGCCGTCCGGGTCGTAGCCTCCGCACCTCATCACGAGGGTGCCGGGCTGGGACGGCTCGTGCCGGACAAGCTCCAGTCCGGCCAGGGCGACCACGTTGGCATCGCCGGTGCAGTCCACGAGGACCTCCGCCTGCACGCGCCGCGCTCCTCCCTTCGTGCACAGGTCGACGCGCCAGGCGCCGTCCTCAAAGGCCGCCGAGAAAGGCATGGCGTGGAAGAGCAGTTCCGCGCCGGCGCCCAGAATCGCCTCGTCGGCCAGGGCGGCGAAGATCGCCTTGTTCACGCGGACGTGGCGGCGAGCGTGACCGCCGCGGTCGGAGAAATCCGGCATCTCATCGCCGGCCTCCTCGACGGTCCGCCGAACGAGGTCCCATCCAATCCCGGCGATCACCTGCCTGCCCCACGCGTGGAACAACGCCGGGAAGTTCACCCCGCCGGCAGTCAGAGTGCCGCCCAGCAGCCCGTTTTTCTCGACCAGGAGCGTCTTGGCGCCAGCACCGGCGGCCTGGGCGGCGGCGCAGATGCCCGCCGGCCCGCCGCCGACAACGATCACGTCATAGTCAGCCATCTGCGAAGCTCCTCGCGGTTCGCCATCATAGCAGCAGCGCCCCGACCAGGACGACGTTTTCGTCCAGCGCCGCCGGCACGATCTGATAGCGACCGGCGTAGGGTCCGAAGGCCTGCCGGGCGACCGCCTCCCGCAGCGGGCGGAAGAACGCCTCGCCCATCAGCGAGACGCCCCCGCCGACGACGATCCTGTCCGGGCTGATCAGGGCGATGACGTTGCACAGGGCCACGGCGAAGTTGCCGGCGGCGGCGGCGATGAGATCGACGGCGGCCGCCTCGCCCGCGCCGGCCGCTCGGCCGACGTGCTCGGCGGTGATGGCCTCTGCGTCCCCGCCGGCCAGTTGCAGCACTTTCGGCATTCCGCCCTCGGCCGCCTGCTCGCGGGCCATCCGCCCGATCGACCAGCCGCTGCAAAGCTTCTCCACGATGACGTATTCGCCCGAGCGGGCGTCCCACAGCCGGGTGTGGCCGATCTCGGCGGCGCCCAGGGGCCGGCGGTAAAGCTTGCCGTCGATCACGATGCCCCCGCCGATGCCGCTGCCGACGTTGGTGTAGAAGACCACCTTCGCCCCCGCGCCGGCGCCCGCGCGGGCCTCGGCCAGGGCGCCGCAGTTGGTGTCGTTCTCGATGACGCAAGGCAGGCCGAACTGCCCCTCGGCCCACTCCCGCAGGCCGAAGCCGTCCCAGCCGGCAACGTGAAAGCTCCGCACGATCCGCCCGCCCTCGGCGTCCACCGGGCCGCCGAAGCCGATGCCGACGCGCTCCATGCCGCGCGCGCGGGCGAGCGGCCGGACCAGACTCACCAGCAGGCGGCGGATGTCTCCGGCGTCCGAGCCCGGCGGCACGGGGCAGCGCCGAACGTCCGAGATTTTCCCCTCGGCGTCGCCCACGGCCGCCTGGAGCTTCGTGCCGCCGATCTCGATGGCCAGGCGCTTCGTCACCGGTTCGCCTCCATCACTGCTTCCGATTACCCGTTCTGGACCCATACCGGGCTCGACCACGCGACCTGCCCGTTCCGCTGCGTGACGCGAACGCGATAATGATTCACCCCGCCCGGCGGGTCGGCGTCTGTGTAGACCAGCTCCGCGGTCAGGCCCTCGTCGGGGACGGCCCGGTGGATCTTGGCCTTGTAGCTGTAGAAGTAGACTCGGTCGGTTCGGAACAGCGCGTCGGAGTCGATCCCGTACGTCCGGCGGACCAGCGCCTTGGCCTCGTCCATGAAGCTCACGATCTGCGAGCCGGCCATGGCCTCGCCCAGAGTCATGGTGACGGTCTTGCCGTTGAGCTCCAGCCGGAGTGTGTCCTGCGGTCTGGCCTCGATCTCGAAGATCACCGCCTCGGTGGGCACGCCTCCGTGCGGCGGCGGACTGGAGGTCGTGACGAAGCCGAAGTCGCACTGCCCGCCGTCAGGGCTGCCGAGCCGCTGTCCGCGCCGCCTCCAGCAAGGCTCGGCCGAGAGCACCGCGCCGTCGGGCACCTGAATGCGGCCGCTCCACTGCCGCGGGGGCACGTCCGCAAGATCCTCGCGCTTCGGCCCCCATCCCACCTCGACTCGGAGCTTGGCGCGGATGCGCCCCCCGCCGGCCGGGGGCGTCCACGTGCCGCCGTGGCAGTGGGCGGCGATCGGGCGGTTGTTCCGCAGCAGCTCGATGCGGTCGATGGCGTCGCAACCGCGGACGCGCGTGAGCGTCCGAACGGGGCCGGACCTGGCGATCGCCCCGCCCATCGGCACGCCTTCGACGCTGAAGTCCAGGCGGATGCGGTCGCCCGTGACGCCGTAGACCCGCCGGGCCTGAAAGGCCTCCCACAGCGCCTGGCGGGTCAGCGCCCGCGCGTAGCAGCCCATCAGCCCGCAGCCGTAGGTGCCGGGGGTGGCGTTGTGCTCGTCCGTGGAGGCGATGATCCCCACGCGGATCCCGCGGTCGAGGCCGTCTTCAATCGCGCCGCCGGAGACGCCCGGTCCCATGTGCCAGTTGCGCCGCAGACCGATCCATTCTTCGTCTGACTCGCTGCAGCCGTGGCTCGAGAAGATCTCCGCGAACGGCGAGAGCTGCTCGTCGTGGACGCCCCAGTCCTTGCCCCGGAAGCCGGTGCGGTAGGCCGTGTGGTGGGGTATGACCAGCGCCTTGAGCCCGCGGCGGCGAATCTCGGCGTACAGCTCCGGCAGCGTCGGCACCTCCAGCAGGGGCGGGTGGTCGGTGAGGAAAAAGACGTTGTGGTCGCCGTGACGGTTGTCGCCCTGCCACTCGAAGCCCGGGAAGATCACCAATTCGTCGTCGCGGTTGCCCGAGGCCGCCAGGGCGCAGATCGCCCGCCACGCCACGGCCAGCTCCCGCTCGTCCCGCCAGCCCTCCACGCGGAAGCCCTTCTCCAGTCGGTACGTGTACGGGTAGTAGGCGATGGGCCAGAAGTCCAGCACGGCCTGGGCGTGCTCCAGCGCCGCGTCCAGGTCGGCCGCAACCTCGCGCGGAAGGTTGGTGTCCGTTGCCCCAGCGGCCGGGAAGTGCGCCTCCTGAAAACCCGGCATCACCAGGTGCAGATTGGAGTGGCTGTCGCCCCAGAATAGCTTGTACTGACCGTCCATGATGGTTTCTCTACAAGTCCCGGCCCGTCTGTCCCAGGGCTCCGGCCAATTCGGCGATGGTGGCGGTGCCGGTGGTGCCGATCTTTCCGACGACGATACTGCCGGCGAGGTTGGCCAGCTCGACGGCCTCGGGCAGCGACGCCCCCGCCGCCAGCGCCATCGCCAGATGCGCCGAGACGGCGTCGCCGGCGCCGACGACGTCGATCGGGCCTTCCCGCCTGATTCCGGCGGCGCGGTGGACTTGCCCGTCCGGGGCGGCGCCGAGGAGTCCGTCGGCCCCGAGCGTCGCGAAGACGTACCGGTTGGTCTGGCCCGACCAGCGCCGGGCGAGGGCCTCGGGGTCGGAGGTTTCGTCCGCGAAGTGGCGGCGCAGCTCCTGGCGATTGACCTTCAGGTGGACGTTGGCGAACCCTCCCGGCTCGCAGCGGCTGTCGGCCAGGAAGACCTTGCCGCCGGCCTGCCGCCCCAGCTCGGCGACGGCCTGCTTGACCGGCGGCGAGAGCACCCCGTTGCGGCTCTCGGTGACCTGCTCCAGCAGGACAACCGCGTCGGCGTCGGCCGCGGCGGAGTGAAGCTTGGCGATGATCCTCTTGACCAGCCCGGCCGGCGTGGGCGTTCGGTCCCGTATGTCCAGCCGGCTCAGCTCCTCCGGCGACCGGCCCGGCCGCATCAGCAGCGGCTTGGTGTAGGTGAAGGTCGTCCGCCGGCGAGTGCGGCAGAAGGAATCCAGATTCGCCCCGAGGGCCCGCAGGGCGCGCAGCAGCTCGTAGCCCTCGCCGTCTTGGCCGCAAAAGCCGACCGCCCGCGCCTCGGCCGGGGCCAGGGCCAGCACGTTGGTCAGCACGGTTCCCGCCCCCCCGGGCTGCGGCCGGACCCGGACCACCTGGTGGGCCGGCAGGTTCGTCTCCAGCGAACGCTCCTTCAGAGACGCATCCACGTGCAGGTAGCGGTCCAGGCAGAAATCCCCCGCGACCACGACCTTCAGCCGCCCGTACGCGCCGGTGATTTGTTCGAAGCGCTGCCGGTTCATGGCGCGGGCCCCGGGCCGTCCAGGCGGGAGACGATCTCCTTGTGCAGCGCCGGCAGCACCGCCCGGTGACGGCCCCGAACGTAGAAGCTCTGCCCGCCGTCGGCGACCGTGCGGATGAGGATGGTCTTCAGCGGACGGTAGTAGTAGGCCGGGTCGGTCTTGGGCGGGGTGGCGGTCAGGTCCGGCGGAAGCGGCAGCAGGTCGACCACGGCCGTGGTGAAGTGGCGGATTTCGCGGCCGGCCTGGGCGGCGACGTTGCGGGCCATGGACAAGGCCTTCAGGTACACCTCCGGGCCCATCACCGCCGAGCCGAAGCACAGCAGCACGCCGCCTTCGAGCGACTCGACCTTGCGGGCGAAGATCAGGAAATCGCGCCCGCTGGCGGCGCCGGTGGCGGCGGCGTCGAAGTTGGGATGCTCGTGAATGATGTCGTAGCCGATGCCGACGTGGACCGTCACCGGCACGCCCAGCTCATACCCGGCCGCGAGAACGCTGACGTCGCGATGGGGGTATTGGCCCCGGAGGATTTCCCGGCCGACGGCCTCGCCCAGGCCCAGCCCCTCGGCCGCGGCGGCGGAGACGATCTCGTTGATGCGCCCGGTCTCGCGCCACAGGCCGAACTGGCCCACGCGAACGTAGTCGGCAACGCTCTCGCTCGTCGCCCCGATCAGGGCCAGCTCGTAGTCGTGGATCACGCCGGCGCCGTTGGTGGCCACGATGTCCACCGCGCGGCGGCGCATCAGGTCGATGACGTAGCGGCCCAGGCCCTCGCGGATCACGTGGGCGCCCATCATCAGCATCACCGCCCCGCCGGCGGCGCGGGCGGCGACGATGCGCTCGGCCAGGACGGGCAGGGCGTCGTGGGCGAAGGGCTGATCGACCTGCCCGACCTGGAGCACGGACGAAACGTCCATGTCGTGCCTGCGCTGGCGCAGCGGGCGGAGGTGCAGCCTGGACGTGTCAAAGGTTTCGTATCGGCTGGTCATGGCCGCTGGCCCTCCGAGCCGAACAGCGCCGCCAGCATGGGCGCCGGCTCGGCGAAGTCCGGGACGATCATATCCGCCCCGGCCCGGATGAGGCGATCCCTTTTCCAGGGGTCGACCTGCCCGCCGCCGCGGGCCTCGTCGCTGGCGACGCCGACGGCGTAGCCGCCGACCGCCCGGGTCTCGACGATCTCGACGAACCCGTCGCCCAGGCTCAGCAGGGCCTTACCGTCGATGGCGTTCTCGGTGAGCATCCGCCGGATGACCTTGGCCTTGGAGAAGGTGCCGTAGTCCTCGCGCGCCCCGTAGATGCCGCCATCGAAGTAGTCGGCGATGCCGAGCAGGTTGGCCTCCTCCAGGACGTAGGGCTCGTCCGTGCCGCTGGTGAGGTAGAGCTTCAATCCCCGCTGCCGCAGGGCCTCGAGCATCGCCCTGGCCCCGCGCAGCAGCATCTCATCGCCCCGGCGGGTCTGCCCACCTCCGCCAGGCAGGCGGGACCTTTCGGCCAGGGCGCGCCGGCGGTGCTCGATTCTCGCCATCAGCCGGCGGTTGTACTCCTGCTTGTACTCGAGCGGGTCGCCCGGCGTGCCGCCGAACTGCTCCACGCGCTCGGCCAGGCGGATCATCTGATAGATCGTCTGCTTGCCCGTCAGGGTCTCCACGTCCTCCCGCACCAGCTCTTCCAGCTCCGGGCCGCTCAAGCCGTGGTCCAGGCCGCGCAAAATCTCCACCATCACGGGAACCATCACGCCCTGCCAGCCCTGGCGGATCAGGCTCAGCGTGCCGTCGAAGTCCAGCAGCGCGCAGGCGAACTTCCTGCCGGCGGCAGGGCGAAGAATCTCCAGGCGGGCTTTGCCGGAATCGCTCATCGCCGAAACATCCACAGCAGCTTTATCGGGCATTTATCGCAGTCGCGGGCTTTCCTGTCCAGCGCGGCGGGCAATTGCCGGCGGGGTGCGGCCTGTATCGAACGTGCCGGTTGTGTTGCTTACGAGGGAAGGCTTCCGGCGGGCAGGAGATTGACGGGTCGGACCAGCCGGCCTGTGGCGGACTCCGGCGCCTGCGGCGCGGGCGAACGGCAGCCCGCCGCGCAAGCGGATCGGCGGACTTCCGCCAGGCTCACGGCGCCGGCAGCTCGTTGACCTTGCAGAACTCGTGCATGTCGCGGCAGTTGTGGATATCCACCATGGTCACCCAGCCGCCGCCGCGGCGGTAATGCCGCCAGCACTGCCTGCCGTCGATGTAGACGGGGTTGTCGCCGAGGCTGCCGTCCGGAGCGGCCTGGGCGGGACGGGCCGCGTCGTTCAAAGCCATCGCGTCGCAGCGGGGGCAGACCCTCCGCGGAAAGTCCTCCTCGACCGGCTCGCGGCCGCAGATGCTGCACCGCGTTACTTTGTCTTTCTTGCCCATAATCGACTCGGCGAGGGCATTGCCGCTCTGTCGTCACTTCACCTTCAGCTTGTGCTCGGCCGCGAGGCCCGTGGCCACGTCGCGGGCGCGGAGCGTGTACTCCCCGGCCGGGTCGGACGCGGCGATGGGCACCGTCCAGCCGGCCCGGCCCTTGCCGGCGACCAGTGTCCGGCTCAGCATGCGCAGCTCCTTGCCGTCCGGGCCGAGCACGCTGACGCGGAAGGCGTGCGTGTCGCCCAGCGCCTTGCCCTTCAGCGTGAGGGTCGCCTTGACCAGTCCGCCGCGCTTGGCCGCGGCCGGCGCCGTGATCGTCATGCTCTCCACCGGCTCCGGGAGAATCGAGAAGATGACCGGCTCGTACTGGGGCACGTCGAAGGTGATGTTGCGGCGCTTGCCGAGGTACTTGCCCGTCCGCTGGTCGTAGACGGCGCGGGCCTTGCCCAGGTCGAGCTTGAGCTTCATCGGCTTCTCCAGCGCCGCCTGACTGCGGTACTCCGGCGGGCCGAGCTCACTAACGCGGAGCTGGTAGTTGCGATGGATGCCGAGGATTCTCAGATCCCCGCATTGCCACGGGTGCACCTCCACCCCCGGCAGCCACGGCCCCAGGCGGCCCCGCTCGTCCAGAAGCCGGTACTGAACGCCCGCGCCCGCCTCCTGGAGCATCCCCCACATCAGCCGCCGGGCGGGGGCGCCCTCGGGCGGCTTGAGGCGCCAGCGGTGGTAGTCCGTGAGGACCATGTTCAGGTAAACCGTGCTGCCTCTTCCGTGCTTCCGGGAGATACCGACCGGAGTGCCATCGGCGTCTCGGTAGGTGACGAGGGTTCCCCTGACGGCCCGGACTCCCGGCTCGGCGGCACGGAGCTTGGCTCCCGCCAGGCCGTAGTCGGCCGGCATAGGGCCGGCCTTGGCGGGGAGGTCCTCGTCCACCCGCAGCCCCGGCTTGCCGGGGGCGAACTTCAGGTCTTTCCGCTCGATGCCGAAGAGGTCGTCGAGCTGGCCCTTTTCCAGCAGCTTGCAGTGTGAGTCCATCAGCGCCGTGCGGCAGTCGGCGATGACCGTGCCGCCGCGGGCGACGAAGCGGCGCACGGCGTCGCACTCGGCCTTGGACATCGCGATCGACTGCGGCAGGACCAGCACCTTGGCGTCCATCTTGTCGAAGGCGCCGTTTTCGAGCTGCCCGTAGGAGACGAAGTAGTACTGGCGGAGGTTGTCCTCGAGCAGCTTGGTGACGGACTCGCGCAGGCGCAGGAACTCGGAGGACCTCCGCTCGGACGCGCTGCCGCGGTTGATCCAGTTCTTGCCCGTCGGGCGGACCTCGAGCATCCAGTGAGCGGTGATCGAGGGCTGGGAGTAGTGAACGGCGACCGGGTCGTTGACCCGCTCCATATAGGCAAGCTGCTTTCGCAGCCCGCCGGTCAGCTCCTTGTAGGTCGGGGCGATGTCGGCGCCGAGCTTGGTCGGCTTGGCATCGGCGGTCAGGTAGCGGTTCTTCTCGTCGTAGATGATGATGCCGCGGTCGCCGTGGAGGAACTGATACCACAGCCGCCAGACCTCCATGTCGCCGAAGCCGAAGGCGGTGGTGACGGCCGGCTTGTCCGGGGCCAGCGAGCGCCAGATCTCGCGGTTGTTGCCGATGTTGTACGGCTCGATGCAGTCGAGGGCCTCGCTCAGCAGCCAGTAGTCGTAGCCACCGAACGCGCAGGGCATCTGCGCCCCGACGATCCCGCCGATCGCCTCGGGGTCCACCTCCTTCAACACGTCGCAGCCTTCCTTCAGCACGTCGGCGAAGACCTTGTTCATGAAGTGGCGGTGGTCCGCCCAGGGCGAGAAGTTCTCCCCGGCGCGGGCCATCATCTGATCGGTGGTGAAGGGGACGACGTCGGCGAGTTTCTTGAAGTCGGTGCCCCACTCGGCGTTGATCGCCCGCAGCGAGCCGTACTCGGCCGTCAGCCACTTGCGAAAGGCCGTCAGGGACCGCGGGTCGAAGCAGAAGTCGATCGCCTCGACCAGGTTGCCGATGCCGCACTCGTCCGTGGCGTACATGAACGGCTTGAAGGCCATCTGCATCTGCACGGCCCGGCGCTGGCGGGCCATGGCGGCCTTGCGCGCCTCCGGATCGTGGAAGCAGGGCTTGCGCTTGAACGGCTCGACGCTGGTCCGGTCGCGCCGGTAGGCGGCCTCGGCCTGCTGGTGCTTCTTGTGCTTGGGGTTGTAGGCGGGCGAGTGATACGCGGCGAAGTAGCGGTGATTGATCTGGTCGCAGTAGCAGCGGTAGTTGCAGGACCACCATCTCTTGCCGCCGTCGGCCGACTGCGTCCGGCCGGACTGAATCTGCCCGGCGGTGATGCCCACGTCGCGCAGCGCCCACTGCTGGGCGGGCGTCTTGTAGGCGTTGTACATGATGATCTGGTAGTCGTCCCACTTGGTCTGGTCGGGGGTGACGATGAAGCTTTTCTTGGGCGCGCGGACGGTGGCATCGCCCACGGTGAGTTCGGCCGCCAGAAAGTTCTGCATGGCGACGGCCCGGCTCAGGGGCAGCTCGACGGGCAGCGAGTCGCCGGCGACCCGCACGTCCTTTTCCACGACGGCGACCGTCCGACCGTAGCAGTCGGTCCAGGTCAGCTTCAGCCGTCCGGCGCCGCGCAGAGCTTTCTGGAGCTTCAGCGTCGCCCGCAGGGCGTCGTTGCGGGTGACGATGTCCTTGCCGATCTGTAGCTGCGCGCCCGCGGCCAGGGCCGCGCTCGCCGCCAGAACGATTGGAATGATCGTCCGTATCATGGCTTGTGTCTCCACTTTGGCTTTCCTCTGCTGTCCTACTCGTTGGCAATCCGCCACATGGTATTGGCGACGATTTCCGCGATGACGGTCAGGCCGTTGATGTCCACGACCTCGAAGTCGTCCATGTACGTGTGCAGCCAGGGCCAGCTCGCCGAGATGAGCTTGGCCAGGTACGACGTGGGCACGCCGGCCAATATGAACGGGCCGTCGTCGCTGGCGTACTCCAGCGGCGTCGGCTCGATCGCGTAGCCGAGCTGGTCGACCGCCTCGCAGAGCTTGCGGTTCAGGGCGGGGTCGTTGTGGACCAGCTTGCCCAGGCAGATCGACTCGGTGATGTAGTAGAGGTGATCGCCGTTGCCGATGATGTCCAGCACCACGCAGCCGGCGTAGCGGGACGGATCCGGCCGGACGTACTTGCTCACGTACGCCCCCGATCCGATCTCGCCGTATTCCTCGGCGGTGACGGAGAGGAACTCGATCGTCCGCTTGGGGGCGGGCATGCGCGCCAGCACGCGGGCGGTTTCCAGGTTGACCGCCACGGCCGCGGCGTTGTCGCAGGCGCCCGGGCCGTGGGCGTTGTCGTGATGGGCGACCAGACAAACCACCTCATCGGCGCCGGTTCCGGCAATCCGCCCGATGACGTTGACCCCGTGGCCGGGCGCGCTTTCGGCGTCCACCCACACACGCAGCTCCACCGGCCAGTGCTCATCCCGCCGCTTGAAGCCTCGCGGCACGGCGTACCACTCGCGCAGCAGCTCCTTGAGGTATTGACCGTCCTCGTAGGTGACGGCCACCGCCGGCACGGGCAGGCCCTCCGGCCCGGACAGCAGCGGCATTTGGAGGATCTTTCCGGGTAGGCGGGAGTGCTCCACGAACCCGGCCGCGCCGCGCTCGATCAACATCTGCGTGGGGCCCTGCGGGGCGGTCTCGTCGGAGGCGTTGTCCAGCATCAATGCCCGCGGCGGGTCGCGCATGACGAACCTGCCGCTCACGTCCGCCCGGGCGAAGTCTTCCATCCGCCCCATGCCGACGTACACCAGCTCGGCGACCGCGCCTTCCGGAGCGGTCGCCCCCGAGCCCAGCAGGGCGATGCTGGTCAGCTCCTGGGCGACCGGGCGGACCACCTTGACCCGGCAGTCGTTGAGCTTCCAGGAGTTGATCCCTTCGACGCGATCGACGCGGACGTCGACGCCGGCGGAGCGGAACTGGTTTTCCACGTACGCCGCCGCCCGGTGCTCGTTGTCGGTGGCCGCGTGCCGCGGGGCGCAGGAAACCAGCGCCTTGACGTCCTCGGCCATGCGGGCGGCTGAGATGCCCGCGCGGATCGTAAGGGACGTCTGATCCATCCTCATTGCCCCTGCGGCGAGGGCACGCCGGTAAGGTCCTCGATTTGATAGCCCAGATGGGGGGCGGTGGCCCAGACGCTGACGGCGATCTCGCTTCCGGGGTTGATGGCCGTGTGCGGCTCGTCCTGGGGGATCACGATTGCGTCGCCGGCCGAGATCCGCTCCCACCGCTGAAGCTCGGGGAACTCCAGCACCAGCGTGCCTTGGATAACGTAGCAGACCTCGTCGGCGCCCTTGTGACCGGGGTCGAGGCTGCTGCGGCCGCCGGGGGGAATCTGCGAGACGCTGAAGACCAGGCGATCCGTCCAGAAGTACACCGCCGCCATTTCGTCTCCGGCCATCAGGACGCGGGCGTCGTTTCGGCGACGGACCCGAACTTCCCTGGCCGGGGCCGGACCGGTATGCGTATCCGCCATTTCGGCCTCCCATGAAATTGGATTGTTCAAGCCAACCGGCCCTGTTTAATCCATTCCGGGCGGGCTGACAACGAACTTTACCGGGAAAGATGGCCCGCAGCGGCCGGGGGCGTGCCCCCAGGAAATGGGGCCCGTCGCTAAGCGCCTTCATGGAAAGCGCTTCTGAAAGAGTGCGTGTGCCCGGAAGCGGCCGGCGGGTGAGGTGAGCAGCGGAATTTGCCTGCGGCGATAGTCAGCCTGTCCGTCCGGGCTTGCGCGGTTTGACCGGCGGGCCGGTCCGTGGCCCGAACTGCGACAACTCATCCTGGGCGCGGCGCGGCCGGTCAGTCGACGATGACGACCGAATTGAACGTGCCGTAGCCATTCATGATGGTCTCGGGCACGTCGATGTCGTGGATCCAGTCATCGTCGAGCACGAACTTGTACTCATGGCGTCCGGGCGGCATTGCCAGGGTGGCCGCGAACGAGCCGTTCTTCTGCCGGCGCATGGCCGCGGGCTTCCACTGGTTGAAATCGCCGGCCACAGCGGCCTTTCGCTTCCCCTTGCCGGCCCGGACTGAGAACCGAACCGTGCCTTTCTTGTGCCCCTTGTCATACATGGCATGGCCTTTCCCAAAGTGAGCGTACGGCAATTTCATGCATTCTATGCTTGTATCGGTCAGAAAAAGAAAAAAGCCAACCTTTCGGTTGGCTTTTTTCGTGTAAGGCGGCGTTCACCTACTTTCCCGTTATCCGGTATCATCGGCCGTTGCGGCTTCACTGCTGTGTTCGGGATGGAAGGGACCCCACAAGGGGGACCCAACAGGTGTTTCCCGCAACGTATGGACACCGCCACAGGCTCGCGCGCCGCTTTCGCCGCGCGCGGCCGGTGAGTCGTCATAGAGGTAAGCTGCAAGATTCACCGCGTAAGGCGGCGTGGTCGCGCGGTCTGCGCGGACCTGTGATAAATGTGATCAAGCAATCGCCCGTTAGTACCGGTTAGCTGAGACGATTTCGCGTCTTACACTTCCGGCCTATCAACCTGGTAGTCTTCCAGGGGGCTCTCGTCGCCCGAAGGCAACATGGAATCCTCATCTTGGGGTGGGCTTCCCGCTTAGATGCTTTCAGCGGTTATCCTTTCCCGACTTAGCTACCCGGCGGTGCCCCTAGCGGGACAACCGGTACACCAGAGGTCGGTGCTTCCTGATCCTCTCGTACTGAAGAAACATCCCCTCAAGATTCCTGCGCCCACGGCAGATAGGGACCGACCTGGCTCACGCCGGTCTGAACCCAGCTCGCGTACCGCTTTAAT